>NZ_CP045420.1:2620625-3249532 GCF_009363795.1 Palleronia sp. THAF1 | reverse complement strand
GTCATCCCACCGTTGCACTGCTTCGACGACATCCCCCCTCAAGGATGCCAAACTAAACGATCACAACGCGGGGCGTTCGGACATATCTCCGACATCCCCCAAAGGGGTGCCAGCATCCGAGAACACAAAAGCTTCGCACAGACCGGGTGGCAGCCCGGCAGGTCGAAACTGGTAAAATATTGGACAAAAAAGAGCACCGCTGCGCCGGATCTTCATCCGGCTCGTCGCGTCCTTACGAAGTCTTTCAAGAGGCTTTTGTCGTTCGTTGCCTCGCTTCGTTTCGGCTCTTCTATCCCCCCGACCGTGAATCGCTCTCTATTCATAGCGACCCCCGCGACCCCGTCGCAAGGTACACAAATCTGTTGACAGAATTACCGACCGAGCGAATCCCAGAGGTGTGTCCGGGCCGCACAGCGGAAGTCCCTGAAAACAAAAAGGGCAGCGCCGAAGCCTGCCCTTTTCTCGATTGTAACAGTTTTTTTTCGCGGCTGTCGGGAACCGGAAGTCAGCCGGATCAGCTCAGCGACTTCACGCGATTCGACAGGCGGGACATCTTCCGCGACGCCGTGTTCTTGTGCATCAGACCCTTGGTCACACCGCGCATCAGCTCGGGCTGAGCGGCCTGCAGGGCTTCTTTCGCAGCGGACTGGTCGCCCGATTCGATGGCCTCTTCGACGCGGCGCAGGTAGGTGCGGATGCGCGAGCGGCGGGCTTTGTTGATTTGGTAGCGACGCTCGTTCTGGCGAGCGCGCTTCTTGGACTGGGGGGTATTGGCCATGCTGTGATCTTCTCTCTGTCCGTTGCGTCAATAGCGGCGCGCGCGGGAACCCCGAGAGTCCGGGTTCAGTACCGGACGATCCGACCTTGGCGGGTCTCGCACGCATTTCAGCGCGCCCTATGAACCAGGCGCGCCGCTTTGTAAAGGCGCGCGGCCTACTTGTCGCGGAACTGCGGCTCGCGCTTTTCAAGGAACGCGTTCATGCCCTCGTTCTGATCCTCGGTCGCGAACATCGAATGGAACAGCCGACGCTCGAACATCAGGCCTTCGGCCAGCGTCGTCTCATACGACCGGTTCACCGCCTCCTTGGCGGCCATCGTCGCGATCTGGCTCTTTTCGGCGATCTTCTGGGCCGCCGTCATCGCCTCTTCCATCAGCTTCTTCGACGGCACGACCCGGCTGACGAGTCCCGCGCGCTCGGCCTCTTCTGCGTCCATGAAGCGACCCGTAAGGTTCATCTCCATTGCCTTCGACTTGCCCACGTAACGGGTCAGTCGCTGGGTGCCACCAATCCCGGCGATAACGCCCAGATTGATCTCTGGCTGGCCGAACTTGGCGGTGTCGCTGGCGATGATAAAGTCGCACAGCATCGCAAGCTCGCACCCGCCGCCCAGCGCATAGCCGGACACGGCAGCGATGATCGGCTTGCGACAGCGTGCGATAACGCCCGGATCGCGGCCGAACATGTCCGCGCCGAATACATCGACGAAGCTGCGATCCGCCATTTCCTTGATATCTGCTCCGGCGGCGAATGCCTTTTCCGAGCCGGTCAGAACGATGCAGCGCACCTTTTCATTGCCGTCTGCTTCGGCGATCGCCTGCGCCAACTCGCCCATCAGGGTCGCATTCAGCGCGTTCATCGCGTCCGGCCGGTTCAGCCGGATCAGCGCAACGTGGTCCTCGATCTCGACGACGATGGTCTTGAAGGCCATGGAATTCCTGCTTTGCAGTTTACGTCAGAGACCGAGCCTTACCAACCGCGCGCCGCCGATCAAGCTATCTTTGGCATTGCGCACAGTAGAAAGTTGATCGTCCCGACTGGACGATTCGCCGCACCGTGCCGCCGCAGCCATCGGTGACGCAAGCGTCACCTTCGCGTCCATAAACCCGGAAGGTATGCTGAAAATATCCCATCGCACCATCGGCTTGGCGGTAGTCACGCAAGCTCGATCCGCCCGCCTCGATCGCGTCGCGCAACGTCTCGCGGATCACCGGCACAAGGGCGGCCACGCGGGGCGCGGCGATCCGCCCCGCCTTGCGCCGAGGAGAGATACCCGCCCGGTGTAGCGCTTCGCACACATAGATATTGCCCAGACCGGCGACGATTCCCTGGTCCAACAAAGCCGATTTCACCGGCGTGTTGCGGCCCGCGAAGGCCTCGATCAAGTGGCGTTCGTCGAAGCTGTTGCCCAAAGGCTCTGGCCCGATCTTCGCCAGCAGCCAATGGTCGTCCAGCCGGTCCGTCGCCGCCAGATCCATGGCCCCGAATCGCCGCGGGTCGTTGAACGTCACACGCGCGCCGCCTGCCATGTGAAAAACCACGTGGTCATGCTTCGCCGCGCCGCCGGTGTCTTGCACGAATCCGGCGGTCGGCGCTTCATCCACCTGCATCCGGCCCGACATGCCCAGATGCACGATCAGCGTCTCGTCGGTATCCAGATGCAGCAGCAGATATTTCGACCGCCGTCCCAGCGCATCGATCCGCGCGCCGCCCAGCCGTTCGGCCATGCAGTCCGGGAACGGCCAGCGTAGATCGGGTCGGCGCACCTCTGCACGCTCGATCACGCGACCTTCCATCGCGGGAACAAGTCCGCGCCGCACGGTTTCCACCTCTGGCAATTCGGGCATCGGGCCTCCATCGCGGAATAGGGTCGCATTGTAAGCCCCGCGCAGCCACTTATAAGAAAGCCGACCCGCCAAGGACCGCAAGAGCTCATGCCCCAAGACGACGCAAAGACGACCCACTTCGGCTACCAGACCGTTCCCGAGGATGAGAAGGCGGGCCGCGTTCACGGCGTCTTCAGTTCCGTTGCGTCGCGTTATGACGTAATGAACGATGTGATGAGCATGGGCATCCACCGTCTGTGGAAGGACGGGATGATGGATTGGCTCGCCCCGCGCGCCGGTCAACGCCTGCTCGACGTGGCGGGTGGCACCGGTGATATCGCCTTCCGTTTCCTCAAGCGCGCGAAGGGCACCAGCGCCACGGTGCTGGACCTGACAGAGCCGATGCTGATCGAAGGGCGCCAACGCGCCGAGGCCGAGAGCATGGCCGCCCGTCTCGATTGGGTCGTCGGCGATGCGATGGCGCTGCCGTTCGATGACGCGCAGTTCGATGTTTACACGATCTCATTCGGTATCCGGAACGTGACCCGGATCCGAGATGCGCTGTCGGAAGCGTTCCGCGTCCTCAAACCCGGCGGCCGCCTGATGGTGCTGGAGTTCAGCCAGATCCCCAACGACATGCTGCAACGCGCCTATGACGCCTATTCGTTCAACGTCATCCCGCGCATGGGGCAGATGATCGCGAACGATCGCGACAGTTACCAGTATCTCGTGGAATCGATCCGCCGCTTTCCGGATCAGGACACCTTCGCCGACATGATCCAGCAGGCGGGCTTCGAGCAGGTGAAGTACCGCAACCTGTCGCTGGGCATCGCCGCCCTGCATTCCGGCTGGAAGCTGTAGCCGCGTGCGTGGCCCCCACAACATCTGGCGGCTGATCCGCACCGGCGCCACGCTGGAGCGGACCGGAGCGATGACGGTCCTGCTGGACGCGTTCGGCGCGCCGCGTTCCTTACGACTCGCCGCGCGCACCCTTGGCTGGCCGTTCAAATGGCTGGGCTACAAGGGCGATCCGAACCTGCCGCCCGCGACCCGCGCGATCACTGCGCTGGGCCCCGCCTACATCAAGTTCGGGCAGGTCCTGTCTACCCGCCCCGATGTCGTCGGCGACGAGGTGGCGTTGCAGTTGCGCATGTTGCAGGACCGCCTGCCACCCTTCCCGCGCGACGTCGCGCTGGCCACTATCGCCTCTGAACTCGAAGTCGATCCCGATACGATCTTCGCGGACTTTTCCGAACCCATCGCCGCCGCGTCGATCGCGCAGGTCCACCACGCGACCCTGCGCGAGACGGGCCAAGATGTTGCGATCAAGGTCCTGCGTCCCGGCATCGAACGTGCGTTCCGGCGTGATGTGGATGCCTTCTATTTCGCCGCCCGGATCGTCGACCTGCTGGCCCCATCAGCGCGTCGCCTGAAGCCGATGGACGTGATCCGCCACTTCGACGGCGTCGTTCAAGGTGAGCTGGACCTGCGGCTTGAAACCTCTGCCGCCGCCGAATTCGCCGCGAACACCGAAGCGGACGAGGGTTTCCGCCTGCCGCAAGTTCATTGGTTCCTGTCGTCCCGCCGTGTGATGACGCTGGACTGGGCCGATGGTTTGGGCGCGAACGACATCGAAGGCATCATCGCCGCAGGCCACGACCGCAAAGCACTGGGCGAACGCGTGCTGCGGCTGTTCTTAAGCCACGCGTTGCGGGACGGGTTCTTCCACGCTGACATGCACCAGGGAAACCTGAAGATCGCCCGCAATGGCGATATCATCGCGCTGGATTTCGGGATCATGGGGCGGCTGGATGCCTATACCCGGCGCGTCTACGCGGAAATCCTGTTCGGCTTCATCCGCAAGGACTACCGCCGCGTCGCCGAGGTCCATTTCGAGGCTGGTTACGTTCCGCCGGACCGCGATGTTGATGAGTTCGCCCGCGCCCTGCGCGCCGTTGGTGAGCCAATCTTCGGCATGGACGCCACGCGGATCTCGATGGGGCGCTTGCTGAGCTACCTGTTCGAAGTGACGGAACGCTTCGGCATGGAAACGCGCACTGAACTGATCCTTCTGCAGCGCACGATGGTGGTCGTCGAAGGCGTGTCGCGATCGCTGTATCCGCAGATCAACATCTGGGAAGTCTCGCGCCCCATCGTCGAAGATTATATCCGCGACAATCTTGGACCGAAGGCCTTCGCTCGGGATCTGGCGCAAACCGCAAGGGTGCTGGCGCGGTTTGGCCCTCGCTTGCCGCAACTGGCGGAGGCGGCCTTGATCCGGCAGGGGACTCCATCGAACCCAGAGCCAAAGCGCGACTGGAAAGGCCTTGCGCTGGCCGCCGTTCTTGGTGCGGCAGCGGCCTCTGCGGTCGCGGTCGTTGCGGTGGGCCTGTGACGTTCTGATCGTTCACATGGGCCTGACCAAATCGAACCTCCGACACGGCAAGCCGATCACCCGCCCGTTACCACTGACTTTACGAAGCTTCCCTGACCGCGGAAACGCTGGAAGAAGCGATCTCGACACCACCTTCAAGCGCCAACACTGGGCCAGAAGACCCAAATCGTATTTCCGTCACGCGCGCGTATCCTGCAACGGCGGACTCGGCCACCAGCGTATCGTCCGCGTAGCTTTCCAATGTGAAGGTGTAGGTGCCATGCGGAACTGCGACGCCATCGGGCCCGATACCATCCCACTCGATCGGAGTTCCGGCAGCGCTGGCTTGCTGTCGCATGATTTCTATGCCGGCGGCATCGCGGGCAACGATGTAATGCGTATCGCCCGCCACGGAACGACCGGGATCAAGCGAGATCGGCGCACCATCATAACTCATCGGCATGACGGCACGCACCTCGCGTCCGATCCAGCCGGTCATTGCGGTAAAGTCCTCTCCGGCCGAGCCGTTCAGGAGCGCCTTCAGCAGATCATTGGTCTGCACCTGCTGTTCGACGCCCGAAAACGTCGCAAGCTGCACCGAAAACTCTTCGGCCTTCATCGGATCGAGCGGATCCTGGTTGCTGATCTGCGCCGTTAACAACGTCAGGAAGGTCTGAAAGTCAGACGAGATCGCGGGCTGACTGGCAGAGACCGTGGGAGCCGCGTTTTGGGTAGCGGCCAGCGAAGAAATATCCATCGGTTTTCCTTACATCCGAATGTCGATGCGGTCGGCAATGCCGCCGGGTGAGGCCGGTCGGCTTTGGGGCGATGTCGTCGAGTCCTGTTCGGCAGGGTCGAAATCGGCGCTTGTTTCGCTTGGCCGCATAGTAGGCTCGCCCTTGCGATCATCCCGATCGGCGAAATCAATCTGCGCCTCCCCCAGCCCCGCAGCGCGCAGTGAGTCAGCTAGATCAGACGCATGCCTACGTAGTAGCGCCTGAGTATCATCACGCTCGACCGTCAGTAGAACGACCAACCCGCCATCGGTTTGCGTCATGCGGATAGAGACACGCCCCAGTTCTTCCGGAGAAAGCGCGATTTCGGTCTGGCCATTCTTGAGTTGTACGGCAGCTTCCGCGACCGATTGCACGGCGGGTTGTGTCAAAGAACTTGTGGAAGACGTCGGTGCGATCAACACGGACCTGTTCAATGAAGCGACCGTGGCTTCCATCGGCAACCGATCCGTCATCACTTCGTCTGTTGAAGCCAAACCGGACATCGACTCAATGACCTCTGCGCTTGCCAAAGACACGGCACTTGAGACGGCGGGCGCAGGCATCTGCTCAGTCGCTGTCAATACTGTCCGAGTGGTGCTGGCCCTGGCTTCGATTGGTGTCGGCATCGCGGCTAGTCGATCGCCAGCGCTTTTGTCCCGTAAAACCCGAGTCGGAGCCTCTGCCGCAGAGGCGGACGGCCCGACATTCGGCATAATCAGCCTGGAGAAGGTGTCGATCAGGCCGTCCGATCCCTTAAGACGTCCTGACACCCTGACCGATGGACCGTCCTGCATGTCCGGCTGCGAATCGCTAGAAGCTGCGACGAGGCCAAGAGTGCTGGTCTGTGTCGCAAAGCCAAGGTTTGGCAAAGGATTGCTGGCCGTCACGAAAGTCTGCGCTTCGGATATGGGCGGCGACGTAACAACGGCGGGGACGCTCCCGCTCAGTTGTGAGACCGGCAAGGTTGGGGCGGATAAGATAGGCTTGGGGTCACCGCTCAGGCGTTGGAGTGTGATCTCGTCCAAGTGCGTCGATTTCCGAACCGAAAGTGGCTGTTGGACAAATGTCCGCCATTCGGCGGGTGTCAGCTTGAACGGCTCACCGATCGAACCAAGAGGCGCTGACACCTCCGTGTCAAATTTACCCGCAGGTGCCGGAACGCTCTTTGAAGGCAACTCGGCTAACGATTCGACCACCTTGCTCTTAGATTGAGTTTCGGCGCTGGGCGGCCCATCGGGCAACCTCATAGGTGTTCCAACGTGCATTCTTTCAATTGGTGCTTGGAGCACTCTGAACCCGTTATCGGGCCATACAGTGCTGGCCGGATCCGTCGCGGCAGCATTCACATGTTCGGTCGGTGCAATCGCCGCCGGATTCGCCAGCCGCACCTGAACAACGGTCGCCGACGGATCGGGATATTCGCAGCGGCCCGCCTGGGTTGCCTCTACCCCGGCAGCCCCGCCTGTTTCAGGTGCTACAGTGCGCGTCGCTTGTCCCGCGTAAGTCGACAGAGCCGGTGCTATTAACGGCGCTAACGTCTCGATGAGGTCAGGCTGCGCGGGCTCCGCACTCTGTACCCTTGGCAGGCTTTCGTCCGCATCCATATCCACGACCTCTAAAGCTGTCTCGTGACGGCTTGCATCCGTTGCGTCCGTAGAAGCTTCGTCCGTATCTTCGCTTGTGAAGTAGACCTCATCCGCGGCACGCGTCTTCACTTTCTCGACGCTGTCCGGCCCAACGGAGGCGGTAAGATCATCCAGAACACGACCGAAGACCCCAAGGCCGGTGGGCGCGGGTTTAGGCACCCCGGTTCGATAGTCCGGCTGGGTGTGCGCGAGAATGGAACCAAGGGTCGGCATCGCGAATCCTTTTGTGATGTCGCGACTATTCCCTACAAAACTTACCATTTCTTTACCGGCAGCACCGATAACTGTCACATCAGAGAAAAAGGAGTTCCCGATGGAGATAACATCGACGCCCCCGCCGCAGCCCCGGCAGACCGCCATTCGCGCCGCAGCCGAGAACCTTGAAGCGGCGTTCCTGTCCGAGATGATGAAAAGCGCTGGTCTGGGTGCGATGGAAGGCGCATTCGCAGGTGGCGCGGGTGAGGATCAGTTTGCATCGCTCATGCGACAGGAACAGGCGCGGATGATGGTCGAAGGCGGCGGTATCGGCCTGGCCGAACACCTCGTCCGATCCATGTCGGTTGCACCATGAGCCGCGATCTGACCGCCCTGTGCGTCCTTCTGGATCGCGAGCGTGCATGCCTTATGAGTGGAGATCTTCACGGTGCGCTGGGCCTTGCGAGTCGCAAGGCAGAACTGGCAGAGCGTATTGCGATCTCTGCGGCGCCGGAACGCAGCACGCTTGACGCCATGCGCAAAAAGGCCGAGCGGAACGGTGCGCTTCTGAAGGCTGCGCAAGACGGGCTGGACTCTGCACGAGAGCGGGTGCGCGCGATCCTGTCGGGTGTTGCGACACGTACCTATTCCGCGGACGGAAGCCGGACGGAAATTCCGGTCGACCGAGTTGGATTAGAGCGTCGGGCCTGATCGCAAATCGTCCTGCGGCGTGGCGTGTTGCGGTCGCTCACAACTCCGACAAGTCAGATTGCACGGCATACGTCTTTCAGCCACGATCCAGCACGCCTTGATCAAGGACCAACCGTGCTCGACGCCGCCGCCCGCAAACTGATTGACCCGCCGCTGAACCGCCTTGGGCGGCACTTGGCGGCGCGCGGCGTCACCGCAGATGCAGTCACCCTGACGGGTTTGGCGATTGGCCTGGCTGCCGCAGGGACGATCGCGATGGGCGCGATATTGACGGGGCTGATCCTGATTCTTCTGTCGCGCATTGCGGACGGCTTGGATGGCGCGGTCGCACGGGCCTCTCGCAAGACTGATTACGGCGGATACCTCGATATCACCGCTGATTTTTTGTTCTACGGCGCGGTGCCGCTTGGTTTCGCAGCGCTCGATCCGGCCGCGAATGGGCTGGCCGCTGCATTCCTTCTGACCAGCTTCTACTTCAATGGCGCCAGCTTTCTCGGCTTCGCGCTGCTGGCGGAAAAGCATGAGATGCGGACGGACGCGCAGGGCCAGAAATCCTTGTATTATTCCAACGGCCTGCTTGAAGGCACCGAAACGATCGGCTTCTTCGTCCTGATCTGCCTCTTGCCTGTTTTCTTCGCACCTCTCGCCTACATCTTCGGAGCGTTGTGCTTTGCCACAGCCAGCTTGAGACTTTTCGCCGCCCGCCGCGTGTTTCCCAAATGAACGCCGTCACAACGAACAGGATTGCCATGCACCGTCTTCTCCTCGCAGCCGCCTTTTTGCCCTCAACGGCGCTTGCCAATCCCGATCCCGCTGAATGGTCTGCCGTCACGCAAGAGGCCGAAGGGCAGACCGTTTATTGGCATGCATGGGGCGGATCGACCGCGACGAATGATTTCATCGCTTGGATCGGCGAGCAGGTGCTGGACGCACACGGCGTCACGCTGGAACACGTCAAGCTGACTGATACCGCCGACGCCGTGACCCGCGTTCTCAGCGAGCGGCAGGCGGGCAACGACGATGACAGTGCCGTGGACCTGATATGGATCAACGGCGCCAATTTCGCGAATATGAAAGAGGCCGATCTGCTGTTCGGACCGTGGGCGACCCAGCTTCCGAACTACGATCTGGTCGCCGAGGAAGGGGTCATCACCAACGACTTCGGCACTGCGGTCGATGGTATGGAAAGCCCTTGGGCCAAAGCCCAGTTCGTCTTCATGTACGACAGCGAAGACGCACAGCCGCAGTCTTCGATGCAAGCGCTTGCTGACTGGACGGCCGCCAATCCGGGCCGCTTCACCTATCCCCAGCCGCCCGACTTCTTGGGGACGACATTTCTGAAACAGGCGCTTGTAACGTTGGTTGAAGACCCAGGCGTGCTTCAAAGCCCTGTGGATGGGCAAGATTTCGATGCGATCACCCAACCCTTATGGGACTACCTGGACGCGCTGAAGCCGAACCTATGGCGCCAGGGCGAAAGCTACCCGGCCTCTGGCCCGGCACAGTTCCAACTGATCACGGATGACGAGATCGACATCGCGCCGTCTCTTTCGCCATCGGAGGCGTCGACCGCCATCGCAAACTTCCAGCTGCCCGACACGGTGCGCACCTTCGTCCCGGACGGCGGCACCATCGGCAACGCCAGCTTCGTTGCCATTCCCTACAATTCGGGCGCGAAGGCCGGAGCGATGGTGGTCGCCAACATGCTGCTGTCTCCCGAAGCGCAATTGCGTGCGCAGGACCCTGACGTTCTGGGCTATGGCACGGTTCTGGACACCGCCGCGCTGACCGAAGAACAGGCGCAGGCCTTCGCCGATCTGGACCTTGGCATCGCAACGCTTGGCCCGGCAGATCTGGGTGAGGCCCTGCCCGAGCCGCACGCCAGCTGGTCCACTGCCGTCGAGGCCGAGTGGATCGACCGCTACGGCAGCGAATAACGGGGCCGCGCGGGCATGTTGCGATTCGTGCCCGCGCTGACGTTGTTGGCGATGCTGGGACCGGTCATCGCCGGGCTATACGGCGCGCTGCTTCCCGCTTTCGGCCATCTTCCGGCGGCGGGCTTTCACGGTCCGTCGCTTGTCGCGTTCCAAGCCCTGTTCGCATGGCGCGGTTTGGCGGACGCCTCTCGGCTGTCGATCACCTCTGGCCTTCTGGCGACGATGCTGTCGCTCGCCATCGTCACACTGATCGTCGCCGGTTGGTCCGGCACCCGGCCCTTCAAATGGCTGGAACGCGCGCTGTCGCCGCTACTGTCCGTCCCCCATGCCGCCGCCGCCTTCGGCTTGGCGTTCCTGATCGCGCCATCAGGCTGGATCATGCGCCTTGCCGCGCCAGTCGCGGGCTTTGACCGCCCCCCCGACGTGCTGGTCGTGGGCGACCCATGGGGCCTTTCGCTGACCGCCGGGCTGGTCGCGAAAGAGGTGCCGTTTCTCTTGCTGATGACCCTCGCCGCGCTGCCGCAAGTGCAGGCCGCCCGCACGCTCGCCGTGGCGCGCAGCCTTGGCTACGGGCGCATCGCTGGATGGCTAAAGAGCGTCTTCCCGGCGATCTACGCCCAGATCCGCCTGCCCATCTACGTCGTCCTCGCCTTTTCCATGTCGGTCGTGGACGTGGCGCTCATACTGGGGCCAACAACTCCGCCGACCCTGTCTGTGCAGATCGTCGAATGGATGGGCGCGCCTGACCTTCAAAACCGGATGACAGCAGCCGCCGGAGCACTTTGGCAACTGGCTTTGGTTCTGGCTGTTCTGGCGCTGTGGCGCACGGGCGAATGGGCCGTCGCACGCTTGGGCTGCATCTGGGCCCGCTCGGGACACCGCCACGCCCGTGACGCCGTGATCCGCGCCGTTGGTCTGCCGCTGGCGGCGGTCACGGCGATAACGACCTTGCTGGGCCTCGCACTGCTAGCCCTCTGGTCTGTGGCCGCGCAATGGGCCTACCCGGACCCATTGCCCGCCGGGCTGACCGCGCGTACGTGGATGCGCCATGCGGACGCCCTTGCGGACACCGCCACCGACACCTTCCTCGTGGCGGGAATCGCGACCGCACTGGCCTTGATCCTGACCATCGGTTGCTTGGAGGCCGAACACCGACACGGCGGTCGCATGACACGGCGTGCGACGTGGGCGCTATATTTGCCCCTGCTCGTACCACAAATCGCCTTCCTTCCGGGACTACAGACACTTCTGCTATCGGTCGGAGCCGACACGGGCCGCGCGCCCGTGATCGCAGCGCATCTGGTCTTCGTTCTACCCTACGTGTTCCTGTCGCTGGGCGACCCATGGCGCGCGTGGGATACAAGGCAGGCCACCGTCGCCGCCGCGCTTGGGGCGACCCACACCAACATCCTTTGGCGCATTCGTCTTCCGATGCTCCTGCGTCCCGTCCTGACCGCAATGGCCATCGGTATCGCCGTCAGCGTTGGGCAATACCTTCCGACCCTTCTGATCGGCGGGGGGCGCGTCGCGACCCTGACGACCGAGGCCGTCGCCCTGTCATCCGGCGGCGACCGCCGCGCCATCGGGGCCTTCGCCCTTGCACAGACCGGCGCCGCGCTTCTGCCTTTCGCGCTGGCGCTTGTGCTTCCCGCTGTCCTGTTCCGCAATCGACGAGGGCTTCATGTCTGACGGTCTGAACCTCTCGAACGTATCCATATCATTGAACGGCACGGCGCTGTTCGCCATCGATGCACAGGTCGCGAAAGGTAAGGTGCTGACCGTCATGGGTCCATCCGGCAGCGGCAAGTCCACGCTTCTGGCCTTCCTGACCGGGACGTTGGATCGCACATTCGCGGCGCAGGGCCGGATCGTGTTGAACGGGCGCGACGTGACAGACCTGCCCACTCATCGACGACGCATCGGCATCCTGTTCCAGGACGACCTTCTGTTCCCGCACCTGTCCGTCGCCGGCAATCTGGCGTTCGGACTGCCCCCCGGCCCCAAGGCGCAGCGCCAAGAGTTTGTAGAGCAGGCACTCGATGAAGTCGGCCTTGCCGATTTCGGGCCGCGTGACCCGGCGACTCTCTCCGGTGGTCAACGCGCCCGGATCGCGCTTATGCGGACGATCCTTGCGGGACCGGAAGCGCTTTTGCTGGACGAGCCGTTCTCTCGGCTCGACGCAGATCGCCGAGAGCAAACCCGGCAGATGGTATTCCAGACGGCGACCGCACGCGGTTTGCCCGTCGTGCTGGTCACGCACGACGGCGAGGACGCAGACGCGGCTGGCGGTCAGATCATACGTCTGGGCGCAATCACCTAAAACTTGAGCGATTTGCCCCCGAATTGACCGAGTTTTCCCAGCCCCGGTCATCACTTGTTAGACATTTCCCCCCATGGTCACCCGTGTTCGGAAGCGAACGCAGAACGCCCCGCCACACCGGGGCTGCAGGTCAGAATGGCCAAACGACCGCCCGATCAGGGCATATCCGCGACGCATAAGGCGCGCTCGGAAAATAAGGAAACACACATGTCCAGCATTCTGACCAACAACTCCGCGATGGTGGCCCTTCAAACGCTAAAAGGTATCAACAAGAACCTTGGCGAAGTTCAAAGCCAGATTTCCACCGGCAAAGAAGTCGGTCAAGCCAAAGACAACTCGGCCATCTGGGCCATCTCCAAGGTGATGGAATCTGATGTCAGCGGCTTCACGGCAATCTCGAAAAGCCTGTCGCTGGGCGAATCGACCGTCTCGGTTGCCAGTGCCGGAGCGGAACAAGTCACCAATCTCTTGAACGAGATGAAGGAAAAGGTCGTCGCCGCAACCGGTGAGAACGTCGACAATGTCAAGCTGACCGCCGATGTGAACGAACTGAAGGCACAGATCACCTCGGTGATCGGCGCGTCGCAATTCAACGGCGCGAACCTGCTGAACACTGCGGGTAACGCTGGCATTTCGGTCCTGTCGTCGATTGACCGCGATGCGGGGGGTACAGTCACGGCATCCAATATCGACGTCGCATCGGTCGACTTCGAGGCGAACCTCGACCTGACCACCATAGATGTCAGTTCTGCGGCTGCGGCCGAAACGTCGATCACCGCGATGGAAACGTTGATCCAGACGGCTGTTGATGGTGCGGCTGCCCTGGGCGCATCGGGCAAACGGATCTCCGATCAGGGCGAATTTGTCGGCAAGCTGACCGACTCGATCAAGTCCGGCATTGGCTCGTTGGTGGACGCCAACATGGAAGAGGCGTCGGCCCGCCTGCAGGCGCTTCAGGTGCAGCAGCAGCTGGGAACCCAGGCGCTGTCCATCGCCAATCAGGCACCGCAGCAGCTACTGTCCCTGTTCCGCTGATCGTGACTGGCCGGGGAGCTTCGCACTCCCCGGCCAGTTTGATTTTACTGTCAGCGGTGTAACCGCACACGTCTAAAAAAGGACACGCCGTGAACGCATCTCTTATGGCCCATGCAGGATACGCTGCGACCAACAGTTCCATCCGGACACCTCGTTCCATCGAGTACGATGTTTTCGCCAAGGCCACCACCGCGCTCCGCAAAGCCGAATCCGCCTCCGAAAAGGCGCATGCCATTGCGGACAATCGCGCGCTCTGGACAATTCTCGCCACCGAAGTCGCAGATCCTCAAAATGGCCTCCCCAAAGAATTGCGTGCGAGAATCTTCTACCTGTCCGAATTCGTGACTCATCACAGTTCGCGTGTTCTGCGCGGCGAAATCGGCACAGAGGCGTTAATAGACGTCAACACGACGATCATGTCGGGACTTCGTCAGACATCGGCGCGTGCCGCATGAGTGGTCTGGTCCTCAAACTTGCACCGTCGGAACGGCTGCTGATCAACGGCGCGGTGATCGAGAACGGTCAGCGGCGTGGTCGCCTGAACATCCTGACGCCGGGGGCCCACATCTTGCGGCTGCGCGACGCCATTCATCCGAATGAGGCAACGACGCCGGTGCGCCGCCTTTGTTATCTGGCTCAGCTCGTGCTGTCGGGCGACCGACGCATCGAGGATGTTGCTCCAGATCTTGTCTCAGGCATCAATGCCATCTCGCAGATCTTTACCGAACCCCAACAACATGAGGCTCTCTCGCTCGCCCGGCGGGCCGCCAGCGATGGCCAAGCCTACCAAACCCTGAAGGCCCTGCGCAGCTTGCTGCACGTGGAAACTGAGCTGCTCAGCCGGTCACCGGTATGACATTTGTTCCTGCGATACCGTTCTCCGGCGTTGGTGGATACCAGTTCTTGCTACGCACGCGCCCTGCCCAGCAGGCCGCGTTCGAGGCACAGCCACAGGTCCAGCGGCGCCTCGATCATTTCGCAGAGCGGATCGCACAAATCGGCTCTCCGGAGGAGCTAGTCGCGGATCGCACACTGCGCGAAGTCGCTTTGGGGGCCTTCGGTCTCGATAGCGATGTCGATAGTCGCTACTTGATCGAGCAAGTACTCGGCGCGAATTCCCGCGATCCAAGCTCTCTCGTAAACCGCTTCACGGACAAGCGTTACCTTGCCATGTCCCGTGCTTTCGGTTTCGGGGATATCGGAGGCCCGCGCACGCAAGATACGGGCTTCGCCGAACGGATCACAGGTCTCTACCGCGACCGCCAGTTCGAGATCGCAGCGGGCGAGGTCGACACAGATATGCGCCTCGCCCTAGGGCTAAGTCGCGACCTTGGTGACATTGCCAAAAGTCCTCAGGGCAACGATGCCAAGTGGTTCACCGTGATGGCAACGCCCCCCTTGCGCAAAGTCTTCGAAGTGGCGCTGAACCTGCCCGAAAGTTTCGGGACTCTGGACATTGATCGCCAGCTCTCAGAGTTCAAATCGCGCGCCGAAGCGGCCTTTGGCACGTCGGAACTGGCAGAGCTGAACAAGACGGACATCAAAGACCAATTGCGAACACGCTTCTTGGCCCTCAGTCAGCTTCAGGGTTTCAACGTCTCACGGACAACGGGTGCCAGCATCGCGCTGACCGTGCTGCAGGCGGGCTGAAATCGACCCTGTTAGAGCCGCCCGTCAAGGCAAGTGCAGAGACCATACGCTTCCACAAAGCCTGATGGCGATCCGCCAATGATTGCTCAGTGTCCTCACCGATTTATTTCATTCTCCGCCCCCCTGACCGCGACGCGACAGGCAGCGTGCCAAGGCCACGAAACTGTCCTGCATCGTTCCGGCCTCGCTTTGGCTCAGGAACGTATCGATGCGCGCCCAGGACTCTATTGCGGCATCAAGCGTCCGATCACTGCCAGCGGCATATAGTCCGGCCTTAATCATCATCTCGGACCGTTCATACGCTCCGATCAGGCGGCGCGTTTCTGCAATCAGGGTGTTCTCGTGGTCACTGGCAGCCTCTGGCAAAGATCGTGAAACGGACCGCGACAAGTCCACCGCCGGGAAGCGACCACGCTCGGCAATTCTGCGGTCCAAAACGATGTGGCCATCAAGGATCCCGCGCAGGGTATCGGCCACCGGTCCGTCATGATCGCCCCCAGCCACCAGAACCGTGAAGACGGCCGTAATATCGCCCTGCCCTTCGGCGCCCGGTCCCGCCCGTTCGCACAGTGCCGCTATATCTGTGGGCATCGAAGCCGGGTAGCCGCCAAAAACAGGTGTCTCGCCCCGCGCCCCGGCTACCTGCCGATGAGCCTCGGCATGGCGGGTGATCGAGTCGGCCAAGAGAAGCACGTGCTTGCCGGCATCGCGGTGATGCTCCGCAACAGACAACGCCGCAGGTAAACATCGCGCACGCTCGGTCGCGGGGGCATCTGCCGTTGCCGCAATGATGACGGTGCGCGCCATGCCGTCCGGCCCCAGCCCGCGTTCGACCGCATCGCGGATCTCACGACTTCGTTCGCCGATCATCGCGAAGACGACCACATCAGCGTCCAACCTGCGTGCAAGGGCGGCCAAAAGGCTGGACTTGCCAACACCCGAGCCGGCGAAAAGCCCGATCCGTTGGCCGCGCACGATGGGTAGAAGCGTGTTGAACGCGCGCAGCCCGGTTTCGATTCGCGCGCCCATGGTACGCCGGTCTGCAGCAGCAGGCGCGCGCGCGGCCAGACTGCGATTGGTCGGACCGGGCAGCAAAGGTCGCCCATCCAAAGGACGACCCGCAGGATCGACGATACGCCCGATCCAACTGTCATCGGGGGATACGGTCGTTACACCCATAACCGCCACATCGTCGCCGATGCGCAGGCCCCCTGCGGAACCGTCGGGCAGCACGCGCATCTTGGTGCCTTCGGCACCTACGATTTCGCCCATGAGTTCTCGACCAGTCGCGCCGATCCGGACACGATCCCCGATCGCTACGAGACGGTTCAGGCCCGACACTTCGATCGTCCCTTCCAGTATGCCGCACACCTGACCCAACGGACGCTCGATCGTTACTCCGTTCAGGGCAGCGCGAATATTATCGTAACCGGCTGGTGTCATTTCCGAGTCCAATTTTCTTCAGTTCAACCCTTTCTAAACGAATCACCGTTAAGCCTTCGTTGAACCCAGACGAAGGAGACGTCGAAAATGGCAGATATGGGGATAAAAGAGATCGCGCATCGGATGGCGGCCCACGCCGCCGTGCGCCAGTCGCATATCGCCCGCAACGTCGCCAATGCGGATACGCCGGGCTACCGCGCCACCGACATCAACGACTTCGCGCAAGAGCTGGACCCCGCCGTTCGGATGCAAGCCACGCGACCCGGCCACATCGGCGCGCATCCCGGTGCAACTGAACATCGGATGATCTTACGAGACGGGGAAGCCTCCCCTAACGGCAACACCGTCTCGCTGGAGACGGAGATGATGCACGCCGCGCAGGCGCGCCAAAGCCACGACATGGCCCTCTCGATCTATTCCAGCGCCCGCGACATCCTGAGCAGCGCGCTCGGACGGAACAGGTAAGGGAGAGCCATGAGCGATGTACTTGGCAGCATGGCGGCCTCCGCCAGTGGGATGCAGGTGCAGTCCGAACGTCTACGCCACGTCTCGGAAAACATCGCAAACGCCGACACCCCCGGCTATCGGCGCAAGACGATCGCATTTCGCGACATGGCCGACGGAACAGTCCAAGCCGACCGCGTTCAACTTGACCGTCGCGAATTGCCGCGTGTCTACGACCCCGGCCACCCGATGGCCGACGACACTGGTTTCTACGACGGCTCGACCGTCGATCTCATCATAGAGGTCGCCGACGCCCGTGAAGCGCAGCGCTCGTACGAGGCCAACCTCAAGATCTTCGATCAATCCCGCCAGATGGCGCAGGGGCTTCTAGAGCTGCTGCGCCGCTAATCCAAACGACAGAACAGGAGGTCCAGAATGGACATCGCCGCCGCCTTCGCCGCCCAGCGCTATGCCGCCGCTCGCCCGGCCACGACACCCGATCCGGCCGTTGCCGCCGCGACGGAAGCTGTTCAGAGCTTTGCCGAAACGCTGCAAAAGGGCGACGATACAGCCCGCGCCGCTATGACCGGTGCCGCCGATCCGCACGCGCTGGTGCAGGCACTGGGAGAAGCGAAATTCGCCGTCGATACCGCCGTGACTGTGCGCAACAAAGTGGTCGAGGCGTATCAGGAAATCCTGCGGATGCCCGTCTGATGCTGAATGAAGGCGTCTACTACGACACGCTGCGGCAGGGATTGTGGATCGCTGTCACGATCTCTGCGCCGATCCTGACGGTGGCGTTGATCGCCGGTCTTGTGATCGGTCTGTTTCAGGCCCTGACCTCGGTGCAGGAAATGACGCTGACCTTCGTGCCCAAGCTGGTCGCCATCGGCCTCGTGTTCTGGGCGACGATGGGATTCATGACGCGCACCCTTACCACCTACTTCGACGCGACCATCGTGCCGCTGATCTCGGGGGGCTGATCCATGGATAACGCCGGCTACACCGTCCTCACCCGACTTTCCGGTCTGCGACATGAGATGCAGACGATCGCGAACAATATCGCAAACGCATCGACGCAAGGCTACCGCAAGGAAGGCGTGATCTTCGCCGAGCATATCAGGGCTATCGATGACGCCCCTTCCCTGTCCATGGCGAAGGGAAACGTCCGCCACACCTCGAACCTTCAGGGCGGTGTCGAAAGGACTGGCGGCACCTTCGACATGGCGATCGAAGGCGACGGCTTCTTCCTCGTCGAGACCCCGGACGGAGAGGCGTTGACCCGCGCCGGTCACTTCCTGCCGAACGCAGCCGGCGAGCTGGTCACGAACGAGGGGAACCGCGTTCTGGATGCCGGCGGCGCGCCGATCTTCATCCCGCCTGACGCGGGCGGCGTCGCCGTTGCGCGTGACGGCACGATCTCAGCTGACGGAGTTCCTCTGGTACAGATCGGCCTTTGGCGCGCCGCCGCGCCGCAAGACGTGACACGTGGATCGGGCCTTCTGTTCCGCCTGTCCGCTCCGGCAGAGCCGATCCCCCCCGACGAAGGCGCAGCGATCCTGCAGGGCCATTTGGAAGCGTCGAACGTGAACCCCCTGTTGGAGATCAGCCGCATGATCGAGGTGCAGCGCGCCTACGAGCTTGGCCAGAGCTTTTCCGAAAAAGAGGACGAGCGCATCCGCAACGTCCTTTCCACCCTAAGCCGATAGGAGACATCAATGCGCGCCCTGTCCATCGCCGCCACCGGAATGGCCGCCCAGCAACAGCGGGTGGAAGTCATTTCCCACAACCTCGCGAACATGAGCACCACCGGCTACAACGCCCGCCGCGCAGAATTCGCCGACCTGCACTACGAACAGGTCGCTCGCCCCGGCGCGATCTCGTCCGCCACCGGCACCGAACTGCCGACAGGCATCCAACTTGGCCTAGGCGCACGCTCTGCCGCCGTGACGATGGAGGTCGCGCAGGGCACTTTGGTCCAGACCGGCGGCGATCTGGATCTTGCCATTGAAGGCAACGGTTACCTGGAGGTCACGCTGCCCTCGAGCCAGTCCGGCTACACTCGTGACGGTGCTCTGAAACGATCCGCGGACGGCCAGATCGTCACATCGGACGGCTATCCCGCCGTACCGGGCATCACCATCCCCGAAGACGCACGTGCCATCGCGATCAACGCAGACGGCGAGGTCTACGCCTACTTCGCGAACGAGGTCGAACCCCAAATCCTGGGTCAGTTGAACCTCGTCGGCTTTTCCAACGTGAAGGGGCTGGAAGCGATCGGCTCGAACCTCTTCGTCGAAAGCCCCGCATCCGGCGCACCCGTCGGCGGACAGCCGGGCACCGATGGCTTGGGCACGTTGCGGCAGGGCTATCTGGAAGACAGTTCCGTCGATCCCGTTCGAGAAATCACCAAGCTGATCGAGGCGCAGCGGGGCTACGAGCTGAACTCAAAAGTCATCACCGCCGCCGACCAGATGCTCGGCGCGACGACGCAGATCCGATGATCCGCATCGCCCTTCTTCTCATCCTGACGGCAGCTCCGGCGCTGGCCGACATGGTAGTCGCGACCACGACGATCCGCGCGCGCAGCCTGATCGGTCCCGGCGACTTGAAAATCGCCCCCGGCGGCGCGCCCGGTCTGCTGTCCGACCCGTCAGCTGCAATCGGACAGGAAGCGCGCGTGACGCTCTACGCCGGACGGCCGGTGCGCACGGGCGACATCGGCCCGCCCGCGTTGATCGAGCGCAATCAGATCGTTGTTATAGAGTATGCCGCCGGCACTTTGCGCATGCGCGCCGATGGTCGCGCGCTGGATCGCGCCGGTGTTGGCGACCGCCTGCGCGTCATGAACCTGTCCTCTCGCGCAACCGTCTTCGGAGACGTCATGCCCGACGGAACCGTCACCGTCTCACAAGGATTCCGCTGATGCGTCCCATCCTATGCCTTGCAATCCTCTCCTTCGTAACAGCTCCCGCCTGCGGTCGGATCAATGACGTGGGACGGCCGCCTGCCCTTAGTCCAGTCGCCCAAAGCCCCGAACTCGTGGCGATGCAAAGCCCTGGACTGCCGGTGTCGTACGAGCCCGAACGGAATACCGACGCCGCATCGCTTTGGTCCGGCGGACGGGGATCGTTGCTGGGAACCCGCCGGGCAGAAACGCGAGGCGACATCGTTACCGTCATCGTCGAGATCGATGACCGCGCCGAATTCTCGAACGCCTCTGATCGGTCGCGGAGTGCCAATTCCAATATGGCGATCAACGATTTCTTCGGCATCCCACAACGTATCAATGAAAAATTGCCGGAAGGGGCAAATTTGAACAGCGCCGTGGGACTTTCGTCTGGTTCCGGTTTTTCGGGTGACGGAAGTACCTCCCGCAACGAACGCCTGACCCTGCGCGTTGCTGCCACCGTCACCGAAGTCTTGCCGAACGGTGCCTTCGCGATCGAAGGGCGGCAAGAGCTACGCCTGAACTTCGAACTGCGTGAGCTGATCGTAACCGGCATCGTCCGGCCCGAAGACATCTCGCGTCGGAATGAGGTTCTTTACGACAAGATCGCCGCCGCCCGTATTTCCTACGGCGGACGCGGCCAGATCACCGACGTCCAGCAGCCACGCTACGGTCAGCAGGTCGCCGATATCATCCTGCCGTTCTGAAAGGCACGCTCATGAAACTGCTCATCCCAATTGCGCTGGCCCTGGTCGGCCTCGGCGCAGGTGTCGGCGCCGGTTTTGCGCTGCGCCCATCGCCCGAGTTGCCGGACGTCGCGCAGACCGAAAATCCCTGCGGGGAAGTCGCGCACACCGAACCGGACCACGCCAAAGACGACAGCCACGATGCGCCATCTGGCGATCCGATCTTTGTCAGTCTGGACCATCAGTTCGTCGTTCCGATCATCAAGGACGGCCGCGTTGACGCATTGGTCGTGCTTTCGCTGACGCTAGAGACCGATAGCGCCGCACAAGACATCGCACAGAAACGCAAGCCAAGGCTGCGCGACCGTTTTCTGCGGGTCATGCTCGATCACGCCAACACCAGTGGCTTCGAGGGTAACTTCACGTCGAACGGCAAGCTCGATCGGTTGAAGACCGCCTTAATGGAAACCGCCCGCGCGGAAATCGGGCCGGGTCTGTACGACGTGTTGCTTCTGGATATCGTCAAACAGGCGGCTTGATCCCGGCAATCCGCGCCGTCACGTCGGCGCGGCCGAACGCCTTACGCGCTCTGCCCAACGCTGTTTCATGGGCAGCGCGCAACGCCGCCTCTTGCTGACGCAGGCGCAGGATCCGGCGCTCTGTTTCCGCAAGCCAGCTCATATCCATTCCTGTCAGGCGCGCGGTATCGATGGATGCATCGGTCCTGCGCGCGGATTGTGCATCTTGCAAGCGCGCGATGTCGGACTGAATCGCGTTCAGCTGTGACACGATCCGCTCGACAGCGCCAAGTTCGCGATCTCGCAACATGGCAGAGATACGAGCCAAGTCCTTCAATCCATCGGTCATCGCGCACGTGCCTTGCGTCGCATAACCTCGGCGAAGCGGATCGCGATAGCGACCGGCGCGAATTGCTCCGGCGAGATCTCACCGCCGATTTCCACGGTGGCATGCAATGCGCGGGCTGTCGGCGGGTCGGAATGGATCGGCACGCCTGCCTCTTCGGCCAGTTCGCGGATGCGAAGGGCAACGGCATCAACGCCTTTCGCCACGCAAACGGGTGCTCCGGCTGAGCTGCGCGACCACTTCAGGGCTACCGCATAGTGCGTTGGGTTCACCACGATCACGCTGGCGTCCGGGACATCCGCAAGCATTCGGTTCGAAGCGATCTCCATTCCACGTTGGCGGCGCTGGCCCTTCATATGAGGATCGCCGTCGCTTTCCTTTTGCTCGTCCGTCATCTCTTTGCGCGACATGCGGTTCTTGCGCGCATGCTCGGCCTGTTGCCACGCCACGTCGATGACACCAATCGCCAGCGCCACCACCAGAACCAGCCACAGAAATCGCACCGTCATCGCGAGTGCCGCGGCAGTCGCCACGCCGGGATCGAGTGTCACCAAACCGATGATTTCCGGCAGAGAGCGCCAGAGGAACACGAACAGAGCTATGGAATAAATGGTCAGCTTAACCGCGCTCTTTGCGAACTCGAACAATCCGCCGCGCCCGAACTTCTGCTTGGCGTTGGATAGAACAGAGATACGGCTGGCTTTCGGTGCCATTTTGGAACCGGCAAAGGTGAACGCGCGCTGGCCCAGCAAGGACACGATGCAAAAGCCGATCGGCAGAAGCGCCCAAGGCAGCAGGGCCGTGACCAACTGCGCGCCCACCGGCACCAACTCTGGCGCTCCGGGATCAAGCGTGCCGGCCCGATGAAGCACACCGGCAAGGATTGCACCGATCCGCTGCAAAGAATCCGCTCCAAAGCCTACGGCGACCAGAACCATCCCCGCATAGCCCGCGGCGGTCGTCAGATCAGTCGATTTTGGAATTTCCCCTTTCTTACGCGCATCATCGAGCTTCTTCTGAGAAGGCTCGTGGCTCTTTTCGCTTTCGTCCTGATCGCTCATCGCGTGGCCGCGACCGGGTTTGCCATGTACCCGTCCAACGCTTGCATCCAGACCTGCAGGGCAAGCGGTAAGGACAGCGCAAGGATCGCCAAGCCGCCCAGCGTGATCGCGGGCGCGCCGACGAAGGCCACCATAAGCTGAGGCATCGCGCGATTGATGACGCCTAGCGTCAGGTTGTAGATCAGCGATGTGATTACGAACGGCATAGCCAGCGCGAACCCGAGGGCGAAGGCACGGGCGGTGCGCTCGACACCCCAAGCGGCTAGATCGGCCGCATCCGGAAACTGCCCGGCTGGCAAAAGCTCATATGAGAATACGAGGTATTCGGCGATCTTGACGTGAAGCCCTAGAATTACAGCAAGCGTCAAACCGGCCATCACCATGATATGGCCGATGGTCGGCTGTGGATCGGTTGCGCCGCCGCCGAATATCTGGGCAAGGGAAATCGTCTGCGCGGCCATCGCTCCGGCAAGCTGCAGAGCAATCACGAACAGCCGTAGCATGCCCCCTAGGGCAAAACCGATCACAGTCTCGATCAGCAGGAAACGTCCCGCAAGATCGGTAGCAGTCAGTCCTGGAAGACGCGCCACGACAGCAGGCGTCACGATCAGTGTAAATGCGATGCCCAGCGCAAGCCGCACACGCATGGGGATCGACCGTTCGCCAAAAGCAGGCAGCATCGACATCGCAGCACCGACGCGCAGGAACACCGCGAAACCGGCAACGAATGCCGTCTCAGCCAACCCGGTCAACGCTGTCAGGGACTGGATCACGCGGGCACTGTTCCGACCAATGCGGGCTGCGCCTCTGTTCCTAACTCTTCGAAGCTGAGCACCGGGTTTGACAGTCCCTTTGCCGACAGAACCATCCGCAGAAACCGACGCCGCCGTGCTGACGTGACAAGTGCCGGATATAACCCGCGTTCGGCTGCGGTTCCAAGACGATCCGCTGCGCCGTCGGCCAGTTTGTTGAACGCATCGGGCGGCAGCGCGACGGACGTATCGCCGGGCTCGCCCTGCAACTGGTGGCGACTGAAGGTTTCTTCCCACTCGGGGTCCAACTGGATAAGCGGAACGGTGCCATCCGCGCGTTTGAGTTCCGCGATGAGTTGGAAGCTCAGTCTTTGCCTCACGAGTTCGCAGATGGCCTCCGAACTTGACACCTGCGTTCGGGCACTCGCGATTGCTTCCAAAATCATGGGCATGTTGCGGATTGACACCCGCTCTTCTAGCAGCAGACGCAGGACATTCAGCAGCAATTCGATTGGCACCTTGTCGGGCACCAATTCATCGATCAGCTTGCGGTTCGCGGCGGCGCGATCAGGATCGGATAGGCGCGTGAACTCGTCCAGCAAGCGGCGCAGGGCTTTCAAAGTCAGAAGACGGTGGAAATTTTGCTTGATGACTTCCAGCAGGTGTGTCGCCAAGACCTCGGCTGGCGTTACGGTCGTAATCCCAGCTTGCGCGGCGGCGTCCTGATCTTTTCCCGCGATCCAACGAGCGGCTGCGCCGTAGACAGGCTCTGCCACGTCCATACCCTCTGGCAGCGCATCGGGGTTGCCATCGTTGACCAGCGCAAGGACATGGTTGCTTTCGATCCGATCGCGTACGCGCTCTACCCCGTGAATGCGAACGACGTAGGTGCCCGGTGGCAGTCCAGGGTCGTCCGTTAGACGGATCTCTGGCAAGACAAGGCCAAATCGAGCGGCCACGTGATTGCGCATGTTGCCGATACGAGCATCCAGCCCAGTCGCCGGGTCAAGCACCAACGGCACCAAATCAGGGGCGAACTCCAGATGGATGTCGTCCAGATCAAGGACGTCCCCCATTGATTTTCGCACCGGCGTCGACTTCGGCACTACGGCAGCGTTGGTCTCGCGCTGCTTCGCGGCGCCCTGCGCGCGCCACGCCAGCCAACCCAGACCGATCCCGCCTGCCATGAACGGGACAAAAGGTAGCCCCGGCACGACAGCAAAGAGAGCCAGCAACACAGCAACCGTCGCCAAGGCAGCGGGATAGCGACCCAACTGCGCGAAGAAAGCCATATCGGTCGAGCCGGTCGTACCACCGCGGGCCAGTAACAGTGCTGAAGCGATGGAGATGACGACTGCGGGAATTTGGGTCACTAGCCCGTCGCCGACGGTCAGGATGGCGTAGGTTTCCAGAGCTGCTCCAACGGGCATGCCGTGGACGATGGTGCCCATCGCAAGACCCATCACCAAGTTCAAAAGAGTGATGAGAAGGCCTGCGACGGCGTCGCCCTTCACGAACTTGGACGCACCGTCGAGCGAGCCGAAGAATGTCGTCTCCGCCTGCTCACGCTCGCGGCGGGTCTTGGCTTCGGCGTGGTCGATCGCACCCGCGCTCATGTCGCTGTCGATGGCCAGCTGCTTGCCAGGCATCCCGTCTAGCGCGAACCTGGCGCCGACCTCTGCCATTCGGCCCGCACCCTTCGTGATCACGATAAAGTTCACGATCATCAGGACGCCAAACACCACAAGGCCAAGGAACACGCTGCCCCCCATGACGAACATGGCAAAGCCCTCAATGACGTCTCCCGCCGCGCCGGTGCCCGTGTGTCCTTCTCCTATGATCAGCTTGGTCGAGCTGACGTTGAGCGATAGGCGGAGCATCAAGGATGCAAGAAGAACGGTCGGGAAGGCAGAGAATTCCAGTGGCCGCTCAATGAACAAAGTCGTGGTGAACATCAAAATCGCAAGCGCGAAGGATGTAGCAAGCCCGATATCGAGAACCCATGCCGGCACGGGAAGAACCATCATTACAATGATCGACATCAGCGCAAGCGCAAGCAGTATCGTCGGCTGAAACAGATCGCGAATGCTCATGGAGCGTACCTGTTTTCCAAGAATGGGCTGACATATCGCACCGTTTCAAGGGCAGCATTGATGCCCGTCAGCCTGACCGAATTTTTCAGTGGTTCGATGACCATCCGCACGACCCTTTGTGGACGCAGTGTAGCCCGAAGAATGCCCCACAATGCTTTAGCAAAGGTTTACGCTCGAACTATGGCTCCAGAAACGCGCTCCATTCCTCTCTCAAGGACTCTGTTTCGGAGACCAGCTTTGAACTGCGGGCCCTAATGGTTGGCGGCACCCTCTCCGCTGGTTCAGCTATCCTTTCCACCGGGATGGAAACCGGAGGCGCCGGCAGGCGAGCACGTAGGCTATCGACATCGGCTCCGGTCATGGGACCGAGAATATCCGAAGCTTTTGCCCAGTCTTGGCGATCTAGATGCGCCTGCGCCAACAAAATCCGCTCTGGCCGGGACGGCACGCCTCGGTTCGCCATTAAGATTGCCACCGCCAAATGCGGCATCGCAAGTTGCAGTGAACGATCCGCCAATCCGATCCGCAGCTCGGCATTCGCCAAAGGCTCAACTGCGATAACCGCTAAACCACGTAAAAAATCTGCGTCCGATGAAAACTCCAAGACACTCTTGGCAAGTCGTTCGCGCAAAACGACCGCCTCTTCCTTTGAGCGATTTGCAACTTCAAAGATCAAAGTATTCGCACTTTGCACGTCCTCTTCAGCGATCCACGCGTCGAACATCGCCCGTTCAAGTTCAAACCGCGCGACACCTTCTGACTCTCGTAGAATGATACTCGCCTGGTCGAAGATATCTTGAGGCACAGGTTCGGCCCGATTGATGTATCCCATAATCAGCGCGGCGATTGCGCTTGGAGCATCCGGTGTACGGAGTGCGATTTCCATCTCCAAATCTGCATTTCCCCGCCGTCTATCGCTCGGCCCAATTTCGTTCGGTGTCAAAACCGGACCCGTCTGCGCCGGATCAGTGCGACCGACGGCGGCCATCACAAGTTCAGCCGTTTCGATCTGACCAATTTTTCGCATTTGTTTTGTAACCCTGTCCCCGTAGAAGTTACGAAGCTGGTTTGGGAGTGAACTAATCGCCGCCACGAGAGCGCCCGGTCGTGCCGGAGGCGTCGGTGGATCGGCAAGTGCCGCGAAAAGGGTTGCCAAGTCGCCGCATTCCGACATTGCGACAATCAGAGGCGCTTCGATCGGTGCATCCACGAGCTGCGCCAATTCAAGCAGAACGGCATCGTCAGATGTGCGCATCGAAGGGTCGAGGATTGCTGCGGCCTCTACGCCAAATCCATTTATAATAAGTTTCTTGGCGGTTGAATTGAGTATTTCAGGATTGCTGGATGCAGGATCGAGCGTTTTGGGACCAGCAAGCCAATCTGGGATCGACAGCAACAGGACCGGGGCGCACGTGGCCCGCGCAGGTATGCGTTGGCTACCGCGCGCGTATTGGCCACTTCTGGTGTCGACCGCGATTTGCCCTGTCGATATTGAGCCTGCTCCGTCCTCGGGTTTTGCGTCAGCGATGACCGGTTGCTTTGCCAGAGGCGCCAGGGACACCCCCGATATAGAATTGTCGAGAAGATCCGCGATCAAGCTTTCCCTAAGTGTCTTTGCCATCGGAGACGGCTCGGCAGCTTCTCGGGTCAGAAGACCAGGGATCATCGGAAGATCCACGGTCGAATTGACGAGCGAAGCTGGCGAAACTTCCGAAGGCGGTTCTTGCAGTGCTGTCAGCTCCTGCTGGGCCTCGGACCCCCGAATAGGGCGCGCCGTTCGATCCGGGTCACCGATGTCGATAACCAGTCCGCCGCTCGGCAACTCGGTTTGGGTGACTGTGCAATCACACCCAAGGTCGATAAGAAGAGCGGCTTCGCTCTTGCTGAGTTGGGTGACGCGCGTTCGGTCTATCCGCCGATAAACGTCAGACAGGTCGTAGTGCACGACCTTATCCGTTTGAACCTGCACTTGGCGTTCGTTAATTTCGAGATTGTAATCTGGTCGAACGGCATAATCGATAACCACGCGTGTGAACGTCTCGTGCTCGGCGGTACGAACGCGCGTTTCAGCACTGGCAATTGCGGGAATTATCGCCAACAGTAAAGGTAGCCAACGCATCATGCGGCCTTTGTGCCCTTCAACGCTTCTTCGAGCGCGTCAAAAGCAGGGCGGTGATGGGCAGGAGCATTCTGGCGACCAACCTCAATGCAAATCGCAGGGCTGTGCTGATGCAGGTTGGCGACCAGCACTTCTCGGATAAGCTGGTAGAACTGCGCGTCTTCTTCGACTACTGCCTTGAGCTTCGCGGCGAAGGGCCCGACAAAACCATACGCCAAAAATACGCCAAGAAACGTTCCGACAAGCGCACCGCCAATCATCTTGCCCAGCACCTCGGGCGGTTGGTCGATGGCCGCCATAGTCTTGATGACACCAAGCACTGCTGCGACGATGCCAAGGGCGGGCAGTCCGTCAGCCATGGTCTGAAGCGCATGGCTGGAGTGAAGCGCGGTGTGCAGATTGGATTCCATCCGCTTTTCCAGAACCTCTTCAACCTGATGCGGGTCGTCATAGTTCATTGAAGCCGAGCGCATCGTATCGCAAATCAGCTCGACCGACTCGCGGTCCTTCTGAATTTTCGGGTAACGCCCGAAGATCGTGCTGTCCTGCGGTGCCTCGATATGCGCTTCGACGGCAAGCGGATCGGACTTGGCCAAACGAATGAGCTCGAACAGCAGGCACAGCAGGTCGCGGTAGTCGTCAGCCTTCCATTTCGCACCTTTGAAAATGCGCGCGATGTCCTTGATCGTGTGCTTCACCGTGGCGCCGTCGTTCGATAGCAGAAAGGCTCCGACAGCGGCTCCCATGATCATGGTCATCTCGAACGGAAGGGACTTCAGGATGATCCCCATCTTGCCGCCCGCAGCCAGATAGCCGCCGAACACCATCACGAAGACGACGATGACACCGATGATCGCGATCATTTACTCGGTCCTTTGATTTGGGGAAGGTGCACGGCCTAGTTCTCCACCGTGTCGACATTTCGACCGGCTAGAATGACGCTGACCGCATAGGCTGTTTCGGGTTTCAGCGCGGCAAGGATGCGCGCCGAAGCTGCAGGCCCCATAAGGCCAAGGAACCCTGCGGCAAACGCCGGAGGCATCTGTTCGAATAACGCACCCGCCTCGGCCGGCTTCATGTTTTCGTACACTGTTGCAAGGCGAGACAGATCGTCCTCGGCAGCTTTGTCAGCTAGGTTGAGCAACCGCCTGAGTTCCGTCTCCGCCTGCTCGATTTCCGCCAATTGCGCAGCGAGGGCCGCACGCCCCTCGGCCAGACGCTCTGCATCGGCATCCAGTTGTGTTTCGCGGGCGTCCAGTGCGGCTTGCCGTTCGCTCAAAACGTCCAGGATCTCCGCCAACTCATCTGGCTCTTGCGTGGTGTCTGCTTCGGCACGGCTGGCCTGCGCCATCGGAGCGACCAGCGTGGAGACTGGGAAGCCGGCGATTCGCAAGAAGGCCGAGGCCATCAGCAGACCGCCCAACACGGGCAAAACACCGATACGGCTGATCTTCATACGCGCCATCATGACGTGACACCCACGGATCTGCGCGAGAAGAACGACTGGGTCGCTGGAGCCGCGCTGGCACGATTTGCGGGCATGGGAGCAGGCTCCGTCGGCGCGGGAGGCTCGGCAATGTCCTGCAACGACGCGACCTGTAGCTCCAACCGGCGCGCCACCGCATCGGCTCGGTCGGTCAAATCTTCCAGTGATTGACCGGAAGATTCTGCGGTGGATCGTGCATCGTCCAAGGCCCGCCGTAGATCATCCACCTGGCTGGACAACATCGCCACGGCGCCACCTACGCCCCGATCAAGGTCGGTAAATCGGGTCAGGCGACGCGACAAGACGAAACAGTAAAAGGCGACCCCGATCGCGCCAGCAATCAAAAGCCCATCGGCGATGGCGTTCATCTCTCTTCTCCTCAACTCAGGACGAATTCCATGACCAGCACGTCGGTCACGCGTTCCGCACCGATTACCAGCGAAAGGCGTCGCAGGATCTGGGCGCGCAGCGCGATAAGGGCACCAGGCGATGACAGGCTGGCGGGGTCGACGGCACGCAAGTAGGCGTTCATCACATCGATCACGCGCGGCATAAGGTGTTCGACCTCATCCGCGTAGTCTGACGGCACTTCTAGTTCGGCCCGAAAACGCAGATGGCGATTGCTTCCAGCCCCGGCCAATGACACCACGACAGGCTCGACCGGGAGGAAGGCCACGTCCGACACGCTGGCCGGAACCGCAGGCCCGGACAGCGCACTGTAATCCGCATCCTCCTCACCGTCATGCGCCTTCGCATCGACGGAATCATCATCCGTTTCGGCCGCTGCCACGTCGCCCGATTCGCCCAGGATCACACCGGAAAACACCGCGTAGAATCCGCCGCCGCCCAACAGGACCGCCAGCACTAATCCGACGAGCAATCCCTTGCCGGCCTTCTTCTTCGGGGCGGCATCCTCTTCGGTTTCGTCGGCCATTCCGGCACCTCGTATCAAAACATCTTGCTGGAGCCAGATAAACGCAAAGCCACTAACCGATTGTTAAGACGGATGAGGGAAAGTGGCCGCATCGGGAAAGAACGTGTGTCCCGAGGTGACAGGAGGTCGCTTCTTGCAACAGATCGTATCGTCATGGGCCGGACTGACGGTCCAACGCCGCATCATGGTCGTCGGCGCAACCGTCGCGATGTTCGCCCTGGTTCTGATGGTGGCCCGTATGGCCTCGCGCCCGGACATGGATCTTTTGTATTCCGGTCTCGAATCAGGGGCTGCTGGCGAAGTTGTCGCCGCGCTCGACGCCCGTGGCGTTGTGTATGACGTGCGCGGTGGTGCAATCTTTGTGGACAGCACGCAAAGAGATGCCTTGCGCATGACGCTGGCCAGCGAAGGGCTGCCGCAAAACGTGTCGCAAGGATATGAACTGCTCGACGGGATGAGCGGGTTCGGCACCACCAGTCAGATGTTCGATGCCGCCTACTGGCGCGCGACCGAGGGTGAGCTTGCCCGCACGATCGTCGCCTCTCCCGCGATCCAGAACGCGCGGGTGCACATCGCCAATACCGGCACCAAACCGTTCCAACGCGAGGCTGTCGCAACGGCGTCCGTCACCGTCACACCCTCCGGTGGTGGCCTGTCCTCTGCACATGCGCGGGCCTTGCGATACCTTGTCGCCTCTGCCGTCAGTGGATTGGCACCCGAGAATGTGTCGGTCATAGACGCCACCGGCGGCGTAATCCTTGCCGGAGAGGACACCAATCAAGGCGCCGGCGCGTCAGGCGACCGTGCAGCAGAGCTGAAGCGTAACGTGGAACGCCTGCTGGAAGCGCGCGTGGGATACGGCAAAGTGGTCGTCGAGGTGAACGTCGAGACGATGACCGAAACCGAGCAAATCACCGAACGGCGTATCGACCCCGACAGCCGCATCGCGATCAGCCAAGATGTTACACAATCCAGCAGCACGAACGCGGACGGCGGCGGTGGCCAAGTGACGGTTGCATCGAATCTGCCCGATGGAGACGGCGCGGAACAGGGCGGCGGGTCCAGCTCCAGCCAGTCGAACGAAACGCGCGAAACCACGAATTTCGAGGTCAGCCAGATTGAGCGTCAGGTCACGCGTTCCCCTGGTGCTATCGACCGAATCACAACCGCTGTTCTGATCGATGGGATCCAAACAGTGGATGACACCGGAGCGACTGTCTGGACTGAACGACCTGAAGCCGAAATCGAAGCGCTGACCGAACTTGTGTCGGCCGCCGTTGGCTATGATCCGGAGAGAGGCGATTCGCTCTCGGTCAGGTCGATGCAGTTCGAAGCGGTGCCCCAGGACGGAACCGCGCCCGTCGCAGCCAGCCTGTTCGGCCCCATCGACGCTATGCGTCTGGCACAGATCGCCATTCTTGGCATCGTCGCGTTGGTCTTGGGGCTGTTCGTCGTTCGCCCGATCATGGCCAAGCCAACGGCCCCCGCGCTTGCGGCGCCAGCCGATATCTCTGGCGCGCCCATGTCCGAGACCGCTTTGACAGGCGAGATCGACCCGGACGACATGCCGGACTTCATGGGGCAAGCCGGACAGCCGCTTGGCATGGAGCCTACGGCGGCCGCTGACGCAACCGCCCCCACCAGCGCCGTCGACAGATTGCGCCAACTTATCGATGAAAGACAGGATGAGTCGCTAGAGATCCTGCGATCTTGGATGGAAGATGAAAGCGAAAAGGCATGAGCGCATCCCCCCTGATCCTAGAAGACTTCGGTCAATACACCGGTCTTGTTCCTCTGGCGGTCATCGACGGAGAGCGACTCGAAGCGGAAAAGCTCGCGACCTTCGACAAAGGCTATACCGCAGGCTGGGACGACGCGACCGATGCCTACAAGGCGGAAGCCGATGGCGCAGAACGTGCGCTTGCCGCTCGGATGGAAGAGCTTGGGTTCACGTTCCACGAAGCCCGCGCGCACGTCATGTCAGCTCTGCGCCCCCTCCTTTCGGGTATCGTCGAGACCATCGTACCGCGTGTGCTGCAAGAGACCCTAGGGCACCGGCTAGAACAGGCGATGCACCAATTGGCCGACGGACAACCCGACCCCGAGGTTTTGATCAACGTCTGCCCCGATGACGCCGAGCAGATGGCGAACTGCCTTTCTGCCCACGCGCGCTTCCCAACCCGCATAGAAGCCGATGACTCGCTGGGCCCGGGCCTTATCCACATACGGCTTGGCCAAAGCGCGCGGGAAATCGACCTGAGCATCGTAGAAGCCACGTTGAACGACGCGCTGGCCGCGCTCGACACCCTGAACGAGGAAACCCTGTCCCATGGATGAACCCGACACCATAGCGCCGTCACGGCCGCCTAATCCGTTGCACCACGTGCCTGTGGAGATCACCGTCGCCGTCGGCAAGGCGCGCCCGAAGTTGTCGGAGTTGCTTAGCATGGAACAAGGCGCTGTCCTGACACTGGATACGCGTGTGGATGACCCGGTGGAACTGTATGTCGGCGACCGCCTTATCGCGCGTGGTATGCTGGAAGAGACAGAAGGTGACGATGGCGCTCTTTCCGTCCGGTTGACCGAGGTCGCGGATATGGAAACTGGCCTTTGATCCGAAGGCTTCTGCCTTGCCTGACGCTGCTTGTGGCTTTCGCGATCATCGCGGGGCCGCTTCAGGCACAGCAGATCCAGATCGATTTCGACGGTGAAGGCAGCCTCGCGGGGCGCGGTATACAGCTTCTGGTCCTGGTTACCGTCCTTAGTCTGGTGCCGGGCCTGCTGATCATGATCACCTGCTTTCCGTTCCTCGTAACGGTGCTCTCGATCCTACGCCAAGGCATCGGGCTACAACAGGCGCCGCCGAACATGCTGATCGTGACTCTTGCACTGTTTTTGACTTACTTCGTGATGGAGCCGATCTTTCGCGAGGCATGGGACGTCGGCATCACACCACTTGTGGACGGCGCGATGACCATCGAAGAGGCCGTACCCCGCGCGCTTGCCCCATTCCAGGAGTTCATGGCCGCCCGTATCGATCCCGGCACCTTCGAGGCGCTCACCTCGCTGAGACCCGATGACACCACCCAGCTTGCGCCAGACGCACCCCTGTCGACACTGGTACCGTCCTTCCTGCTATCCGAAATCGAACGCGCGTTTCAGGTCGGCTTCCTGATCTTCCTGCCGTTCCTGATCATCGACCTCGTGGTCGCGGCAGTACTGATGTCCATGGGTATGATGATGGTCCCGCCGGCGATCGTCTCGCTGCCGTTCAAACTGGCGTTCTTCGCCGTCGCGGATGGATGGACGCTGATTTCGGGTGCCCTTGTGCGCAGCTACTTCTGAAACGAAAACGGCCGCCCCGGTTCGGGGCGGCCGCATTTCAACCGGAAAGGATACAGGCTTAGCTACCCGAACCTTCTTCGGCCTCTTCCATCGGGGTGCCACCGCCAAGCGAGACGATATACGCATAGACGTTCTTTGCGTCATCTTCGCTGCGCAGCTTGAAGGCCATTTTGCCCCGCGCGCCGCTGTCGTCCAGATATTCGCGCAGGAAGCCCGTCGGGTCTTGCGTGTAGGCGGCGAAGTCTTCCTCGTTCCAGGCAAGCCCAGCCTCACCCGCTTCGACCATGGAAGACGAGTAACGAAAGTCCTCGACGGTGCCGGCGGTGCGACCTTCGATGCCGTACAGGTTTGGACCCGTGCGGCCGGCCCGACCGGCCAGAGTCTCACCTTCGTCGTTGGTCACCACGTGGCAGGCTTGGCACTGGTTGAATACGCTCTCGCCAGCCGCAGCGTCACCGGACACATGGCTTTCGGCGAAAGCCGGTGCAGCAAACAGCGCCATTGCGGCAATAGTAAAACTCATCGATTTCATACGATATCCTCCCATCATCCGGACAACACCGGACATGATTTCATTGCTTTGAAGCGTAGCTTTCACTGTGCCAGCGTCAAGCGCGCAGTCCATCAACTAGGTGCGATATCATGCCACTTGCCGGGCCAAGGCGCATTGCTTCCACAAACTGTTCAGAGCCATGACCAGTTGATCGATATCCGCGTCGGAGTGGCAGGGACCAGGCGTAAAGCGCAGACGCTCGGTCCCTTTGGGCACGGTCGGATAGTTGATGGGCTGCACGTAAATCCCATGATCCAGCATCAGCACATCGGCAATCATGCGGCATTTCACCGGATCTCCGATCATCACCGGGATGATATGGCTGGGGTTCGGCAAATGCGGGATACCCATACGATCCAGCCCCTCGCGCAAACGTGCGACCTGCCGCTGCTGACGCATGCGTTCGATCTGACTCGTTTTCAGGTGCCGCACCGCAGTGGCCGCCGCGGCTGCAACGGCAGGCGGGATCGCGGTGGTGAAGATGAAACCGCTGGCAAAGGACCGGATGAAGTCGCACAGCGCGCGCGAACCGGTCACATAGCCGCCGAAGCATCCATAGGCTTTGCCAAGCGTGCCCTCGATCAGCGTGATGCGATCCATCAGACCTTCGCGTTCGGCCACACCGCCTCCCCGCGGGCCATACATACCGACGGCGTGCACCTCATCCAGATAGGTCATCGCACCATGTTTCTCGGCGACTTCCACGATCTCGCGCATGGGCGCAATGTCGCCATCCATGGAATAGACGCTCTCGAACGCGACGATCTTCGGCACGTCGGGACCATACAGCGACAGCGCGCGGTCCAGATCTTCGGGATCGTTGTGCTTCCAGATCACCCGCTCGGCGCGGGAATGGCGCATTCCCTCGATCATCGAGGCGTGGTTCAGCGCGTCAGAGAAGATCACCGCACCCGGAAGCCGCGAGCCCAGTGTCGACAGCGCCGCCCAGTTCGAGACGTAACCGGACGAAAACAGCAGCGCGTCTTCCTTGCCATGCAGATCGGCCAGCTCGCGCTCCAACGCTACGTGGTGGTGCGCGGTGCCCGAGATATTGCGCGTGCCACCCGCGCCGGTGCCGCAAGTCTCTGTCACTTCGACCATCGCGCCCACGACATCCGGGTGCTGGCCCATGCCAAGGTAATCGTTCGAGCACCAGACCGTCACCTCGTCCGGTCCCGGCCCGTGATTCTTCACGCGCGGGAAAGTCCCAAGGACGCGTTCGAGGTCTGCGAAGACGCGGTAGTTGCCGTCGGCCTTCAGCCGATCCAGTTGCTCGGTGAATGCCTTGTCAAAGTCCATTCGTCTCGCCTCCCTCAAGTCCTTGTCGAGCCGCGGGCATCGCCCAGCGCCATAGTTTTGCGTCTGGCAGCGGCACCACCATCAGCCAATGTTCGATAAGCGCCAGCCCGGTCAGGGCAGCCAGCAGTGCAAAGCCCACCTCACCCGTCATCCAGATGCGCTCGATCCAGCAGAAGACGGCGGCCGTCAGCATCAGGATCGAAACCGGGAACAGCCACGAAACGGGCCCTTGCCGGAAATAGCTGGGCAAGTGCTGTAACGGGCGCGGCAGGAATTCCACGTTGATGCGCGGCACGCCGAAGAAAATGTTCATTTTGGCCGAAATGCGCGCTGCGAACAGCACCGCGTAAGTCCAGAAGGCCAGCGTGTTCGGCGCGTTCCACGTCAATGCGAACAGGCCGACCAGCCCGGCGAACAGCAGCAGCTCGTGCCACATCAACGCGCCCCAAGCCGCACGAAACCGTTGAGCGTCGTTCACGCAGAACGGCATCGCGACACTGTGCGGGCCGGTGATCCAGCCGGTCAGAAACGCAAGTTCGATCCAGCCCCAGATCGCCAAGGCTGAGAAGAACGCACCATAGGCCGCGCCCGCCTGACCGGCCGTGACGATCGCACCCGCGACCCCGGCCACCAGCACCGGCAGTCCGAACAGTACGACGCGCCCGTGCGCACCGGCGTCCTTGCCGTCGGCACGCTGCACCGCCCACAGGATCGCCCCGGTGGAAAACCACCAGACGAACAGCGCGACCAGCGCGGCGATCCATGGGTTATCGAGCACAGGCACAGCCCTCTTTGCTTTTCTCAATTATCCCGGCGACACGGATGCCGCCGGGTCTGTCAGTCGTTCAGAACGCAGGTTCCAGACGCACGTCGTCGGGCACGTCGTTCTTCTTGATCGGCATCGTGTAGATCGAGGCAAAGGCCAGACCCGCACGCGCGCCCGCGCCGATGCGCCCCAAAAGGCCGCCGAAGCCGCCCTTAGCCTTGGCCGCATCCATATCGCGCACGGCGGCGTCCATCGCCTTGCAGCCTTTCAGGAAGCGCGGATTGTCGATGTCCAACTCAACCGGGAAGGCCTGACGCGCGATCACGTTGGTCTTGCGGAAAACCTCCATGTCGTACCAGTCGATGTCGATCCCCAGCGCTTCGTGGAACTTCGGGCGCGCGTGGTCGCGCACGTACATGGTGGAGTAGACGGCTGTCAGGAAGAACCGGATCCACAGCTTGTTCTTGAAGCTGCCGGTGATCGATGGGTCGGTGCGCATCAGCAGGGCGAAGGCCTCGCCATGGCTGAACTCGTCGTTGCACCATTCCTTGAACCACTTGAAGATCGGGTGGAAGCGGTGCTCGGGGTGTTCCTCGAGGTGGCGGTAGATAGTGATGTACCGCGCGTAGCCGATCTTTTCCGACAAGTAGGTCGCGTAGTAGATGAACTTCGGGCGGAAGTAGGTGTACTTCTTCTCGCGTGTCAGGAAGCCCAAATTCACCGCAACACCCGCTTCGCGCAGTGCGTCGTTGATGAAGCCAGCGTGGCGTGCCTCATCGCGGCTCATGTAGCTGAACAGCTCTTTGATATCGGCGTTCGTGCCGCGACGCTTCATTTCCTTGTACAGCACGCAGCCAGAGAATTCAGCGGTGCAGCTTGAGATCAGGAAATCGAGCGCTTCGGCCTTCAGCTCCGGCTCCATGTTCTCCCAGTCGACGGCGTCCCAGTCTTCCGTCTTCTTGAAGTGACCCTTGTTGGGATCCGCCTTCATCCGGGCCATCAACTGATCCCATTCTTCGCGAACGGGCTCGACATTGATGGCGTCCAACTCGTCGAAATCGGTGGTGTAGAAGCGCGGCGTCAGCAGGGTGTTCTGCATGGCGAGCGCGGTCGCGTCGTCACTGTCGAACTTCGCCTGTGCCTGCTGAATCTCCAGGCTTTCCTCGACCGTGGTGGCGTCTGCGGTGTGCTTGAGGGGGGCGTTCATGCTGCCACCTCGCTGCGGCATTCTTCGCCGCCCGTACCGGTCGCCTGCACTTCTTCGCTGAACGAAAATTCGCACAGCTCCATGAACTCGAAGTCGCCGGTCAGCTTGGTCCACATCCGCTCCAGCCCGCTGGCACGGGTGATGGTGGCGGTGCGGCGCTCGCTTATAGCCTCTCCCCAGGCGGCCATCACGGGGGTGCCATGCACCTGCACCGTGTCACCGGGGTGGATGACGCTGCCGTTGTCCAGGCGGACATGGGCGGACAGCTCTTCAAACTTGTGGACAACCTCGACCGTGCAAGGCGCGGTCTCGGTCGTTTTGGTGAAAAATCCCATTGGCGGTTCCCTTCTTTTGGCTACTGCCCAAGCGGCTTACTTGAACAGGACCTCCCAGTGGCGGGCGTTGCCGGCACCGAAAGAGGTCATTTCGGCCGACCATCCCGTCGCGGGATCGGTCAGCACCAGTCGTCCGTTGGCTAGACGGGCAAGCGTGACGGGCGGATTGTCCGCCACCTTGTGCACCTTGCGCTCACGGCGCAGTGCGTCTCCGACGACGGCGATGAAGGCACCATTGTCGGTCTCGTATAGAACGTCTCCGTCCGGCGTGCTCAGCTTGACGGCCACACTATCACCTTCCAGCACGAACGTCCGGCTGTCGAGCACTTCGGCTTCGGGCGGCACACCGGCCAGCGCGCGGCCCGTGACACTGGAGTAGGTCGCAAGCGCCAGAGCGCCCAGCGCCAGCACTGCCATCGCGATCAGCAGCTTCGGCGGGATCATGTGAACGTCGCGGGTCTGCATCTCGCGGCGTTCGGCGTCGAAGTATAGGCCTTGGTTCCGAGACATCGCTCTCTCCTATTCCGCTGCCATCATTGTGACTTGCGGGCGCATCTGCTGCGCCTCGACGGCTTCACCCAGAATGCGGGCGGCAGCTTCAGCATCCGGCAGCGCGCGCAGGGTCGGCTGCACGCGGCGCATGTGCCACGGCCGAACATGCGGCCACAGCACGAAGTAACTTAGCCGCGTCTCGCCCGACGGCGTCAGCACGATACTACCCGTCTTGGTGTCCAGATCGGCGGATTCGATGCGTGCGAACGGCAGGTTCACGGTCAGCGTCAGCGCCGCACCCACCCGCATCGCGACCCGCTCGGTCGTGATCGTGTAGACCGTGGCGCGCGCCTGCACGTAGGCGATCACGAACAGGATCGCGCAGGCCACGGCACCCACCACCAGAAGCGGCACGCCGTAGCCCATGGCCGTTGCCCAGCCCATATCGGCGGCCAGCGTGGCCCCGCGCAAACCGGCCAGAAGAACGAAATACCCCGCGATCCACTTCAGAGACAGCGCCTGCACAGCAAGTTTCCAAGCCTTCGGCCGCCCTTGCCACAGCACGCTTTCGCCGCGTGGCAAGGCTTCCGGCAGGCCGGGGATCTCTTCGATGGTGAAGTCGGGATCGTCGCGGTAATCGCGGGGCATTCGGTCTTCCTTTCCTAGCGGCAGTAGAGCTCACCACCGCCGTAGAAGGCCGTGATCTTCTCTTCTTCCAGAAGCGTGATCTGCTCCATCGAGGCGGTCTGCGGCACCTGTGCCATGCGCTCGGTGTTCAGCGTGCGGACATCGACGTAGCGCGCCGTAACCCGAACCAGCTGGATCGGAGCAAGGACGGTCTGACCCGTTTCCAGCTTGATCTGCAGGTAGCGGATCAGCTGCTCGGGGATGTCGATCCACAGATCGGTGACTTCGCCGACGACCTGATCGTCATTGGCCACCACGGGCATCCCGCGCGGGTCGCGTCCGGCGGACACAAAGAACGCATCGCGCTTCGACATCGGCTGGATCTTGATGTGGCCTTCGCCGTCACGCTCGGCCCGGTCGGCACGTGGCACCCAGGATGCGGGGCCGACGCCGTCCAGCATCGGATCGCCGATCGGCGCGTGCGGGAAGCCTTCGGATTGCGCGGTGCGCGCCAGTGCCAGTTCGGCACGGGCGTGGCGCAGCTCGTTCTCGGCAGAGGGCACGGTTACGTCCGGCACGCCTTCGGGCATGATGAACGTCTTGGGCGCCGGTACCGGGAACGGGCCCTGATTCGGCGAAATGCTGCCATCGTCCTTTTCCAGCGGGTAACCTTCCCGCATGTTCTCGGTCTGCAGATAATAGATCAGCAGCGCGAAAAAGAGCCAGAAGCCCCAGATTGCGACCGCCGCAAGATCTGTATCTCCGAAAAATTCGACACCAACCATGATGTCCTCCTTCTATGTTGGGAAGTCAGCAAGACCGATCTTGCCGCGTTCCGGGGTCTGAGTGGGTTGAATGAACGACAGCCGCACAAGCGGCCCAAGTATGATGAGCGTCGCGAAGCACAGTGCGATCTCGATATGGTAAACAGTGGTGTAACCGATGGCGGGCGTGTTCAGCGCCTCTCCCAGCGCGCCCTTGGAGGCCAGCATTGCAACGCCGTCGCGGACTGCTCCGCCCAGCGCGATGGCCAGACCTGCGGCGGTGGCCTGCGCCGCGCCCCAGGCACCCAGCGCCAGTCCGTGATCGGCGATGCCGCGCGCGCCAAGGCCCATGGCGGCCGTCAAGGTTGCCACCGCGAACAGGCCCGATCCGAAACCGATCCCGACAGCGCCCGCGTAGAACAGCCAAGCGGCCTGCATTGGGGCCGCGAACACCACGGCAGAGAACGCGACTACGCCCGCAAGCAACCCGGTCGCCGCCATCCGAAACGCATCGCGCCCGCGCGCCAAGGCCCTGCCCGCCAAGGCGAAGCCAGAAAGCGCACCAGCCGCCCACATCGCCGACAGCCACGTCGTGCGTCCGACGCTTAGCCCCATGATCTCGCCGCCGTAGGGTTCCAGCAGCACGTCCTGCATGTTGAACGCCAGCGTCCCGATGAACACGACGGCCAGCAGCCGCCCGGCATCACCACCGCTGGTCAGGTTCTGCCACGCATCTGCGAAACGCGGACGGGGGGCCGAACGCTCGGCCTTGGTCTGCGGGCGCACATGCTCTTGCTTCCACAGGGCCACAAGGTTCAGCGCAACGACCAGAAGCGCCGACCCCTGCACAACCCGGATCAAAGCCAACGGCGTAAAGTCCGACAGCAGCCAACCGATCACGACAGCGGAAACGCCCATCCCGAGCAGGAACATCACATAAAGCAGCGCCACGACGCGCGGACGCGTCTCGTCATCCGCGCGGTCCGACGCCAACGCCAGCCCGGCGGTCTGTGTCATGTGCAGGCCAAGGCCCGTCATGATGAACGCGGCCCCGGCCAGTCCCGTGCCCGCGAAGGGCACATCGTGCACGGTATCACCGCCCAGAACGAGCAGCGAGAATGGCATCAACGCCAGCCCGCCCATCATCCACAGCGTACCGAACCACAGATACGGCACCCGACGCCAACCGATTGAAGAGCGGTGCGTATCGCTGCGATGCCCCAAGAACGCCCGGAACGGCGCGACCAGCACCGGCAGCGCGATCATCGCCGCCACCAGCATCGCGCCAAGCCCAAGTTCCACGATCATCACCCGGTTCAGCGTGCCAAGCAGCAGCACCGTCACCATGCCGACCGACACCTGAAACAGCGACAGGCGCAGCAACTGCGCCATCGGCAGGCCGTCGCTGGCCGCATCGGCGAAGGGCAGATAGCGCAGGGGAAGGCGCGCGATGCTCACGGCAGAACCTCCATGCAATGGGAGATGTAGAAGCCGGAGTTCACGCGCTCGACCGGGCGCAGCAGACGCACGCAGCCCGCCTTGGTCAGTTGCCGTGCCAGACGCTTCGGCGATTGCGGCACCATGACCGGCGCGCGATCGGCTTTCGGAAACAGCCGTCCGGCGCCCCACATCATCATCAACATCGGCGTGCTTGGCGCCACGGTGAACACGATCTTGCCCGACACACGCGGGTCAAGGCTGGCCAGCGTCGAACAGATTTCAGCCGCCTCGTAGTATATCAGGCTGTCCATCGCGACGACATGATCGAAGTCGCCCAGACCGTCATCGCTCAGGTCACCCGCGATGAAGGTGACGCGGTCGCGCAGTTCTTCCGGCATCCGCCGCTTCGCGACGTCAAGGATGGCCGGCGCGATATCCACGGCCACGACCTCGGCGCCGCGCTCGGCCAAGGCCTGGCTCATCTGCCCGACACCGCAACCGGCATCCAGAACGCGACATCCGGACAGGTCCTCGGGCAAACGCGACAGCATGAGCGCACGCATCCGGTCACGCCCGGCGCGCACGGTCTCGCGGATGCGCGACACCTTCTCATCCGACGTCAGCCGCGCCCAGGTGTCGGTCGCGGTGGAGTCGAAATAGTCTTTCACCCGCTCACGCGTGGGCGTCCAGCGATCAAGCGCTCGACGTGCGTCAAGGGATGGTATCGCGTCAGGCATCAATCGAATCCAAGCAGTTCGAATATTTCACGGTCCGGCAACGGCGCCGGGGCCAGCGGATCGGTGCCCGCGTACAGCTTTTCAGCCAGGCGAATGTACTCGGCGCGCGCGCGCACGATGTCTTCCTCGTCGGGCATCTCGAACAGCGTCTTCTTCTTCAGACGGCTGCGGCGGATCGCATCGATGTCGGGCATATGCGCGATGCGCTGGAAGCCGACCGTGTCGCAGTAGCGATCGACCTCGTTCGTGTCCTTCGAGCGGTTCGCGATGCACCCCGCCAGACGCACGCCGTAGTTCTTCGACTTGGCCTGCACCGCGGCGATGATGCGGTTCATGGCGTAGATGGAGTCGAAATCGTTGGCCGTGACGATCACTGCGCGGTCAGCATGTTGCAGCGGGGCGGCAAAGCCACCGCAGACCACGTCACCCAGCACGTCGAAGATCACCACGTCGGTGTCTTCAAGCATGTGGTGCTGCTTCAACAGCTTGACGGTCTGACCGACGACATAACCGCCGCAGCCCGTGCCCGCTGGAGGTCCGCCCGCTTCGACGCATTGCACGCCGTTATAGCCGGTCGCCACGAAATCCTCGGGGCGCAGCTCTTCGGCGTGGAAATCGACGTCCTTCAGGATATCGATCACCGTCGGCTGCAGCTTGCCGGTCAGCGTGAACGTGCTGTCGTGCTTCGGGTCGCAACCGATCTGCAGCACCCGGTGGCCCAGCGTGGAAAACGCCGCCGACAGGTTCGACGAGGTCGTCGACTTGCCGATTCCGCCCTTGCCGTAGACCGCGAACACCTTCGCGCCTTCGATCTGCGATGACGGGTCCTGATGCACCTGCACCGAACCTTCGCCGTCTTCTCCCAAACGGGGCATGCCCGCCGCTCGACGCAGTGTCGCGACATCATCCTTGGGGCTCATAAGATCCCTTCCCGAGAGGCCATCACGCCCCCCTTCATCGTTCCAAAAATACCTACGCGGCCGGGGCAGCACCCCAGTCCGGTCACTTGATATGAAGCGCGCCAGTTCATTCCGCCGCGATCCCTTCCATGCGATCTTCCAGTTCGTCGGCAGCGCCGTGCAGCGCTTCCAACGTGGCCGCGTCCGGGGTCCAGTAGGACCGTTCAGACGCTTCGATCAGTCGTCCGGCCATCCGCGCGCTTGCCGTCGGGTTCAGGTCCGACAGACGCTTGCGCATCGCGTCGTCCAGAACGAACGTCTCGCTGATGCGCTGATAGACCCACGGCTCGACCTCTCCGGTCGTGGCGGACCAGCCCATCGTGTTGGTCACATGCGCTTCGATGGCGCGGACGCCCTCGTGCCCATGCTGCAGCAGCGGCTCGTAGAAGCGAGGGTTCAGGGCGCGCGAACGTGTCTCCAGCGCGACTTGCTCCTGCAGCGTGCGGACCTTGCCGGTGCCGCGCGTCTGGTCGCCGATATAGACCGGCGCGGCGCTGCCCTTGGCCCGGCGCACTGCGCGAGAGATGCCACCCAACGTGTCGAAGTAGTGATCTACCGTGGTCACGCCCAGCTCGACCGATTCGAGGTTCTGGTACGCCAGATCAACGTCCTTCAACGCCGCCTGCAACAGTGCGGCTTGGGGTGCCGCCTTGCCGTCGCGTCCATAGGCGAAGCCCTTGCGCGTCTGGTAAGCGTCCGCCAGCTCGTCCTCATCGTCGAAAGCCGACGCATCGACCAGCTGGTTCACGTTCGACCCGTAGGCGCCTTCCGCGTTTGAGAACACGCGCAGGGAGGCGGTTTCCATGTCGCAGCCGGTCTCTTCGGCGTAGCGCAGGGCGTGGGCGCGGATGAAGTTCTGCTCCAGCGGCTCGTCGGCCATGGCGGCCTTCCACGCAGCCTCGGCCAGCAGTTTGGTCTGCAGCGGCAGCAGGTCGCGGAAGATGCCAGACAGGGTCATCACCACGTCGATCCGGGGACGGCCAAGGTCTTCCAACGGCACCAGATCAGCTCCGCAGAGACGCCCGTAGCTGTCGAACCGCGGAACGGCCCCCATCAGCGCCAGAGCCTGTGCAATAGGCCCACCGTCGGACTTGATGTTGTCCGAGCCCCACAGGACCAGCGCGACAGAGCGCGGCGTGGTCTTGTGCGTGTCCAGGATCAACTGCGCCTGACGCGCGCCGTCGGCCATCGCGTAAGCAGTCGGCATTCGGAACGGATCGAAAGCGTGGATATTGCGGCCCGTGGGCAGAATCTCGGGGGAACGGATCAGGTCGCCGCCGGGCACGGGCGCGATGAACCGACCGCCCAGCGCACGCATCAAGGCGGGCAGTTCGGTCTGCTGGCTTAACGCCATTTCCATCGCAATGGCGTCGGTCCCGTCCGGCATCACAGCGATCATCGCGCTGCGCTGGTCCGCATCCATGCCGCGTCCCACGATGTGCAAACCGTCCGTGATCAGCGCCGTCTCTGTTTCCAGCAGCTTCAGCCACATATCGTCCAGCGCGACACCGCCCAGATCGACCGCCTCGGCCTGCACCGCGATGAGCTCTTCCAGATCGGCCCGCGCATCGGGGTTGGAACGCCAACGCGACAGGCTGTCCTTCAACTCGGCCAGCCCCTTATACAGACCCGACGCGCCAACCGGCGGCGTCAGATGCGTCACGCAGACCGCGTTGGACCGGCGCTTCGCCAGTGTCGCCTCGGACGGGTTGTTCGCGGCATAAAGATAGACGTTCGGCAGCCCGCCAATCAGGCGATCCGGCCAGTCGCCCGGACCCATCCCGGCCTGACGACCCGGCATGAACTCCAGCGCACCGTGCATCCCAAAGTGCAGCAGCACGTCGGCGCCAAAGCTCTCGCGCATCCAGCGGTAGAAGGTCACGAAGGCGTGCGTCGGCGCGAAACCACGCTCGAACAGCAGGCGCATGGGGTCGCCCTCGTAGCCGAAAGCGGGCTGCACGCCGACGAAGACGTTGCCGAACCGCGCGCCCAGAACGAAAACACCGCGCCCGTCCGACTGCTGACGTCCCGGAGCGGCGCCCCACACAGCCTCGACCTCTGACAACCACGGCGTATCGCGCACGATCTCATCGGCGCTGACATGGGCAGCGACGTTCGCCTCTTGCCCATACTGCGCTGCATTGCCCTTCAGGACGGCGGCACGCAGGGCGTCCACATCGGCTGGCAGATCCACATCATGCCCGTCGGACTTCATTTGAACCAACGTGTTCCACAGGCTCTCGAACACAGACAGATAAGCCGCCGTGCCAATCGCGCCGGCGTTCGGCGGGAAACCATACAGCACGATGCCGACCTTGCGCTCGGACGCTTCGGACCGACGCAGGCGCGCCAGACGATCCACCTTGTCGGCCAGTGCCGTGATCCGTTCGGGGCATGGGGCCATGGCGCGCGCCTGGGTGGCGGAGGGGCGGCACTTCAACGCACACCCATCGCAGCCATCGGGGCCGTGGCGGCCGGCGAAGACCGTGGGGTTCGTCGCGCCGTCGATTTCGGGCAGTGCGACCAGCATTGTGGTTTCGACCGGGCCGAGGCCCTGCGCGTTGTTGGCCCATTGGCCCAGCGTCTGAAACTCTAACGGGTGCGCGGCGATGTAGGGCACGTCCAACGTGCCAAGGACTTCCGCCGCAGCATCGCTGTCGTTGTAGGCCGGGCCACCGATCAGAGAGAAGCCGGTCAGCGACACCAAAGCGTCCACGCGACCACCCGCGAAATAAGCGTCGATCGCGGGTCGACCGTCGAGGCCACCGGCGAAGGCGGGCCGCACGTTCAGGCCTTTCGCCTCCAACGCACGGATCGCGGCGTCGTAATGCGCGGTGTCACCCGACAGGATGTAGCTGCGCATCATCAGAAGGCCGACCGTAGCGTGGCCGTCGGTCTTCGGCAGCTTCTTGGGATCGTCCACGATATGCGTGTCCGGATGATACAGCCCAACCTCTGGGTATTCGACCGGCGCGGGCGCATCGACGCCGCGCCATGTCTTCTCGGAGGCATAGCGCGAGATCAGGAAGCGGATCATCGCTTCGATATTGTCGTCCGACCCGCCTAGCCAGTATTGCATCATCAGGAACCAGGCGCGCAGGTCCTGCGCCTTGCCGGGAATGAACCGCAGGATCTTCGGCAGGCGGCGCAGCATCGACATCTGCTTGGCCCCGGACGCGCCAGAGGGCTTGGCCGATCCGCGCAGGCGCTTCATCAGCTTGGCCACACCGCTTTGCGGCTTGGCCATATCAAGATCGCCCATCTTCGTCAGCTTCACGATGGCCGCATCAGACACCATGCCGACGACTGCATCGGCCCGCATGCGGGCAGCTTCGATACCGGGACGGATGGCCTGCACGTGCTCTTCGAGGAAGATCAGCGAGGTCACGACGATATCGGCGTCGCGCACCGCATCGCGCGCCACGTCGAGGGCGTGGGGATCGTGGCCCCATTCGGCAGCAGCGTGGACGCTGACGGACAGGCCCGGGAAGTCTTTTTCCAGGCGCGGCAGCACACGCGCGGCAGGGCCGGCGGCGTGCGCGTCCAGCGTCACGATGGCGATGCGGTATCCCGCGCGCGTATGGCCTAATTCATCGCGCATAATGGGCCTTCGCTTCATACAGCGTATCGACGGAAATCTCTGTCACGCCCCGCTCTGCGGCGAAGGCTTCGGTGTTCCGACGCGCCTTGCCACGCACGAAGAACGGGATCTTCTTCAGCTCGCGTTCGGCCGCATCCAGCCAGACGACCACGTCACTGCCGGTCTCGGCAGTTTCCACAGGCGTCTCTTCGATACGCGCTTTTGCCTTGCCGCCATGATGGCTGGCACCGGCGTCGTCGTGGAACTCGAAGTCTTCGCGGAACATGTGCAGCAGGTGTTCTTCCAGCCCCATGACCAGCGGATGAACCAGCGTGTCGAACAGCACGTTCGCGCCCTCGAACCCCATGACCGGAGAGTAGCGGGCCGGGAAATCCTGCACGTGGACGGGGGCAGAGATCACCGAACAGGGAATGCCCAGACGCTTGCCGATATGGCGCTCCATCTGGGTGCCGAGAATCATCTCTGGCGCGGCGGCTTCGATGGCCTGCTCGACGTCCAGATAGTCTTCGGTGATCAGCGCGGTCAGGCCGTATTCCTTGGCCATCGCACGCATGGGCCGGGCGAATTCGCGGTTGTAGCAGCCCATGCCGACGACCTCGAACCCCATCTCGTCGCGGGCGACGCGGGCCATGGCCATGACGTGCGTTGCGTCGCCGAAGAGGAACACGCGCTTGCCGGTCAGGTAGGTGGAATCAACCGAGGCCGAATACCACGGCAGGCGCAGCGCCTCTTCGGACGGGACGGTCGCGCCTTCGGCCAATTCCAGCACTTCCGCCACGAAATCGCGGGTTGCGCCAACGCCGATGGGAACGGTCTTGGTAAACGGCTGACCAAAGGTCTTCTCGCACCAGCGCGCCGCCGTCTCGCCCGTTTCAGGGTAGAGCAGCACGTTGAAATGCGCAGCACCCATGCGGGTTATGTCGGCGGGCGACGCCCCCATCGGCGCGCAGACGTTCACTTCGACGCCCATGTCAGCCAGCAGTCCGGTGATCTCGCGCACGTCGTCACGGTGGCGAAAGCCCAGACCGGTGGGGCCAAGGATGTTGCAGGTGACGCGCGCGGTGCGCTCCATCGGCTGCGCAAGGCGCTTGACGATCTGGTAGAACGTCTCGTCCGCGCCGAAGTTTTCCTTGCGCTGATAGCTGGGCAGTTCCAGCGCGATGACCGGGATGTCGAAGCCAAGCGTTTCCGCCATGCCACCGGGATCGTCCTGGATCAGCTCGGCAGTGCAAGAGGCACCCACGATGATCGCCTGCGGATCGAAACGGGCCACCGCGTCGTTGCAGGCCGTGCGGAACAGGTCGGCGGTGTCCGCCCCCAGATCACGCGCCTGGAACGTCGTGTAGGTGACCGGAGGCCGCTTGCCGCGCCGCTCGATCATGGTGAACAGCAGGTCGGCGTAGGTGTCGCCCTGCGGTGCGTGCAGCACGTAGTGCAGGCCGGTCATTCCGGTGGCGACGCGCATCGCACCGACATGCGGCGGGCCCTCATATGTCCACACGGCGAGTTTCATGGGAGGTATCCCATGGAAGTCGCCGTGCGCGCGATGAAGTGGTTGCCGCAGGCAAACACGTTCGCGCTCAGTTGATATGCTGGGTGCAACTTCATTCTGCGGCCACCCGCAGCTTGGCCTTGCGGCGGATCGGGCGCGCGAACAGCTCGGCCAGATCACCGGCCTGCTCGTAGAAATGCACTGGCGTGAAAACGAGTTCGATGGCCCACTTGGTCGTCAGCCCTTCGGATTCCAGCGGGTTCGCAAGGCCCAGCCCGCAAACCGTCAGGTCGGCGTGGGCGGCGCGTGCACGGTCCAGCTGCTTGTCCACGTCCTGCCCTTCGGAAATCACCGGCCCTTCGGGCAGCAGATCAAGGTCCGGCCCGGTGATGGCGCGATGCAGGAAAGGGGTGCCAACCTCGACCGCTTGCATCCCGCACTCGCGGGTCAGGAAACGGGCCAGTGGGATTTCCAGCTGGCTGTCGGGGAAGAAGAAGATGGACTTGCCGTTCAGCGTTTCGGTCGCGTGGGCGATGGCCCTGCGGGCACGGGCGCGGGGCGCGGCGGTCACATCTTCGAACTGCTCTTTCGACACGCCGAATTCACGGGCAAGCGCGGACAGGAACTGCGTCGTCCCCTCTTCCCCGAATGGCATGGGTGCCGCGATATGCCGTGCGCCGCGACGGATCAGGGCGGCATGCGTTTCACCCAGGAACGGTTGGGTCAGAGCGAAGACAGTATTCGACCCCACGGCAGGCAGATCATCCGCGCGACGGGCAGGCAGCCATCGCACGCGGTCGATGCCCAGACCGGACAGAAGCGCATTCGCCTGATCCTCGACGACGTCGGGCAACGCGCCGACCATGAGCAACTCGCGCTCGTCGGTCGCGGGCAGCGCGGGCACCATCGCAGCGAGGCAGGCGTCTTCGCCTTCGGTGAAAGTCGTCTCGATCCCCGAGCCGGAGTAGTTCAGCACCCGAACATGCGGCGCATGTTCCACCGACAACCGCTCTGCCGCCTTCGCGAGATCCAGCTTGATGACCTCCGACGGACAAGATCCGACGAGGAACAACTGGCGGATATCGGGGCGACGTTCCAGCAGGCGGGCGACTTCACGGTCCAGTTCGTCCTGCGCGTCGGCAAGCCCGGCCAGATCGGTTTCCTCAAGGATCGCCGTTGCGAAGCGCGGCTCTGCGAAGATCATTACACCGGCGGCGGATTGCAGCAGGTGGGCGCAGGTGCGCGACCCGACCACAAGGAAAAAGGCGTCCTGCATCTTGCGGTGCAGCCAGATGATTCCCGTCAGGCCGCAGAAGACCTCGCGCTGGCCGCGCTCTTTTAGAACAGGTGCGTTGCCGCAGCCGCGGGTGGGGGGAAGCTCGGTCATGCTTCTGCCCTCGCCTGGCGCATCTTGCCGACGAACTGCACGGCATTGACGACGTAGATTCCGTAGGCCGCCAGAGCGATCCACATCAACGCGACCGGGCCCACGAAGCCGCCGAACAGAGCAACCAGATAAGCAGTGTGTAGCGCGATGACGGCGAAGCTGACGGCATCCTCCCAATAGAAGGAGGGATGCATAAGGTACTGACCGAACACGACCTTCTCCCAGATCGCACCTGTCACCATGATCGCATACAGGATCACTGTCTTCGCCACGACGGACACGGTCGCGACCGCGTACCCGTCGCCCGTCACAAGGTACCGCAGCACCAGCGCCGCAGAGACGATGAAGACAAGGAATTGTACTGGCGCAAGCACACCCTGCACCAGCGTCCAAGGGGTCGAATCTCGACGCGCGCGCTCTGCTGCGGTGTAGACCGGGCGGCGCGCGGCAGGAGTTTGAGATGGATTGGCTACAACTACTGACATGCCCTGAACCAATCACTGGCCGCGCGAAGTGTCAACTTAAACTTACACCTTGAGGCGGTCGACAGCCTTTCTCGCCGCCGCCTGTCAGATAATTTTGACAAAGCCTCCCCGAACGCGGCATACTCTACCCACGCATCGGTAGGGCCGGGGCGACGTGCGGGGTGTTCGAAACCATGGCATCGCAAGATCCGAAGCCAAAGTTCCAAGCCGAGCGGTCCAGTGAAGTGACCGACCTTGTCGCGCGCGCGCTTGACACGATTGCGCAGCGCCGGGCCCGTGCCGACGCCACATCCGCGAAATGGATCGCGCGTCTGCGTGCCGCCGTGACGACGCCGGACCCGGCAGAACGCGACTCCGCCATATCAGAGATGCGCGCGTCGGGCGTATCCGTGGCGCAGATCTGCGATGTCTACGTCCCCGCCGTCGCCCGCGAATTGGGTGACGAGTGGTGCGCCGATCAGGTCAGCTTCGCCGATGTCACCATTGGCTCGGCCCGTTTGCAGGCGCTTTTGCGCGACAGTGCCCTGTCGGCAGAGGACCCGAACGGGCCCGCAGATGACATAATGGTGATGGTGCTGGCGGATGAGTACCACACGCTTGGTGCGATGGTCCTGACCGGACAGTTGCGTCGCTTCGGCGCGTCCGTCCGACTGGTTCTGGGCCGACCCGCCGAGGAAGTCCGCCACATCGCCACCGATTCTGATTTCGATGTGGTGATGGTCTCTGTCGCGCTGTCGGACGATCTGGGCGCAGTCCATCAGACCATCACGGCGCTGCGCCGCGCCACCGAAGGCAAGGTTCCGCTGATCGTCGGTGGCGGGATCGTTGAGATAGGACATGACGCCGTGATCCGCTTGACCGGAGCGGACCATGTGACAAGCGACCCCCAAGAAGCACTACGATTAGCCGGACATGACGCAACACCATCACGCCACCACTGACCGAACCGAAGGACAAGCAAGCCAGATGACAAGCCGAGGCACACGATATTGGTCGAGCGGGGCGATCCCCTTGATCGGACCAGACGTGCTGGGCAACATCATTGCGGCTGCGTCCGACATTTCGGTGGTGATTTCTGACCTGGGTGAAGTGCTAAGTGTATTGGTGAACCCAGCCCATTCCGCTACCGACACGCTTGGTGGATGGCAGGGGCGTGAGTTCCGCTCGATGCTGACCAGCGAAAGCGTCGAGAAGTTTGACGCGCGACTGGCAGAGCTGAACGCGGGCAACACTTCTCCGCGTCCGCTGGAACTCAATCACCTGCCCGAAACCGGTCTGGCCTATCCGCTGCGCTACAGTTTCCACACCATCGGTCCCGACGGCGCAATCCTGCTTCTGGGCCGCGACCTGAAGCCAGTGGCGCAGATGCAGCAGCAGCTTGTCGAAACCCAGATGGCGCTGGAACGGGACTATGAGCACCAGCGTGAGATTTCGACGCGCATGAAGGTGCTGATGGAGACGACGCGCGATGCGGTCGTCTTCGTGAACGCGCAGACCGGCAAGATCGCCGAGCTGAACGGCAAAGCCGCGCGGCTGCTGAACGGCACGGTCGACGAAATTTCCGGCAGTCCACTTTCGAAGTGGATCGGTCAGGAAACCGGCCCGCTCGACCTGGTGGCCATGTCCGCCAATGCGCAGGACGAAGACGCCGGCCCGATCTCGATCACCGTTCGCGCGGGCAAGCAGATCGTCAAAATGCGTCCGATCGCCTTTCGCGCGGCAGGCGAGCGGCTGGTCCTGTGTCGCTTCGATCAGGACTCCGCCGACGAAGGCCTGAACGACGATTCGATCCGTCTGTCGCAATTGTTCGAGCAGACGTCGGACGGTCTGGTCTTCTGCGACCGCACAGGCCGGGTGACGGCGGCCAACGCGGCGTTCCTGTCGATGGCCGATCTGGACGGGATCAACGTGATCCGGGGCCGCCCCCTGTCCGATTTCCTCGTGCGCGGCGCGGTGGACCTGAAGGTGCTGCTGGACAACGCCAGCCGCAACGGGCGCATCAAATCTTTCGCCACGCGCCTGTCGTCCCCCTTTGGAGACGAAATCGCAGTAGAGGTGTCGGCAGTGCATCTGGCCGATCCGAAGCACCCCGGCTTCGGCCTGATCCTGCGCGACGCCCCCCGCGTCGATCCCGGCCAGACGACGCAATCCGGCACCCCTGTCCGCCCCGCCCGCGATCTTGTGGGCGCCACGACATTGAAAGAGATCGTCGCCGAAACGACCGACGTGATCGAAAAGATGTGCATCGAAACGGCGCTGGAACTCACCGACGACAACCGCGTCGCGGCGGCTGAGATGCTGGGCCTGTCGCGCCAGTCGCTTTACGTGAAGCTGCGGAAGTACGCGTTGCTTGCGCGAGAGGACTAGGCGCGCCACGCTGTTGGTAACGTGTCTGCCGCCCCGGTAATCGGGTCGGTCCCGGGCAGCGGAACCCTTGCGATGCGCTCCGACACGCCATTAAGCAGATCACCGCCCCACAGCGTTTCGTAATCTTGCTGACCGGGCGGATAGGCTCCGACAACTTCAAAACTGTCACGCCCCTCCAGCAAGCAATGCCCGGTTCCGGCCGGTAGGATCAGCGCGTCACCCGCACCGACAGCCACATCGCGCCCGGACGCGCCACCCAGCCGCAAATCTGCGGCGCCCTTGGCCACAGCCAGAACCTCATGGGCATTGGGGTGGAAGTGATGACGATCGAAAACGCTCCACGTCCATAGGCCGGTCCAACCGTTCGCCGCCAATCGCTTGGCCGCATCACCGGGGGGACGGAACGCACCCCGCACCACGATCACCGGCAAATCGGGGTTGTTGGGCACATCGTCGCCCGGCAGAAGGTGAAACGTCTCGTATTTGGTCATCACAGCCAAAACGCCCCGGCGCGACACCGGGTCCCTTGCCTGGGCGCCGCCCTGTACTGATCTTCATCCAATGCAAGACACCGATCCGATCTGCGGCCTGTGCCATCGCCCCATCCCGTCGGGCGTGCCGCAAAGCCTGCATCACCTGATTCCGAAGCTGCGCGGTGGTAAGAGTGGTCCCACCGTTTTGCTCCATCAGATCTGCCACTCGGAAATTCACGCCACGTTGACCGAGGCTGAGCTTGCGCGCAATTTCAACACGCTGGATGCGCTGCGCACGCATCCCCGCTTAGAGAAGTTCGTAGTCCGGGTGTCGAAACGTCCGCCCGCCTTCCGCTCCAAAATCCCGAAGGGTCCGCGCAAGTCCAAGCGCTGACTACTCGCGCACGCTAACGCACTTCAGCCCACCGCTCTCGTCGTCCTTGGCCCAGGCCTCTGACCGGATCAGGCCGCGCGCTTCCGTGAACCGCCGTCCTTCGGCCACCGGCCCTGTCGGCACGCGGCCCATTCCCGGCGTCAGCCGCGCGCGCAGGAAGCTCATGGGGTGGGCGCGCAGCGACAAACGCATGGAGACGTAATCCTCGACCACCTCTTCCCCCGCCGTCATCTCGGGCAGCAAAGCGGCGGGTTCCACGATGCCCTCCCCGTCGATATCCCCACCAAACAAGGGCAAGGGCTTCACACCGCCCAGCGCCTTCGCAGCCCAGATCGCGTCACGGCGCGACAGGCCCAAGGGCGCGAAAGCGTCGGCTTCGGCCAATATGCGCAACGCCTTGGGCGACACGCCCGCCCGACGCCACACGTCTTCCACCCCCGGATAGCCGTTGGCGCGGGCGGCAGCGATCCAGTTGCCCTCGTCTTCCGAAAGCGCCTTGATCTGCCGGAACCCCAGCCGCAGGGCGAGGCCGCCGCGCCCGTCGGGCTCCATCACGTTGTCCCAATAGCTGTCCTGAATGGATACGGGCCGCACCTCGACCCCGTGTTCGCGCGCATCCCGCACGATCTGCGCGGGCGCGTAGAACCCCATGGGCTGCGCGTTCAGCAGGGAACAGGCGAAGATGCCGGGGTGGTGCCGCTTGATCCACGCGGACGCATAGACCAGCAGCGCGAAGCTCGCGGCGTGACTTTCGGGGAAGCCATACGATCCAAACCCCTCGATCTGAGCGAAGCAGCGTTCGGCGAACTCGGCCTCATAGCCGTTGTCGGCCATCCCCTTGAGGAACCGGTTGCGGAATTCACTGATGTTGCCCAGCTTCTTGAACGTCGCCAGTGCGCGGCGCAGACGGTCGGCTTCATCCGGGCTGAAGCCCGCCCCGATGATCGCGATCTGCATCGCCTGTTCCTGAAACAGCGGCACCCCCAGCGTCTTGCCCAGCACCCGGCCCAGCGCGTCCGAGGGGAACGTCACCTGCTCCTTCCCCTCACGCCGACGCAGGTAGGGGTGCAGCATGTCGCCCTGAATAGGACCGGGACGGATGATGGCGACCTCAATCACCAAGTCATAGAAGGTCTTGGGCTTCATCCGCGGCAGGAAGTTCATCTGCGCCCGGCTTTCCACTTGGAACACCCCCAGCGAATCCGCCCGGCTTAGCATCGTATAGGTTTCCGGGCATTCGGGCGGCAGGGTGGCCAGCGTGTAGTCCAGCCGGTGGTGCCGCTCGATCAAGTCGAACGCCTTGCGCAGGCAGGTCAGCATCCCCAGTGCCAGAACATCCACCTTCAGGATACCCAGCGCGTCGATGTCGTCCTTGTCCCAGCAGATGATGGTGCGATCTTCCATGCTGGCGTTTTCCACGGGCACCAACTCGTCCAGCCGCCCTTCGGTGATGACGAAGCCGCCGACGTGCTGGGACAGGTGGCGCGGGAAGCCGATGATCTGGAAGATCAGGTCCATCGTCTGGCGCAGGCGCGGGTCGGCACTGTCCAGCCCGATCTCGGCCATGCGGTGCGTCTCTAGCCCGTTGACGCCGAAGAACCCCCAAAGCTGCGACGACAGCGCCGCCAGCGTATCGTCGGACAGCCCCATCGCGCGGCCCACTTCCCGGATCGCACGCTTGCCACGATAGTGGATGACCGTCGCGCACAGACCCGCACGGTGGCGACCGTAGCGTTCATAGATGTGCTGGATCACTTCTTCCCGACGCTCGTGTTCGAAATCCACGTCGATATCGGGCGGCTCGTCCCGCGCCTCTGACACGAAGCGTTCGAACACCATGGTGCCGATCTCGGGGCTGACGGAGGTGACGCCCAGGCAGTAGCACACCACCGAGTTCGCCGCCGACCCGCGCCCTTGGCACAGGATGTTACGAGACCGCGCGAAGGCGACGATGTCGTTCACAGTCAGGAAGTAGGGCGCGTAATTCAGCTTGGCGATCAGATCGAGTTCGTGCGCCAGAAGCGTGCGCACATGCTCGGGCGCGCCGCTGGGATAGCGCCACTTCAGCCCCTCGCGCGCGAGCCGTTCAAGGCGCTGGTCTGCGGTCTCGCTTTCCGTCGCCTCGGAAGGGTATTCGTAGCGCAGCTCGCTCAGGCAGAAAGTGCAGCGCGCGGCCACCAGCGCCGCGCGTTCAAGGGCCGAGGGATGCCCAGCGAAAAGCCGACGCAGTTCATACGGCCCGCGCAGCCGCTGTTCGGCGTTCGCCAGCGCCGCCCGCCCCAGCGCATCGACACGCGTGCCGGTGCGGATTGCGGTCAGCACATCGGCCAAGCGGCGGCGGCTGCCGTGGTGCATGACGGGCCGTCCACTGGCCACCGTCGGCACGCCCAGATCGGCGGCGATGCGGGTGGTCCGGTCGAACCGCGCAGGGTCTTCGCCGTCGTAGCGGGGCGACAGAACAAGGCTGCACTGGCCGGGATGCGCCGCGATCAGCCGAGCGGCCTGCTTTTGCCAATCGGGCGGGCCGCCGGGGTGGATCAGCAGCTCTGCACCCTCGCCCCATTCGATCAGATCGGGCAGGCGCAGCGCACACTCACCTTTCTTCGCCCGCCGCCGCCCCAGCGTCAGAAGCCGCGACAAGCGCCCCCACGCGGTGCGATCACGGGGCAGGTAAGTGACTGCAAACCCCTGATCCGTAACGATCCGTGCGCCCGGCACCAAGCGAGGCACCGTCGTCACGTCAGCACTCGGACCAGCGGAGAGATGCGCGGGGCACGGCGGCCCGATGGGATCAGACGCCAGCCGCGTCGCTACCTGCCGCCGCAGTTCCTTGATGCGCACGAAGGCCCGCACGATCCCGGCGACAGAGTTCTCATCCGCCACCGCAATGGCCTTGATCCCCAGTAAAGCCGCCCGATCCACGTATTCCTCGGGGTGCGAGGCACCCGTGAGGAACGTGAAGTTCGAGGTGATCGACAGCTCGACGGTATCGGGGCGATTCGACATACCCCAGCATGTTCTATTTTTGTTCTTATGTGGAGTCGCGAAAAAGGGTGTTCGCGCGCGCTTTGCCGCCTTACCCATGGGCAAAGACAGACCGGGACAGACATGCAGATCGACCCTACCCCCCTTTCAGGCGTGCTTCTGATCACGCCCAAGCGCCATGGCGATCACCGGGGATTCTTCGCTGAAACCTACTCTGCGCCTGCGTTCGCGGCGGCGGGGATCGACACCATGTTCGTGCAGGACAACCACTCGCTGTCGGCGCAAGCGGGCACCGTGCGCGGCCTGCATTTCCAAGCCCCGCCCCGCGCTCAGGCCAAGCTGGTGCGCTGCGGGCGTGGCGCGCTGTTCGACGTGGCAGTAGACATCCGGCGGGACAGCGACACATACGGGCAATGGTTCGGCGCGGAACTATCGTTCGAGAACGGGCGGCAACTGCTGATCCCGGCAGGCTTCGCCCACGGCTTCATGACGCTGCAATCCGCCACTGAAATCGTCTACAAGTGTTCGGACACCTACGCACCCGAGACCGAGGGCGCGCTGTTGTGGAACGACCCCGCGATCGGGATCGAGTGGCCGATGGACGTGACGCCTGTGATCTCTGACAAGGATGCCGCCGCCTCCGGATTGGGCGATTTCACCAGCCCCTTCGGTTCGCCATGAAGATCCTTGTCACAGGCGGCGCGGGTTTCATCGGATCGGCGGTCGTGCGGCTGGCCGTGGCGCAGGGGCATGAGGTCGTGAACCTTGATGCGCTGACCTATGCGGCGTGTCTCGACAACGTAGCGAGCGTGGCGGATGCGCCGGAATACAACTTCGAGCACGCCGACATCCGCGACCGCGCGGCGCTGGACCGCATCTTCGCGCAGCATACCCCAGACGCCGTCTTGCACCTTGCCGCCGAAAGCCATGTGGATCGATCCATCGACGGGCCCGGCGCGTTCATCGACACCAATGTGACCGGAACTTACACACTGCTTGAAGCTGCCCGCGCCCATTGGACCACCAAAGGCAAACCCGACAGCTTTCGCTTTCACCACGTGTCTACCGACGAGGTGTTCGGCTCGCTCGGCCCAACGGGTCTGTTCACGGAAAGCACACCCTACGACCCGCGCAGCCCCTATTCGGCGTCCAAGGCCAGTTCGGACCATCTGGTGCGCGCGTGGCATGAGACCTACGGGCTGCCGGTCCTGCTGACGAACTGCTCGAACAACTACGGCCCCTACCACTTCCCCGAAAAGCTGATCCCGGTGGTCATTCTGAACGCGCTCGCGGGCAAACCGCTGCCGATCTACGGGCAAGGCGCGAACGTGCGCGACTGGCTGTATGTGGAAGACCACGCCACAGCACTTTTGCTGGTGCTGGAAAAGGGAGCGGTAGGGCGTAGCTACAATATCGGCGGGCACAACGAACGCTCGAACCTCGATCTGGTGCGGTCGCTCTGCGCGATCCTCGATGCCAAGCGGCCCGCCGCACAGCCCTACGCCGACCAGATCACCTTCGTTGCCGACCGCCCCGGCCATGACGCGCGCTACGCCATCGACGCGTCGCGCATCCGGGATGAGCTGGGATGGACGCCCTCGGTAACGCTGGAGGAGGGGTTGGAGCGCACAGTGGACTGGTATCTTGCGAACGAGGACTGGTGGCGCGCCCTGCAATCCCGCGAAGGCCTCGGCATGCGGTTGGGAGCAGGCGGATGATCCTTGTTTTCGGACGCACGGGGCAGGTAGCGACGGAACTGGGCAAACTCCCGGACACGCTCTGCCTTGGCCGCGACCAAGCCGACCTGACCGACCCCGCCGCCTGCGCCGCCGCCATCCGAACCCGTATGCCTGCCGCCGTCATCAACGCGGCCGCCTACACGGCGGTCGATGCGGCAGAGACCGACGCCGACACCGCGCGAATCGTCAACGCCAAGGCTCCTGCAGTCATTGCGACCACCTGTGCCGAGCTCGGCGCGCCGCTGGTGCACCTGTCGACCGATTACGTCTTTGATGGCAGCGGCGACCGGCCGTTCCCATCAAATGCACCCACCGGACCATTGAACGTATACGGCTGTACGAAATTGACCGGAGAGGATGCGGTGCGAACCGCAGGCGGGACCTACGCACTCCTGCGCACATCCTGGGTCTTCTCTGCTCATGGTTCCAATTTCGTGAAGACCATGCTGCGGCTAAGCGAGACCCGCGACACGCTGAACATCGTTGACGATCAGATCGGCGGGCCGACCCCGGCAAAAGCCATCGCTACGGCCTGCCTGACCATCGCCGAGGCGCTGATCGCAGACCCGCGCCGTAGCGGCACCTACCACTTCACCGGCGCGCCGGATGTGTCCTGGGCGGACTTCGCGCGCACGATCTTCGCCGAAGCCGGGAGACGCACCAACGTCACCGGCATACCAACCACCGAGTACCCGACACCTGCGCAGCGCCCGCTGAACTCGCGGCTCGACTGCTCGACCACCGAAACCACATTCGGCCTGCCGCGCCCCGATTGGCGCGACGCCCTCCCCGCCATCCTGAAGGACACCACATGACCCAACGCAAGGGCATCATTCTTGCAGGCGGCACCGGCAGCCGTCTGTTTCCGATCACCATGGGCGTGTCGAAGCAGCTGCTGCCGATCTACGACAAGCCGATGATCTACTATCCGTTGACGGTCCTGATGCTGGCGGGCATTCGCGACATTGCCGTCATCACCACCCCGCAGGACCGCGACCAGTTCCAGCGCACCTTGGGCAACGGCGCGCAGTGGGGCGTGTCGCTGACGTATATCGAACAGCCCTCTCCCGACGGTCTGGCGCAGGCCTACCTGCTGGCCGAGGGTTTTCTGAGCGGCGCGCCCTCTGCGATGGTGCTGGGCGACAACATCTTCTTCGGTCACGGCCTGCCGGAAATGCTGGCAGCGGCAGATCAACGCGCCAAAGGCGGGACGGTCTTTGGCTACCACGTCGCCGATCCGGAACGGTACGGCGTTGTGGGCTTTGATCAGGATGGCAACGTGACCGAAATCGTCGAGAAACCAAGCACCCCCCCATCCAACTTCGCGATCACGGGGCTCTACTTCCTCGACGGCACCGCCCCCGAGCGCGCGCGCGCCGTCACACCGTCCGAACGGGGAGAACTGGAGATCGTCACCCTTCTGGAAAGCTACCGTACCGATGGTGCGTTGCAGGTCGAGCAGATGGGTCGAGGCTATGCCTGGCTGGACACCGGCACCCATGCGTCGCTGCTCGATGCGGGGAACTTCGTGCGCACCCTGACGGATCGGCAGGGATTGCAGTCCGGCAGCCCGGAAGAGGTCGGCTATAGGCAGGGATGGATCACTCGCGAAGAGTTGATGGCGCGCGCAAAGATGTTCGAAAAGACCGAATACGGGCGTTATTTGCAGGCCTTGTGACGATCACAGGCGGCGACACACCGCCCAGCCGCTTGATTTTTCCTCGCAAGGGACAGCGGCGGACGGTATCGCGGGCGCAACCAAGGGCCCGAATCCCAAACCACGAGCACATCCATGTCCCCGATACGCGCGTTTGTCATTCTGATCTCGCTTCTGGCGCTGTCCGCTTGCGGTCAGAAGTCGAAGTTCCGCACCTATGATGGCCCGCAGGTCACGCGCGTCGTCGTCTACAAGGCGGAACGAGAGATGTATCTGCTGCACCATAATCGGGTGCTTGAAAGCTACGACATCGGGCTGGGTTTCGCGCCAGAGGGCGACAAGAAGATCGAAGGCGACGGACGCACGCCGGAAGGCGATTACCTGATCGACCGGCGCAATCCGAACAGCCGCTACCACCTGTCGATCGGCGTCTCTTACCCGAATGACGAGGATCGCGCCGAAGCAAAGGCGCTAGGCAAGCCGACAGGTGGCGACATCTTCATTCACGGACGTGGGCCGCGCTACCAGAAGGGTGCTCCCAGGGATTGGACATGGGGCTGCATCGCCGTGACGGATCGCGAGATCGAGGATATCTACGCCATGGTTCAGAACGGGACGCCGATCAGCATCTATGCTCAGAAGCCCGTCGTCGTAGCCGCCCCTGCCGCTGAATTGGCGGCAGGCGATGCCGTAGTGGTCCAGCCGACACCCGCGCCCGACGCGCAGGTCGCGCCGCCGTCGCCCGCACCAAGCGACGTGATGCCCATGGATCAGTTGCCGGTACTTTCTTTGGGACCGGACGGCGCGCCGCTAGCGGCGACGCCCGTGGCTGACGCTCAGTAGATCAGCGACCGGCGGGTGGCGCGACGGCGGCTGTCGCCGCGTTGTTGATCGCCGCGGCGCTGCGATTGCCCGTCACCATCGTCCACCAGATCTTGCCCGACGCCTCTTGGAACCAGGAAAAGCCCAGGTCGGTCGCCTGAGGATCGGTGATGATCGTGCGCGTCTCCGGCGTTTCCATCCAAGCGGCGAGCGTCTCAAGCTCTGTCTCGAACGTCTCGCTGATGTTTTCGCCCAGCAGGCGCCCACCGTACCCCACGCGCCGCACGCGATCGAGCGGCGACGAGCCGTCGGAACCGAAATGCCACGGACGGTTCTGCACGCTCATATCGCGGGCGTGGGTCGCGGCGGCGGCGTTGAGCGAAGCGTTGAAGGCCACTGGCGGCGCGCCGGCGGCCTGCCGCAGCGCGTTCATGCCATCGAGGAACCGCAACTGCACCGCATCCTCGGTGCCCGGCTGGATGCGATAAACCTGCTGCCCACCCGGCGCCATCGCCGGAGTAGTCGGACCAACAGCAGGCCCGCCACAGGCGGCAAGGCCAAGGACGACAGCAGAAACAAGGACGGGACGGATCATGGGCGGCAGCGCTCCGGTTCGGATCGCCAAGGGCTTAGCGACATTGCCTAAGCGGTTCAATCTTTGCCCACAGTAGACATAAGCAAGACCACGCTTGCGTGATTTGCGCGGTGCCGGCCAAATCGCTATATTACGATCAAAACGGAAACACGTTTTCCCAAAGGCAGCTCTATGACCGATAACAAGACCCGTGGCGTCAATCGCCGTTTCTTCCTGTCCGGCACCGCCGCGACCGTTTTGGCCGCGCCCGCGATCGCGCAGCAGAACTCTACCGAGTATCGCGCGCCCGTTCAGGGACAGACGCGCCGCAATGCGTCCAGCTTCCGGACGTTGGACTGGCGTCCGTATTTCGAGAACACGACCAACGGCGCGATCCTGTGCGACATCTCCAGCCGGGCGTTGCACTACTGGAACGACGATGCGTCGGTCTACAAACTGTACCCGACCAGCGTGCCCCAGACCGACGATCTGACCCGCAAGGGCCGGACAGAGGTGATTCGCAAGGTCGAAGGCCCCAGCTGGGCCCCGACCCCGGCGATGAAAGAGCGCAATCCGGAATGGCCCGACTTCATCGGCCCCGGCCCGGACAATCCGCTTGGAACGCACGCATTGTATCTGTCGTGGCAGTTCTACCGGATTCACGGCACGCAGGACACGCGAAAGATCGGGCGCAGGTCCTCTAACGGCTGCATCGGCCTGTATAACGAGCACATCCAAGAGCTTTACGCCCTGACGACGACGGGCACTCAAGTGTTGCTAATTTAACAAACTTCACGTTCCTTGGAACTGTGCGTGATCGGCGCGCATTTGCTTGCTGTGGCCGTTGGTGCTTAAACCACGGTCGAGGTACAGTATCTATGGGTGCCTGCTGCCGCCTCACTAATCCATAGGCACTAGGCTAATTTGGAGTTTGACATGAAGAAGATCGCTCTCGCTGCTGCTCTGACCGTTGCTTCCACCGGCGCTTTCGCTGGCGGTATGGTCGAGCCCATGATGGAACCCGCCGTGGTCGTGGAAGAATCCTCGTCCTCGTCGGCTGGTATCGTCGTTCCGCTGCTGCTTCTGGCAGTAGTGGCCGCCGTCGCCATCTCCGACTAATTTCGGTTCATTCCGAAATCGAAAGGGCGGCCAGATCACTCTGGCCGCCCTTTTTCTATGGTTGATCGCGACCTGAGCCGGATCAGATCCAGCCGCTCAGATTTTCTGCGATGACCTCTTCCAGCGCGGCTATATGCGCGTCGTCGTCGTTCAGACACGGGATGTAGGTGAACCGCTCGCCACCCGCTTCCTCGAAGCTTTCGCGGATCTCTTCGTTAATCTCTTCCAGCGTCTCGATGCAGTCGGCAGAGAACGCGGGCGCGCAAACGGCAATGTTCTTCTTCCCCTGCTCGGCAAGCCGCGCGACCTCTTCAACCGTATAAGGCTGCAACCATTCTTCAGGGCCGAATCGGCTTTGGAAGGTCGTGGTGATTCGTGTGTCGTCCCAGCCCAACCGCTCTTTCAGCAGGCGCGTCGTTTTCTGGCACTGACAGTGATAGGGATCGCCCTCCATCAGATAGCGCTGCGGCACGCCATGGTACGAGCAAACCAGTACGTCGGGCTTCGTGTCCATCGCGCCGTAAGCCCGCTCGATCGATTGCGCCAAAGCGTCGATGTAGCTGGGGCGGTCGAAATAGGGCGGCACGGTGCGGCTGGCGGGCTGCCACTTGGCATCCATCAGCGCGCGGAAGAACTGATCGTTCGCGGTGGCGACCGTCGCCCCGGCGTATTGGGGATACAGCGGAAAAAACAGGATCTTCTGGCACCCGTCGCGGATCATCTCTTCGACCTTCGACTTGGTGGACGGGTTGCCGTAACGCATGCAGAAATCCACCCGCACGTCGGCGCCGTAACGCTTCACCAGAACGTCGCGCAGCTTTTCTGTCTGCGCCTTGGTGATCGTCATCAACGGGCTTTCGCCCTGCTCTTCGTTCCAGATCGACTTGTAGGCCGCACCGGATGAGAACGGCCGCTTCGTCAAGATCACGCCCTGCAACAGCGGCTGCCAGATGAACGGTGAATAGTCGATGACGCGCTTGTCCGACAGAAACTCGTTCAGATAACGGCGCATCGACCAGTAGTCGTAGTTGTCCGGCGTACCGAGGTTCGCGACCAGGATGCCGATTCGCGCGGGCGGGATCGCCGGGTGGTCGGGCTTGGCGTGAACTGGACAGACCGCATCGTCTGCGGTGAACATCGGCGTGTCGGATTTCGCGTCCAGCATGATCGTCTTCCTCTCGGCCCCGCTACAAAGCGTGGGGATAGCGGATTGCCCGCCTTCGTCAATCTTCCGGCCCGGACGAATTGTCGCTTGGCCGCAGTTCGGTGGTGCCCAGCGCATCCGCCAGCCGCGCACTGGCAGAACCGGGACGCAGGGGTTTGGGCTGGCTGTCATCGGGCGCCCAGCCCGACAAATGGATCAGTTCAACCGTTGCCTGAATGCGCGCGGGATCGTCCGCGGCGGGATGGTGCTGTGCATATAGGCGGGCCGCCTCGGCGAACAACGCGCGCGGCGGAATGCGCCGATCACGGGCGTGAAGCGCGTTGCCTTCGCCCATCGCGCGCAGTTCGCGCATCAGCGATGGGGAGTCGGCGTAAGTGACGGTAAACCGCTCGGCATCGGCGACAGGCAGCGCAAGACCAGCGCGCTGCAACAGCGCACCCGCATCGCGCAGGTCCATCATCGGGGCGACGCGCGGGGACAGGCCACCGGCGACGTTCGCTTCCGCCTGCGCCAGCACCGCGCGCAACTCGGCCAAGGTCTGCCCGCCAGGAGAGACCGACAGGAACAGCCCATCAGGCCGCAATGCACGACGGCATTGGATGACCTGCCCTACGGGATCGTCGGCCCAGTGCAGCGCCATCGCGTGGATCAACAGATCATGCGCGCCGACCTCCAGCGTCAGCGTAGGTGTATCAGGCACGATCTTCGCGTTCGGAAAGCGGTCAGCCCAGGTCTGCGGATGCCCCGTCACGATCGCGACGTCGGTAAACCGCTTTTTAACCATTCCCAGCCTATCCTGCAGCTGATCGGCAGCCAGTTCGTGCAGGAAGAGCGCGTCCTGTTGGGTGCGGGCGCGATGCAGCGTCAGGGCGATGCGGTCGGTCAGTTTTGGCGCGGTGGTCATCCTCCGCAGGTAGGGGCGACATGGGACTCTGGCAATCGACCTTCGACGCGATCTATCCGCCCACCTGCGCGATGTGCGACGCGGAAACGGAAACCACGGGCGCGCTGTGCGGCCCCTGCTGGCGCGAGACGCCGTTCATCGGCGCGTGCCTGTGCGATCTGTGCGGCACCGCGCTGGACGGGGAAGCGGCCGAGGATTTGCGCTGTGACGATTGCCTGACCATCGCCCGACCCTGGACCAAGGGGCGTGCCGCTCTCGCCTATGATGGCCGTGCGCGGGACATGGTGCTGCGCCTCAAGCATTCCGACCGGCTGGACCTTGCCCCACCCGCCGCGCGGTGGATGGCAAAGGCCGGTGCCGCGCTGTGGCCCGACGATCCCCTGCTGGTGCCGGTGCCCAGCCACTGGACCCGCCGCATCAAGCGCCGGTTCGATCAGGCCGCGATCCTGACCCGCGCGCTGCGGCGCGTTACCGGGCACGACATTGCGCTGCGCGCCTTGGTGCGCGTCCGCGCCACGAAACCGCACAAGCATGTGGACCGCCGCGCCCGCTTCGCCGACCTCGACGGCGCGATCCGCCCCTGCTTGCGACATGGGAAGGTGTTAAAGGACCGAAACGTCGTTCTGATCGACGACGTTATGACATCCGGCGCCACCTTCGCCGCCGCGACAGAGGCCGCTTGGCAGGCCGGCGCGCGCGACGTTCGGGTGCTGGCACTGGCGCGCGTGGTCAAGACACCCTAGGTGCAGCGGACCCAAAAGGAGACGCTTATGGCCACCGTCGAAATCTACACCTCGCCCCTGTGCGGCTACTGCCACGCCGCCAAGCGGTTGCTGAAAACCAAGGACGTATCCTTCGCAGAGACCGACGTGTCCCGCGATGCGGACCTGCGCCAAAAGATGATGACCCGCGCGAACGGCAGTCACACCGTGCCGCAGATCTTCATCGATGACGCCCACATCGGCGGTTACGATGACCTTGCCAAGCTAGAGCGTGACGGCAAGCTGGACGCGTTGCTGACGTGAAGATTGGGCTGGTCCAATTGACCGCCTCTGACGACCCCGCCGCCAACCTGCCCGTAACGCTTGCGTTCGTGCGGCAGGCTGCGGCGCAGGGGGCCGGTTTCGTGCTGACGCCCGAGGTGACGAACAGCGTCTCTGCCGACCGTGATCGGCAACGCGCGGTCCTGCAGACGCAAGCGGATGACATTACGCTCGCCGCCCTGCGCGCCGAAGCGCAGACGCTAGGCATCTGGCTGCTGATCGGATCGCTGGCGCTGGTCGAAGGCGCGCGATTCGTGAACCGCTCGTTCTTGATTGCACCGGACGACAACATCGTCGCGCACTACGACAAGATCCATATGTTCGACGTAGCCGTCTCGGAAACCGAGACGTATCGCGAATCAGCCGCCTACGCGCCGGGAAACAAAGCCGTCTTGGCCGATCTGCCCAAAGCGAAGCTTGGCATGACGATCTGTTACGACATCCGTTTCCCGCACCTCTACCGCCAGCTCGCGCAGGCCGGGGCCGATATACTGACTGTGCCCTCTGCCTTCTCACCCACCACCGGGGCCGCCCACTGGGAAACTTTGCTGCGCGCCCGTGCGATAGAGACCGGCTGCTTCGTTCTGGCCCCCGCCCAAACCGGGCGCCACCCCACCTCGACGGATCGCGCACGAGACACATGGGGCCACGCGATGGCCGTCTCTCCTTGGGGGGAAGTGCTGTGCGACATGGGGACCGAGCCGGGCGTGGCCGTACTGGACCTTAATCTGGCCGCCGTGGCCGAGGCGCGTGCCAAGATCCCCAGCCTGACCTACGACCAAGATTTCAGGCTTTAAGCGCCGTCGCGATATAGTTGACAGACAGATCGCGCGGGTTCAGCGACCAGCTCCAGCGCAGGGGATCGAACACCATGCCCATGCGGTCCACGCAGTGCAGACCAGCGCCTTCCAGCATCTGCTTCATCTCGTCCGGCGTGACGAACCGGTTCCAGTCATGCGTGCCCTTCGGCAGCCACCTCATAACCCATTCCGCCCCGATGATCCCCAAAGCGAAGCTTTTGCCGGTGCGGTTCAGGGTAGAGGTAATGGCGACACCGCCGGGGGCCAGTAGGTCGGCGCAGGTCTGCAGGAACGCGGGCGGAGCGGCAACGTGCTCGACAATCTCCAGCGCGAGCACAACGTCGAATTGCGCGCCGTCCGCTGCCAAAGCCTCTGCCGTTGTTGCGCGGTAGTCGATACGCAACCCTTGCTGTTCTGCATGCAGCGCTGCCACCGCGATATTCTCTTCGGCGGCATCGACCCCGGTCACATCGGCACCAAGACGCGCCAGCGGTTCGCAGATCAGCCCCCCACCGCAACCGATGTCAGCGATGCGCAGACCGGCGAACGGTTCCGGCCCAGTCAAGTCGCGATCGAACTCTGCCGCGATCTGGCGCGTGATGTAGTCCAACCGACACGGGTTTAGCATATGCAATGGCTTGGCGGTGCCCTGCGGGTCCCACCAGTCCTGCGCCATGGCGGCGAACTTCTGGATTTCGGCAGCATCGACAGATGACATGCGGCGCTCCTTTTCTGTCCGACCCCCTCGCATGAAAGGGACGTTCGGCTATATAGCCCTGCCATGGACAAGGCGGCAGGGCAAAAGAGCGCGGCATCGTATCTGTATCCGAGGATCGACCCGTTCGATCAGCGGATGCTTTCGGTTGGCGATGGGCATACGGTCTACGTGGAACAATGCGGCAATCCGGACGGTCTGCCCGTCGTTGTGCTGCATGGCGGACCGGGCGGCGGGTGTTCACCGTCGATGCGCCGCTACTTCGATCCCGCGATCTACCGCATCGTTCTGTTCGACCAGCGCGGCTGCGGGCGGTCGCGCCCCCACGCCAGCGTGACCGACAACACGACGTGGCATCTTGTGCGCGACATCGAGTTGATTCGCGAGACCTTGGGAATCGACAAATGGGCTGTCTTCGGCGGCTCTTGGGGCGCGACGCTGGCGTTGATCTACGCCGAGGCGCATCCAGACCGTACGCTGCACCTGATCCTTCGTGGCGTGTTCCTGCTGACGCAGGCCGAGCTCGACTGGTTCTACGCGGGCGGCGCCGGTCGCTTCTGGCCTGATCTGTGGCGCCGGTTCGAGACGATGATCCCTGAGGATGAGCGCGATGACCTGATCGCCGCCTACCACCGACGGCTGTTCAGCGGCGACATGATGACGGAAACGCGCTTCGCACGGGTCTGGACGTTATGGGAGAACACGCTGGCCTCAATCGACAACGACGGCCCCGGCGGAGACAGCCCGGCGGAGTACGCGCGCGCCTTCGCCCGCTTGGAAAATCACTACTTCACGAACAAGGGCTTTCTGGAACACGACGGCCAGATCCTTGCCCAAGCCGACCGTCTGGCGGGGATCACCGGTCTGATCGTGCAGGGCCGCTACGACATGATCTGCCCGCCCATCTCTGCCGATGCGCTGCACCGCGCATGGCCAAAGTCCACGCTGAAGATGGTGCCGCGCGCAGGCCATGCCTTAAGCGAACCGGGGATCAGCGCCGCATTGGTGGCAGAGACCGACCGCTTCGGGCGAGCGAGCGCCTAGCACCGCGGTCCCTCTTGCAAATTGACGGGCGGACCCGTATCTGATCCTCAACAGCGCGGCTTCGGGGTCCACACCCGGAACCCACCGGACTTCCGAAACGGGCCGCTGGCCCGTTTTTTTGTGCCCACGCGACGGATATGCATGCCGTCGGACTTATATATGACCCTTGTAGGATCTTCATGTCGGACCTGATCGCCAAAGCCAGCATCGACCGCCGCCTGGCGGAAGTCATCACCCCCGTGATCGAGGGGTTGGGATTCGAGCTTGTCCGCGTGCGCTATCAGGGCGGCAAGACACCCAGCATACAGGTCATGGCCGACAAGCCCGACGGCGGGATCGAAGTGGATGACTGCGCCACGATATCCACCGCGATTTCGGCGCACCTGGACGTGGAAGACCCGATTGAGGAAGCCTATAACCTGGAAGTCTCCAGTCCCGGCATCGACCGGCCCCTGACGCGGCTCAAGGACTTCGACGCTTGGCAGGGTTACACCGCCAAGATCGAGACCGAGAACATGATCGACGGTCGCCGCCGCTTCAAAGGCGAACTGGCGGGCACCGAAGGCAGCGAAGTGCTGATCGAGATCGAGGAAGGCACCATCGGCCTGCAGTTCGACTGGCTGTCGGACGCGAAACTGGTGCTAACCGACGACTTGATCCGCGACGTTCTGCGCGCCCGCAAGGACAAGGGCGAGATCGACGAGACCCAATTCGACGAAGTTGAAACAATCATCGACAGCGAAGACGACGCGCGTCTTCCCGAACAGAAGGACTGACCGGCATGGCCATCACCTCTGCCAACCAGCTTGAGCTTCTTCAGACCGCCGAAGCGGTCGCCCGAGAGAAGCAGATCGACCCCGGCCTTGTGGTCGAGGCCATGGAAGAGAGCCTCGCCCGCGCCGCCAAGTCGCGCTACGGGTCCGAGATGGACATCCGCGTGTCCATCGACCGCAAGACGGGCCGCGCGACCTTCACGCGCGTCCGCACCGTGGTCGAAGACGAAGAGCTGGAAAACTACCAAGCCGAGATGACGGTCGAGACGGCCAAACAGTATCTAGACGATCCCTCCGTCGGTGACACGCTGGTCGAGGAAGTGCCCCCCGTGGAAATGGGTCGCATCGCCGCGCAATCCGCCAAGCAGGTCATCTTGCAGAAGGTGCGCGAAGCCGAGCGCGACAAGCAATTCGAAGAGTTTAAGGACCGCATCGGGACGATCATCAACGTCGCGGTCAAGCGCGAGGAATATGGCAACATCATCGTCGACCTGAACCCCGGCGAGGGCGTGCTGCGCCGCAACGAGAAGATCGGTCGCGAGGCGTATCGCCCCAACGACCGCATCCGCGTCTACATCAAGGATGTGCGCCGCGAGCCGCGCGGCCCGCAGATCTTCCTGTCGCGCACCGCGCCCGAGTTCATGGCCGAGCTGTTCAAGATGGAAGTGCCCGAAATCTACGAGGGCATCATCGAGATCAAGGCCGTCGCCCGTGACCCCGGTTCGCGCGCCAAGATCGGCGTGATTTCCTACGACAACTCCATCGATCCCGTGGGCGCCTGCGTCGGTATGCGCGGTTCCCGCGTGCAGGCCGTCGTGAACGAGCTGCAAGGCGAGAAGATCGACATCATCCCGTGGAACGAAGACCTGCCGACGTTCCTGGTGAACGCGCTTCAGCCCGCCGAAGTCAGCAAGGTCGTTCTGGACGAAGACGCCGAGCGCATCGAAGTCGTGGTGCCGGAAGAGCAGCTGTCGCTTGCCATCGGCCGTCGCGGTCAGAACGTGCGCCTGGCCAGCCAGCTGACGGGCCTCGATATCGACATCATGACCGAAGAAGAGGAATCCGCGCGTCGTCAGGCCGAGTTCGAGACGCGCACCAAGCTGTTCATGGACACGCTGGATCTGGATGAATTCTTCGCGCAGCTTCTGGTGTCCGAAGGCTTCACCAACCTCGAAGAAGTCGCCTATGTCGAGATCGACGAGCTGACGGTCATCGACGGTGTGGATGACGACACGGCCGGCGAGTTGCAGGCCCGTGCCCGCGACATCATCGAGGCCAAGAACAAGGCCGCGCTGGATCGCGCCCGTGAGTTGGGTGTCGAGGATAGCCTGGTTGCATTCGAGGGGCTTACTCCCCAGATGATCCAGGCGTTGGCGGAAGATGGCGTGAAGACGCTGGAAGATTTCGCCACCTGCGCCGACTGGGAACTGGCCGGTGGCTGGACCACAGAGAATGGCGAACGCAAGAAGGATGACGGCTTGCTAGAGCCCCACGGCGTCGATCTGGAAGAAGCGCAGGCCATGGTCATGACCGCGCGTATCCAGTTGGGCTGGGTCGATCCCGCCGATCTGGAAGTCGATGAAGACGAAACCGTCGAAGAGGAAGAGGTACAAGCCTGACCCGCGGCAAGCCGAAACCAGCGCCGTTCAATCCCGAGCGCAAATGCCTTGTTACAGGCGAGGTCAGCCCCAAGCGGGGGCTGATCCGCTTCGTTACGGGCCCCGATGACATGGTCTATCCCGATCTTGCGTCGAAACTGCCGGGTCGGGGCATGTATGTGTCGGCCGAACGCGCTGTGCTGGAAGAAGCCGTGAAAAAGCGGTTGTTCTCTCGTGGCGCGAAAAAACAGGTCGGCGTGCCCGATGGGCTGGTGAACGCGGTGGAAGCCGCGCTCGCCAAGCGATGCACCGACCGGTTGGGCATGGCGCGCAAGGCGGGCCGTGCAGTGGCCGGCTTCGAGAAGGTGAAGGACTGGCTCGACAAGGACCAGTGCCGGATCTTGTTGCAGGCCTCTGACGGGTCGGAACGCGGCAAGTCGAAGCTGTACAAGCCCGGCGGTCGCGGCAGCTTTTTTGACATACTGACGGCGGATGAATTGGGTTTGTCCTTCGGTCGGGAACGTGTGATACATGCAGCGCTTGCCGCAGGCAGACTCGCTGAAGATTTCAGGGACGATGCAGTGCGGCTTTCGGGCGTTCGCATCTCTGAACAGGCGGCAGATGGGCCGTCGATGGACACTGCGGCGGCCGAACCGCCCGCAACGGACGTGGCCAAGGGGCCTCGGACGGAATATGGCGACGACGATGACGCCGGAAAGGTAAAGACGACCTGATGAGTGATAGTGACGGCAAGAAAACCCTCGGTGTTCGCGGCTCCGGCCCCCGGTCTGGCTCTGTAAAGCAGAGCTTCAGCCACGGGCGGACCAAAAGCGTCGTGGTCGAAACCAAGCGCAAGCGCGTGGTGATGCCGAAGCCCACCGGGGCGAAGCCCGAGGGCGGCTCTGCCGCGCCGGTCGGCGGCGATCCGAAGAAACGCCCCGCAGGCATCACCGATGCCGAGTTGGAACGCCGCATGAAGGCGCTTCAGGCAGCGAAATCGCGTGAGGTCGAAGAGGCCGCCGCGCGTGAGGCCGAAGAGAAGGCCCGCGCCGCAGAGCGTGAGCGTCGCCGCGCCGAGATCGAGGCGAAGGAACGCGAAGAGAAAGAGCGCGAAGAGGCGCTGAAAGCCAAGGCCGAGGAAGACGCGCGCCGTCTGGCCGATGAGCAGGCCGCGAAGAACGCGCCTCCCGCTCCGGCTGCCGACCCTGCCGCCGCGCAAGCCAAGGAAGCACGCGGCCCCGCCCGTACGACCCCGGCCCGCAAGGAAACCGACACCCGCGAAGCCGACCGCGCGAAGCCCAAGGGCGACACCGGCGACAAGCGCCGGTCCGGCAAGCTGACCGTCAGCCAGGCGCTGCGCGGTGGCGAAGGCGGCCGTCAGCGGTCCATGGCGTCGATGAAGCGGCAGCAGGAGCGCGCGCGCCGCAAAGCGATGGGCGAGAGCCAGGATCGCGAAAAGGTCACACGCACCGTCCAGTTGCCAGAGGCGATCACCGTCTCCGAGCTGGCAAACCGTATGTCCGAACGTGTTGCAGCCGTCGTCAAGGCGCTGATGAACAACGGCATGATGGTGACGCAGACGCAAACCATCGACCAAGACACGGCGGAGCTGATCATCGAAGAATTCGGCCACAAGGTGCAGCGTGTCTCGGACGCGGACGTCGAGCAGGTCATTGAACAGGTGCAGGACGATCCCAAGGATCTGAAGCCCCGTGCGCCCATCGTCACGATCATGGGCCACGTCGACCACGGCAAGACGTCCATCCTCGATGCGATCCGCAAGGCGCGCGTCGTGCATGGAGAAGCCGGTGGCATCACGCAGCACATCGGTGCCTATCAGGTGGAAACCGATGGCGGCTCTGCGCTGACGTTCTTGGATACGCCGGGCCACGCGGCCTTCACCTCGATGCGCTCGCGCGGTGCGCAGGTGACGGATATCGTGGTGCTGGTGGTTGCCGCGGACGACGCGGTCATGCCGCAGACGATCGAAGCGATCAATCACGCCAAGGCCGCCAAGGTCCCGATGATCGTGGCGATCAACAAGATCGACAAGTACGAGGCGAATCCCGACAAGGTGCGCACCGACCTTCTGCAGCACGAAATTATCGTCGAGAAGATGTCGGGCGACGTTCAGGATGTGGAAGTCTCGGCCACCACTGGTCAGGGCCTGCCCGAACTGTTGGAAGCCATCGCGTTGCAATCCGAACTGCTGGAGCTGAAGGCCAACGCCGACCGCCCGGCACAAGGTGCGGTGATCGAGGCCAAGTTGGACGTGGGCCGCGGACCTGTTGCCACGGTTCTGGTCCAGAATGGCACGCTGCGTCAGGGCGATATCTTCGTCGTCGGTGAGCAGTGGGGTAAAGTCCGCGCGCTTGAGAACGACAAGGGCGCCCGCGTCAAGGAAGCCGGTCCGTCCGTTCCTGTCGAGGTGCTGGGCCTGAACGGCACGCCAGAGGCCGGTGACGTGTTGAACGTTGTCGCGACCGAAGCGCAGGCGCGTGAAATCGCCGAGTATCGTCAGTCCGCCGCCAAGGACAAACGTGCCGCTGCCGGTGCCGCCGTCACGCTTGAGCAGATGATGGACAAGGCGAAGGCCGACGAATCGGTCGCCGAACTGCCCATCCTTGTGAAGGCCGACGTGCAAGGTTCTGCCGAGGCTATCGTTCAAGCGATGGAAAAGATCGGCAACGAAGAAGTCCGTGTGCGCGTCTTGCATTACGGCGTGGGCGCAATCACGGAAACAGACGTGGGTCTGGCCGAAGCCTCCGGCGCGCCGGTCATTGGCTTCAACGTCCGCGCCAATGCGTCTGCCCGTCAGACGGCGAACCAGAAAGGCGTGGAGATCCGCTACTATAGCGTGATCTACGACCTCGTGGATGACGTGAAAGCGGCGGCCTCTGGCCTTCTGTCGGCTGAAGTGCGCGAGAACTTCATCGGCTACGCCGAGATCAAAGAGGTCTTCAAGGTCTCGAAGGTCGGCAACGTCGCGGGTTGCCTGATCACCGAAGGCACCGCCAAGCGGTCCGCCGGCGTGCGTCTTCTGCGCGAGAACGTGGTCATCCACGAAGGCACGCTCAAGACGCTCAAGCGCTTCAAGGACGAGGTGGCATCCGTGCCGTCCGGTCAGGAATGCGGCATGGCGTTCGAGAACTACGAGGACATCCGCGCAGGCGACGTCATTGAGATCTTCGAGCGCGAAGAGGTCGAGCGGACGCTCTGATCCGACCAGCATGAACACGGAAAAGCCCGCCTGATATGGCGGGCTTTTTCATTTCTGGAAGAAAGATGTCGAAAAAGCGCCACGGCGTGAAACTCGGTGCGGCGGCCTCACGTGACTGAGAAGGCGTGGGGGCGCAAACAGACCGGAGACCGAAATGGCCGACATTATCTCAGCCTTGTTCACGCAGCGCACACGCGACGTCGTAGCAAAGACAACTTGGGAAACGCGTGCCGCCGCGCCCCGCGTCACCCAAGCCGAGATCCAGACGCTCTTTGCCCGCGAACTGGGCGTCCGCGCCTAAGCCTCCGGCTTTTCGGCGTAACCCATGTAGATCACCGTCTGGATCGGGATCGGCCCGAAGGTCGGATCGCCCCGCTTGTTCAGCCCCGTCGGCCCGAGCCCCGTGAAGTCGCGCGGCACAAGCCCCGCCTTGTCCAAACCGCTGCGCAGCTCATCCTGAGTGATGAACATATGCGGATCATGTGTGCCCTTCGGCAACATGCGGAACACATCCTCTGCCATCGTGATCGCCGCCAGACGCGCGATCGGATTGCGGTTGATCGTGTCGAACAGGAACCGTCCACCCGGACGCAGCACGCGCGCGACGTTGTCCAGGACCTGCTGCAAGTCTTGCACATGCTCCAGCACGTCGACGCAGACAACCGCGTCGAAACTGGCGTCAGGGTAGTCCATCGTCTCACCCACACCGACATCATAGCGGATCGACAGACCGTCCTGCTCGGCATGGGCGCGCGCGGTTTCGATCGCTTTTTCCGCGGGATCTATTCCGGTAACGTGCGCGCCACGACCGGCCAAAGCCTCGGCCATGAACCCACCCGCACAGCCCAGGTCCAGCACGTCCTTGCCGTCCCACAGAATGTGCCGGTCGAACCACTTCAACCGCCCCGGCACCATATTCTTCAGCACCCGCACCCAGCGTATGTCGTCAGACCACCACTGCGCCGCAACATCGTCGTAAATTTCCAGATCGTTCCGCTTGCCCATTCGTCACCTCCGTCGCCGGACATAGGGCACGCGCCAGAAAGCGCACGGCTTTTTATCCATTAGCCTGCCCTTCACCGACACCGTGTAAACAGGGTGCGGGGACGTGAAGGGGAACAAGATGGCTAAGGGCAGCAACGCGCCGATCATTATCAAGCGCAAGAAGGTGGTCGCCGGTGGCGGCCACCACGGCGGCGCATGGAAGGTCGCGTATGCCGACTTCGTGACGGCGATGATGGCATTCTTCCTGATGATGTGGCTGCTGAACGCGACGACCGAAGATCAACGCAAAGGTTTGGCGGACTACTTCAGCCCCGAAATCCCCGTCGCGCGCGATTCCGGCGGTGGGGCGGGCATGCTTGGCGGCATAAGTCTTGTTGCCGAAGACTTGTCCGGTTCTTCCATTCCAGAGGCTGCCGACGGCGAAGTCTTCGACAGCATCGAAACGAAGCTGGATGCCGATTCGGGCGAAAGCAGCGTCGCCGACGACCTGCTGTCCCATATCGACACGCATGTCTCCGATGAGGGGCTTGTCGTCGATATTTTTGCCTTGCCCGGCAAACCGCTGTTCGACGGCACGCGGCCAACCCCCTTGATGCGAGAGCTTGTGGCCGTGGTCGACGATATCTTCCGCCTCACGCTGAACGATGTCGCCGTCTACGGGCACGTCGGTTCCGACGCGGTCGTGCTGAAGACCCAAACGGTGTGGCCCGTTTCGACCGGACGCGCAGAGGCCGTGCGCAGCCTGCTCGCCAGCGGCTTCACCGGAGAACCCCGGATCGCACGAATGACCGGCTTCGCCGACAACGACCCCCTGCATCCCGATCCCCAAGACATCCGCAACAACCGGATCGAGCTCGTTCTCTTGCGGGAAAGCGGTCGGCGTTAGGGCAACATTAAGACGCGTGCGATAGCAGTGAGTCGAAGAACAGGTTTTCCCGAAAGGACCCTATCCATGTCGATCTCGTCTTCTCTCGCGGCTGGCGTCAGCGGTCTGAATGCCAATGCACAACGACTCGCCAGCATCTCGGACAATATCGCGAACTCGTCCACGTTCGGATACAAGCGCTCGTTCACGGACTTCAATGCGCTGGTGACCAATTCGGGGAATGCCTCGCGTTTTACCGCCGGCGGTGTCAGCAGCTCGACCTTGCGGATGGTGGATGAACGCGGCCAGATCCAAGCTTCTAGCAACGCGACGGATATTGCTATCAATGGCCGCGGCTTCTTGCCCGTAGCCAACTATACAAGCGCCATCTCCGGGGATCCGTTCAAGACCGCCTTGGCGACCACCGGCTCCTTCCGCCCCAACGCGGCCGGGCATCTCGTAGACAGTGCAGGCAATGCGCTACTCGGTTGGCCCGCGTCATTGGACGGTAGCTTTCCCAGCTTTCCACGGGATGCGGTAGATGGATTGGTGCCGATCAACATCTTCCACAATCAGTTCGCGGCGAACCCGACCGATCAGATGTCGGTTCAACTGAACCTTCCCTCAGTGGATTCCGATCCCACCTCCTTGGGCGGCCCACACGACATCGCGTTGGAGTACTTCGGCAATCAAGGCCAGACACATATCTTGAATTTCGAGTTTACGCCGACGGGGACCGACAATGAGTGGACGGTCCAGATCACCGACAGCGATTCCGGCGGTGCGGTGATCGGGGAATACACCATGGAATTTAGCGATTCACCCACCGGGGGCGGCACACTCGCTTCTGTTACGACAGTGTCAGGCGGTGTTTACGTCCCCAGCTATGGCATAATCCCGCTTACCACGGGATCAGGCGGCATGATCGACATTGATATCGGCCGCTTGGGAGAAGCCGGTGGAATTACCCAGTTGGATTCCGGCTTCTCGCCCTCTCTCCTTTCGAAGAACGGCTCTCCGGTGGGTATCTTGCAAGGAGTAGAGATCGATGAAGGAGGAATTATTCAAGCCATCTACGATTCGGGCTTTACCCGTCCGATCTACCAAGTGCCGGTCATCGACGTGGCCAATCCCAACGGACTGGTTCCAGGAGACGGTCAGAGCTTTGGCATAAGCCTTGAGTCCGGCAGCATCTTTCTGTGGGACGCGGGCCAAGGCCCGGTCGGTGAGACGTTGGGCTTTGCGCGCGAGGCAAGTTCGGTCGATGTAGCCCAAGAGCTAACACAGCTGATCCAGACGCAGCGCGCTTATTCGTCGAACGCGAAGATCATTCAGACCGTCGACGAGATGCTGCAGGAAACCACCAACCTCAAGCGATAGGGCGATCTGAACCATGTCGATCACAGCTGCACTGTACTCTGCCTCCTCCGGGCTTGGCGTCGCAGGACGGGCCGCTCAGGTCATATCGAACAACGTGGCCAACGCATTGACGCCAGGTTACGGCGCGCGACAGATCGTGCGCACCTCCGGTCAGATCGGCGGGGTGCAGATCACGACGATCAGTCGACGCGAGACGTTGTCTCTCGTTACCGATCGCCGCATATCAGAGGCAGCGATGGGCGGTGCGCAAGCGCGGCAATCGGCAATGGCTTCAATCTCACGCACTGTTGGCTCCGCCGACGACAGCTTTTCCCTCACAGGCCGTTTCGCCGCGCTATCGGCACGGCTGATCGAAGCGCAGTCGCGCCCGGATTCCGATGTGCGACTGGGCAATCTGCAAGCCGCACTCGGCGATCTGGTTGGCCACATCAACGCAATCGGTGAAGCTGTGCAAAGCGAACGGCGTGCGGCAGACAGCGCCATCGCGACCGGAGTCGAAACTCTGAACACCACACTGGAGAAAGTTCACGATCTCAATATCCGCATCTCTGCCGGAACCCGGAGTGATCAGGACATCAATGCCCTGCTGGACCAACGTCGTGTCGCGATCGACAGGATTGCCGATCTGATACCGATTCGGGAAATCCCCCGGGACAACGGAAGCGTTTCTTTGATCACTCAAAGCGGAAAGGTGATCTTGGATACCAGGCCGGCCGAATTCACCTTCACGGCCACAAACGGAATGTCGCCCGCAATGGTGAACGGTGGACCGCTGTCCGGGCTAAAGATCAATGGCCTGCCCGTCGACACAGCTAGATCGGGCAACCCGATTTCGGGAGGCAAGATGGCTGAATTCTTCACACTTCGGGATGAGACGCTCCCCAATGTCCAAGCTCAGATCGACTCGGTTGCACGCAACCTGATCGAGCGCTTGCAAGCCGACCCAATCGACACGACCACCACCTCTGGAGCGCCCGGCCTGTTGACAGACGACGGCCTTGCGCTCGGCGCCACACCCGCTGCCGGTCTTGCCCAGCGACTTACAGTGAACTCAGCAATCGATCCCGGTCAGGGCGGCAGCCTCTATCGGCTGCGCGACGGATTGGGGGCTTCAGCGCCCGGAAACAGCGGTGATGCCAGCCTGTTGAACCGCTTGGCCGATGCGCTCGACGCCCGCACTATACCATCGGATGCGTCCCTGACCTCTGCATCGCTGAACGCAGGCGGAATGATTGACTCGATGCTGGCCGCCGTGACTGGTGCGGCCTTTCAAGCTGAAATTGGACTGACGGAAGCGGCCGGCCGACACGACACCATGCTGCAATCCGAACAAGCCGAAGGGGTCAATGTCGATGACGAAATGCGTCAGCTTCTGTTGGTCGAACAGTCCTACGCCGCCAATGCCCGCGTTATCGAAGTCGCCGGATCAATGATCCAGCGCCTGCTGGAGATTTGATATGCCCGCCATCCCCCTTGGAACGCTTGCGCAAAGCATGGTCGCACGTCACGCACAAACCCGTATCCAGTCAGACCTGACAAAGCTGTCGATGGAGCTGACGACCGGGCTGACGCAGGACGTTGGCGCAGCAACTCGCGGCGACACACGCGCATTGACCGCGCTGACCCGTCAGATCGACGAATTGAATGCCTATGGCACAGCCCGCGCCGAGGCGAGCTTGACGGCTCGGTCAACGCAGACAGCACTGTCTTCAATGCAGGATCGACTGCTCCATGTGCAAGATGGTGTCATCGCGCTCGCGCAAGCCCAGAACCCGACCCAGCATCAGATCGTAGCAGAGCAAGCGCGCAACGCCTTCGCGGGGGTTATCGGGGACTTGAACATGCAAAGCGCGGGCCGCAGTCTCTTTTGTGGAACTGCTCTGAACGGTCCCGCGACACGGGGTGCCGACGCTATTCTTGCCGACATAGCCGCCGCCGTGTCGGGCGTAGCCACGCCCAGCGATCTGACCGCCGCAATCGACGCATATTTCGCCCCCGGCGGCGCCTTTGAGGCCAACGACTACTTGGGGAGCACAACTGATAGCCAACCGATCCGCATCGGCCCGCAGGATCGTGCCGCGCCGACCCTTCGCGCCGACGACACCGCGATCAGGGATACGCTCAAGACGCTTGCCACACTTGCCGTCCTTCCCGATACGGCACTTTCCGGCGCTGCCAAGCAGCTTGCCGTGGATGCGTCACTGGATCAGGTGATCAATTCAAAAAGAGGCTTGATTGAAGTTCAATCCCGCGTCGGTGCCACCGAAGCCAGGATTGAGATTGCGGCCAGTCGATCAGCCGGTGCACGCGCCGCCTACGAGACCGCGCGTCTCGACACCTTAGCGGTCGATCCCTACGCCACGGCAACGCGACTGCAAGAGACGCAGACCCAGCTGGAAACACTCTACACCCTGACGGCGCGACTCTCCGGTCTCAATCTGGTTAATTTCCTTTGATCGCGCGCATTCTTCTTGCGGGGCTGATCGCTTTGGTTGGCCTATCGGCGCAGGCTGCACCTGTGCGGATCAAAGATCTGGTCGAGTTCGACGGCGTGCGCGGCAACGATCTGGTCGGATACGGCCTTGTCGTCGGCTTGAACGGTACGGGCGATGGCTTGCGGAATGCTCCGTTCACCGAGGAAATCATGTCGACGATTCTGGAACGACTGGGCGTCAACGTCAGTGGCGAGCAGTTCCGGCCAAAGAATGTGGCCGCCGTTCTAGTTACCGCCGATTTACCGCCTTTCGCGCGAACAGGCAGCCGGATCGATGTGACCGTTTCCGCCATCGGCGACGCACAATCACTTCTGGGTGGCACGCTGATAATGACCCCCCTGAATGCAGCGGATGGTCAGATCTATGCTGTATCGCAGGGCACTGTCATCGCCGGTGGAGCGACGGCCGCTGGAGAGGCGGCGGCAATTACGCAAGGCGTTCCAACGTCGGGTACGATCCCTGCCGGCGCCCGTGTCGAACGCGAGATCGACTTTGACTTTACCAAGCTGTCGTCCATCCGCCTGGCGCTCCGCACCCCTGATTTCACAACTGCGGGCCGGATCGAGCAGGCAATCAACGGGTCCCTCAAGCGCAGCGCCGCCGTGATGCTGGACGCAGGAACGGTATTGGTCGACATCGGCGCAACCAGAGCGCCCTCGCCGGCACACGCGCTTCAGCAGATCGAGAACATCACTGTCGAGCCTGAGCGACGTGCGCGCGTTGTGGTGGATCAGCGTTCTGGAACGATCGTCATGGGCGAAGACGTAAGGATCAGCCGGGTTGCGGTTAGTCAGGGTGGACTGACGCTGCGGGTCGAAGAGGCGCCGATCGCGGTGCAGCCCAACCCCTTCGCACCCGGAGAGACCGTGATCGTCCCCCGCACGCAGGTCGGGATCGAGCAAGAGCCGGGAATCGGCTTGGCAGAGGTTCCCAGTGGCACATCCCTGTCGGATGTAGTCGCAGGACTGAATGCGCTCGGCGTCGCGCCGCGCGATATGATCGACATCCTGAAAAGTATCAAAGCCGCTGGGGCGCTTCATGCGGATTTCATCGTTCAGTAAGTTGACTCAGCAAGTGCAACCCGTAACGCCTGCGCAACGGCATCCGGCGCTTCTTCGTGGGCGAGGTGGCCCAGCGATCCGAGACTGCGAGATGATGCGTTCGGAAGCTGGCGCGCGGCCTGCTTCGATACGGATGGCGGTACAGTTTGATCGCCTTCACCGTATAGTAGCGTCACCGGTGCCGACAGGTCTGCAAGGGCATGACGCAAACCGTCCGTCGACCACTGCGCCATCATCTCTAGCGCACCATCCACATGGTCCGGCATACCGACAAGGTAGCGATATTGCGCTTCGCCCGCCGGGTCGATCCGCGATCCGGTTGCCGACAACATCCGAGCGACCCCGCTTTGCCCACTTGCCATCGAAGACAGAATACGTGGCACGAAGGGGGCAGCGGCCAGGGCTTTGGCGAGAGCCGGGAAGGCCCAGGCTGCAGGTCCATCGAAGGAACCCAGAGCAGCGTTCAAGCCTACAACCTGGATGGCGCTATCTCGACCCCGGATCATGTCCAACGCGATCGCCGCGCCTGCAGAATGGCCGATGATGGCCTTCGGCAGCACGTCCATCGTATCGCACAGCTGCCATACATCCTGCGCCATCGCCGCAAGCGAAGACCTGCGCCTCGAGCCAAGCCGGGTGAAACCGTGACCGGGCAGATCGACGGCAACCACAGTGTGATCCCGCGCCAGATTCGGCATGATGTCACGCCAGGAATGCACAGACGCGCCCGTGCCGTGCAGAAGCAGAATGACCGGTCCGTCCCCCATCACCTGTACGTGCCAGCGATGCGGACGACTGTCGACGAAGCGCGAGACGTGTCGGTTCGGCCAGTCTGCCGGCAGGGTCGGCGTCATTGCAGGACTGCGGACGCAAGAGCGCCCGCCCCGGCCCGAGGAAGGGCAAGGTAGCGGGCATGCGCAATATCGGCCAGTTCCCGTAGCGCGCGGTTCGGGCGCGTTCCGGTGTCGACGCATAGCAGCGGCAGACTGGCCGCGGCGATCAGGCGGCAAGCGTCCTGCGCCTCGGACATGGCCCTTGTACGATCTGGCAGGCCATCGGTAGCGATGTTCGCCCGCCCATCCGTCATCAGAACCAAGCTCGGGGATCTGGCGCCGCGTCGGGCCTGTGTCGCAAAAGTCACTCCCATCTGCAGCCCTGCCGCCAACGGTGTGCCGCCACCGCCCGGCAAACCGGCCAAGGCGCGTTTGGCGCGGGTCAGCGAGCCGGTGGGGGCGAGCAGGCACTGTGCGCCGTTGCCTCGAAATCCCACGACGGCGACGTGGTCGCGGGCGGCGTAGGCATCAGACAGCAGAAGCTCTATCGCGCCCTTTGCTTCGGCCAATCGCGCCATCGCAGCAGAGCCGGACGCGTCAAGCACGAAGATCACCAGGCGCTCGGTCTGTTGCTGGAACCGACGAAGCCGAATGTCGGAGGGCTGGATCAGGACGGGTCTTGAATCGTCGGGGTGCGCCGCGCGGCGGATCGTCTGCCATGGGGCCGCTGCGCGCAGGGTGGCGACGGTGTCGATCCGCCCCCGCGACGGCGCGCCGGGTCGCGCGGGCCGCGGTCGCCCGCGTGTGCCGTTCGTTTTCTGCGCCCCGGCCCCGGTGCCGGAGGCATCTTGGGCACGACCGGCGGCCAAAGCCGTCAGCAAGCCCGGCGGCAACGCGGCCCGAGCGGCGTCGACCATTCGATCCCCCTTCGTGCCGCCGCCATCCGCTGGGTCCGCGTCTTGCGGCTGCGGCGCATCGGGCGGCGGTTCGGGTTCGGGGGCGTCCTCCGGCGCGGGCGCGGCACGGTGTGCCAAGGTTAATGAGACGGCGTCGCGCAGGTCATCATCGGACGGAGTCGAGCGATCACCGAGCCGTGCCATCGCGCGGGCCGCGGCGAGCGCAAACCGGGGTGGGCGAAGGGATCCGATTCCCAGCGTCGCGGCGGCAACAGTGATGGCCGCAATGGCTTCGGATGAGACGCGTACAGTCGAGGACGCGTTCACGGTTACGCTCGGCACCGGCACCAGATCGGACAGTGGGATCCCGTCGAGCGTGACAAACAAGCCCAGTCGTTCTGTCAGTGCGGATGGGGGGAGGTCGTCACCGTCGCCTTCATCGACAGCCACGATGGGCGCGCCGCCTGCGTCCAGGTGTTGCCCCAGTCGCGCTGCCAAGGCGGGTGGGCATCGGTCGGCGCCAGTCAGGACGATCAGCGATGCGTTCGCCAGCAGGCCATCACGGCTGACAGTGCGGCCCCTGCGCAAGGTTTCCGTCAAGTCGAGACCGCCGAACAAGGCCTCTTCCCCGATATCGGGATGGATGCGGACGTGGGGCGGCAGGGCTGAAAGGAATGTATCGCGCGCGGGGCCGGAGCGGGCGCGCAGCCACAACCCGCCCAAGTCGCGACCCCCGGCGGCAAGGCAGCGCGCCGCAAGTGTGGCGCGCGCCCAAGTCATTCGGCAGCGGCGACGGCGGGGCCGAAGGTTTCTGAAACCACCCGCTGCACGCGAGTTGCAGTGCCGGATTCGTCCATCGGATCGCGCCGCAGACGGTGTTGTAAGGCCATTGCGGCGACGCGGGTGATGTGATCGCGCGTGACTTCATCCGCACCCTCGAACGCGGCGGTGGCGCGAGCGGTTTTCAGCAACGTCAGCTCTCCACGCAGGCCGTCGGAGCCGAGCGCGATGCACAGTCGCGCACAGTCTTCTAAGGCGTCATCGGGCGTTGCCACCTTCGACAAACGCTTGCGGGCGGCAACGATCTGGCCGCGCAGATCCGTTTCAGCGTCCTTCCAGCGCCGCAGGAAGCCGGTGCGGTCGGACTCGAAGGCGTCACGACGGCGAATCACTTCCACGCGGGTGTCGATATCCGATGGAGAGGTCACGTCGACCATCAGGCCGAAGCGGTCGAGCAGTTGCGGACGCAGCTCGCCTTCCTCTGGGTTGCCGGAGCCGACCAGCACGAAGCGGGCGGCATGGCGGATCGATAGGCCTTCGCGTTCGACCACGTTCTCGCCCGATTGCGCCACGTCCAGCAGCAGATCGACGATGTGGTCTTCGAGCAGGTTCACCTCGTCGATATACAGGTAGCCGCGATTGGCCTGTGCCAGCAGACCGGGCTGAAACGCCTTTTCGCCACGGGTCAGGGCGCGCTCGATGTCAAGCGCGCCGGTCACACGGTCTTCGCTGGCCCCCAGCGGCAGATCGACGACCGGTGTGGGCCGCGTGACCGCGCGACCGGTCACCGCATCGGCCCAATCGGGCACATCGCGGGCGCGGGCGCTGTTCACGGGACAGCCTTCGATCATGCGGATCTTCGGCAGCAGTTGCGCCAGCGCGCGAACGGCGGTGGATTTGCCGGTGCCCCGGTCACCCATCACGAGAACACCGCCGATGGAGGGGTCCACGGCCGTCAGGATCATGGCGCGGCGCATATCGTCCTGTCCGACGATAGCGGTGAAGGGGAAAACCTTGGTCATGCGGCCTCTGGCAGTTTGTCTAGGGGCGGCGCGCCGTTCCACGTGCCCAGCGTATCGGCGACGTGAAAGCGGGCGTAAAGTTCTTCGGCAAACCAATCGCCGTCGCGAACGGCGCGGATCGCCTCGGCGTGGGGACCGTTGGTGCGGGCGAAGGCCGCCATGCTGTCGGCGTCAGGCCAGACAGAGAAGGTGACCTGATGCAGCCATGGCAACTCGCCTATTCCGATCTTGAATGCGACGTTCGGATCGGTGCCGATACGAGCAGAAATGTCGGGTTCGGCGGCCCAGAACCGCCGCATGTGGCGCGGTCGGATCGTGGCGCGCGTCAAGGCGGCGACAGGGCCGGGCATGGCGTCTTGCGGCTTGAACGGCGTGCTGCCGGACCATGTGCCGCGTGCGGAAATCGGGTGCAGCAACAAAGAGCACGTCTCTTCGGCGCGGGCGGACCAGCGACGGTAAATAGGGGCCTGCGTCAGACGGTCGCGGGCCGTCGCCTCATCCGGCCAAACGGCAAGGATCGCCCAGACCGCGGTATTGGGGAGGGGCGTGAATCCCTGCCCCGTGCCGGAGCCGCAGAGCTTCCAGAATGAACAGTCGCGGTCGCGCATGAAATCCAAGCGGGCAAGCGCCATTTGCCCCAGCACCCACAGACGGTCGGTGACGGGTCCGAAACGGAACAGCGATAGCGTGACGGTCTGTATCGTCCGACCTCCCCCGGTAGAGACGATCCTATTTTGCACGGGTTGCGCTTTCGGGGAAAGGGGGCGACAGATAAATTGTCAGGTTTAGTTTACACTGCTAGGATCGGTGCATGGTGGAATCGCAATCAGAAGCAGTCGTGATCGGGGCCGGGCTTGGTGGCCTTGCAGCGGCAATGCGGCTTGGGGCCAAGGGCTACCGTGTCACGGTGCTGGACCGGTTGGATAGCGCAGGCGGGCGCGGATCGGCTGTTCACAAGAATGGCTTCCGCTTCGATCTGGGGCCGACCATCGTGACCGTGCCGCAACTGTTTCGCGAGCTTTGGGCGACCTGCGGGCGCGATTTCGATGCCGATGTGGACCTACGCGCCCTTGATCCCTTCTATGAGATCCGCTGGCCTGATGGCTCCAGCTTTACCGCGCGGCAGGACACCGACGCGATGCGGGCCGAGGTGGAGCGCCTCAGCCCTAAGGATTTGCGCGGCTACGAGAAGTTCCTGAAGGACAGCGAGGCGCGCTACAGCTTCGGGTTCGAGGACTTGGGCCGCCGATCCATGCACAAGTTCGCCGATCTGGTGAAAGTGCTGCCGACTTTTGTAAAGCTGCGCGCGGATCGCTCCGTCGCGGCGCATGCGAAAAAGCGGTTCAAGGACCCGCGCCTACAGATGGCCTTCAGCTTTCATCCATTGTTCATCGGCGGCGATCCGTTCAACGTGACTTCGATGTATATCCTTGTCAGCCATCTCGAAAAGGAATTCGGCGTCCACTACGCAATGGGCGGCGTGGCCGCGATTGCGGATGCGATGGTAAAGGTGATCCGCAGCCAAGGGGGCGCGGTGCGCTTCGGGGCCGAGGTGGATGAGATCAGGATTGCCGAGGGCCGCGCAGAAGGCGTGACTCTGGTGAACGGCGAACGGCTGGATGCTGGTCTCGTCGTATCGAACGCCGATGCAGGCCACACCTATCAGCGGCTTCTGCCCGGCCAGAAGCGTTGGACCGAAGAGAAGGTGAACAGCCGCCGGTGGTCCATGGGTCTGTATGTCTGGTATTTCGGAACGAAGGGCACGCGCGATATGTGGTCAGACGTGGGCCACCACACCATCCTGAACGGACCGCGCTATCAGGGGCTGGTTCATGACATCTTCCTGAAAGGCCAGCTGTCGGACGACATGAGCCTGTATATTCACCGCCCCACAGTCACCGATCCCAGCGCCGCGCCCGAGGGCGACGATTGCTTCTATGCCCTGTCGCCCGTGCCGCATCTGGGGCATCGCGACATGGTCGACTGGCAGGCGGAAGAGCCAAAGTACCGCGAGCTGGTCGCCGCGCAGCTGGAAACCGTGATTCCCGGCTTCCGCGAGCGGATTGCGGCAGAGCACGTGATGACACCCAACGATTTCCGCGACCGCTACCTGTCGCCCTACGGTTCCGGCTTTTCCATCGAGCCGCGCATCCTGCAATCGGCGTGGTTCCGGCCCCACAACGTCAGCGAAGAGGCCGAAGGCGTCTATCTGGTCGGTGCGGGAACCCATCCCGGTGCGGGTCTGCCGGGCGTGATCTCCAGTGCGGAAGTGCTGGGCAAGCTGGTCCCGGACGCGCCTGCAGGGGGCACGGAAAGGTTGGCCGCAGAATGATCGACGCCGCCGATATGGCCCACTGCCGCGAGGCGATCCGCACGGGATCGCTGTCATTCCATGCGGCGTCTCGCATGTTGCCGAACAAGGTCCGCGATCCCGCCCTGGCGCTGTATGCCTTCTGCCGTCTGGCCGACGATCTGGTGGACGATGGCGACGACAAGCGCGACGCTGTCCTGCGCCTGCGCGACCGCCTTGATCTGGCCTATCGAGGGACACCATCAAACCGCCCCGCCGACCGCGCCTTCGCCGCGATGATTTCAGACCACGACATGCCGCGCGTGTTGCCAGAAGCGTTGCTGGAAGGCCTGGCGTGGGATGCGCTGGGCCGCCGTTATGACACGCTGTCAGACCTTTATGGCTACTCGGCGCGCGTCGCCTCTGCCGTGGGTGCGATGATGTGCGTGCTGATGGGGGTGCGCGACGAACATGCACTGGCGCGTGCCTGCGATCTGGGCGTCGCGATGCAACTGACCAACATCGCCCGCGACGTAGGCGAGGATGCGCGCGCCGGGCGCATCTACCTGCCGGGCGACTGGCTGCGTGATGCTGGCATAGACGAGGCCGCGTTCCTGCGTGATCCGCGACCCACGCCCGAAATCCGCGGCATGGTGAACCGCCTGCTGTCGGACGCCCAGCGCTTATATGGACGGGCCGAAGCCGGAATCGGCGCCCTGCCCCTGTCTGCGCGTCCCGGTATCTTCGCCGCGCGCCATATCTATGCCGCCATCGGCAGCGCCGTGCGCGCCAACGGCTGCGACAGCATCGGGCCGCGCGCGCGCACCGGCAAGGCGCGCAAGACGGCTCTGATGGGGGTGTCGCTGGTGCGCACGGGTGTCACGCTTGCCATGCCAAGGTCTGCTGTGATCTACGCGCCGCCCCTGCCGGAAACCGCCTATCTGGTGGCCGCCGCCCGCAGAGAGACGCCGCGCCGCGAGTGGCAGCAGGGGCTGATCGAGGTCTTCGCAGAACTGGAGCGGCACGACCGCACACGCGCCGGCATCTAAGGAACCGCGCCCCGGCCCATCCGTTTTCGCTGCGAACCGAATGGAGCCCGCAATGACCTACACATTGACGCTGAAAGAAAAGCACCCCGTCACCCACGACACCTACCGCATGGTGTTTGATCGCCCCGAAGGCTTCGACTTCAAGCCCGGTCAGGCGACGCATTGGGCGCTGGACGAAGACGGCTGGCGCGACGAAGACCGCGCGTTCACGATGACCTCTCAGCCCGAGGAAACGGACCGATTGGAATTCGTGATCAAGACCTACCCCGATCACGACAACGGCGTGACCAAGCAAATCCCGGGCATGTCTCCCGGCGATCAGGTATTGGCCGACGCACCCGACGGCGCGATCACTGACCATGGCCCGGGTTACTTCATCGCAGGCGGCGCGGGTGTCACGCCCTACATCCCGATATTGCGGCGCCGCGCCAAGGACGGAACGTTGGAGGGCAGCGTGCTGATCTATTCCAACGAAACCGAGCGCGACATCATCCTGCGCGACGAGTGGGAGCAGATGGACGGGCTGGAAACGATCTTCGTTGTAACGGACGAGGCAGCCGAAGGTCTGCACCACGGCATGATCGACGCGGATTTCCTGAAGAAGCACGCGACCGATACGTCCAAGCCCTGTTACATCTGTGGGCCGCAACAGATGGTCGATGATATCCGAGACGCGTTGAAAGACGCGGGCTTCGATGAGGACAAGATCGTCACCGAAAACGGCTGGTAAAAATTCGGCGCTGCGCGGTCAGTGGTTGCGCAGCGCCTCGATCAGTTCGTCCTTCGTCATGTCGGATCGCCCATCGATGCCGATTTCTTGCGCCCGCTCGTACAGCTCGTCCTTCGTCCAATCCTCGTAGGGGGGCTGTTTGCCGCCCTTCTCGGACGGGTTCATGTCATCGTTGGCCTGCGCATTGGCAATGCGCGCGGCCTTTTCCTTGGACATCCCATCGTCGCGTAATGCGTCGTAGGTGTCTTTGTTCTTGATGCTGTCGGCCATGCTATGTCCTTCCGTCGCAATCTGCGCGGGGAACAGAAGTGCCGCGGCAAATGTTCCGGCAATATCATTTGAAGGATTCATTGGATGGTATCGAGAGACGAAGAACGGTTGCGCGCGAAGGATATCAATCGCCAGCAGGAAGCCGAACAGAACATGGATGGTGAAGAACGCGAGTCGGTCGAGCAGGCCTCACGTCTTTCAGCGCGCCTGATCTACGAAGTTATCCGCCGGGACGGTGCCGACGAGATGACGCGGCCGAAGACGTCGCTGGTCTTTTCGGGTCTTGCCGCCGGTATCCTGATCTCTTTCTCGGTACTGGGAGAGGCGATCCTGCAAGTCGGGCTGCCCGATACCGCTTGGCGTCCGCTGGTGGAATCCTTCGGCTACACCCTTGGTTTCCTACTGGTCATCATGGGCCGGATGCAGCTGTTCACAGAGAACACTATCACCACTGTGCTTCCGCTGACATCGCAGCCCTGCAAGGAATACTTTTACTTGACCGGACGTCTGTGGGCGATCGTGCTGACAGCGAACGTGATCGGCGCCTTCATTGCGGCGGCCTTCATGGCATACACTGGCGCGTTCGGGCCAGATATACAGATGGCGCTGACCGAGATCTCGGAAAAGGCGATCCTGCATCCGCCGCTGGAAGGATTCGCAAAAGCCATCCCGGCCGGTGTCATCGTGGCTGCGATCGTCTGGATGCTGCCAACGGTGCCGCAGGGTGGCTTCTTGTTGATCTTCACCTTTACGTGGCTGATTGCTGCGGGTGGCTTCACGCACATCATCGCCGGGTCCGTGGAAATGGCGTATCTCGTTCTGACCGGGGTCATCGGATGGGCAGAATCCTTGCGGTTCTTTTTCCCTGTCCTTCTGGGCAATGTCTTTGGCGGAACGGCCGTGTTCACCCTGATCACATGGGCGCAAGTTGCCGCCGAAGTGGACGAATAGAGCATAAACGTGATCGGTGGCGGGTGGTCGCCCGCCACAACAAGCCCTAAGGTAACGCCGATGCGCATACCGGGGGGCCTCTGCGTGACCTTTAAGATCTTGCTCGGCGCATGCGCCATGTTCTCTCTGGGCGCAGTGCCGAGTTATGCCTTCGACGGCCTGATCTTCGACGTCGCCGGCGACGATGAGATCACTGAAGATCTGCGCCAATCGTCGCTGCTTGTCGCAGCGGAATCAGAGGACGTAACCGACCCTGCCGAACTGCTTGCCGCTGCACGCGCGGACTATGGTCGGCTGGTCGGAACGCTTTATTCCACGGGGCGCTATGGCGGCGTCATCAACATTACCGTCAACGGCACCGAAGCGGCGGATATCTCTCCCTTGGCACAGCTTGGGACGATCCAGTCGATCCGCGTGTCGGTGCAGCCCGGCCCCATCTACAACTTTTCACGCTCTGAAATCGGGCCGCTTCCGGTCGCGGGCGTCATCCCCGAAGAATACGCCCCCGGCGCACCGGCTCGGTCCGGCGTGATCCGCGATGCGGCGTCCGCGTCCGTTGATGCATGGCGGCAGGCCGGTCACGCAAAGGCCGACATCGGCAGCCAAAGCGTCGTGGCGCAGCACGAACAGGATACGCTGGCGGCGGACATCGGCGTTGCACCGGGCCCGCTGGTGCGCTTCGGCAACATCCGGTTCCAAGGCAGCCAAGACGTGCGAGAGGAACGCCTGCGCGACATTGCAGGCTTCCCGACCGGGCAAGTCTTCGATCCCGATGAACTGGACGATGTAACTCGGCGCTTGCGCCGTACGCAGGTGTTTTCCGCGGTCGCCCTGACCGAAGCGGAGACGTTGAATCCGAACGACACGCTTGATGTGGACGCCACCCTGTCGGCCTTCCCTCCGCGCCGCATCGGCTTCGGTGCCGAGCTGTCGTCGGTCGAGGGGCTGACCCTGTCCAGCTACTGGATCCACCGCAACCTGTTCGGCGGCGCGGAACGGCTGCGCCTCGACGGTGAGGTGTCGGGCATCGGCGGCGGCACCGGTGGGACCGACTACAGCTTTGGCGCTCGGTTCGAACGTCCTGCGACCTTCTCGCCCGAAAACACCTTCTTCGCCGAAGCTGGAATCGCGCGGCTGGACGAAGAGGATTACATCTCGGACACCGGATCGCTGGTCTTCGGCATCCAGCGATATGTGAACGACGAGATCGAGATCGAATACGGTCTGGGGTATCGATTCAGCCGGGTCGAGGATGAGACCGGCACGACGGACTATTCCTTGCTGATCGCGCCGCTTTCGGCGTCCTACGACTCGCGCGAAGAACCGTTGGACGCAAAAGGCGGTTACTTCGCCGACATCTCACTGACGCCGTTTCTAGGCACCAACGACGCCACCGGCAGCGGCGCGCGTCTTACCTACGACACCCGCACCTACCTGAGCTTTGGCGATGACGAGCGCTTCACGCTCGCGGGCCGCTTGCAGGGCGGCTCTATCTTCGGTGCGGACGTGACCGAGGTGTCGAACGAATACCGCTTCTACTCGGGCGGCGGCGGCACAGTGCGCGGTCACGCCTATCAATCACTCGGCATCGTGCTGCCGAATGGCGTGGACTCTGGCGGTGGCTCTTACGCCGCTGCCTCTGTCGAAGCGCGCGTGGGTATTACCGACAGCATCGGTGCGGTCGCGTTCTATGACTTCGGCGCGGTGGGGCCGGACAGCTTTCCGGATGGCGACAATACGCATTCAGGCGCGGGGCTGGGCTTGCGTTACCTGACGCCCATCGGCCCGATCCGGCTGGATGTGGCGGTTCCGGTCAGCAGCACCGGGTTTGCGGACGAAAGTGACGGTGTAGAGATTTACGTGGGTATCGGGCAGGCATTCTGACATGGGTTTTAGGTCGTATCTTCGTCTGGGTCTTTTGACCTGCGTCATCGGTGCCATGCCCGTCATGGCGCAGGAAGAACCCGATCCCGACGAGGACGGCGGCGGCTTTCTTGAGAACCTGATCGAGGATCGCCTGTCGTCCGACGGTTTCCAAGTGCGCGTCAGCGGGTTCGAGGGCGCTTTGTCCAGCCGCGCAACGGTCGCGTCGATCCAGATTTCCGACGAAGAAGGCGTTTGGCTGACCGTCAACGACGCGGTCTTGGACTGGAACCGCGCCGCGCTGCTGCGCGGTCGTCTATCAGTCGAGGAACTGACTGCGGCCGAAGTGATCCTGCCCCGTCTGCCGCAGGGCGAAGAACGGGTGGATGTCCCGTCGCCGGAGGCGCAGCCGTTTCAGTTGCCCGAGCTGCCAGTGTCGATTGAACTGGGTCGTTTGGCGATCGAACGGGTCGAGCTGGGCCAGCCGGTCATCGGCGAAGAAACGGTGATGACGCTGGAAGGCTCTGCCTCTCTTTCTGGCGGATCGGGCGAGGTGGACATCACCGCCGAGCGGATCGACGACGAGACGGGCATCTTCCGCATCGCGGGCAGCTACGACAACGACGGTCGTGAATTGGCCATCGACGTCACGGTCGAAGAAGGTCCGGATGGTATCGTTGCAAGCCTTGCGAACCTGCCCGGCCGCCCTTCGGTCGAAGCAAGCATCCAGGGCGAAGGCCCGCTGTCGGACTTTGACGCCACCATCGACCTGAACACCGACGGCGAGCCGCGTCTGCAAGGTACTGTATCCTTGCGCGAGACCGACAATGGCGCCCAGGGTTTCGCCGTCGATCTGGGCGGTGACGTAACCGCCCTGTTCGCCCCCAACTACCGTCCGTTCTTCGGACCGGACGTGTCGCTTCAAGCCTCTGGCGCGCAAGGGGCCGAGGGCGGCTTTACGCTGAATCAGTTCGAGCTGGCAGCGGACTCCATCACCCTTCAAGGCGAGGTCAGCGTTGGGGCCGATGGCGTGCCCGATCTGATCGATGTGACCGGCCAGATCGCAAACGAAAGCGGCCCCGTCCTGCTGCCGGTGGGTGGTGAGGTGCGCGTGTCGCGAGTCGGGCTGGACATCGGTTTCGACGCCAGTGTCAGCGAAGAATGGGACGCCGAAATCGTGCTGGAGGGCTTCGATCAGACGGGGCTGGAAGCCGAACGCATCGCGCTAGACGGTGGCGGTGTCATCGCGGGCGCGGGTGACGATCTAAGTATAACGGCAGGTTTCGACCTGATCGCCGCCGGGCTGGCCTTTGACGACGGTGGTATCGGACAGGCGGTCGGCGACGAAATCACTGGCCGGATCGAGATCGGCTACGATGCGAACCAGCCGATCCAATTGCAAACGCTGCGCATCAATGGCGACGCCTTCACCTTGAATGGCCAGGGTCAGGTCGATCCCGATGGCGAGAACGTGCCCCTGTCGCTGACGGCACAACTCGACGCCGATGATCTGTCGATCTTTGCCGCGCTCGCCGGCACGCCGTTGGCTGGCGGCGCTTCGGTCGATCTGTCGCTGGAGGCGCAGGCGCTTTCGGGCGCGTTCGACGTATCGCTGGAAGGTCGCGCGCAGGATCTGGCCATCGGCAACGACCTGGTCGATCCGCTTCTGGTCGGCGCAACGGCGCTAACGCTGGACGCCATGCGCGACGAGACCGGCCTGCGAGTCGAGCGTCTGCTTCTGAACAACGAAGCGCTGGCCGTGAATGGCAGCGCTGATCTGACCTCTGACGGTGGTACGGCAGAGATCGCCGCGCGGTTGGACGATCTGGGCCGGATCGACCCCGACCTGAACGGGCCTGCCACGCTCAATCTGACCGCGCAGCGCCCGGAAGACGAATGGCGCATCGTTCTGGACGCCGATGGTGCCGATGCGCAGATCGCGGGAAACGCTACGATCCGGGAACTCGACGCAGAAAGCCCGCTCGCGCTGTTCGAATTGGCGGTCGAAGCCGCCGATCTGTCGAACTTCAGTGTCTTCGCAGGGCGCGAACTGGGCGGCTCTGTCGATCTGGACACGCGCGGCCAGACGCGTCTGAACCTGCGCCAAGTCGACGTAACGCTGGATGGCCTGATCGCGGATGTGCAGATCGATCAACCCGAAGCGGATCGCCTGCTGGCCGGTCAAACGACCATCGCCGCGCAAGTCCAGCGCAACGGTCCGCAGATCACCGTGCCCGAACTGACGCTACAGAACCCGCAAGTCAGCGTGAGCGGAGAGGCCTTCATCGCATCGCAGCAAAGCAACGTCGATGTGCGGATCGAAATGCCCGACCTGTCGGACATCGTGCCCGACATGACCGGCCCTGCGACGATCGTTCTGGACGCGCAGGAAGATCAGGACGGCTGGACCGTCGATCTGGACGGCACCGGCGCGGGCGCGCGGGTGATCGCTGACGTCATCGTAACCGACCTCGGGATGGATGACGTGGCCCCCCTTGCCAGCGGCACAGCGCAAATCACCGTGGACGAACTGTCGGTCTTTTCCGCCATCGCAAACCGCGAACTGGGCGGATCGGTGGATCTTTCCGTGGACGGCGGCGCGCGCTTCGATCTGTCCAGCGCAGAGGCCACCATCGAGGGTCGCACAGAGGATCTGGAAGTTGGCCAAGCCGAGGTGAACCGCCTGATGGACGGCGTGACCACGTTGAACATCGTCGCCAGCAAAGAGGGCGACCGTATCGAAGCGCCGACGATTCAGCTGTCGAACCCGCAGGTTCGGGTGGCTGGTGAAGGGCAATACGGCGGCGACGACAACGCCGGGCAATTGAACATCGTGTTCTCCGAGTTGGGCGCTATCGTGCCCGAAATGTCAGGCCAGGGCACCGTCATGGCCTTCGCGGAACAGACTGGAGAGACGTGGCAGATATCGGTCGATGCAGATGGGGCGGGCGTGGTGCTCGATCTGCTCGGAGAGGTCTCCGACATCGACATGACACCGGTTTTCGACGGTGAAGTCGATCTGCGCGCTGCCGATCTGTCGCGGTTCAATCGATTGGCGAACCGCTCGCTCTCTGGCTCTGTGTCGATGCAGGCGCAGGGGCGTTCCGCCATCGATGCCAGCCGCTTCGATCTGACGGCCAACGCCCGCGGCCAGGGCCTGCGTGTGGGTATCGCACAGGTCGATCAGCTGCTCGCGGGTGGGGCCACGGTTCTGAACGCGCAGGCGTCCCGTGACGGGGCAAACGCGCCAATCCGGGTGCAGACCTTCGCGCTGGATACACCCGGACTGGATGCCACCGCCAACGGCTCGATCTTCGGTGGGGCCAGCAACCTGACCTTCGACGCGCGGCTCGCAAACCTTGGGCAATTCGTTCCCAATTTTGACGGCCCCGTCACCGCACGGGGCCGCGCCGGACAGCAGGGGTCGAACATCGTTCTGGACGTGGACCTGACCGGGCCGCAGGGCATCACCGCCAGCGTCAACGGCACCGTCGCTGAAAGCTTCGACCGCGCCAATCTGGGCCTGACGGGCAACGCGCCGCTGCGCGTGGCCAACCCGTTCCTTGGCAACCGCGCGTTGGAGGGCGATGCGCGCTTCGACATTCGCCTGAACGGCCCCCTCGCCCCATCGTCGGCCACGGGCACCGTGACGGTCGCGGGCGGCCGCTTCATCGACCCGTCGCTTCCTGCAGTGCTGCAAGACATCAACGGCACCGCCCAGCTATCCGGTGGGCAAGTGCAACTGAACCTGACGGCGAACAAGCAGGAAGGCGGGCAGATTCGCGTGGCGGGGCCGATCTCGCTGAATGCCGGCTACAATGCCGAACTCGGGATCGAACTTGTGCAGGTCGTGTTCGAAGACCCGCGCTTGTATCGCACGTCACTGAACGGGCGCGTCACGGTCACCGGGCCGCTGACGGGCGGTGCCACCATCGGCGGCACGATCATGGTCGGCGAAACCGAAGTGCGCATTCCGTCCACCGGACTGGGCGTGACCGGGCCAATCCCCGATGGGCTTGTCCACGTGAACGAGCCTGCCGATGTGCGCCGCACCCGCGAAAAGGCCGATCTGATCGAAGAGCCCGGCGATGGCGCGGGCGGCGGCGGCGGCGTCGCCTTCCCACTCGACCTGCTGATCGTGGCCGAAAACCGAATCTTCATCCGCGGCCGGGGCCTTGATGCAGAGTTGGGCGGTCAGTTGCGTCTGGGCGGGACCACCGCGAACGTCATCCCGTCGGGCCAGTTCGACCTGATCCGCGGGCGGCTGGACCTGCTGGGCCAGCGGATCACGCTGACGGAAGGCTCTGTCTTCCTGCAGGGTGACTTCGATCCGCGCATTCGTCTTGTTGCCCGCACGGACACGGGCGATGTCACCGTCTTTGTGATCGTTGAGGGTGAGGCAACAGAACCAGAGATTACTTTCGCGTCCGAGCCGGAACTGCCGGAAGACGAGGTGCTGTCGCGCCTGCTGTTCGGCCGGTCGATCGAAGAGATCTCTCCGCTCCAGGCGGCTCAGCTTGCGTCTGCCGTGGCCACGCTTGCGGGACGTGGCGGCGATGGAGTGATTGCGCGCTTGCGTCAGAGAACGGGCTTCGACGATCTGGATGTGACCACGGATGAAGACGGCAATGTCGGCGTCCGGGCAGGCAAATATATAAGCGAAAACGTCTATTCCGACGTGACGGTGAATGCCGCCGGAGAAGCCGAGATCAACCTGAACCTTGATGTGACGGACAGCCTGACGGTGCGCGGCGGTGCCAACAATACCGGAGAGACGACCTTGGGGATCTTCTTCGAGCGTGACTACTGATGCAGCTGCGACACATTGCGTCGCAGTTTGCTAAGTTTTTTTACACTCGACCGGAACAACCGCGCCGGAGTCTTCTTGGGTTCTCAACAGGGGGGCCCAATGAACAGGATCGATCCGATGCTCTACTGGTCGTTTATTTCTTTCGCGGTCGCGCTGACCGCAGGTCTATTTGGTTTCGGCGGCGACGCGACCGTTGCGGCTGGCCTCGCACAAGTATTGTTTTTCGTCTTTCTCGGCGTCTCTCTGGTTCTCGTAGCCATCAAGGCGGCGCGCGAGAATTCGGACGATACGCAGCGCCAGTCCGAATAGACCGATCCTAGTTACAAGACATGAAAAAGGCGGCCTATTGGGCCGCCTTTTTCATTTTGACTCGCAATAGAAAGCGTTCAGGCCTTCAGCGTCTCTGTCGATGAGAAGAACATCGCCTGGCTGACGGCAGAGCGAACTTGCTCGACCGAGTAGGGCTTGGCGATCAGGAACGCGGGTTCTGGCTTGTCGCCAGTCAACAGGCGTTCCGGGAAGGCGGTGATGAAGATAACGGGCAGGTTTCCGAACTGCTCGAGAATGTCGTTCACCGCGTCGATGCCGGACGAGTTATCCGCCAGTTGAATGTCCGCAAGAATCAGGTCGGGCCGATCCTTGGACGCCAGCGTCACGGCGGCGTCGCGGGTCCGGGCGATGCCGGTGATGTTGTGGCCCATCTCGGACACGATGGAGTGGATATCCATCGCGATGATGGCCTCATCTTCAATGATCATGACCTTGCCGGACATGCTCTTTTCCATCTCGGCGATGGCGATATTGGTCAGGGATTCGGCTTCGTCCGTGTCGACCTGCATGATCTGACCGACGTGTTCGAAACTGAAGCCTTCGATCGTCGACAGAAGCAGCGCCTCGCGCGTATTGTTGGTCAGGCCCGCCATATGATCCAGCGCCCGGCTTTCCATGCGGCTGGTGGGATCTTCAGTATCGGCAGTGGGCGCACCGGCGGTGGACCAGATCATGTGGAACGCCCGGAAGAGCGCCGTTTTCGGCGCCATCGAGCGTTCGAAAATCGCGGGTTCTTGCAGGATCGCCTCGAGCGTGGCTGCGGCGTAGTTGTCACCGGTGCGCTGGGATCCGGTCAAGGCGCGCGCATAGCGGCGCAGGTAGGGAAGCTCATCCCCGATGATGTCCGACAGGTCGATCTGTTCCGTTCGAGATGGCATGGATGATGTTGTCCCTGATCTTAAATTCTTTGGAACCAACCCGCCGGTCGCGGGTTAGTTCCCGACCCGCGCCCAAGTTCCTGAAATAATCGAGTGGCCCTATCTGATGACCGACGAAAAGAAGACGTCGAGCGTAATGCGCCAAATCGACGAGAATCTGCGTCGCGTTTACATGGACCAGCAGGACGACGACATACCCGACCGCTTCAAGTCCTTGCTACAAAAGCTGAAAGAGCAAGATAAAGGCGAAGCCGGGACCGGTTCCGATGACTGAAGACACCGTGCGCGACCCGCGCGATGAATTGGTCGAACACCTTGGTGCCCTGCGCGCGTTCGCCATGTCATTGACGCGCAACTCTGCCGCTGCCGACGATCTGGTGCAGGACACCATCGAAAAGGCGTGGAAAAACATGGACAAGTTCCAGCCTGGTACGAACCTGCGGGCGTGGCTTTTCACGATCCAGCGCAACGCGTTCTACTCGATCCGCCGCAAGGCCAAGCGCGAAGTCGCGGATGTGGACGGCGTCATGGCGGCATCCTTGTCTGAGCGTCCAGCCCACGATGGCCGTCTGGCGATGACCGATTTCCGCAAGGCCTTCCTGCAATTGCCCGATGAGCAACGCGAAGCCCTGACGCTGGTCGGGGCCGAGGGCTTTGCCTACGAGGAGGCCGCGCAGATGTGTGGCGTCGCCGTGGGCACCATCAAAAGCCGCGCAAATCGCGGGCGCAGGCGTCTTGCAGAGCTGATGGAACTCGATCCTGACGAAGATCCGGTTATCTCAGATACGACGAACGCGTCGGCAATGTCGACGAACCACTCGCGACAGGGGTAGCTTGTGCTTAGCGATGGGCGCGGAATTGACGGTCTCGACCGATTGGATGTCCGCTTGGCAGCCCTGTTGGGGCTTGCCTTGCTGCCGATCGGCATCATTGCGATGGTCCAGACCTACCGCGTCATCGACGAGGCCGACCGAAACGCGGAAGCGGCGCTTGTCGCGGCTACGCTGACCGCTGCAACCGTCGAACGCGAAAGTATCCTGCGCGTTCGGGGGGCAGCACAGATTGCGGCCCGCACGTTCCCCGGCCTTCTGGACGACCCCGAAGAATGTTCGGCCCGCGCCGCCTCTTTTGTGAACGAAGTGGCCAACGTCACCTTCGCCGGCGTTGTCTCGATGGAGGGGATCGCCATCTGTGGCTCAGACGGCATCGGAACCGACCTGAGCGGCTCGACCATCTATCAGGAATTCATCGATGATCCCCGCCCGCACGTGAACGCCGTGACCGGTGGTATCTCGCGCCGCAGCGTGGTCGTCGTATCCGAACCTTACCGGGTGGACGGGGAAATCGCGGGCTATGTTGCCCTGTCGATTCCGCAAAACACACTAGAAGTCAATCGCCGGGAAGGAGAGCTGGATCCTCTGTTCGCCACGTCTTTCACGGCAGACGGCAAGATCCTTTGGACTGCCGAGAGCGAAGACAACCTTAGCGACGAGCTTCCGCCAGAAAGCCGTATGATCGGACTTGGAAGTGAAGAGCCGATCAGCTTCCGCGATACCTCTCAGGGGGGCGCGAACCGCTTCTACACCATTGCGCCACTGCTGCCCGGAGAGCTTTACGCGCTGGCGGTCTGGCCGCCGTCCGCCGTACGCACAGCCGGGCTGACGGCAGCCAGCGCGATCCTTTTTCCGCTACTCATGTGGATGGTGTCGATCGGCGTCGCTTATTTCGCTGTGCACCGCCTGGTGGTTCGCCACATCCGCTACCTGCGTCTGCGCATCCGCGCCTTTACTGCCAATCGCCGCATCATGCCGCCGCGCTACGGATCTGACACGCCTTCGGACCTGCGAGAGGTGATCGAGGCATTCCACCAGATGACCGAACGCATCGTGCGCGACGAGGCCGATCTGGAGAACTCGATCCATGAAAAAGACGTGCTGCTGAAAGAGGTCCACCACCGGGTAAAGAACAACCTGCAGCTAATCGCGTCGATGATGAACATGCAGTTGCGCAAGGCAACAGAGGCCGAAACGCGCTTCATCCTGCGTCGCCTGCAGGACCGTGTGCTGGGTTTGGCAACGATCCACCGCAATCTCTATCAGGCCAGCGTGCTCAGCCGTGTGGACTCGGCCCATCTGATCCGCGAGCTGGTGGATCAAACTGTGAAAAACTCGGACGCCGCCGATCAGGGAGTATCCATCAGCATCGGGGTGGATGACGTGGCGCTCTACCCCGATCAAGCTGTGCCGCTCTCGTTGTTGGTGACGGAAACGGTGACGAATGCGTTGAAATACGTCGGCCGCCCGCCCAATGGCACACCATGGATTGAGCTGACTTTGCGCGAATTGGCCGAAAACTCTGTCGAGTTGCGGGTCGCCAATTCCACCGGCCCTTACGTCAACGACGAAGCACAGGTGTCCACGGGGCTGGGTCAGCAGCTGATGGCAGCCTTCGCGATGCAACTGGATGCGGATACGAGCATTGAGGATGAGGACGACGCATATATCGTAACAGTCGCCTTCAACCCCAGCGAGTTCGCCCAAGAATCATGACAGCCAGTGAAAAGCCTCAACTACTGATCACCGCCGAAGAGGCGTGGCCCGCGTTCGAGCGCGCCATGCTGGCGGCAGAGCGACGCGTCGCTGCGGGATTTCGCGTGTTCGATCCCGAAACGAAGTTACGCTCGGAAGAGGGCTGCGCCGTGGGCGAAACGTGGGCCGATCTGCTGGTCCACGTCATCAACAAGGGCGTGCGCTTCGATCTGATCCTGTCTGATTTTGATCCCATCGTTGCGCCGGACATGCATCAGCTGACGTGGGCCACCATGCGCCATTTCGATGCGATCCGTGACCGCTTGGATGATGAGACGTTGCTGAACGTCACCCCCGCGATGCACCCGGCGCAAGCCGGCCCGGTGGCGCGTGCCGCCCTTTGGCCCCGCGTCTGGTCAGAGCTTGGCGATGTGCGCGATTACCTGAACAAGCAGGACCCGGAGGAGCGAAAGCAGTCCTATGAGGACCTGCCCGGCACGCACCCCTGGCTACGCCTGAACGATGACGGCGAGGCAGAGACCTACAATATGCAGCCGCCCCCTCTGCATCCCGTGTCTCACCATCAGAAACTTGCGGTGTTCGACAGCCAGCATCTTTATATCGGCGGGCTGGACCTGAACCCCCGCCGCTACGACTCGCCCGTCCACCGCCGTGCCGCCGAGGAAACGTGGCACGATGTGCAGATGTGGGTGTCTGGCCCCGCCGCAGCGGTGGCCGAGGCGCACCTGGATGCAATGCTCGATGCCGTCGATGGGAAAGCAGAACCGCCCGAGGAAGCGCACGGCTTCTGCACGACCCTGTCCAAGCACCGCAACAACATCATTTCGATGGCTCCAGAGGTGTTGCGCAACTCGATCAAGGATCGCACACTAGAGCAAATCGGGCAGGCGAAATCCTCAATCTATTTCGAAACACAGTTCTTCCGCGATCGTGAGCTTGCCCGCGCCATCAGCGACCGGGGTCGTGAGGTCGATGATCTTGAGTTGCTGGTGATCCTGCCTGGCGCGCCAGAGGATGTCGCCTTCGAGAACCGCAAGAAAATCGACGTGAAATTCGGCGAGTTTCTGCAAGCCGAATGCATCGAAGAGATGCAGGACGCTTTCGGGGATCGCTGCTATTTCACCAGCCCCGCTCAACGCCGCGCCGCGTCCATCGGGCTTGCGAAAACCGAAGACCGTTCCAGCCTGCTGGGCGCACCGCTGATCTACGTTCATGCCAAAGTGTCGATTTTCGACCGTCGTTCGATCCTCGTCAGCTCTGCCAACTTGAACAGCCGCTCGCTGCACTGGGATACCGAAGCCGGTTTGCTACTGGATGATCCCGATTTCGCACAGGACTCGCTCAATCGCTCGCTGACCCACTGGATGTGCGACGCCGGCTTTGACCCCTCGGCACCCTTGGTGCCGCAGGTGCGCAAGCAGGCCGAACTGGACGCCATGCGCCAACCCGACAACCGCGACAGCTTCCTGCTGCCTTATGACGTGCGGGTCGCACGAGAGTTCGGGATGAACATTCCGGGCGCACCGCCGGAGCTTGTTTGATGCCAGAAATTGCCGATCTACCCGTGCCGAACCTGCACGACGGCACGCCCCGCCGCGTTGGTATAGAGATCGAATGCGGCGGCCTGGATGAGGACGCGGTAGCGCGGATCATCGCCGAAACTTTGGGTGGCACGGTCACGAAGACCGCCGATTACGAACGTCGGATCGACGACACAGAGATCGGGTCTGTCGAGGTCCTGCTGGATACCGCTTTGCGCGACACTGTGGATAGCCAGATGGCCCGGCGCGGCCTTGATCTGGGCCGCTCTGTCATCCCGGTGGAGTTCGTGACGGAACCGATCCTGCCCAGCCAGATCGCGCGGGTGGATGCCCTATGCGACGTGCTGGTGCAAAACGGCGCATACGGCACGCGCGACGGCATCCTTCTGGGCTTCGGCGTGCATCTGAACGTGGCCCTGCCCGGCACACAGGTGGACGATATCCTGCCCATGCTGACAGCCTTCGCCCTGACCGAGGATTGGTTGCGTGCCCGAATGGGCATCGACGCTTCGCGCCGCCTGCTGCCCTTCGTGGACACCTATCCGACCGAGCTTCTGGACCGCCTGTGCGACCCGGAAACGGACTGGACGCTGGAAAGGATCAAGTCGGCCTATCTGGAAACCGCTCCCAGCCGAAATCACGCGCTGGATGCCTTGCCGATCCTGAAACATCTGGACGAAGGCGCGGTGGTCGCAGCCGTCCCGCAGATGGAACACAAATCGGGCCGCCCCGCGTGGCACTACCGCCTGCCCGATTGCCGGTTGGACGAAGACGACTGGTCCGTCGCGTTGGAATGGAACCGCTGGTGCGCCGTCGAAGGCGTCGCGGCGGACAGCGACTTGCTTGACGACCTCAAGCAATGCTGGCGTGCCTATCGCGATCGTCTTGTTCCGATCCCCGGTCGCTGGGCCGCCACTTCCGCCGAAATTCTGGACGACGCGGTGACGCTTCCATGAAGCCTGTCATCGGCGTGACCACATCCGCCCGCTCAGGCTGGCGCATCTTTCCGCTTGTGGCGTTCAACGTCTGGCTGGCCGGGGGCCGCGCTGTGCGCTGGGTTGCAGGGCAACCGTCCGATGTGTCGGGCGTGGATGGCATCATCATCGGCGGTGGCGACGATATTTCCCCGGACCTTTACGGCGGACAGATCATTACCTCGTCCCGGCTTGATCCCGCGCGAGACAAGATGGAGACCTGTCTGGTCGAAGAAGCGATGCAGCAGGGCAAGCCGGTTCTCGGCATTTGTCGCGGCTCTCAGATGCTGAACATCGCGCTGGGCGGGCGGTTGGATCAGGACGCCTATGGCACCTACGACAAGTCAGAACGGGTCTGGACGATCCTGCCGAAGAAGGTGGTCGAGATTGTGCCGGACACGCGACTGGCCGCCCATACCGACACCGTGCCGATGAAGGTGAACGCGCTGCACAGCCAAGCCGTATCAACGCTGGGACGGGGTTTGCGCGTGGCCGCACGCGACACCGGCGGCATGATCCAAGCCATTGAGCGGACGGAGGAACCTTTCGCGCTTGGCGTGCAGTGGCATCCCGAACACCTGTTCTATGCCCGCCGCCAGCGCGCGATTTTCCGGGCGCTGGTTTCCGCGGCGCGCGCCTCTGCCGAGCAGACGGCACAATTGCCGCAGGTGGACGAAGGCGCGCCAGCCTGAAGCGTCAGTCGAAGACGAAATACCCCTGATCGGCCCGGTGACGCGCACGGTCGATACGCATCTCAACCGGATCATCCTTGCCAACGATCAGCGCCACGATCTGTAGATCATCGCTTAGCAGCAGATCAGTCACCTCCCCGATCCGGCCATTCGGCCCGAACGCATCCGGCCCGACCAGATCGCTGGACCGTTCCAGCCCTGCCAGACGGCCATGTTCATCTTGTCCAACGATGTCTTGCTGATTTTCTGGCACGCCCGGCATCGCGCGCTCGGTTGAAGTGGCCATCCCTGCCGCCATCATCATCGGCGAGAATGTGTAGCCGAACGGCCCCGTGACCAAAGGCGGCAAGCCTATCGCGCTATCCGTATGCTCCCATTCAGGCGCATTCTTCAGATCATCCTCTGAGATGCGCAGCGGCCATGTCTCGTCGCCCGGCGCATCGAAACGGTCGATGGCCACCAGCACCTCGTGCCGCGACAGCCATGATCCGGCATCAACTGCGACTTGCCGTAATTCCAATGTCTGCCTGTCATGGAAGACAGCGCGGACGGGCAATTTGGAATCGCCAGTCGTCGCCGTCAGGTTCAAAAGATCGCTTAATCGTCTGGTCATTGTGTGCGTCCCCCTTTGAGAACCAATGGTCCGCTGCGCACGCGGTTCCAACCGACTGGAACAAACCGTCGCAGCTTGCATTGATCCTTCGAATTCATGCGCTCGCAAGGAGGACCAAACCATGGTCAAAGCAGTAGACACTAACGTTCCGCACGCCGCACAGACCGGCGCTGGGAACACAAGCACCGAGGACCTGCAACGCCAGGTCGAGATGCTGAAGTCGGATATTTCGAAACTGACCGAGTCGCTCGGCGACTACGGCCGCACGAAGGGTCGTGAAGCACAGGCTGAAGCCCGCCGTCGTGCCGACGAATTGCGTAGCGAAGCGCAGGCGAAGTATGACGATGTAGAAAGCTACGTACGTGAGAATCCGGCGCAGGCGTTGGGCATCGCGGCAGGCATCGGCCTGCTGATCGGCATGTTGTCGCGTCGCTGATCCATGTTCGGACCGCAACTCGCCGCCTTCCGCTATTCTGCAAAAGCCGTCGCCCATCGCACCAAATGGGGTGCGATCGGTGGCGTTCTGTGCGTGATCGGGTTGGTTTTCCTGTCCGTCGCTGCTTGGATCTACTTTGAAGAGCAGTACGGCGCACTTCCGACAGCTTTGGGCGCTGCGGGCATCTTCATCGTGCTTGGCTTCTTCGCGCTGCTATGGGCGAAGCGGCCTCCACGCGTGGTGTCCAAAGAGGCTGCGGCGCAGCTTCAGAACCCGATGAACCAGCCTGCGTTAAGCGCAGCGTCGCTCGTCAACGCGCTGATCATGGGAATTGCCGCCGGTCGCGCCGTGCGGCGTAAGGACTAAGCACAGTCTCCTTCCCGCCGTGGGACGGGCAGGAGCGCAGATTCCTCTTGCCTTCCCAGCCCATAACACTGTTTCTATGAACAATAACAAAAGCGTCGCCTGCATTGTGGTCCCGTGACCATGGGCGACGCATGTTCGTTCACGGTGCGCCGACCCGGCGCATAAGGGGGAGGGTCAACAAATGTCGACCAAGTGTCGCAACTGCCCTCTCCGGCAGCTGGAAATCTTTGATGAGATGTCCGAGGACGAACTGTCCTTCATGGAGTCCTTCAAGCGCGACGAGCTATCCATCGGACCGGGAACGCCAATCCTCATGGAAAACGCGCGATCTGCGCAGATGTTTACCGTGCTCGAAGGTCTGGCGATCCGGTTCAAGACGCTGGACGATGGCCGTCGCCAGATCATCAACTTCGTCATGCCGGGCGACTTCATCGGTTTGCAAGCGGCCGTGGCCGACGAGATGGGGCATAGCGTCGAAGCTGTTACCGACATGACGCTCTGCGTCTTCGAGCGTGCGGAATTGTTCTCGATCTTCCAGAACCACCCGTCGCGCGCATACGACATCACCTGGCTCGGCGCGACGGAGGAACATTTCCTTGGCGAAGCGCTAACGAGTATTGGGCAGCGCTCGGCCATCGAGAGGATCGCTTGGGGCCTGCTGAATATCTGGATGCGTGCGATTCAGCTTGATTTGTTGCAGGACGGCGAACTGCTGTTTCCGTTCCGTCAGCAGGATCTGGCGGACACGCTTGGGCTGTCCTTAGTGCATACGAACAAGACCCTCGCCAAGCTGCGCGAGCGCGGCCTTCTGTCGTGGAGCAGCAACCGGCTGGCGCTGCATGATGTGCCTGCGTTGGAAAAGCTGGCAGTCGTCAGCATCGAAGACTTCAAGCGGCACCGCCCGCTTATGTAATCCCCCCTAGTCGGAAATGTAGGTGTCCGCAGCGGACGCGCGGCGCTGGCCCATGGGTCTTTCATCACCAACTGTGGTGTCGACGCGCACCCGCCGTTCGAGTTCCGCGTTCAGCGACGCCCCCAGCAAGATCGAGAACGACGACAGGTAGAACCACATCAGCAACGCGATCACGGCACCTAACGCACCGTAGACTTCGTTATAGTTGCCGAAATTGGTCAGGTAGTAGCTGAAGCCGTAGGAAATAGCGCCCCAGATCACAACGGCGACCAACGCACCGGGCGTCAGCCAAGCAACACGCGCTTTGCGGCGGTTCGGTCCATAGCGATACAGCACACCGATCCCTATGATCAGCACACCCAGCGCCACGACCCAGCGGACACTTGCGATCATCAGCGTGGTGATCGGGCCAAGCGGCAGAACCGCCAGCACGATTGGCAGGATGACGACCGACAGCAACGCCACCAGCGCGACGCCGATAAGCAGGAACGTCACGCCGAACGCGGCCGCAAGCTGGCGGACGCCGACGCGGTTCTTCTCGCGGTAGATGGCGTTGAGACCCCGGATCAAAGCCGCGACACCCGCCCGCGACGACCATAGCGCGAAGCTAAGCGAGATCAGAGTGGTCCAGCCGACCGTAGACGAATTGGCGGTGACAAGAGACGTCAGTTGTTGGTCCAAGATGACGTAGGCATCCGCGGGAACCAGAGACCGGATGGTGTTCAATTGCTCGTAGACCGCTGCTGGATCAGCAAAGAAGCCCCAGATCGCGATGATCGCAGCCAAGGTAGGGAAGATCGCCAACATGCCGTAGAACGCGATTCCGGCAGAGATCAGCCCGATGTTGCTGTCATTCAGGTCGAGGAAAACGGCCTTGCCCGCCTGCCACCACGTGCGCCACGTCACACCGGATCGGCGCAACGTGGACTTCGCGGGACGCGCGGTGGCGGCATCTTGATCTGTCGCAATTTCGCTCATGCACATTGATATAGGCGTCTGACCGCCGATCCACATGCACCCCGTGCACGCGGGCCGCGAATGTCTCTTCATGGCCACATCAAATGTGTCACGACCGCCCGACGTGACGGGATGTCGCACATCTGTTGGCAGCGGACGCGCAAGCGGTTAGTCTGATGATACCCTGCGCCGGGGCTTTGCGGCGCGACGCACAAGGAGGACAATGTCCTGTCTCTTGCAGAGATCGCAGCCCATGACGGGCCTGCTCCCCGGTCGGCGCCTGTGATGGCGACCACCGACACCATGGCCCAAAGCAACGCGCTTCTGGCCGAAATCCTCAATTCACTCGACGACGACAAGGCTGAAGACGTCGTGCAGATCGATCTACGCGGCAAATCAGAGGTCGCCGATCACATGATCGTGGCATCCGGCCGTTCGACCCGTCAGGTCGTGTCCATCGCCGACAAGCTGGTCGAGCGTCTGAAGCAAAAGCACGGCGTTCTGTCCAAAGTCGAAGGCAAAGATGCCGGCGACTGGGTGCTGATCGACGCGGGCGACGTGATCGTCCACGTGTTCCGCCCCGAAGTGCGCGAGTTCTACCAGCTTGAAAAGATGTGGCTTAGCCCCGAACAGGCCGCCGCGCGCTTCTAGATGCGTGTTCGCATATGCGCCGTGGGCCGGTTACGCACCGGCCCCGAGCGCACCCTGATCGACGATTACGTCACCCGGTTCGACCGGACCGGGCGCGCGTTGTCGCTTGGCCCGCTGACCGAGTCAGAGGTCGAGACCCGGAAGACCAGCGGCATGGATGCCGAGGCCGAAGCGCTTGCACGCGCGATCCCCGACGGGGCCGTTCTTGTCACGCTGGACGAACGGGGCAAGCCGCTGACCTCTCCTGACCTTGCACAATTGCTCGCGCGCTACCGCGACGCGGGACGTCCGGAGATCGCCTTCGTCATCGGCGGTGCGGATGGGATCGCGCCCGACCTGCGCGCGCGCGCCGATATGTCCATCAGCTTTGGCAAGATGGTCTGGCCGCACATGCTGGTCCGCGTCATGCTGGCCGAACAGATCTACCGTGCCGCGTCGATATTGGCGGGAAGCCCCTATCACCGTGTCTGACGGGTTTGCCATGGCGGGCGATGCGGTTAGTGTCCGCCCAAAGCAGCCCAAGGTTTACCGATGCGCACCCCTAAACCCGTCGTTCTATGTATCCTCGATGGCTGGGGCGACCGCGACACGCGTGACAACAACGCCCCCGCGTTGGCCAACACACCGAACTTCGACCGCATCCGCGCGGCGGGTCCGTCGTCGCAGCTTGTAACCTTCGGCCCTGATGTGGGGCTGCCGAATGGGCAGATGGGCAATTCTGAAGTCGGTCACACCAACATCGGTGCGGGCCGTGTGGTCGCGATGGACCTTGGGCAGATCGACCTGGCCATCGAAGATGGGTCGTTCTTCGAAAACGGCGCGCTGCAAAGCTTCATATCGAACCTGAACGCCAGCGGCGGTGCGGCGCACCTGATGGGCGTTGTGTCCGATGGCGGGGTCCATGGGCATCTGGATCACATCGTTGCCGCCGCGAAGGCGATCCGTGACGCGGATATTCCGGTCGTCATCCACGCGATCACCGACGGACGCGACGTAGCCCCACAGTCCGCGCTGGGGTTTCTGGACGATCTTCTGGCCAAGCTGCCGGATGGCTGCTCCATCGCGACCGTGACGGGGCGCTACTACGCCATGGACCGCGATAATCGGTGGGAGCGGGTCGAAACCGCCTATCGCGCGATGGTGGACGGCACGGGCAAGGCGACGGCCCCGGACGCCAAGACCGCTGTTCAGCAGTCCTACGACAACGACAAGGTGGATGAGTTCATCCCCGCGACCGTCATCGACGACTACAAGGGAATGCACGACACCGACGGTATCTTCTGCCTCAACTTTCGCGCTGACCGGGCCCGCGAGATCCTCCGCGCGATGGGCCAGCCGGGGTTCGCCGAATTCGATGTCTCGGGCCGCCCCGACTTCAACGCGCGGCTGGGGATGGTCGAATACTCTGACGACCACGCCGACTGGTTCTCTGCCGTCTTCCCCAAGCGCAAGCTGGTGAACACGCTGGGCGAATGGGTGGCCAAGCATGGTCTGCGACAGTTCCGCGTGGCTGAGACAGAGAAGTATCCGCACGTCACGTTCTTTCTGAACGGCGGTCGCGAAACGCCGGAAGAGGGTGAAGACCGCAAGATGCCGAAGTCTCCGAAGGTCGCCACCTATGACATGCAGCCAGCGATGAGCGCGGGCGAAGTGACGGACCATTTCGTGAAGGCTATCGAGAGCGGTTACGATCTGATCGTCTGCAACTACGCCAACCCAGACATGGTGGGCCACACCGGCGATCTGGATGCTGCCATCGCCGCTTGTGAGGCTGTGGATCAGGGGCTCGGCCGGGTGCTGGCGGCGCTGGAAAAGGCGGGCGGCGCGATGATCGTGACCGCCGACCATGGCAATTGCGAAACCATGGTCGATCCCGAAACGGGCGGGCCGCATACCTCGCACACGACGAACCTTGTGCCCTGCATCCTTGTGGGTGGGCCTGATGGCGCGCCCTTGGCGAACGGCAAGCTGGGTGATCTGGCGCCGACACTTCTGGAACTGATGGGCCTGCCGAAGCCGGACGAGATGACCGGCGAAAGCCTGATCCGTCGATGATCCGGGCCACCGTTCTGACCCTTGCGCTGGCGCTGCCCGCCCACGCCCAGACCGATCCGGCGGCGATGGCCGAAAATGCCGCAGGGCAGTTGCGTGTGGCCGCCGCCGGGCTGAACGTGGCCGATAATGGCTACGGGCGGATTGCTGCACTGACGAAGGTGATCCGCGCCTATGAGGACGGATTGGCCGCCATGCGCGCCAGCCTGCGCGCCGCGCGTGACCGCGAGTCCCAAGTGACCGAACGACTGGCGACAGACACGGCGCAGGTGGGCGCTGTTCTGAACGCTCTGACCGCCATGGGACAGGCACCCGAGGCGATGCTGCTGTTACATCCCTCTGGCCCCACGGCCACCGCGCGCGCCGGGATGCTGATGCGCGACGTCACGCCCGCGATGCTGTCGCGCGTGGAAGACCTGCGCCGCGATCTGCAAGAGGTTTCGACCATGCGAGGCCTGCAGGACAGTGCCCTGGTCGATCTGGAGCAAGGTCTTTCGGAGTGGCAAGACGCCCGCGCGCGCCTTGCTGCCGCGATCGAGGCACGCTCGGACCTGCCGCGCCGCGCGACCGAAGATCCCGCCACGATGGAGCGTCTGGCCGCCAACGCGCAGACGCTATCGGACTTCGCGCAAAGCCTATCGACCCTGCCGCCCGATGCGCTGGCCGACAGCCTGCCCGCCTTTGCCGAGGCCCGCGGCCAGCTTGGCCTGCCGGTACCCGGTCGCTTGGCCCGTGCCTATCAGGAAACCGACGCCGCCGGTATCGCGCGGCCCGGATGGGTGATCGACACAGCCCCCGGCACGCTGGTCACGACGCCATGGGCGGGAACGATCCGCTACCTTGGGCCGCTGTTGGACTACAAGAATGTGATGATACTAGAGCCTGAACCGGGGTATCTGATGGTGTTCGCCGGGATGGCGGATGTTTATGGTGCGACCGGAGAAGTCCTGCCCGCCGGTGCCCCCATCGGTATCATGGGCGGTTCGGTGGATGCGGAAATGGCGGGGTTCCAACCCGACGGGGCCGAAACAGGCGGTCAGAGACTATATGTAGAGATACGGCACGACCGGTCGCCGCAGGACCCTGCGGAATGGTTCGTGCTCGATCAAGGATGAGGCGCGAGAGATGAAGAAATTTGCGATGGCCGCGATCGGCGGAACACTGGCGGGCGCGGTCCTGACGACGCAGGTGGCAGGGCCGCTGATTGCGCAGGAAAACGCGAACAATACCAGCGTGTACGAACAGCTTGACCTGTTCGGCGACATCTTCGAGCGCATCCGCGCGCAATATGTCGAAGAGGTCGAGGAAGAGGATCTGATCGAGGCCGCCATCAACGGCATGCTCACATCCCTTGATCCGCACTCGTCCTACCTGTCGCCCACCGATGCCGACCGTATGCGCGACCAGACGCGCGGCGAGTTCGGCGGTCTGGGCATCGAGGTGACGCAGGAAGACGGCTTCGTGAAGGTCGTGTCGCCCATGGATGGCACCCCGGCGGACGAGGCCGGAATGCAGGCGGGCGACTTCATCACCCACGTGGACGGCGAGGGCTTGCTTGGACTTACGCTGGACGACGCCATCGAACTGATGCGCGGGCCGGTGGGATCGGAAATCGTCATCACCGTCGTTCGCGAAGGCGCGGATGAGCCGTTCGACGTGTCGATCATCCGCGACACCATCGAACTGACCGCCGTCCGCGGACGGCTGGAGGGCGACACAGTCGTCCTGCGGGTCATCACCTTCTCTGACCAGACCTACCCCAAGCTGGAGGAGACGCTGAACGATCTGGTCGAGGAAGCGGGCGGTATCGACGCCGTCAACGGCTTCGTGCTGGACCTGCGCAACAACCCCGGCGGTCTGCTGACACAGGCCATCCGGGTCAGCGATGCGTTCCTGGAGGAAGGCGAAATCGTCTCGACCCGTGGCCGCGATCAAGCCGACAGTGACCGCGTGAATGCGACTGCAGGCGACTTGGCCGAAGGCAAGCCGGTGGTCGTTCTGATCAACGGCGGATCGGCGTCAGCCTCCGAGATCGTCGCGGGCGCTTTGCAGGATCACCGCCGCGCCATCGTCGTCGGCACCAAGTCCTTCGGCAAAGGCTCTGTCCAGACGGTCATGCCCCTGCGCGGAGAGGGTGCGATGCGCCTGACCACGGCGCGCTACTACACGCCGTCGGGCCGCTCTATCCAGTCGCTGGGCGTGTCGCCCGACATCGTGGTCCAGCAGCCTCCGGTCGAGCAGGTCGAGGTGATGGAGGACGAAGAAGAGGACAATGCCCGCCGTCGCCGCTCTGAGGCCGATCTGCGCGGCGCGATTTCGAACGACAGCCTTTCGGAAGACGAGCAGCAGATCATCCGCGAAGAACAGGAGGCCGCAGAGCAAGCGGCCGAACTGCGGATAGAGGATTACCAGCTGGCTTATGCCATCGACATCCTCAAGGGATACATGGCGATTCGGTCCGAGCAATGACCCGCTATTCCCGCGAAGACCTGCCCTATCGCGACTGCGCCGGTGTCGTGCTGGTGAACGCCGACGGCAACGTATTCGCGGGGCAGCGTATCGACCACAACCAGGGCGCTTGGCAAATGCCGCAGGGCGGGATCGATCCGGGCGAAACCCCGCGCGACGCCGCCCTGCGCGAAATGACCGAGGAAACCGGCATTACGCCCGATCAGGTCACGGTCGAGGCCGAACTGGACGATTGGGTGTTCTATGACCTGCCCGACGATCTTCTGGGCCGTATCTGGAAGGGCAAATACCGCGGGCAACGTCAGAAATGGCTACTCTGCCGCTTCAACGGGCAGGACAGCGACGTGAACATCGCCACCGACCACCCGGAGTTCAACGCCTGGACCTGGATGGCACCCGACGAGTTGGTTCGCCAGATCGTCCCATTCAAACGCGATGTCTACGCGCAGGTTTTCAAAGAGTTCGAGGGTAAGTTATGATCCGGTCCGTCCTAGCCGCAGCTGCAATCAGTCTGGCCGCACAACCTGCACTGGCCCTGTCCTGCATCGTTCCAGACGTGGCACGCAGCACGCAGGCGGCGATGGACTCGTCAGAGACATATCGCATCGTGGTCGGCAAATTCGAGTTCGACACGCTGTCGCCGCCGTTCGACGGGACCACGCTCGGCGATGGCGAAGCCGCCAGCATCCCCGCGCAGTTCAACGGCTATGCGCTGACGTCGGACGGTTTCACCGATCCGACACGCGACAAGGTGATTCTGAACGTCACGTGCATGATGCAAAGCTGCGGCGGGATCGGATCGGGCGTAGAGACGCTCGCGTTCCTGCGTAGTGACGGCGCAGACCCAATCCTAGAGCTCGGCCCCTGTCCTCAATGGGCATTTCCAACGCCAACCGACGCGCAGAAACAGACTGTATTGGACTGCGTGACCGGCGACTGTCCGACGGACTAGGCTCGGGTGAACGCCGCCGCCAGCTCCACATGCGTGGACCAGCGGAATTGGTCCACGACCCGTATCCACTCCATTGCGAAGCCCGCCTCTGTCAGTACCTTCGCATCCCGCGCGAACGTCACCGGGTTGCAGGACACCGCTGCGACGCGGCCCAATTTAGAGGCCGCGATCTGGTGCATCTGCGCCTCGGACCCGGCACGTGGCGGATCGATGACAGCCGCATCGAAGCGTGATAGTTCGTCCGCCGTCAAAGGATCGCTAAAAAGATCGCGCGTTTCCGCCGTCAATGGGCGATGGCCGCGCCCCTTGCGCCACGCCGCCAACAGCGCGTCGGTCATCGCCTTGTCGCCCTCTGCCGCGTGAACCTGCGCGCGACGGGAGATCGGCAAAGCGAAGGTGCCACAGCCCGCGAACAGATCGACCACATGCCCTGCATCGCCAAGCGCGCGGCTGACGCAGGCAATCAGAGCGGATTCGCCATGCGGCGTCGCCTGCAGGAAGGCCCCCGGCGCGGGCACCATCGACACCCCCGCGACCGTCTGCGCCGGATCGACGGCGCGCAGCAGCGTGTCGCCATCCACCGTCAGCCGCGCGATCCCCGCCTCGGACACGATCCGCACCAGTTCGGTCGCAGTCTTCTGCGCAACCGCGCCCGCGCCGGTGATGGCGATATCTAAACCGTTCTTCGATGTGGTGACGGTCAGCGACATTTCCCCACCGCGCGGTGCAAGCCGCTCGGTCAAGTCACGCAGCAGCGGGAAGGCCGCGATGATGTCTGGATGCAGAACGCGGCAATCGGGCACCCCGACGATCTGGTCGGACCTGCGCCCGTGGAACCCAACAACAGCACCATCCTTGCCGCGCCGCCCCGACAATACCGCCCGTCTACGCGATTGCGGCGGCGAAGTCGCGATGCCCTTGATCGGCGCAGGCAGATCATGCGCGGCCAGCGCCTGCCGCACCACGTCAATCTTCCATCGGCCCACGAACGGGTCGCTCGCGTGCATCACCTGGCATCCGCCACACGTGCCATAGTGTGGACAGTCCGGGTGCACCCGATCCGCAGATGCGGAAACGACCGTTGGCGCGGCCATACGCCCGTCTTGCACGTCGCCCTCTACCACTTCGTCCGGCAGCGCCCCGGCAACATAAATCGGCCCGTCAGCGATGCCGTCACCACGATGGCCCAGTCGTTTGATCGTAACCTGCATCTATTCGGCAGCCTCGTCATAGCGCAGGAAGCCGCCTGACTGGCGCTTCCAATAGCGCGCGTAGATGCCGCCCATGGCCTGCAGCTCGGAGTGCGTCCCCTCTTCCACGATGCGTCCCTCTTCCAACACGACGATCCGGTCCATATGCGCAATCGTCGACAGGCGGTGCGCGATGGCCAGCACCGTCTTGCCCTCCATCACACGTTCCAAGGCGTCCTGGATCGAGGCTTCGACTTCGGAATCAAGGGCGCTCGTCGCCTCATCCAACACAAGGATCGGGGCGTCCTTCAGAATAGCGCGGGCCAGGGCAATACGCTGGCGTTGGCCACCCGACAGCTTGACGCCCCGCTCGCCCAGATGCGCGTCGTAGCCGGTGCGGCCCTTGAAGTCTTGAAGTTGCAGAATGAACTCATGCGCTTCCGCCTGCTTGGCGGCGGCGATCATGTCGTCTTCGGACGCCTCTGGGTTGCCATACAGGATATTTTCGCGCGCCGAACGATTGAACATTGCGGTTTCCTGCGTGACCATCCCGATACGGCGCCGCAGGCTTTCCTGCGTCACACCGCGCACGTCGGCTCCCGCCACCCGTACCGCGCCCTGTTCCACATCATACAAGCGCAGCAACAGCGCCACGAGCGTCGACTTGCCCGCGCCGGACGCACCCACGACTCCGACCTTCTCGCCCTCATGTAGGGTCAGCGACACATCCCGCAGGCCGCCTGTGCCGCGCCCGTAGGTGAAGGTCACATCATTCAACGCAACCTCACTGCCCTCGGGCAACTGGATCGCATCGGCAGCATCCGGCAAGGCATGGGGCGGCGTCAGGGTGTTCATCCCATCCTCGACCTCGCCCACGTTCGCGTACATCGCCATCAAGGTGAACGACACCCAGCCCGTCATCTGCGCGATACGGATCGAAATCGCGCCCGCAGCCGCGATGTCCCCGGCAGAGGCCGAGCCGCGCGACCACAGCCACAACGTGCCGCCGATCAACAGGACCGGCAGAACGCCTGCGACGGCCATCAGCGTAAAGCGGAAGCCTGCGGACAGAATGCCGTAGTCCACCACCTTTTCACGGAAGGTCGCGATGGAATCGAAGGCGGCGCGGTCCTCATAGTCGTCGTGGGCGAACAGCTTGACCGTCTTGATATTGGTGATCGTATCCACGACCTGCCCCGACACCATCGCCCGCGTCGCGGCCCGCGCTTTTGAGCGTTTGCGGATGCGTGGCATGAACCAGCGGATCAGGAACAGGTAGGCGACGGCCCAAAGCGCCAGGCCCAGCGCCATCCAGACGTTGATCGTCGTGAGCAACAGCGCCGATCCGACCAATGAGGCCAGCGCGAAGCACACCACGTTGATGAATTCGCTGGCGACATCGGTGATCGCGCGCGAGGTCTGCATCTGCTTTTGCGCGATGCGGCCCGCGAAGTCATCGTCGAAGAAGGTGACGGCCTGCCCCAGCGTGTAGCGGTGCAGGCGCATCAGGACCATCGGGTTCACATTTGGCGCAACCATGATCGAATTCGCGGCTGACGATAATCCGAACAGCAAAGGCCGCAGCAACAGGAAGAACGCGGCGGTGCCGACGATCAGCCAGAGGTTCGCGTCGAAGTAGGTTTCGACACCGGTGTCCACCGCCGAGTCGATGACCTTGCCCAGCAAAAGTGCCGTCACGACCTCTGCGGTGCCAGCCAATGCGGACAGGCCCCCGGCCACGGCCATCCAACGCCACGATCCCGCCAGTGCCCAGCGCATGAATGCACCCAGCGTCCGCGGCGGGGGACCGTCGGCGGGGCGGAAAGCGTCGATCAGAGAGGCGAGCCTGCGCATGAAGGGCGCTTTCTTCGGTCTGGGTGCGAAGGTTGTTAGATAGCCATTCGCACGGCAAAGGAAACCGGCTGCGTCAGCGCAGCAACTCATCGCGCGTGGCGGTGAAGTTCGATGCGATCCAGCGCTGCTCGGCCTCGGCCAGCTTGCGACCTATTTCTGCGCCCTTCGCGGTCTGCGCGAAATCCCCGCCGGTCACGGGCAGAACGGCCCCCGCTCCAGCTTCGATCCGCGCGTCCATATCCGCAGGCAAAGGCGCGCTGAAGGTGGCAGAGCGTAACAGGGCGATGTCGCGGGCCGTGTCGGTGCCGTGCCGCCACGCCAGTTCGGCCAGCCCCGCTTCAGAGCCGATTCCGTCGCGCAGCAGAACGCGGCGGGCATCTTCTTTTCGGGACAGGCGCAGGCGATCGGCGACGTCTTCACCGCCAAGGATCGCCAGCCGCCGCACACCGTCCGGAGCCACGCCGATCAGCTCTTCCAGATGCACCAGCGGCGCGAGACCGGCGGGATCAGCGCCCGGTAGCACGCGCGCCAGAATGCCCGCCTGTCCCATCGCAGCGACGGACAGCGCGGGGTCAGAGGCGGCCAGCAGCTTGAGCATCTCGCGCCCGACACGTTCTGCGGACAGTCTCTCCAGCCCTTCCGCACCGTCGGCGCAGGCGGCCAAGGCCTCTGCGTCCAACCCCTCGGAAGCGTCGCCGTACCAAGCGTGGAAGCGGAAGTAGCGCAGGATGCGCAGATAATCTTCCGCAATGCGCTGGCCTGCGTCACCCACGAACCGCACGCGGCGCGCCTGCAGATCGTCCCAGCCGCCCAATGGGTCGACAATGGTGCCGTCGGCCTGAGCATAAAGCGCGTTCATCGTGAAATCGCGGCGGGCGGCGTCATCGGCCACGTTGTCGGTGAACGCGACGGTGGCGTGCCGACCGTCGGTATCCACGTCGCGACGGAAGGTCGTGACTTCCAGCGGCTGCGCACCGATCACAGTGACGGTGCCGTGGTCGATGCCGGTCGGGACCGTCTTGAAGCCAGCCGCTTTCGCAACGTCGATGATTTGGTGCGGTTCAGCACTGGTGGCGATGTCGATATCGGCGACAGGCGCACCCAAGGTCGCGTTCCGCACACAACCGCCCACGAATAGCGCGCTATGGCCCGCGTCGGCAAGCGCGGCCATCAGCCGTTGCGCATCGGGATCGCGCCGCCAGTCGCCGTCGATCTTCATGCCAACCGCCCCGCCAAGGCACGCAGGATCCGCGCCGTCGCGCCCCAGATGTAATAGGGGCCATAGGGTACCGCATAGTAGCGCCGGGTCTGCCCGCGCCAGTCGCGCGATTGCACACTGTAGTTGGTCGGGTTTGCCAGGAACGACAGCGGAACCTCGAATATCTCGGCCACCTCGCCTTCTTCGGGTCGTAGCGGCGGATCGCCTTTGACCATGCCTAGAACAGGGGTCATCCCATAGCCCGTCACAGTCTCATGCCCCGGCAACTCGCCCAGCACGTCCACGGACTCTGGCGGCAACCCCACCTCTTCCCATGCCTCGCGCAACGCGGCGGCGCGGGCAGAGCCGTCGCCCGCGTCGATCTTACCGCCGGGAAAAGCGACTTGGCCGGGATGTTGGGACAGGTGGGCAGCGCGCTTGGTCAGGATAACCGAACCACTTTCGCGCACCGCCACCAAAACCCCTGCGCCGCGCAGGCTACGCTGGCCTTTCGGCATGGCACCGGCGTTCAGGTCGAAGTCAGAAGTCGGCTGGTCGGCACGCCGTAGCGCAGTAACCAGCCGGGCGCGCAGATCACTCACCCGTTCCGGTCGCATCTTGCGCTTCGAACCCCAACGTCTTGGGGTCGAATTCGTAATGCGCGCCGCAGAACTGGCAGTCGGCCGTCACGATGCCTTCGTCCGTCGTCATGTGTTCCAGATCGCGCTGCGAGTAAATCGACAGCGATTGCCGCACCTTGTCTGCCGAACAGGTGCAGCCGAAGCGCACGGGCTGGGCATCGAAGACGCGCGGCTGCTCCTCGTGAAACAGGCGCACCAGCAGGTCGGTCGGCGGCACGGAAGGGCCGACGAGCTCTGTCTCTTCGACAGTGTCCAGTAGAAGGTTGGCACGTTTCCAATTCTCGGCCTCGTCGCCATCCAGAATGTCGTCAGCCCGCATCAAGCCGTCGGAACTCTCGGTTTCTGCATCCGCGCGCAGGGGCGATGCTTCGGGCATGTGCTGCAGCATCACGCCACCCGCACGCCAATGGGGCGCGGCGCCCGGCTCCTGCGCGATGCCGGTGGAAATAGCGAAACGCGTGGGCAGCTGTTCGGACTGCGCGAAGTAGGTTTCAGCGCAGGACGACAGCGAGCCACCGGCGATGGGCGTGATCCCGGAGTACGGCTTCATGTCGTTGCCCTGATCTAGCAGGATCGCGAAATATCCCTTGCCGATCAGGTCGAACGGCACGGAATCGTCGGCGATACGGTCGGCATCATAGCTTGCGTAGGCACGGATTTGGGCGGGAGAGCCATCCTCGCCCGGCGCGTAGTAATCGGTGGCGATCAGACGCGCGGGACCATCGCCGCGCACCTGAAGCGACAGCTTCCAGCGCAGCTTTATGGTCTGCCCGATCAACGCGGTCAGGGTCACGGCTTCGGCCACCAAAGCCTCGATCGCCGGGGGATAGTCATGCTGCGACAGAACCTGCTGCAGCACACCGTCCAGCCGCGCGACGCGGCCGCGGATGTCCGAGCGGTCAAGCTGGAAGGGCAGGACGGTATCGTCCCAGGCAATGGTCTGTCCCAGGGTCATGGGCTTCCTCACGCGTCAGGTTTTCGGCATACCGCGTCCATATAGGTGCGGCAATGCCGCCTTGAACCCCGAAGGGACGCCCATGATCCGCCGCTATGGCCCACCGCCCCTGCGCGACCGCACATATCCCGCCCGTCCGGGCGCCTATGCCGTGCTTTGGCAAGGAGGTGATGTACTGCTGACATGGCAGGGCGGCATCCACGACGAGTTCCAGCTGCCCGGCGGCGGGATAGAGGCGGGCGAGCACCCGATCCCCGCGCTGCACCGCGAGGTGCTCGAAGAAACCGGCTGGCATATGGCGTCGCCGCGCAAGTTGGGCACGTTCCGGCGTTTCACCTTCATGCCGGACTACGACCGCTACGCAGAAAAGGTCTGCCACGTCTATCTGGCCCGGCCCACGCTGCGGATCGGCCTGCCGTCAGAGCCGGATCATGTGCCTGTCTGGATGCCCATCAGAGACGCCGTGAGCAAGTTGGCCAACCGAGGGGACGCCGCGATGGTGCTGCGCGCGTTGGGGGCCTAGGCGCGCCTTTCGATCAAGGTGGCGGACATGTCGTCGGGCAGGTCCTTGTCTCCGACCCACGCGATCAAATCTTGATTGAGCGCATCCAGAAAAATGTCACCGACCAGCGCAGCATGGCGATCCATGAAATCGAGCAGCCCATCTTCGTCCAGCATTTCGTCACTGGGATCAGGGCATTCGGTGACGCCGTCGGAATACAAAAGCAGCCGCCCTCCCGGTGGGATCACGATATCGAATTGTTCGAAACTTACATCGGGCAATAAGCCAATCGGAGGGCCACCCTGACCGATCAAAGTGCGCTCATTTTCCGCCGTTTGAAGAACGGGGTGCGGATGGCCGGCCTGTGCGAAGATGAAGTGCCCACTTTGCAGGTCGAGTTCGCCAACCAGCGCCGTGAAATAATGATCGGTATCGACCTGATCCAGAAACCGCGCGTTCAGACGGGTGCAGATCTCAGTCGGCGGCAGCATCTGTCTGCCGTTCGCGCCCGGTCGCACGGCGACATGCTGGTCGGACGCCGCTTCAGACATCCACGTCGCCAGCCGTGCCGCGATCAGAGCCGAGGCAATGCCGTGGCCCGAGACGTCGAAGCAGTATATACCCAGCCTATCAGTGCCGGTCGTAAGACTGCCGATCAGATCGCCGCCGATATGGCCCGACGGATGCAAAGCGAAACTGACCGTCCAGCCATCGCGCTGCACGGGCGCACTCGGTGCCAGTGACATTTGCAGTTTGCGCGCCTCCAGCAAATCCCGGTCTAGCGCGGCGTTCATCTCTCGCATTTTGTGCAGCGTGGTCGAAATCAGACGGTTCTTTTCCCGCAACTCCTGACTCATCCGCAAAAGCCGTTCACCCGCAGCTAGACGACTACGTAATTCGCCCGCCGCAAAGGGTTTGGACAGGAAATCATCGGCGCCGGTGTTCAAGGCCTGCGCCAGTTCCTCTTTCTCCGACTTCGAGGTGAGGATGATGAAATAGATATAGTCATCGGACCGTTCCGCGCGCACGGCGGTGCACAGTTCAAGGCCAGTCATTCCCGGCATGATCCAGTCGCTGATGACGATGTCGGGTGGTTGGACGCGACAGTACTCCAAGGCCTCTTCGCCGGACGCGGCCTCGCTCAGGATGTAACCCGAAGAGCCCAGCGCGGACATCAGGATGCGCCGCTGAAGGCGGCTGTCGTCCACCACCAGGATACGGATCGCGCCTGCCGGGTCGAGGCATACGATTTCGGCGGGAGCTGTCGCGGTCACGGCGGAGTCGTCCAAAGAGTTCATCACTCTGTCGGTCATACCGACCAACGGTAAAGAGAGGGTTAATCGGCGGGAAACGAAACCTTAACTTCCGTTCGGTAAGACGTTCGGGCACATGCGAAAGCCGAACCGATGATCGACAAAGCACGGATTAAAGAGTTGAGGGACACGTTCGGCGACGTCGAGTTCGTCGAGCTGATCGAGTTGTTCCGAGAGGAAGCCGGAGAGATTGTTGGCGCTTTGCCGGATCGCGCGGGATCTGAGCTTGCGGACGGCCTGCACACACTTCGCGGAAGCGCCGACAACATGGGGTTATGCGATCTGTCGGCGCGGTGCCGACAGGGGGAAACCCAGTTCGCGGCGGGAAACGAGCCTGATATTGAAGACATCACAGCCGCATTTACGGACGGCTTGCGCGCTCTGTCTGCCCACATGGGGTTGCCGTGAGCGCGCCTAGATCAAAAGTTCGGCAAGCGTCTGGTCGTCTGTGATGTCGCGATAGGCGAAGCCACCGGCGTCCAGCCGCGCGAACAGCGCATCGAAATTCTCGGGCTTTGCCGTTTCGATCCCGATCAGCACCGATCCGGTGTTGCGTGCGGACTTCTTGAGATACTCGAACCGCGCGATATCGTCATTTGGTCCCAACAGCTCCAGAAAATCGCGCAGCGCACCGGGACGCTGAGGCATCCGCAGGATCATGTATTTCTTGATACCCGAATAGCGTTGCGCGCGTTCCTTCACTTCCGGCAACCTCTCGAAATCGAAGTTGCCGCCAGTGGTGATACACACCACCCGCTTGCCACGCAGCCGGTCTTTCAAGGACGGCAGCACATCCAAGGACAGTGCACCCGCTGGTTCCAGAACAATGCCTTCGACGTTCAGCATCGTCAGGATCGTGGTACAGATGCGGTCTTCGGGGGCAATCAGCACGCTTTCGGGCGGCACGTCGCGCAACACCTCGAATGGGCGCGCACCGATCCGCGCGACCGACGCACCGTCCACGAAAGAATCGACGCGCGGCAAGGTCACCGGCTCTCCTGCCGCCAATGCCGCCGTCAGGCTGGCCCCACCCAAGGGCTCGACCAGCAGCAGTTCGATGTCGGGCGAAACCTCATCCAGGTACCGCTTCATCCCCGCCGACAGGCCACCACCGCCCACCGGCAGCACGATCATGTCGGGCGCGTCTTCCATCGCGTCCATCATCTCTACCGCGACAGAGGCTTGGCCTTCGATCACGTGCGGGTCGTCGAACGGCGCCAGGAAATGCCCGCCCGCCTTTGCGCAGAACTCCTGCGCGACCTTCAACGTCTCATCGAAGTAGTCGCCCACCAGCTTGATCTCGACGCCCGTGCCGCCGAAGGCGCGGGTTTTGTCGATCTTCTGCGCAGGCGTTGTGACCGGCATGAAGATCACGCCACGCTTGCCGAAGGACGCGCAGTTGAAGGCCACACCCTGCGCGTGGTTACCCGCGCTGGCGCAGACGAAAAGGTCCTGATCTGGATCAGCCTCCAGCGCCTTGCGCATCGCGTTGAACGCGCCGCGGATCTTGTAGGAACGCACGGGCGACAGATCCTCGCGCTTCAGCCAGATGTCGGCATCATACAGCGCGGACAGGTAGGCATTGCGTTGCAAGGGCGTCGCGGGAAACAGCGAGCGCAGACGCGCGGTGACGGCCAAGGCGGCATCGGTGAAATCTGTCATGCCACCGCAGTGGCGCGCTTCGACGCTCAGGTCAATTCGCGGCCTTCGATGTAGTGGCCGTAGATCGTGGTAATCAGGCTTAGACCCAAAACGGTGCTGAACCACTGAATCAAGAAATTCGGGATCGCGAGGTAGGCCAATTTACCGGCAGTCAGAAATACCGCCAGAACCATCATACTCGCCACGGCCATAGTGACACCGGCCATCAGGAACGCGACCACGATCGCGGGCGTGGCTTGCTTAGTCTGCGCCCACGACTCTCGCAGAGAAATCGGTCTATCAACTGCAACGGCTGGTAAGATTGCACTTACACGGCCAATGACCGCCACCAAGGCGAATATATAACCACAGCCCATTACCGCGCCGATCAACGGTCCGCCGTAGGAAAGCAGGTAAGAGAGGACACCAAAGATACCTGCGACGGGCAGGGTGACAAGGACGGTCAGAATACCCTTGATAAGATAGCCTTTCATACGGCTCACGCTGGCCTCCGGCAAAAACCGCTTCGGAGCTTCGCCCAACAGCACATACCTGTGCCACACGACAGCGAGCCACAGTATCGACACTATTGAAAGTAGACACAGGGCCCCGACGCCCAGCAAACCGGACGGTTCCCGGATCATCAGCACACCGTTAACTGTCGGCGCTGTCACTGCGAACCACACGGACCAGATCGCGCCGATGGCATAGGGAACCGCTGTCAGCCGCGTCGTCGTAGGCAAATCGCGCAGCACCATGGCCAACGCGTGTCGAAACAAGTGGTAACCCTTCATCACATCCTCCGCAGCCGCGATCTTGTCGCTACGCTCTGAACAAGATATCCGCGCGGCAGCATTAAGGAGACACCATGACCGCGCCGAAGAAAGTCGTTCTCGCCTATTCCGGGGGCCTCGACACCTCGATCATCCTGAAATGGCTTCAGGTCGAATACGGCTGCGAGGTCGTGACCTTCACCGCCGATCTGGGTCAGGGCGAAGAGTTGGAGCCTGCCCGCAAAAAGGCGGAAGACATGGGTGCCGCCAGCATCCATATCGAGGACCTGCGCGAAGAGTTCGTGCGCGACTTCGTGTTCCCGATGTTCCGCGCCAATGCACTGTACGAAGGGCTGTACCTGCTGGGCACCTCCATCGCGCGGCCGCTGATTTCCAAGCGTCTGGTGGAAATCGCGGCGCAAGAGGGAGCGGATGCCGTCGCCCACGGGGCCACCGGCAAAGGCAACGATCAGGTCCGGTTCGAGCTGGCCGCCTATGCGCTGAACCCCGATATCAAGGTGATCGCGCCCTGGCGTGAGTGGGACCTGACCAGCCGCACCAAGCTGATCGAGTTCGCCGAACAGCACCAGATCCAGATCGCCAAGGACAAGCGCGGCGAAGCCCCGTTTAGCGTGGACGCGAACCTTCTGCACACCTCGTCCGAGGGCAAGGTACTGGAAAATCCGGCCGAGGACGCGCCCGATTACGTCTACCAGCGCACGGTGAACCCCGAGGATGCGCCCGATCAGCCGGAATATGTCGAGGTTGGGTTCGAAAAAGGCGATGCGGTTTCGATCAACGGCGAAGCGATGTCTCCCGCGACGATCTTGACCAAGCTGAACGAGTTGGGTGGCGCGCATGGCGTCGGTCGGCTCGATCTGGTCGAGGGCCGCTTTGTCGGCATGAAGTCCCGTGGCATCTACGAGACCCCCGGCGGCACCCTGCTTCTGGAGGCCCATCGTGGCATCGAACAGATCACGCTGGATCGCGGACAGGCGCATCTGAAAGACGAACTGATGCCCCAATATGCCGAGCTGATCTACAACGGTTTCTGGTTCTCGCCTGAACGCGAGATGCTGCAAGCCGCCATCGACCACAGCCAGCAGCATGTCACCGGCACCGTCAGGCTGAAGCTGTACAAGGGGTCCGCGCGCACCGTCGGTCGCTGGTCGGATCACTCGCTGTATTCCGAAGCGCACGTGACGTTCGAGGATGATGCCGGTGCCTATGATCAGAAGGACGCGGCGGGCTTCATCCAGTTGCAGGCCCTGCGGTTGAAGCTTCTGGCAGCGCGGGACAGACGCTTGAATTGAGGCGATTTCGCATCGCTTAACGCATGGGTAAGCATGGGGTGTTGAACGGCATTCCATGCGCTCACCCTTAACGCTAGCGATGTGACAAATCGTTCAACCTGAAAGCCCGACGTGAGCCAAACATCGCCCGACACCGCCGTCCCCGTGCAATTTTCCGGAAAAGCCGGGGAGTGGTTCGGAATCTGGATCGTCAACCTGTTGCTGACCATCGTGACATTCGGCATCTATTCGGCTTGGGCGAAAGTGCGCAAAGAGCAATATTTCAAGCGCAACACCGCCATCGACGGGCGCAGCTTCGACTACCACGCGACCGGCAAGCAAATTTTGATCGGGCGGATTATCGTCGTGGTCGCGCTTGTCGTTTGGAACACGGTTCTGACGGTCGTGCCGGTCGTCGGCCTGATCCTGACGCTTGCCTTGGTGCTGTACCTGCCAAAACTGATCATCCACTCCCTGCGCTTCAACGCGCGGGTGACAAGCTGGTCCAACGTGCGGTTCGACTTCCAAGGCACCTACGGCAATGCCTTCGTCACTTATCTTCTGGTGCCGATCGGCGTGTTCCTGACCGCGTTCCTGGCCCTACCCTTCGGGTCGCGCAAGGCGGCACGCTTCTCTGTGTCGGGGCACAGCATCGGCAACCACGATTTTCACTTCGCGGCTCCCATCGGCCCCTTCTACCGCGCCTTCGCGATCGCGCTGATCTGGGCCGTGGTCGTCGGCGTCTTCACACTTGGCCCGGCCATCGGGGTGATCGCGCAAAACAGCGCCGCGCTAGAGGATGATCCCGCTATCATGCTGTCGTTCCTTGGCGGCATCTACGGCTTCCTGATCTTCGGCCTGATCCCCGCTGCGCTGATCTACAGCGCCCTGCTGCGCAACACGATCTATGCTTCGACCGAGATTGAGGGCGGCCATCGTCTGCGCTCGACCATCACGCCGGTCAAATATATCTGGATCGCGATCTCGAACACCATCGTCACGGTCCTGACGCTGGGCCTGATGCTGCCTTGGGCACAGATCCGCATGGCGCGGTATCTGGCCCACAACACCCAAATCCTGCCCAACGGCGACCTGAACGATATCGCCGGTCGGATCGCGCATGAGGGCAGCGCTATCGACGACGCCTATGGCGATATCGAGGGGCTGGATGTCGGCCTGCCGATCTAAGCCATGACGGTGGGCGACGGCACCAAAGTTCAGGGACGGGCCTTCCCACCGGGCCGCGCCGCTGCCAGCACAGCTATCCTGATGGCGAGTGACAACGGGCTGCGGCTGGTGTCCGACAGCGACGCCCCACACGACTTCGCACGCACCGACGCGCGCCTGTCCGATCCGGTTGGCCGCACTTCTCGACGCGTGTCCTTCGCCGATGGCACGCTGTTCGAAACGGACGACCATGCTGGGATAGAGGCGCTGATGGGCAGTCGCCCGTCCGCCAGCCTGTTGCACCGGTCCGAAGCGTTCTCTCCACGTCTGATCGGTGTCGTTGCCGCGTCGGTCGCCGGGATCGCGTTGATCTGTCTTTATGCCTTGCCTGCACTGGTGGCCGTCGCGGTATGGTCCACCCCGCAATCCGTGCGAGCCACCATCGACCGCTCGACACTGAGCATCATGGACCGCGCGGTGTTCGACGAGACCGCGCTGTCTGAAGACACGCAGGCCGAAATACGCACCGTCTACAACCACCTGCTGGCCGAACTGCCCGACAACGAGCGCACCCGGTTCGAGCATGGCCTGCTGTTCCGCGACGGCGGCGGCATGGGTCCGAACGCCGCGGCGCTGCCGGGCGGCACGGTCATCATGACGGACGCGCTGTGGTCCGAATTCCAGGACATCGACCTGATCGCGGGCGTGTTGGGGCACGAGCTGGGGCACGTCACCGAACAGCACGGCCTGTCGCAGCTTTACCGCTCACTCGGGATCTACGTGCTGGTCGCCCTGATCGCGGGCGATACCGGGCCGATCATCGAAGATGTGCTTCTGGAAGGCGGCGTGCTGCTGTCGCTGCGCCACTCTCGCCAGCATGAGCGTGAGGCGGATGAAAAGGGTGTGCGTCTGACCATGGATGCGGGCTACGACCCGGAAGGCATGGCGCGTTTCTTCGACTGGGCCGCGGATCAGGGGGCACAGGGCGGCTGGGCGTCGACCCACCCGGACCCCGGCGAACGAGCCGACGATATTCGCGAAGCGGCGCGCGACGGAACGTAATTACGACTCGCGCTTCCCGTTCGCGGCGGGCCGTCTAGATTGCGCTGACCCGACTGGCAGGAGTGCTGAAATGACGATGACAGAGCTGCGCGACCGGATTCAGAAGGGCCTGAACAAGCGCCCGCTCGACGCGTCGATCCAGTTCGATTGCGGGGACGAAGGCGCGATCACGCTGATCGGGGATACCGCGTATCTCGAAGACCGCCCCGCAGACTGCACGCTGCACATCTCGCGTCCCGATCTGGAGAGGCTGCTGTCCGGCAAGCTGAATCCCATGACCGCCTTCGCCACCCGCCGGATCAAGGTATCGGGTGACATGAAGGCCGCGCTGAAGCTGGCGCAGGTGCTCAAGTAGCCAGATCCACCCACTCTGGCCGCCGAATGTAGTTGCGGGTGCTGGACTCGGTGACGGCTTGCAGTCGCTCGTTCAGGGGTGGCAGGTCGGACATGCCCGGCCCTTCGGAGACGTGCAGGGGGCGGCTCCCTGGGTCCAGTTGGGCAACGCGCAGGATGGCGTCTGCAATTTGTTGGGACGGCGGGGTCGCCACATTGCGCAGGATGTTGTCGGTCGCGTCGCGGTGGTCGGCGTAGGCTTTGCGCAGCGCTTCGGGCAGATCGGGCCAGTAGCCGGCCACATCTTCTGCCGCGTTTTCCTTGAACAGCGTGTCGTATCCGCCGGGCTGAACCATCGTCGTCTCTATGCCGAAGGGATGGCACTCATAGGCCATCGCGGTGAACGCGGCTTCCAGCGCGTGCTTCGACGCGCAGTAGGCACCGTACAGCGGGATGGAGTAGCGGCCCAGCGCGCTGGTGACCTGAATCATCAGGCCGGTTCGGCGTTCGCGCATGGATGGCAAGACGGCTTGGGCGACGCGCAGGCCACCGTAGAAATTCGTTTCCATCACCTCGCGGGTGGCCTCCATCGACGCCTCGAGGGGCAGCGGGATGCCGATGCCGGCGTTGGAGATCAGGATATCGACCGGGCCGAACCGTTCCACCGCCTTGGCGTGACCATAGGCAACGCTGTCGTCCGAGCGGACGTCCATGTCGAAGACGGCCAACTCCAGCCCAGCGTCATCGGCCATCTGTGTCAAAGCCAGCGCGGCTTCGGAATTCGCCTCACGCCTGTCCCGCATCGTGGCTGCCACTCGGTAGCCGGCGCGGGCCATCGTCTCTGCCGTCAGGCGACCGAAGCCCGACGAACAGCCCGTGATCAGGACGACGGGCCCCTGCCCCTGCGCGAACAGCCGACCGGGGGCAAGCGTTGTGGCCAGCAATGCGGCGAAGGTTATGCCAAGGGCTGTGCGGCGATTGAGGTCGGTCATGAGGGCTCTCCTTTGCCCCACACACCTAGCGCACCCCCGCGCTGCCGCCCCTCACTCCGGCGTGAGGCGCTGGGCGTAGAGGTCTTCGTAGATCGGCAAGGCACGCTCCAGAAGCTTAGTGGCATCGCCGGTCAGCACTGGCAACGGCCCTTCGGGATCAGCGAAGCCGGTCGAGGCATGGACCGCCCCGTACCAATGCGCCGCCCAAACACCGTCGCTGGGATGCCCGCCGCTCGGCCATTCCAGCATGCGGTCGGTGTAGGGCAAGCCCAGCGCGGCACAGGCGCGGGACAGAATGCCAGCGGGATCGGCGCGAATGTCGGCGCTGTCGAGGATCACGCCGCCGAACCGATCGAACAAGGCGCGTTGCTGCGGGAAGCCGATATCATCGAGCGAGGGTCGTTCGCGCTTGGCCGTGTAGCTGGCGATTACGCGAGCGGGGTGGCGGATCAGGTGAAGGTGCCGTGCGCCATGCGCCCAATCCAGCGGCATCCCCTTCATATGATGCGCCATCAGCTTGAGATAGGTCAGCCCACCGTCGAAGCCCGCGACGACCTGCGCTGGATCGGTCTCATGTCGGGCCAGAATCGTGTCGCGCATGGGGTGACCAAGGCCGGTGCGCGCAAGAAATGGCGCGTAGAACGGCTCATCCTGCACAGCGCAATCGCCCCGCGTGGCGAAGGCATACATCATCGCGGTGGACAGGTTGCGCGGGCCGGACCACGCCGCGATCAGGTCAGGCACAGTCTTCCACCACCAGATCGGCATAAAGCGCACGGATGCGTTGGGTCATCGGCCCCGCTTCGGTGCCGATCACACGCCCGTCGATACTGCCCACAGGCACCTGAGCGCCGAAGGTGCCAGTCAGGAACGCCTCATCCGCGCCGTATGTGTCGACCAAGCTAAAGTTGCGCTCGAACACCGGGATATCGTTGGCGCGACACAGGTCGATCACCTTCTGGCGCGTGATGCCGTTCATGCAGTAGTCGCCGGTGCTGGTCCAAACCTCTCCCTTACGCACGATGAAGAAGTTGCAGGCGTTGGTGGTGTTCACGAAACCATGCACGTCAAGCATCAGGGCCTCGTCCGCGCCCGCCTTTTCGGCGGCGATGCAGGCGAGGATGCAGTTCAACTTGGAATGGCTGTTCAGCTTTGGGTCCTGCGTCATGGGCAGACCGCGCTGATGCGGAACGGTGGCCAGCCGGATCGGCTTCGGCAGCGACGGGACCGAGTGTTCGCAGATGATGACCACGGTCGGCCCGGTGACCGAGAACGCTGGATGCTGAAAGGGCCGCTCCTTGATCCCGCGCGTGATCATCAGACGGCAGTGCGCGTCGTCGGTCATACCGTTGGCGCGGGTCGTATCTTCTAGCGCGGCGATGAGGTCGGAACGGGACATACCGATGTCGATGTCCACCGCCAACGCGGCTTCGAACAATCGATCCATGTGGTCATCCAAGAACGCCCAGCGCTCGTTGTGCAGGCGCATTCCCTCCCAGATACCATCGCCCAGCATGAAGCCTGCGTCGTAGACCGACACGACAGCTTCTGCGCGGGGCCTGAGAGAGCCATTCACCCAAATCAGGATATCGGCGTTGCGCGGGTCGTCGTGTGCGGTGTGCGTTGTCATGCGGCGAAGGGACCGCAGCCTGATCGTTTGCGCAACCTCAAAGACGGGTTTCTCGCGTTGGGAGTTCATTAACCATTCGGCAGCAATTTTTCTGAAAAGGAGGTGCCGATGTTAACTTATTGGCTCTATCGATCTGTCGCCTGCATTCCGTCGCGCTCTACCGACGAAGCTATGATCTATCTGCGGTCGCGGCAGCGAAACATCGAATGCGGCATCTCGGGGTTCCTACAACGGGAGGGGTCGCATTTCGTTCAATATCTGGAGGGCGCTGACGATCAGGTTGCCCACATCAAACGTTTGATCCAAGCCGACTGGCGACATCGGGATGTGCAGACCTTATCCGAAGGACCGCTGCAAACGCGTCGGTTCGATGGTTGGGACATGGCGCTGACCGAAACGGAAACCGGATTCTTCGGCGTATTTCAACGCATCCATGGCCGTTCAGCCGATCTCTCAACGGCAAGGACCGAAGAGTTCGTGGCCTTCCTTGATCACCTGTCGTCCAGTGGCAAAGGCCAGCGGGATGATCCTGCGTGGAACGCGGAAATACCTAATGCGGCGTCGCCTGCTTTTCGGGAAACAGCCAACTCGACAGAGGGACGATCAGCTTCGTGACGACGGGGATCAGTGCAAGTCCAAGAACCAAACCGATGATCCCGTCCAAGAACGCCGTCACACCCCATTCGACGGCGCCCGCCAGCGACTCCGGCACGGACGCCGCAGCTCCGACAGCGAGATCGTGAATCACGTCATAGGGCAGATGCCAGCCAAGCTCGTTCAACGCATGCACGATGATATTTCCGCCCACCCAGATCATCGCCGCCGTACCGATGACCACCAGCAGCAGCATAACGGTCGGCATACCGCGTACGATCCCCCGACCTAGCGACTGCACGAACCCGCTATTGCCCTCTGCCGCCATGTGTAGACCCACATCGTCGGCCTTCACGATCAACGCGACGGCCCCATAAACCACGATGGTGATGATGATACCCGCCACCGCAAGGCTCGCGCCGGTCATCCAGATCGACACATCTTGCGGCAACGCGTTCAGCACGATGGTCATGATTTCGGCCGACAGGATGAAGTCGGTCTTCACCGCGCCCTTCACCTTTTTCTCTTCCAGCTGCGCGGCGCTCAGCTTTTCGGACACCAGCTCTTCGGAATGGTGATCCGACGGGTTGATCTTGTGCCAGACCTTCTCTGCCCCTTCGAAGCACAGATACGCGCCGCCGATCATCAGCAGGATAGGAATGACGAACGGCGCGAACGTCGCCAGCAAAAGGGCCACGGGAAGCAGGATCACCAGCTTGTTGAACAGCGATCCGCGCGCGATCTTCCATACGATAGGCAGTTCGCGTTTGGCGGAAAAACCCTGCAGATATTTCGGCGTCACCGCCGCATCGTCAATCACGGCGCCCGCCGCCTTGCCCGACGCTTTTACGGCTTGGCCGACAACATCGTCGACAGAAGCCGACGCGACCTTGGCGATGGCCGCGACATCGTCGAGAAGGGCGATGATTCCGCTCATGGAAAACCTGCTTGATCGGGCCGCACCCGGCGGCGGCGTAGGCGGATATCATAGCGCAACCCTCTGCCGCGGCCACCGCCAATCCACCGTCACACCCGCGTGAGACAGCGCAGCAATGCTTGCAACCAAACCATCTGGCGCAAAGGGTGCAGGCAAGGAGGACGATCCATGACATTTTCACTGAAACCATTGGTGGCCGCATTCGGCCTGATCTTCGCGGCGGGCCACGCCACCGCCGCACAGCAGACCGCCTATCTGGCCGGCGGTTGCTTCTGGTGCGTCGAAGCTGACTTCGAAAAGGTGCGCGGCGTCGGCGACGTCGTCTCTGGCTTTGCAGGCGGCGCCACGGCCAACCCGACGTACGGCAATTCCGGCGACCATTTGGAAGCGGTGCGCGTGCCGTTCGACGACACACAGATCAGCTACCGCCAGATCTACGACATGTTTTTGCGCTCGATTGATCCGCTGGATGCGGGCGGGCAGTTCTGTGACCGCGGCTTGGAATACACCACCGCGATTTTCTACGAGACCGCAGCTCAGCGCCAAGCGGCAGAAGCTGCCAAGGCCGCGGCCGAGCAACAGTTGGGCCGGGATATCGTGACCAAGATCATGCCAGTGAACGAGTTTTCTCCGGTCGGCGAATACCACCAAGACTACTACAAGTCCCAGGACCGCGTGGCCTTCACCCGCTTTGGCGTCGCTGTGCCGAAGAACGAAGCCTACGTGCGTTACCGGCAGGGCTGTGGCCGCGACGCGCGGGTCAAAGCCGTGTGGGGCGATGCGGCTCCCTTCGTGAAGTAAGTTGCGATCCGGAGCCGCCCGTGATGCGGTGGCCCCATGATCCAGATTGCCGACGCCGACATCACCCACGCCCGCGCCCTGCGCCATGACCTGCACCGCGCGCCCGAACTCTCGGGGCTTGAACATCAAACAGCCAAACGCATCGCCACCGAACTGCGCGATGCCGGTGCAGCCGACGTAGTGACGGGCTTGGGCGGGACCGGGGTCGCAGGCGTGTTTCACGGGTCCAAGCCGGGTCGCACGTTGATGATCCGCGCCGAACTGGACGCGCTTCCCATCGTCGAGGAATCCGGTGTCGACTGGACCTCCGACACTCCCGGCACCGCTCACCTTTGCGGCCATGACGGCCACATGTCGATCCTGATCGCCTTGGCCCGTGCCTTGGGGCGCGGCTTCGAGAAGGGCCGCGCTATCCTGCTGTTGCAGCCCGCAGAGGAAGACGGCGCAGGTGCGCGGGCGGTTCTGGACGATCCCCGCAGCCGAATGCTGAAACCCGATCTGGTCGTGTCGCTGCACAACCTGCCGGGGCTGGCTTTGGGCCATGTGGCCCTGAAAGAAGGTCCGATGGCCTGCGCGTCACGCGGAATGGCAGTGCGGCTGACCGGGCGCGCGGCCCATGCGTCCACGCCGGAACACGGCATCTCCCCTCGGCGTGCCTTGGCAACGCTGATGGAAGGGCTGACCGACTTGGCAGAGGCGACGTTCCCCGATCCAGAGTTCGCATTGGTCACTGTGGCAGGCGTCTCGATGGGCGGCACCGCCTTCGGCGTGGCACCGGGCGACGGCGAAATCCGCTCCACGCTGCGGACGCTGACCGATGCGCGGATGGATCTTCTGATTGAACAAGCCGAAACCATGGTGCGGGACACCGCACAAGGCGAAGGCTTGGACGCCACGATCACCTACCACGAGGTTTTCGAGGCCACCGGGAATGATCCGGAACCCGTGAAACATCTTCGCCACGCGCTCGACGCGGCCGGCATCCCGCATAGCGAAGAAGGCCAGCCATGGCGCCCGTCAGAGGATTTTGGACGGCTGAACGCCCTCGCCCCCGCCGCGATGCTGTTCCTTGGCTCAGGCGAAGTGCAGCCGCCCTTGCACGATCCGCGCTACGATTTCCCCGACGACCTGATCGCCATCGGGGCAAAGCTCTGGGCGGCAGCCATTACCCAGATCTGCTAGGCGCCGCGCCCCGGTTCTTAGTTTTCGCAAATACTCATCTACGCCATGTCACAGGCGGCGATGGCTGCCATGTTCAAAATCTCGCTGGCGCCCATACCGGTCGTCGCAACCTGCACCGGCTTGCGTAGGCCCGTCAGGATCGGCCCCAGCACCGTGGCCCCGCCCATTTCCGCCATCAGCCGCACGCTGATCGACGCCGAGTGTCGCGCGGGCACGACAAGCACGTTGGCAGGGCCGGTCAGGCGGCAAAACGGGTAGTGTTTCATCGCATCGGCGTTCAGCGCCACATCCACCGTCATCTCGCCATCGTATTCGAAATCCGCCCCGCGTGCGTCCAGCACGCCGGGGGCCAGATGCATCTTGGCAGCGCGTTCGGACACCGGGTAGCCGAAGGTCGAGAAGCTGACGAAAGCGACCCGAGGCTCCAAGCCCAGCGCGCGCGCCACATCGGCCCCGCGCGCGGCGATGTTGGCCAGATCGTGCTCATCGGGCCATTCGTGAACCAGCGTATCGGCGATCAGCACGACGCGGTTGTTGCGGATCAGCGCGGTGATGCCCACTGCCCCGTCCTCTGGCCGCGTGTCGAAGACGTGGCCCACCAGATCGAGCACATGCGCCGACTTGCGCGTGGCACCCGTGACCATCGCGTCGCCATGGCCATGCGCCAGCATCAGCGACGCGAAGACGTGGCGGTCGCGCGCGGCCAGACGATGGATATCCGTCCGGTCGTAGCCGCGCCGTTGCAGGCGCTCGTAAAGGAACGCCTTGTAGGTATCGAGATGCGGGGTCGAAGCCGCGTTGACGATCTCGAACGCGCCCATCTGTTCGCGCAGACCCTCTGCCTCAAGCTTCGCCGCGATATCGCTTTCGCGGCCCACGACCAAGGCCTCTCCCAAGCCCTCACGCCGGTAGGTGATGGCGGCTTTCAGCACGCGAATGTCGTCGCCTTCCGCGAAGATCATGCGAGCCTGACGCGCGCGGGCTCGGGCGAAGATCGACTGGATGATCGAACTCGTCGGGTCCATCCGCGCCTTCAGCGCCTGCTCATAGGCGTTCATGTCCACGATGGGCCGCCGGGCAACGCCGGTATCCATACCCGCCCGCGCGACGGCGGGCGGAATGCGCCAAATCAGGCGGGGATCGAAGGGGGTCGGGATGATGTAGTCGCGTCCGAACTTCAGGTTCTGACCGTAGGCCAGCGCGACCTCGTCCGGGACGTCTTCACGGGCCAATGCCGCCAGCGCCTCGGCGCAGGCGATCTTCATCTCGTCGTTGATGGCGCGGGCGTGAATGTCGAGCGCACCACGGAATAGGTAGGGAAAGCCCAAGACGTTGTTGACCTGGTTGGGGTAATCGGACCGGCCTGTGGCCACGATCACATCCTCACGCACCGCGTGCACCTCTTCCGGCGTTACCTCGGGGTCAGGATTGGCCATGGCGAAGATCACGGCGTCCTTGGCCATCGAACGCACCATGTCCGCCGTTACCGCCCCCTTGACGCTGAGGCCCAGGAAAACGTCCGCGCCGTCTATGGCCTCGGCCAGCGTGCGGCTGTCGGTGGCGGCGGCATGGGCAGATTTCCACTGGTTCATGCCCTCTGTGCGGCCTTGATAGATCACACCCTTGGTGTCGCACATGATGCAATTGTCGTGCCGCGCGCCCATGGCCTTGAGGAGTTCAAGACAGGCGATTCCGGCTGCGCCTGCACCGTTCAGGACGATGCGCACGTCTTCGATCTTCTTGCCGGAGATATGCAATGCGTTGATCAAACCCGCCGCGCATATCACCGCCGTGCCGTGCTGGTCGTCGTGGAAGACGGGAATATCCATCTCTTCCTTCAAACGCTGCTCGATGATGAAGCACTCGGGCGCCTTGATGTCCTCAAGATTGATGCCGCCAAAGGTCGGCCCCATCAGTTTCACGGCAGCGCAAAAGGCATCGGGGTCTTCGGTATCCAATTCGATGTCTATCGAGTTCACGTCGGCGAAACGTTTGAACAGGACCGATTTGCCCTCCATCACCGGCTTCGAGGCCAGCGCGCCAAGATTGCCAAGGCCCAGAACCGCCGTGCCGTTGGAGATCACGGCGACCAAGTTACCCTTGTTCGTATAATCGTAGGCCTGTCCCGGATCGGCGTGGATGCGCTCGCAGGGCACCGCGACACCGGGGGAATAAGCCAAAGACAAATCGCGTTGCGTGGCCATCGGGACGGAAGCGGCGATGTCGAACTTGCCGGGGCGCGGGTGCATGTGGAACAGTAGCGCCTCTTCATCGGTAAATTTCTTGGCCATCGTCCCCTCCATGTTGCGGATGTTCTTGGTCGCATGAGGCTTTTAAGCGCACCAGTGAAAACTTTGCAGGGAACGCCACGCGGCATGGGCGCTTAAGTTTTCAGGAGGACCACACATGGCCATGCTCGACCTGAAAGACGTCTCGCCCCGGAACGACGATGACACCGTGAACGTCTTTGTTGAGACGCCAAAAGGATCGCGGCACAAATACGATATCGACGACCACGGCCTTGTGCGCATTGCGATCGAAATGCCCGAGGGCGTGACGTTCCCCTGCTCGTTCGGGTTCGTTCCCAACACCATCGCGCCGGACGGAGACGCGCTTGATATCGTACTGCTGACTGCCGGAGAGGTGCCGGCGCGGTCCCTGATCCAAGCGCGGCTGATCGGCGTGCTGAAGATGGAAAACGACGAGGGCGGAGAGATGACGCGAAACGACCGTGTTGTCGCCGTCGCCACGATGAGCCGAGTTTTTTCCGACATCACCGAGCTGGAACAACTGCGGTCCGGGTTTGCGTGGGACATCGAGCAGTTCTTTGAAACCTACAACGACATGATCGAGCGGCCCTTCAAGCTGGTGGGTCGCGGCAATGCGGAAGAAGCGCGCAAGATGCTGATGACGGCCATCGACGCGGCCTGACTTCACCCCATTCCGCGCCTGCGTTAGACCGTCCCGACAGGGACAGGGGGCTGCTGCGTGACCGATCAACCAACGCCGATGATGGCGCAGTACCTGGGGATCAAGAGGGATCACCCCGATGCGCTGCTGTTCTATCGCATGGGCGACTTTTACGAGCTGTTCTTCGATGACGCGGTCGCCGCAGCGGCGGCGCTTGATATCGCGCTGACCAAACGCGGCAAGCATCTGGGCGAGGATATCGCCATGTGCGGCGTGCCTGTGCACTCGGCAGAGGGCTACCTGCTGACGCTGATCCGCAAGGGCTTTCGCGTCGCGGTCTGCGAGCAGCTGGAAGATCCGGCAGAAGCCAAGAAACGCGGCGCGAAGTCGGTCGTGAAACGCGGCGTCGTGCGGCTGGTGACGCCAGGCACGTTGACCGAAGAATCCCTACTCGACGCACGCCGGCACAATTATCTGGCGGCCTGGGCGGATGTGCGCGGTGAGGGGGCGCTGGCGTGGGTCGACATTTCTACCGGTGAGATGCGCGTGACCCCCTGCACGCGAGTCCGACTTGGCCCGGAACTCGCTCGGCTGGCGGCACGTGAGGTTTTGCTGAGCGAAACGGTCGAGGGTGAACTGGCCCCCTTGGTGACCGACATGGGCGCGGCAACGACGGCCCTGTCGCGCGGATCATTCGATTCGACCACCGGAGAGGCACGGTTGTGTGCGACCTGGAAGGTGGGGTCGCTGGACGCGTTCGGATCCTTTGCACGGGCCGAGGTGTCGGCAATGGCCGCGCTGGTCGACTATCTGGAAATCACGCAGAAGGGGAAGCTGCCCCTGCTGCGCCCCCCGGTGCGCGAAGAACCAAGCGCCGTCATGCAGATCGACGCCGCGACGCGCCGCAATCTGGAACTCACACACGCGCTGTCGGGTGGACGCACGGGATCGCTTTTGTGGGCGGTGGATCGGACCGTGACTGCACCGGGCGGTCGGTTATTGGAACGACGGCTGACAGCCCCATCCCGCGATTTGGGCACGATCCGCGCGCGGCAGTCGGCGGTGGCTTGGTTTCACGATGACTGGCGCGCTTGTGCAGACCTGCGGACAGCGTTGGGCCGGGTGCCGGATATGGACCGCGCGCTGTCTCGGCTGGCGCTGGAGCGAGGCGGTCCGCGCGATCTGACAGCGATCCGCGATGGGCTGAGCCGGGCGGCGGAGATTGCGGACGGGATGCGCGGTGACTTGCCCGACCTGCTGGCCGACGCTTTGGAAGGTTGTCGTGACCATGACGCGCTGATCGAGATGCTGGATGCCGCTCTGGTGGCCGAACCGCCTTTGCTGGTGCGCGACGGGGGGTTCATTGCCCCGGGGTACGACACCGATCTGGACGAGGCGCGCAAGCTTCGGGACGAGGGACGCGGCGTGATCGCAGCGATGCAGGCGCAGTTCGCGGAAGAAACCGGCATCAGCGCACTGAAGGTGAAGCACAACAACGTGCTGGGCTACTTCATCGAAGTGACGGCGACCCACGCCGACAAGATGCATGGGCTGGACCGGTTCATTCACCGGCAGACGACAGCCAGTGCCGTGCGCTTTACGACGATCGAATTGAGCGAGCTGGAGACGAAGATTCTCAACGCAGGATCGCGGGCGCTGGAGATCGAGAAGACGCTGTTTGCTTCACTGTCGCAGGCGGTGGTCGAGGCGGCGGCGGATGTCGGGCGCGCGGCACGGGCCTTGGCGGAACTGGATGTGCAGAGCGCGCTGGCCGATCTGGCGCGGGCCGAAGACTGGGTGCGTCCGGTGGTGGAAGACAACCGTGTGTTCGACATCGCGGGCGGGCGGCATCCAGTGGTCGAGCGTGCATTGAAGGCACAAGGCGGCGGAGCGTTCATCCCCAACGATTGCGACCTGTCCGACGGTAGCGGGGCCGCGTGTTGGTTGCTGACGGGGCCGAACATGGCCGGTAAGTCCACATTCCTGCGCCAGAACGCCGTGATTGCATTGCTGGCGCAGATGGGGGCTTTCGTTCCTGCGGATGCGGCGACCATCGGGGTCGTCAGCCAGTTGTTCAGCCGCGTGGGCGCGGCGGATGATCTGGCGCGGGGGCGGTCGACCTTCATGGTCGAGATGGTCGAAACGGCGGCGATCCTGAACCAGGCGGACGATGCGGCGTTGGTGATTTTGGACGAAATCGGGCGCGGTACGGCGACCTATGACGGCTTGTCGATCGCTTGGGCCACGCTGGAGCATCTGCACGACGTGAACCGCTGCCGCGCCTTGTTCGCCACCCATTACCACGAGTTGACGCGGCTGGCCGAAAAACTCGATGGCGTGCGCAATGCGACGGTGACGGTCAAGGAGTGGGAAGGTGAGGTCATCTTCCTGCATGAGGTGCGCAAGGGATCGGCGGATCGCAGCTACGGCGTCCAAGTGGCGAAGCTGGCAGGGTTGCCGGGGGCCGTGGTCGCGCGGGCAGAGGTCGTACTGGCCGCGTTGGAAAAGGGCGAGGCGGAGGGCAAGCGCGCAACGCTGGTGGACGACCTGCCACTGTTCTCTGCCGCGCCGACATCCCCTGCGAAAGCAAAGAGGTCCGATGTGGAAGCACGTTTGGCGGAGCTGCATCCCGACGAGTTGACACCGAAGGCCGCTTTGGAACTGGTGTATGAGCTAAAGGGGTTGGTGAAGCCGACCTAGCTTCACCGTTCCGACAATACCTCGGGGGAGCGCGGAACGCGCGGGGGCAGCGCCCCCTACCCCGCCAGGAGTTTATCGATCCGGCCGATGGCTTCTTCGATACGTTCCAGACTGTTGGCGTAGGAAAACCGCACGAACCCTTCGCCCATCGCGCCGAAGCTGGTGCCTGAGACTGTCGCAACACCCGCTTCAGTCAGGAAGCGATCCTGCGCTGTGCGGCTGTCCATGCCAGTGCCTTCGATGTTCGGAAAGGCATAAAAGGCGCCGCCCGCGTCGGCGCAGCGCACGCCGGGCAGGTCGTTCAGGGCCTTCACGATATAGCGGCGGCGGGTGTCGAACTGGGCAACCATGTCGCGCACCTCATCCTGCGGACCGGTGAGCGCGGCGATGCCGGCATGCTGGGTCGCGGCGTTGACGCAAGAGTGGTCGTTGACGCAAAGGCGGGTGATGGGCTCGACCAGCTTATCGGGCCATACGGCGAAGCCGAGACGCCAGCCGGTCATCGCGTAGGTCTTGGACCAGCCGTCTAGGACGATCAGGCGGTCGCGTATGCTGGGATAGTTCAGCAACGAGACATGTTCGCGCCCGTCGTAGAGCATCTGAGAGTAGATTTCGTCCGACAGCAGCGCGACGTGGGGGTGGGCTTCGAGGCCAGCGACCAGCTTGTCTATCTGCTCTTTCGGGGTGACGCCGCCGGTGGGGTTGGCGGGGGAGTTGATGATGATCAAGCGCGTGCGGTCGGTGATCTGGCCCAGCACCATCTCGGCGTCGAAGGCGAACCCCTGATCTTCGGACAGAGCAATGGGAACGGGCGTCGCGCCGGTATAGTTGATGACTGACTCGTAGATCGGGAAGCCGGGGTTGGGATACATGATCTCGGCCCCCGGTTCGCCGAAGGCCATGACCGCGAAGAACATTGTGGGCTTGCCGCCGGGTTGGACGATCACATTGTCGGGGCTGACCGTGGCGCCGTGGCGGCGGTGCAGGTCGGCGGCGACGGCTTCGCGCAGGGCGGGCAGTCCGTTGGCGGGCGTGTAGCCATGCGCGCCATCTTGGAGGGCCTTGATCCCGGCCTGTACGATGTGTTCGGGCGTGCGGAAATCGGGCTGGCCGATGCCAAGGTTGATAATGTCCTGTCCCTGCGCGGCCAGTTCCCCGGCACGAGCGAGGACTTGGAACGCGCTCTCGGTGCCCAGACGCGACAGGCTGGCGGCGAGCTTCATGCCTTGGGCGTGGCGCTGACACCGACCTGTGCGGCACGCAACAGACGATCGTGGATCATGAAGCCGACGGTCATCACCTGAATGATGTCACCTTTGACGGTGTTCGGAACCGGCGCTTCGAACATCGCCTCATGAATCTTTGGATCGAAGCGGTCGCCGACCTGGGGTGCCACGACTTCGACGCCGTGCTTGGAAAAGACGTTCTGCAATTCGCGCAGGGTCAATTCCATACCTTCGATCAAGGAGGCGTTGGCTTCGCGGTTCTCTTCCGGGATCGCTTCCATCGCGCGCTGGAGGTTGTCGTAGACGGGCAGCATGTCGCGCGCCATCTTCGAGCCGCCGTAGTTCTCTGCCTCGCGCCGTTCGCGGTCCGCACGCTTGCGGGAGTTTTCGGCGTCGGCAAGGGCCCGCACGAAGCGGTCCTTCAGCTCGTTGTTCTCGGCCCGGAGTTGCTCGACTTCAGCGGCGATGCCATCGGTTTCGCCGATTTCGGGGATGTCGTCCCCGTTGGCGAGCGCATCCAAGTCGAATTCCTCGTCCCCGGTACGGGGCGCGGACTTGCGTTTGACCTTGTCGGCGGCCGACACGCCGGCGTCGTCTTCGCCTTTCAGCATCTCATCGATGGCGGCCTGGATGTCGCGTTCGTTTTCGTCAGACATGATGCCTCGTATTCTATTCAGCTGCGGCCAGACAGCAGGCGTCCCACCAGCTGGGCCGTGTAATCCACGATCGGCACGATGCGTCCGTAATTCAGGCGGGTGGGTCCGATCACGCCCACCGCCCCAATGATCTTACGGTCAGCGTTCATATAAGGAGAGACGACCAGAGAGGAACCCGAAAGTGAGAAAAGCTTGTTCTCCGAGCCGATGAAAATACGCACCCCCTGCCCGTCTTCGGCCAATTCCAAAAACTCTGCGATATCGCGCTTGCGCTCCAGATCATCGAAGAGCGTACGGATGCGTTCCAGATCGGCCTCGTCCGCGCCCAGAAGGTTGGCGCGGCCCCGGACGATGAGACGCTCATAGGGCTCGCCCTCGTGCTCCCACTGGGCAAGCCCTGCGTCGATCATCACCTGCGCCAAGGTGTCGAGATCCCGGCGATGGGACGCGATTTCGTGGCCGATACGGGCGCGCAGCTCGGACAGCGTTTTCCCCTCGGCCATTGCGTTCAGGAAGTTCGCGGCCTCGCGCATGGACGATGGCGTCTGCCCGGGGGGTGGCGCGAAGACGCGGTTTTCAACGTGGCCATCGGCGAAGACGAGGACGACAAGGGCGCGGTCGGGCGCGAGACTGACGAAATCGATGTGACGAATGGGCGCTTCGTGTTTGGGAGCCAGGACGAGGCTGGCGCCCGATGTGACGCCGGACAGTGCCGAGCCGACACGATCGAGCAAAGTGCCAACGTCACGCTCGTTCGAGCCCAGTGTCTCGTCGATCTTCGCACGATCATCCTCACCCAAATCGCCGACTTCGAGGAGGCCATCCACGAACATACGCAGGCCCATCTGGGTTGGCACCCGCCCGGCGCTGATATGGGGCGATCCCAGTAGACCCATCAGTTCGAGATCCGACATCACGTTGCGGATCGTGGCGGCAGAAACCTTTTCCGACATCTCACGCGTGAGGGTGCGGCTGCCCATGGGCTCGCCCGATTGAAGATAGCCTTCGACGACGCGGCGAAACACCTCTTTGGTGCGGTCGTTCATCTCTGCCATCAGGGTCTGGCGGTCTGGCGTGTCTGGCATAGGGTCCCGGGGTTGCGCCGCGCTTCTTGGGGGGCATATCAGGGCGAGGAAACACAGGAGAATACTCATGCGTCCCTCTGGCAGACAATTAAGCGAACTGCGTCCGGTTTCAATCGAAACGAACGTCACGCGCCATGCCGAAGGGTCGTGCCTGATCCGTTGCGGCGACACTCATGTGCTGTGCACCGCGTCGCTGGAAGAGCGCGTGCCGGGCTGGATGAAGGGGTCTGGCAAGGGCTGGGTAACGGCGGAATACGGGATGTTGCCCCGCGCGACGCACACGCGGATGCGGCGCGAGGCGAAGAATGGACAATCGGGGCGGACGCAGGAAATCCAGCGTCTGATCGGGCGCTCGTTGCGCGCCGGGGTGGATATGCAGGCGCTGGGCGAGCGGCAAATCACTATCGACTGCGATGTCATTCAAGCCGACGGCGGGACGCGCTGTGCGTCTATTACCGGCGGTTGGGTGGCGCTGAAGCTGGCGGTGGCCAAGCTGATGAAGGCGGGCGATGTGCGCAGTGATCCGATTCTGGATCACGTCGCCGCAGTGTCTTGCGGGTTGTATGCCGGGCAGATGGTGCTTGACCTCGACTATCCGGAAGACAGCGAAGCCGGGGTAGACGGCAACTTCGTGATGATGGGCAGCAAACAGCTGATCGAGGTTCAGATGTCCGGCGAAAGCGCGACGTTCTCTCGGACGCAGATGGACGGGCTGTTGGACTTGGCCGAAGCTGGCGTCGACACGCTGGTTGCGGCTCAGGCGGCGGCGGTCGCATGACACGGCGCTTCACCGGCGATCGGCTTATCGTGGCGACGCACAATCGCGGCAAGCTGGAAGAGATTGCGGATCTGCTGTCGCCCTACGGTTTGTCGCTGTCGTCCAACGCCGACCACGGCCTGCCAGAGCCGGTGGAGGATGGCGTGAAGTTCGTTGAGAACGCGCGGATCAAGGCGCGAGCGGCTGTTGCGGCGACCGGATTGCCTGCATTGGCGGATGACTCCGGGATCGAGATCGACGCTTTGGGTAATCGTCCCGGCGTCTGGACTGCCGATTGGGCGGAAACGCCGAAGGGACGGGACTTCGGGCTGGCGATGACGCGCGCGCATGATGAGCTGGTCGCGGCAGGGGCCGCGCAGCCGTGGCGCGCGCGGTTCTGCTGCACCTTGGTCCTGGCATGGCCGGATGGGCATGACGAGGTTTATCCGGGCACCATGGAAGGCCAGATCGTCTGGCCCATGCGCGGCGCGCAAGGCCACGGGTATGACCCGATCTTTCAACCGGATGGGTATACAGTGACCTTCGGTGAGATGGACCGCTGGGAAAAGAACCGCATCTCTCATCGTGCGGACGCCTTTGCGAAGATGATTGCGGGCAGTTTTGCATAAGGTCGGACTGTATATTCATTGGCCCTTCTGTCAGGCCAAGTGCCCCTACTGCGACTTCAACAGCCATGTGGTTGCCAAGGTGGATCAGGCCGCTTGGCGGTCCGCCTACTCTGCCGAGATCGCGCGTTATCGCGCAGAGATGCCGGACGTCGTCGTGCAGTCGGTGTTCTTCGGCGGCGGAACCCCGAGCTTGATGGAGGCAGAAACCGTCACCTCTGTCTTGAACGACGTGCAGCGCGCGTGGCGGACGACCAACGATGTGGAAATCACGCTGGAAGCAAATCCGACCTCTGTGGAGGCGGATCGCTTTGCCGGTTATCGCGCTGCCGGAGTGAATCGGGTGTCGCTGGGTGTCCAGGCTTTGAACGATGCAGATTTGAGGCGGTTGGGTCGCTTGCATTCGGTAGCCGAGGCGCGAGCGGCGGTCGATCTGGCTCGGTCAACCTTCGACCGCCTGTCCTTCGATCTGATCTATGCGCGGCAGGATCAATCCTTGAGCGATTGGGAAACCGAGCTGGATGCAGCTCTGGCTTTGGCCGCGGATCATCTGTCGCTGTATCAGCTGACAATTGAGGATGGGACGGCTTTCGGCGCCCGCTTTGCTGCGGGCGGATTGAGGGGGTTACCGGAGGAAGACCTGGCCGCAGACATGTTTGCTTTGACGCAAGAGATGACCCTTGCAGCAGGGCTCCCAGCCTATGAGATTTCGAACCACGCGCGTCCGGGCGCGGAATCGCGCCATAATATGATTTATTGGTCAGGACAGGACTACATCGGCTTCGGTCCCGGAGCGCATGGTCGCGTGACCATTGATGGCAAGCGGTGGGCAACCGAAGCGGTGTCGGCTCCTATGAAGTGGCTGGCCGGGGTGCGCTCCGGGACCCAGGTCGAGGAACGCAGCGCGTTGACGGCGGATGATCAGATTGCAGAACGCCTGATGATGGGTTTGCGTGTTCTCGACGGGGTGCCATTGTCGGAAATCGACGTTTCTTCGAGTAAAATCAGTAGCTTGGAAGAAATTGGCGTCGTCAAGCAGACGTCTGAGCGCTTGCGCCTTACAGCTGCTGGACGACCATTGCTGAACGCTATCCTGCGGGAGCTATTAGCTTAGGCCCAGCCCTCGCGACAGAAGCTGGCAGATATCATCCAGCTTTTCCAAAGAGTTATAGTGAATCGAAAGTTTTCCACGCTCGCTTCCGTCCGTATGGTCAATCGTGACCTTGACCCCCATCGCAGCGGTCAGATCCTGTTCCAGCGCTTTCGTGTCGGCGTCTTTGTCGTCTTTCCGCTGTTTGTCTACACGCTCCTTGCCCGTGGTCGCAGGCTTTCGAAGCAGCGCCTCGGTTTGGCGGACGGACAGGTTCTTGGCGATAACTTGGCGCGCGAGATCGGTGGCATTTTCAGCCGGGATCAAAGCGCGGGCGTGGCCCGCTGTTAGTTTCCCTTGGGCCAGCCATTCCTGGACCGTGTCTGGGAGGGATAGAAGACGAAGGGTATTGGCGATGTGGGGGCGACTCTTTCCTAAAGCTTCGGCCATCTGTTCTTGGGTGTGACCGAAGCGATCCATCAGTTGGCGATAGCCCGCAGCTTCATCCACCGGATTTAGGTCGGCGCGCTGGATATTTTCGATGATTGCGACTTCCAGCATCTCGGTGTCATCGAACTGGCGGATGACGACGGGCACATCGTGCAACTTGGCCATCTGTGCGGCCCGCCAGCGACGTTCCCCGGCAACGATCTGATAAGCACCCGGGCGCTTGGGGTGAGGACGTACGATCAAAGGCTGGATGATGCCGCGTGCGGCGATAGACGCCGCGAGTTCTTCGAGGTTCTCACCATCGAAGAGGCGGCGGGGCTGGTCCGGATTGGGCTCAATCCTTTCGATGGGGACAGTCGTGTCGGGCTGACGCGGCGATGATGTGCCGGTCGATGCGGATGCGTCTGCCGTCACGGGATTGGACGCCTGCCCAGAATCCATGTCCGCCATAAGGGCGGAAAGGCCCCGACCCAAACCGCCTTTTCGATCTTTTTTCTCGGCCATGACGGCTCCTTCTACATACGGTCTCGCGCAACAAATTCCTGCGCTAGCGCGCGGTACGCCAAGCTCCCCTTCGATGCCGGATCATAGTCCAGAACCGATTGCGCATAAGACGGTGCTTCACTGACCCGCACATTCCGGGGAATGATCGTGTCAAACACCAGATCACCTAGAGTCTCGCGTGCATCGGCCAACACTCCTTGTGCAAGCCGATTGCGCCCGTCGAACATGGTAAGAACGACGCCTTCGATCCCCAGATTCGGGTTGGCACTTTGACGAACCTCTTTGATCGTCAGCATAAGCTGCGAAAGGCCTTCCAGAGCGAAAAACTCGGACTGCAGGGGAACCAACACCGAGTGCGCCGATACCATGGCGTTGATCGTCAGCAACGAAAGAGAGGGCGGGCAGTCGATCAGAATATAGTCCAGACCGAGGCTACCGATGCGGTTCGGCTGGAGCACATCTTTCAGAAGCGTTGCGCGGTGGCCCATTGCGACCATTTCGACATCTGCCGAACTTAGATCAGATGTGGCCGGCACGATGGCGAGACCCTCTATCTCTGAGCTCTGGAGGCAATCCGCCAAATCGGTCTGCTCGATTAGTAAATCGTAGCTGTTCATTTCCCTGCGGGCAACTTCGATTCCTAATCCTGTGGACGCGTTTCCCTGTGGATCCAGATCGATCAATGCGACGTTGTGGCCCTCACGCGCCAAGCCTGCGCCCAAGTTGATTGCTGTCGTCGTTTTGCCCACACCACCCTTTTGATTGACGATGGCGACGATTTTTGGGGTGTTCAGCATCCGATCAGGCACGTTCAAAATTCTCCAAGACCAAGACGACTGCGTGTTTGTCGGTAATGCTGGGCTGGGCGTCAACGTCGAAGCGATATACTTTTTTCGCCTCATTGATTTCTTCGCGCCACCGCAGTCCCTTTGGAAAAATATATCGAGTTCCGGAGTGACCGTGCCGTAGAGCGAGAGGGATCAGACGTGGTAACGGTGCAAGTGCTCGTGCGGAAACGACATCTGCTCTCTGCGGGTCTATCGTTTCGATTCTACCATCAAATACCGTGGCATTCAGATCAAGCTTCGTGACCACGTGTGTCAGGAAGACCGCTTTTCGCTTATCCGATTCGATCAAAGAGACGTGACACTCAGGACTAAGGATTGAGATTACGATGCCAGGAAGGCCGCCGCCACTGCCCAGATCGCACCATTTGTTCCAGTGCGCGGCGTGCGTTCTGAGTTGGGCGCTATCGGCAAGGTGTCGTTCTTTCAGATCATCTAAGGTTGATGGCGCGACAAGGTTTATCTTCACAGACCACTGTCGAAGGAGCTTAGCGTACTCGTTCAAACGGCCTTCTGTTTCACGTGAAACGTCCATCATGCACTTCGAGAGCGCGTGGTTTCCCGCTGACGCAAAGCAAAGATCACTGCGTTCAAAGCCGCTGGTGTCATTCCTTCGATTTTCTGCGCCGCAGCCAAGGTCGACGGGCGGGAACGGGAGAGTTTATCTTTCAATTCGTTGGACAAGCTGGCCACATCTTCGAACCGAAAATCGTTCGGAATCGGCGTCGTCTCAGCTTTTCGAAGACGGGCAACATCAAGGGTCTGGCGATCCATATAGTTGATATAGATTGCTTCTTTCTCGATCTGCATCCAGGTTTCTGCGTCTATCGAGTCCAATTTCGGATCAAGCTTGGCAATCTTGGATGCATCAACGCCCGGGATACTCAGATAGTCCAAAGCGGTCCGGCTTGGTCCATCGGCAGCGACACCGATTCCCACTGCTATGGCTGCCTTTGGTTTGGCGGTCACACCACGCAACGTGCAGTAACCCTCTTCCAGGGCTTCCAGCTTTCGCTCGAACTTCTCTACTCGCGGTGAATGAACCAAACCGAGAGCCATGCCAATCGGCGTCAGCCGCTGATCGGCATTATCTGCCCGTAATGAAAGACGGAACTCTGCCCTCGATGTGAACATGCGATAGGGCTCGGTCACACCACGACACACAAGATCATCAATCATCACGCCGATATATGACGAAGTACGCGAGGGTATGAACGGCTCATTGCCGCGCGACCTGCAGACAGCGTTAACGCCCGCCACGAGACCTTGGGCGGCTGCCTCCTCATATCCAGTCGTCCCGTTGATTTGACCCGCCAAGAACAGACCCGGCATGGATTTCACCGCAAGAGACCCATCCAAGGCGCGCGGGTCAACGTAGTCGTATTCAATCGCATACCCTGGTTGTAGAATAAGAGCGTGTTCCAAGCCCTTGATAGAACGCACATACTGTTCTTGAACATCAACTGGTAATGACGTGGAAATCCCATTTGGATAGACGGCGCGCGATTTCAGGCCCTCGGGCTCTAGAAACACCTGATGGGATGTCTTATCGGCGAACCGACCAATTTTATCCTCAATTGACGGACAGTATCTTGGGCCTGTTCCTGCGATATTGCCTGAATACATCGCGGACCGATGAAGATTCTGAGCAATGATATCATGCGTCTCCGGGTTGGTGTGCGTAATATGGCAAGGCACCTGCCGGGCATTTGGAGCAGCGGACAAAAACGAGAGCATCTCCGGCGCGGTGTCTCCGGGCTGTCGTTCGAGGACATCGAAGTTGATTGAAGCCGAATCCAATCGCGGCGGCGTTCCTGTCTTCAGACGACCCATCGGAAGATCAGCACCGTAAAGGCGCTCAGACAAGGCGATCGACGCTTCCTCGCCTACACGACCACCAGCGCGCGTCTGATCGCCGATGTGGATGACTCCGTTCAGAAAGGTCCCGGTCGTCAGGACTACAGCGTCAGACGACAGAGCCTGATTGTCTGACAGCCTAACCCCCACAATGACACCGCATTGTTCTACAAGATCGGCCACCTGCCCTTCGACAATATCGATGTCGGTTGCGCTTAACCCCTCCTGAACTGCAGCGCGATAGAGTTCGCGGTCCATTTGGGCGCGAGGTCCTTGGACAGCCGGTCCCTTTGAGCGGTTTAGCAGGCGATACTGAATACCAGCACGATCACCTGCACGCGCCATAAGGCCATCCAAGGCGTCAACCTCGCGGACAAGATGACCTTTCCCCAAACCACCGATTGCAGGATTGCAGGACATGGCGCCGATGGCTTCGCGCTTCATTGTTACGAGTGCCACAGTTGCGCCCATACGGGTAGCGGCAGCAGCAGCTTCTACCCCAGCATGCCCACCGCCCACGACAATCACATCATAATGTTTCACGTGAAACACCTACTTTCCAATACAAAAGCTTGAGAAGATATGGTCCAGCAAATCTTCGACGTCCACCGCGCCGATGAGTTCTCCCAGCAACTGCGCGGACAATCGCAAATTTTCGGCGGTGAGCTCATCAAGTAACCCAGCCTCTATCTTGGCGCTCGCCACATCCATATAGCCAACTGCACGCTGCATACTATAAAAATGCCGGTCACGGGTTGCCATCTGGTTAGATGGAACTGCTTCGCGAAGACGCTCCGTAATCGCAGACAACATTTCGGATACACCGGACCCGGTCAAACCGGAAACGCCACCGAAGTCGCCATCATCATCCTTCGCCCGATACACTAAATCAACAGCCACCGGCGGCTGAACCTCATCTGTAGCCAACCAAATTCGCAAATCTGCGGCAGCCGCACGCTGTTTCGCCAGAGAAATTCCGGCTGCTTCCAGCGGATCGTCTGTGTCACGCAGACCAGCCGTATCGAGCAACGTGACTGGAAGCCCGTACAGATCCAGCCGCACCTCGATCACGTCCCGTGTCGTCCCGGCTATCTCCGATGTCAAAGCTGCAGGCCGCTGCGCAATCGCGTTCAGCAGAGTGGACTTCCCCGCATTGGGTGCCCCCAAAATAGCGACTTCAAAGCCGTTCCGCACCCGCTCGGCCTTTGAGTAACCGTCCATCTGCGCGCGAAGAGCACTACGAACACGTTCAAGCCGCTGAAGGACATCAGGCGCCACATCGACTGGCAGATCTTCGTCCGAAAAATCCAAGGCTGCTTCCAGGAGGGCGCTCGCTTCGACAAGATCGCTACGCCACTCTTGAACCGCATCTGTCAGAGCGCCGCCCAAGTTTGTCTGCGCCTGCGTTCTCTGAAATTCGGTCTCGGCGTCAATAAGATCGGCAAGACCTTCTACCTGTGAGAGATCGAGATTTTCATTCTCCAGCGCCCTACGCGTAAACTCACCAGGCTCAGCCGGGCGAAAACCGTCCAGAGTCCCCAAGCTTCGCAACACAGCCGCCATAACGGCAATCGAGCCGTGAAGCTGCAACTCGACAACCGGCTCGCCGGTAAAGCTGGCATCTGCTTCGAACACAATGACCAGCCCGGTATCCAGGATCCCACCATCAAGATCTCGTATCCGCCGCAATCCCGCTTTTCGTGTCTGTGGAAGCGCGCACAACTTTGACACGCCGGAAAAGGCGTCCGGGCCGGATATACGGACCACGGCCACACCCGCTTTGCCGGGCGCCGTGGCCTGGGCAAAGATCGTGTCCATGGCCGTATTTGATCCTTAGGTGTTCATCGAATCGAAGAACTCGGAGTTGGTCTTGGTCTGTTTCAGCTTACCAAGCAAGAACTCCACAGCATCCGTCGTCCCCATCGGGTTCAGAATACGACGCAGGACATAGGTCTTCTGCAGGTCCATTTTATCAACCAACAGCTCTTCCTTACGCGTACCAGATTTCAGAATATCCATCGCCGGGTACACACGCTTGTCGGCGACCTTACGATCCAGAACGATCTCAGAGTTACCGGTACCTTTGAACTCTTCGAAGATCACCTCGTCCATCCGGCTGCCGGTGTCGATCAGCGCCGTCGCGATGATGGTCAGCGATCCACCCTCTTCGATATTCCGCGCTGCACCGAAGAACCGCTTGGGACGTTGAAGCGCATTCGCATCCACACCACCCGTCAGAACCTTGCCCGAGGACGGAACCGTCGTGTTGAACGCCCTACCAAGTCTGGTAATCGAGTCGAGCAAGATTACTACATCTCGCTTATGCTCAACCAGTCGCTTCGCTTTCTCGATCACCATATCGCTGACGGCCACGTGGCGCGACGGCGGCTCGTCAAAAGTCGAGGATACAACTTCGCCCTTAACCGACCTCTGCATGTCCGTGACCTCTTCGGGCCGCTCGTCGATGAGCAGAACGATCAGGTAGCATTCTGGGTGGTTGGTTGCGATCGAATGGGCGATATTCTGCAGCAGAACCGTCTTACCCGTTCGGGGTGGTGCCACGATCAAGGACCGCTGACCCTTTCCAATCGGCGCCACCAGATCGATCACACGCGCCGACCGATCCTTTGCGGTCGGATCATCCGTTTCCATGTTCAGACGCTCATCGGGGTACAGCGGCGTCAGGTTGTCGAACGCCACCTTGTGCCGCGCCTTCGCGGGATCTTCGTAATTGATGCTCTCCACGTCCATCAGCGCGAAGTAACGTTCGTTCTCATCCGGCCCTCGGATCACACCCGACACCGTGTCGCCCGTGCGCAGTGCAAAACGGCGGATCATTTCGGGGCTGACGTAGATATCATCGGGGCCGGGCAAGTAGTTGGCCTCGGTCGAGCGAAGGAACCCGAAGCCGTCCTGCAGAACCTCCAGCACGCCATCGCCGCCAATCGTCCAATCCTCGTCCGCGCGCTCCTTCAGGATCGAGAACATCATCTCGCCCTTACGCATGGTCGAGGCGTTCTCGATCTCCAGCTCTTCCGCCAAAGACAGAAGATCCTTGGGGCTTTGCGCCTTCAGATCGGCAAGGTTCACACGGTCGCTCATCACATATCCCTCGTCCCGACACGGGGCCGGAAGCATCATCGCAGTCATCGAATGAAATCACACCACCGGACGGCGGGTTGTGGGCAGCTAAGCGGCGCTGTCGGATTTGTCAATCAGAACGGACGGACGATCACGGATATGACGATGACGATCAGAAGCAGCGTCGGCACCTCGTTCATCATTCGATAGTGACGCCCACTCCGCTCAAACTGCCCCGCCGCAAGCGCCTTACGCGTCTTCGCGCACCATCCATGAAACCCGGCCATCGCCAGAACCGCCGCCGCCTTCGTCCAGGGCCACACACTGGACCAGTCGACCACACCCGTACCGATCAACAGCAGACCGAACACGAATGTCGCGATCATCGCAGGCGTCATGATCGCCTTCAGCAGCCTGCGTTCCATGACTTGGAACAGCGCTTCCTTCCCGGCATCTCCGCGTCCTTTCTCGACATGGTAGACGAACAGGCGCGGCAGATAGAACAGCGCCGCCATCCAAGCGACGAAAGACAGGATGTGTCCAGTCAGAAGCCAAGGATAGAGGGTCATCAGAAAATCCGTCATGCGCCTCTCTTATCTTAATTAATATTTAGGAAAAGGATGATGGTTGTAAGTAGAGGTCATGGATAACGGGACGACTCTGCTCTCTCGTCGACTTCTCCGCATACCGAGACTTGTGAGTGGAAGGAAAGGAAAGACATATCAAGAACATCTGATTATGGTATATATTACAGTATCTTAGTTTCTGTAATACACCCTGGATTCACTGTGGATATCCGTGAGGACAAGTTTGTCTTGACGGCCATCTGTCCAGAGGCCCCAGATAGCGCTGCGACGGACTGGACAAATCGTCCCGTCGAAGGGCATGGACGGGCAGTTGTTCCGCCTGACGTTTCGGTCCGCCATATCAGGCACATGCCCTCCCTGTCCTATCCACAGGTTTATCATGGCCCTTATCCTCGCCTCTGCATCCTTGATCCGTCAGCATCTTCTTACCGCCGCCCTCGTTCCCTTCGAAGCGCTTCCCGCTCGTATCGACGAAGCAAGCCTGCGCGACGCGCTTTTCGATGACGGCGCAACTCCGCATGATATTGCCGATGCTCTGGCAGAGGCCAAGGCGCGCAAGGTCTCCGGTCGCAATCCGGGGCGGCTCGTCTTGGGATGCGATCAGGTATTGGACCACGACGGTAAGATCCTCTCTAAGCCTGAAACGCCGGAAGAGGCACTCGATCACCTGCACCGTCTGTCCGGGTCAAAGCATCGGCTGCACTCAGCCATTGTCGCCTACGAGGATGCAGCCCCCATCTGGCGGCATGTCGCGACCGTCTGGCTGACGATGCGCACTCTCACAGACGACTACATCAATGCCTACGTCGAACGGAACTGGGACAGCATTCGTCACAGTGTCGGTGGCTATAAGATCGAAGAAGAAGGCATTCGTCTCTTCGACAGTATCGAAGGTGATCACTACGCGATCCTTGGCCTGCCGATGCTGCCGCTCTTGTCGTGGCTGACGGTCAGGGGCACTCTGCCCGCATGACAGACACCATCCCAGTCGCCGCCGTTCTTGGCCATCCCATCGCCCACAGCCGTTCACCTCGGGTGCACGGCCACTGGTTGGCACGTTACGGTATTGCCGGGCATTACGTCCCGCTCGATGTTGCACCGGACAACCTTGGGGCCGTCCTCGCGCAGATGCCGAGCATGGGGTTCGTCGGCTGCAACGTCACCCTCCCCCACAAAGAAGCCGCTCTGCAGATTGCGCACCACGTCACGGATCGCGCTGCCTTGATCGGTGCGGCGAACACCGTGACGTTCCGTGCCGATGGGACCATTCATGCCGATAACACCGATGGCGTCGGTTTCATCGAAAACCTGCGCCAGAACGCCCCGGATTGGCGGCCACGCAGCGGCCCCGCCGCGGTCTACGGGGCCGGCGGTGCAGCACGTGCCGTGGTCGTTGCATTGCTCGACGCCGGCGTGCCGCAGATCCGTATCGCCAATCGCTCCCGTGGCCGTGCGGAAGGGTTGCGGCAAGAATTCGGTAGCCGGTTGGAAGTTGTGGACTGGTCGCAGGCCGGTAACATCCTTGACGATGCAGAGACTGTCGTGAACACCACGTCGTTGGGAATGCAGGGGAAACCGGCGTTTCGCGTCCCCCTCGATGGTCTACGACGGGGCGCGACCGTCACCGATATCGTCTACACACCGTTGGAGACGCCTTTCCTCGCCACCGCGCGCGAAGCGGGCTGCACCTGTGTGGATGGGTTGGGAATGCTGCTACACCAAGCTGTTCCGGGGTTCGAACGCTGGTTCGGTCAGCGCCCCGAAGTGGACGACGAACTGCGTGCGGTCGTTCTGGCGTGATCCGTCCCAAGCGCATCGGTTTGACCGGCTCCATCGGCATGGGCAAAAGCACCGCCGCCGATCTGTTCCGCCAGCGCGGTGTGCCTGTCTGGGACGCCGACGCCGCCGTTCATCGACTTTATTCGATCGGAGGCGCTGCGGTAGAGCCGATCGGCGCTATCCATCCGCAAGCCGTCGGACCCGATGGTGTCGATCGTTCTGTCCTGTCCGACTGGATCGCGCAGGACGATACTGCGCTGAAGAAAATCGAACGGATCGTGCACCCGCTGGTGGCCCAAGATCGTGCACAATTCTATGAAAACGCGGACTCTGACATGGTCGTTTTCGACATCCCGCTGCTGTTCGAAACCGGCGGCGACGCCGACATGGACCTGACGGTCGTTGTTTCTGCCCCCGCCGATATCCAACGCGACCGCGTTCTGGCCCGTTCCGGCATGACCGAAGCGAAGTTCGCGCATATCCTGTCGAAACAGATGCCAGATGCCGACAAGCGGGCGCGTGCCGACGTCGTTGTGCCCAGCACGTCGATCAGCGAAACTGCGGACCATATAGACAGGATAATCGAACGGATGCGCCATGCGTGAAATCGTGCTGGATACCGAAACGACGGGCTTCGAGCCTGAGCAAGGCGACCGCATCGTCGAAATCGGTGCGGTCGAGCTTATGGGTCATGTGCCTACCGGCAAGACTTTCCACGTCTATATCAACCCCGAACGGTCGATGCCCGATGAAGCGTTCCAGGTGCACGGCTTGGGTGACGACTTCCTGCGCGACAAACCGAAGTTTGCCGCTGTCGGACAGGACTTTCTGGATTTCGTCGGCGACGCGAAAATGATCATTCACAACGCCGCCTTCGACATGAAATTCCTGAATGCAGAGCTGAAGTGGCTGGGACTGCGGCAGCTACCTTGGGATCAGGCCATCGACACGCTGGCCATCGCACGCCAGCGTTTCCCCGGCTCACCCGCATCACTGGATGCACTCTGCCGTCGTTTCGGGATCGACAACTCCAACCGCACGCTGCACGGCGCGCTGCTGGACTCCGAGATTCTTGCGGAAGTGTATCTGGAACTGATCGGTGGTCGGCAGCCGGACTTCGGTTTGTCTTCGCAATCGGGCGGCAAGAACGTGGATCAAAACTCGAACTGGCGGCCGCAGCCGCGCCCGGTCGCCCTGCCCTCGCGTGTTACCGATGAGGAGGCCGCCGCCCATGCCGCTTTCGTGGAAAAGCTGGGCGACGGCGCTGTCTGGAAAGCCTAGCGTCTAGGCAGTGCCCTGCGCCTCTCGCGCCGCTTTCTGCTGCGCCAGACCCTGACGGTAGAGCTGCACGAAATCGATCGGCTCCAGGTTCAGGGGCGGGAAGCCACCGTCGTGGGTCACATCGGCGACGATGCGGCGGATGTAAGGGAACATCAGGCGCGGCGCTTCGATCAGTAGGAACGGGTGCAATTGGTCGTCCTTCACGTTCGTCACGTGAAACACACCGCCATACTCCAGCTCCAGCAGGAACAGCGCAGCGTCGGTCTCCTTGTTCTGCGAGCGGATCGTGAACTTTCCGACGACCTCGTACTGGTCCTCTTGCCCTTCGCGCTTCTTGGCGTCCAGGCTGACCTGCACCTTCACATCGGGTTGCACCTTTTCACCCAGGCCACGCTGGGCCAGCGCGTTTTCGAAAGACATGTCGCGGATATACTGCGCCATAGGGCGGATCTGTGGCATGGTGGGCTGTTGCGCACCGTTTGGGGTGGCTGCGGGGGTCTCTTCGGCCATCGGGGCTCTCCTGAAATTCAGTCGGTCTTGGGCCTATCACCGCCCCCATCGCGGGTCCAGCCAGACGCGGGCTGATTGGGATCACGTGGCTTGATTTCGACTTCCTGTGCCTCTCCGTCGATCACATCGCCACGCCCCTGCGGTCGGCGCTGTGGCTGAGCGTCGCCATAAGCTATCGTCTGTACCTTCACCCGAGACTTCAGTTCGGTGAACAGCCGTTTGCGAACGCCCGGCACCAGCAGGGCGAACCCGCAGGCATCGGTGAAAAACCCCGGCGTCAGCAGAAGCGCGCCCGCGAACAGGATCATCGCTCCGTTTGCCAGTGGCTCGGCCGGATCGCGCAATTCGTTGAAGCTGGATCGCAGCTGACCCAAGGCCTGCGCGCCCTGGCTGCGCACCAGCGTCGTGCCCAGGATCGCGGTAACGATCACGATCAAAAGGGTCGGCCACAAGCCGATGGCTCCCCCCACCTGGATGAACAGGGCGATCTCTATCAGGGGTACGGCGATGAAGGCGGCAAGCAGCCACATGGGGCGGGTCCTTTTTTGTCACGGGTCGAGCGGTGGACTTGCACCCACCCGGTCCCTAGATAGGAACGAACGTCCTTCTTGCCATCCCATCCACCAGAGAGCCCATGAGTTCCTCATTGATACAGCTTCTTGTCCTCGCCGGGATCGCCGTCTTCCTGATCCTGCGTCTGAAGAACGTGCTGGGCACGCGCGACGGTTTCGAAAAACCGCCCGTCACCTCGCAGCCCGATGCGCCCGCGCGCAAACGGCCTGAGTTCGAAGTGATCGAAGGTGGCCCGGATCGGGACATCACCGATCATGTCGAAGACGGGTCCGATAGTGCCAAGGCCCTGGCCGCCATGAAGATGGCAGAGCCGGGCTTTGATGTCGGTGAATTCCTGTCGGGCGCACGCCAGGCCTACGAAATGATCTTTCTAGCGTTCGAGCGCGGCGACATCTCGGACGTCCGTGGCTTTCTTGACCCCGATGTGGCCGACGCTTTCGATCAGGTCATCGCGGAGCGCAAGGCCCAAGGCCTGTCGATCCAAAGCGAGATCGTCGGCGTACGCGACGTAGAGCTGTATCGTGCCACCTTCGACCGCGACAGCAAGTACGGCGAAGTGACCGTGCGTTTCCTGGCCGAGATGACGACGGTCGTGACCAACGCCGACGGCGAGATCGTCGAAGGCGACGTAAACGAGATCAAGCGCCAGCGCGACACCTGGACCTTCGGACGGACAATGGGTGCGGACGATCCCAACTGGCTGCTGATCGCCACGGGCGAGTAATGCGTGCCGGTCTGGCTTCGGTGTTCCTTGCGATCGCGTCGATGACCGGCGCGGAGGCAAGCGTGACCAAGCAGACCGTTCTGGAATTTTCTGACCTGCAGGGATGGGATACAGACGATCACGGGGCCGCCCTGTCTGTCTTCCGTGAAACATGCGGTGATCTGCCAGAGCCAGACTGGCGCACGCTGTGCCTGACAGCCGCCGACTGGACTGACAGCCCCCGCCGTTTTTTCGAACTGCACTTCGCCCCGGTTCTGATCGAAGACGGCCAGCCAATGCTGTTCACCGGCTATTATGAGCCGGAACTGAAAGGCTCTCGCTATCGCGGCGGCGCGTATCAGCACCCACTTTACGCCCTTCCGGACGATGCGCCCGATGGCAGCCCCTTCCTGACCCGTGCCGAGATCGACGAGACCGACGCCCTGCGCGGCAGGGGCCTGGAAATCGCTTACATTGACGATCCGGTCGACGCCTATTTCCTGCAGGTGCAGGGGTCTGGCCGGGTCGCTCTGGACGATGGCACCGCGATCCGTGTTGGCTATGCCGGCAAGAACGGCCACCCCTATCGTTCGGTCGGTCAGGAGTTGATCGCACGTGGCGAGATGGACGCGCACGAAGCCAGCGCAGATCGCATCAAGGATTGGGTCCGCTCCAATGGGGAAGAGGGGCGCAAGCTGCTGCACCACAACCCATCGTTCGTGTTCTTCAGAGAGGTCAGCCACGTCCCGGCCGAGCATGGTCCGCTGGGCGCGATGAATCGCTCGATCACCGCAATGCGCTCTATCGCCGTCGATCCATCGATTACCAAACTGGGTGCGCCTGTGTGGATAGAGACAGATGGTGCGCAGGATCTACGTCGTCTGATGATTGCACAAGACACTGGCTCCGCGATCAAGGGGGCGCAACGGGCGGATATCTTCTTCGGAACAGGCGCTGCAGCGGGCAAGCGCGCGGGTACGGTGAAAGAGGGCGGGCGCATGGTCGTCCTGCTGCCGATCCAGCGGGCTTACGCGCAAGCCGAACCCCTGTAATGGCCCGCCGCCGTGATCTTCGACCGGACGAGCGTGAGCTGTGGGACCGGGTAGAGCGCAGTGCCAAGCCCCTGCATCCCCCGCGTCGCGTGGAAATGCCGAAAGCACCTGCGCCCCGCGTTCATGTTCATCCGGAGCAGCCAAAAGCGGATCTGTCTCGGCTGACGATGGGCGCGCGGTCCGCACCGGGGAACGACATCCAGCCGTCCCTGTCGCACTCTTTGGCTCACCAGCCGTTGACAATGGACGCTAAGGCGCACAAGCGGCTGAAGCAGGGGAAGATCGTTCCCGAAGGCCGTATCGACCTGCACGGTCTGACGCTGGCCGAAGCGCATCCGCGGCTGATGTCCTTCGTGTTTTCTTCCCATGCGGCGGGCAAGCGGCTGGTGCTGGTGATCACCGGCAAGGGACGCGACCGCGACGATGGCGGGCCGATCCCGGAGCGGCGTGGCGTTCTGCGTCATCAGGTGCCTGCGTGGCTGACGGGCGGCCCCCTGCGGCCCATCGTACTTCAGATCACCGAAGCACACCGCCGCCACGGCGGGTCAGGCGCGTTCTACGTCTACCTGCGCCGGAAGTGAGCCGCGCGCGCCCTTGATCCCGATCCAGACCAGACCGGCCGCGACGAAGAAATAGACCCCGATCCCCCACATCTGCTGCGGAAACGCGATGCCGGCGTCGATCAAGATGCCGGTGAGTGCCGGACCGATTGCCGTCCCGAACACCATTACAGCCGCCGCCAACGCCTTGATCCCGCCAAGGTAGCGCGTGCCGTAAAACTCGGCCCAGAACGCCGCCGGGACGGTGCTGTTCAAACCCTGCGATAGCCCCATGAGGCCGGTGAAGATCGTTGCCGTCGCAAGGCTTGGCGCGAAGGCGAAGCCTGCGAACCCGACGCCCATCGGCAGCAAGACAATCGGCATCAACCGCGCGGTGCCGACCCGGTCGATGATTGGCCCCGATGTGAACATCGACACGGCGGCTGCGGCTGTGAAGACGGGGAATGTGGCAACAAGGCCAAGGTGGCTCCACCCTTTCGCTTCGGCCAGATGCACTTGGTGAAAGAAGAATGCCGTCGAAAAGGCGGCTGGCGCGATCAGCATCGGCACAATCAGCCAATACAGCGGGTGGGACAGCATCATCTTGCGTGTCCACTGCAGACCCCGCATTCCGACTGCCTGACTGTCGCTGGCGATGGATTTCGGCGTCCGCTCCAGCCGCAGTAACGGCCACAGAAGGGGGATCAGCGCGACGATGATCCCGCCAGAGATCAGCCACAGCGTGCGCCAGTCGATCTCCGCCATCAGGGCAACGAAGATCAACGGCAGGAACGCCTCGCCCAGTGATACACCGATCTTGCTGACGGACAGCGCCTTTCCCCGAGAGGCGACGAACCAACGGGCCATCGCGACCGTCGCGACCAATGTCGCCATCCCCTGTCCGGCAAAGCGCAGCGCGAAGATGGTGAACGCCAGCGACCACCAACCCGACGCCGCCCACATGGACAGACACGCCAGCGCCAGCATCGCCAGAACCACGGGCCCCAGAATGCGCACGCGGAACGTGTCGGTCAGGATCCCCGTCCATATCATCACGGCGGCAGAGGCCGTGGTTCCGATGGAATAAAGCAGCCCCCAGTCCCCATTCGTCAGAGCGAACTCGCCCCGGATATTTCCGGCGAAGACAGAGATGAAGAAGGTCTGCCCGAAGGACGAGCAGAAGGTCAGCAGAACGCCGACGGCAAGGAAAGGGGCGTTCGCGCGCAGGAAGGTCAGGAAAGACATGCGCGATAGGTGACGTGCCCGACGGGAAAGGGAAGAGCGAATTTTCCCTAGATCCGACAGAGAGCCAGCCGGTTACAGAACGTACCGGCTCATATCCACCGACCGCGACAGCTCTCCCAGATGGGTTTCGACGAAGTCTCCATCGACGGTGATCGTTTCCCCACCCTTGTCGGGCGCGTCGAAAGACAGCTCTTCGAAGACACGTTCCATGACGGTGTACAGCCGACGCGCGCCGATGTTTTCGACCGATGTGTTCACTTCGGCAGCGATCCGCGCGAGGGCCGCGATACCTTCGTCGGTGAAGTCCACGGTTACCTTCTCTGTCCCAAGAAGCGCCGTGTACTGCCGCGTCAGGGCATTGTCGGTTTCGGTCAGAATACGCACGAAATCGGCTTCGGTCAGGGCGCGCAGCTCGACCCGAATCGGAAGACGACCCTGCAGTTCGGGCAGCAGGTCCGACGGTTTGGCGACGTGGAACGCACCAGAGGCGATGAACAGGATGTGGTCCGTGCGCACCGAGCCATGCTTGGTTGCGACTACGGTGCCTTCGATCAGGGGCAACAGATCACGCTGCACGCCCTCGCGGCTGACTTCGCCGCCACGGGCGTCCTGCCGGGCGCAGACCTTGTCGATCTCGTCCAGGAATACGATGCCGTTCTGCTCGACCGCTTCGATCGCGGCTTTCGTCACGCTCTCGTCGTCGAGCAGCTTGTCTGCTTCCTCGGCCAACAACACTTCGTAGCTTTCCGCGACCGTCAGTGTCTTGCGCTCTGTCCGACCCTTGAAGGCCTTTCCGAAAAGATCACCAAGGTTCGGCATGTTCGCTCCGGGCTGCATTCCCGGCATCTCCATCCCACCAAGAGGATTCGACGTGTCGGCGACCTCCAGCGTGATTTCGGTCCCGTCCAATTCGCCCGAGCGCAGCTTCTTGCGGAACATCTCGCGCGTGCCCTCGCGTGCGTTCTCTCCGGCGATGGCGTCCAAGACTCGGTTTTCGGCGTTGGCTTCGGCCCGGGTCTTCACGTCGTCGCGCATGTGATCACGAGTCATGGTGATTGCCTGCTCGACCAGATCGCGAATAATCTGCTCGACGTCGCGGCCCACGTAGCCGACCTCGGTGAACTTGGTGGCCTCCACCTTCAGGAACGGCGCGCGCGCAAGCTTGGCCAAGCGTCGCGATATCTCTGTCTTGCCGACTCCCGTGGGCCCGATCATCAGGATGTTCTTGGGATACACCTCGTCCTGCATCGCCTGCGGCAGTTGCTTGCGGCGCCAGCGATTGCGCAGCGCGACAGATACGGCGCGCTTGGCGTCGGCTTGGCCGATGATGAAACGGTCAAGCTCGGAAACGATTTCGCGGGGGGTCAGGTCGGTCATGGATCAGTCCTTCGCGGTCGGCGCGGATGGTTGAGGCTGTTTGGGTATTTGGAAAGCAAAGAGAGAGGGCTACTCGCCCAGCATCTCCACCGTCAGGTTGCCATTGGTGTAGACGCAGATGTCTGCGGCGATCCCCATGGCGCGGCGTGCGATCGCTTCGGCGTCCATGTCGGTGTCATACAGACCGCGTGCGGCGGCGAGCGCGTAGTTGCCGCCCGATCCGATGGCGGCCACGTCATGCTCGGGTTCCAGCACATCGCCTGCGCCGGTAACGACATAGAGGTCGCGGCCATCGGATACGATCAGCATGGCTTCCAGCTTTTGCAGGTACTTGTCGGTCCGCCAGTCCTTTGCAAGCTCGACAGCTGCGCGCTGCAATTGGCCGGGCGTTGCTTCCAGCTTGGTTTCCAGACGTTCCAGAAGCGCGAACGCGTCGGCGGTCGATCCCGCGAAGCCCGCGATCACGTCCTGCCCGCCGGGGAACAGCCGACGCACCTTGCGCGCCGTGCCCTTCATCACAGTGTCGCCCATGGACACTTGCCCATCGCCTGCAATGACCACACGCCCGCCTTTGCGAACGCCGATGATCGTGGTGCCGTGCCAGCCGGGGCCTGAGTGCGCGGTCATGTCCGTCTCCTTGTCTGCTCGCCCCGATATGGAGAGCGTAAGCGCACTTGCCAACCGGACGACGTGTCGTAGCGTGGCGACATGGTCCTGCGCGTTCACTATCACCCGACCTTGTTGGCGCGTGCGCATGCAGGGAAACACAACTTCACAGAGCGTTTGCGTAGCGCTTTGGGTGGGGCCATCGAGTTGTGCGGTGATGGTGCGGCAGAGCGGCGGAAGAGTGCCGAGCGTCCCGGCCATTCGTTGGTGCTGATGCACGCGCCCTTGGGGCCGCGGCAATTCGTTCTGCGGCTGGCCTATTTATATCCGTTCTGGCGGATCGAGACGACGGCCAAGCGGTGGGAGTTCGAGGTTGCGCGTGCGCGGTTCGATCCCGTTGTGGTCGATGGCGCGCAGGCTGCCGCATTTTGTGACCGGCGTCGGAAGCAGCATCTGAACGGTGCCGCGCCGGGGCCGGGGGATGGAACGGTCTATGTTCCCTTGCAAGGGCGCATCCGGCAATCCCGTTCCTTCCAGACGATGTCGCCGGTCGAGATGTTGCGTAGGGCTTTGGAACAGGTCGGCGATGCGCCCGTGGTTGCGGGTTTGCATCCGAAGGAAGACTACGATGAGGCTGACCATGCAACGCTGCGTGATTTGCAGACGGCGCATCCCAATTTGAACATCGTCATGGGGGATATGGACCGTCTGCTGCCCAAGGCCTCGCTCGTCGTCACCCAGAATTCGTCCGTCGCCTTGATGGGTTACTTCCTTCACAAACCGGCGGTTCTGTTCGGTCGGATCGATTTCCACCACATCGCTGCGAACGTGGTCGATCTGGGGGTTGAACAGGCGTTCGAAGCGGCCCGCTCAGCGCCTCCTGACTACGACCGCTACTTGTTTTGGTTCTTCCGCCAAATGGCTATCAGCGCCGCCGCGCCCGACGCAGAGGCACAAATCATCGCCGCGTTGACGCGATGCGGGTGGCGCGCATGAAAAAGGGCACCGCCGGGCCAGCCCCTGACGGTAAATGTTGAAGCTCGCGAGCAAAACTCGCGGGCTTCTTCATTTCGGGGAACGTCACCTGGTTCCTACCTATCTATCTTCAGATCCCGATTACTGGAAACGATCGCCGTGACTCTTTCTACCATCCACTTCAGCCAGGTCAGCGGGAAGACCGCTCTCAAGCTCGCGATCCGCCCCGAAAGCCCGTCCCCGTGTCCCTACGCCAGTATGGATGCAGGCTTCTTCGGCTGGCCACTCAGCGATGACCAAGTGCCGACCCGCCTCGTGGCGGCGCCGGGTTTCGACCCGGATGCGCTGGGTGATGTGCGCCGCATGGAATGGCACTTCATCTTCTCCGCAAGGGCGGCGGATGTCCTCAGGAACTTCGACCTCGGGTCCTCCCGCCTCACGCCCGTGCCGCTGGTTGATGCCGACGGACGGGATATTCCGACGGGCGATCTCGGGCCGCTTCACCACCTGCATGTCTCGGAGCGGAAGGACACGTTGGTGCCGCTGGAGGAGGATATGTTCCAGGGTATTAACCGTCCCCGTGGTCTTGTGTCAGGGTGGCCGGACACCAAGCCCGGTGCGATCCCCGTCGAGGAGGAGGCTGAGACTGGCGTCGAGCTGTGGCGCGACCCGATGTGGGACTTTGGACTCTTCGCAAGCGCGCGCCTGGTCGAGGCGTTGAGGGCGGCAGATATCGGCGTGGCCGAGTTCCAATGGATGCCTGCACGACGAGCAACCGATGAGGATCGCGCGAACATCGTGCTGGCGCGACAGAACCACGCGACGATGCCGCCGAACCAAGGGTAGATCTACAGTAGGTCTCGCTCATAGATGCGCCCACGAGCCAGCCCAATCCGCATCGCGGGGGTCTTCCCATCCACACCCGGCTCCATCCAGTTATGGTAGAAGCGGTAAACCTCCACGAGCTTCGACAGAACGACGGGGTCGTAGAGGTGATGTCGACCCCAGACGCGGCCGGGGCCGTTCGTCGAGATCTGCGGTCGGCTCGCGAAACGCACATTCGAGCGGAAGCGGTGGAAGTAGCTGTCGACGCTGCGGAGCGTGGCCAGGCGCATCAGCTTCGCCTTATCCCGCGCCTCCAGCCCGGGATGATCGGTGATCAACAGCACCCGCTTGTTGGGTTCGCTCTTTGTCGGGAACGGATACTGGAACCATTCTCCGACCGGCTCCCCGACAAGCCGGACAGCGACCTCCTCGTCGAGGATCTTCGCGAAGAACTCCGACGGGATCAAGCTGATCTCATTTGGGGTTAGCCCCGTAGAGGCACATAGATCGGTGCGACCGTCGGCGACCACGCAGTTGCGCATGTCGTTCGTCATCGCCTTGTCGAAGTCGATGATAGCCAGATGCGCGCGCCCAGCCGACACTGCCGGCTGGAAGACGGTCGTGAAGGATTGTTTGAGCCCAGCGTCTCCATCCATCACGAAGATCAACGGCGCGTCCGTCTGGCCGATATGATCGCGCAGCCGCATCGCGTGCGCAAACTGCATTACATCGTAGCGCAGCATCGAGCCGGTGGCGGGCAGCCCATATTCTTCCACCTGCGTCAGCCCTGCGGCCTTGGCCAGACGGAAGAGGTGGGCGTCGAACTCGCTCTTCGTCCAGATGCGGGCATGGCGCCGGAAGGCGGTCGAGATGTGGTCCTCTTGGGCCGCAAAAGACTGGGCCTCTGCTTCTGCCGGCGAGATCTCTGGGTCGAGTTGGAATGAAGCCTCCATGATGAACCCTGAGCGCGCGTGCGCGGTGCAGAGATGCTGGAACACGACCGGGAAGCGCCGCTTACGGCTGGGCCAGTTGATGGTGAGTGCCTGGCTATCGGTGGCGAAGCGTGAGCCCGCCTCTGCGAAGTCGATCCGGGAGAAGTCCTCACGGCGCGCCACGAAGCTCCTGACTTGGTCGTGGTAGAACTCTATCCGCCGATAGATGTCGCGGTAGGACAACCCGGAGATCTTCGAGGTCTTGGCGAGCGACAGGTCGTTGCACAGCATGTCGAGAACCAGCCGGTTCTTGTCCGACCGCTTATGGCGCCGGGCCGCCTTACCGCTTGAGAAGGTCTTCGCACAGCCCTTGCACCGCCAGCGCGGATCGCCACCCTCCGTCCTGCCAAAGCGCTGGTAGAGCTCAGGATGCTCTCTGACGGGGAGACCTTGGTTCGCGCAGTCCGCAGCGCGGCAGGCCGGCGCACAGGGATCAACATCGCGCAGGCGGCGTAGCCGCTCGTGTTCCTCCACGACTGCACGGTTGTTCTTCACCCGGGAGGTTGTGCGGCAAGCCGGACACTTGTAGAACTCTCTGTGCTTACCACCCGGAACCGCTCCGCGCGGCACGCCAGGTGGCGCGGGCGGAGAGCCGTTCGGCCGCTTGAACGGATCTGGCAATACGCCATACTGGGCGCAGGCCGGGTTGCGGCAGAAGTTGAGATCGACACCTGCCGCGGGCGCAGGCAGTCTCCGGGCCAGCGGCACGACCGCTGCTCCCGAAGATATCTTCGAGACACTCGACACCTTTGTTCTCCATTCGGATGACGGTCAAGCGTGGTGTCGAAGAGAAAGTTGGCCGCAATGCGGCCAACCGAAGAACTTTTTCAACATTTAGCGTCAGGGGCTGGCACCGCCGGGGTGCCCTTTGCTTTTGGTCGAAAGATCAGGATCAGATCTCTTCCTTGATCCAGCTTTCCAGCGAGGCTTTGGGCGCAGCGCCGATCTTGTTCGACACGACTTCGCCGTTCTTGAACAGGAACAGGGCCGGGATGCCGCGGACGCCCATCTGTGCGGGGGCGTTCGGGTTCTCGTCCACGTTGACCTTCACGATCTTGACCTGGCCGTCCATCTCGTTCGAGATCTCTTCCAGCGCGGGGCCGATCTGCTTGCAGGGGCCGCACCACTCGGCCCAGAAATCCACGACGACAGGGATGTCGGATTGGCGGACTTCGGCGTCGAAGGTGTCATCGGTGACGGCAACGGTGGCCATGGTGTTCTCCTTTGGAGCGTGGGGTTTCGTCTGAGGTAAGGACGCGCCTGGGGGCGGTCAAGGCAGCGCGCTGGCGAAGGCTGCTGCTACGCGGTCCGGGTCCATCGGCATCAGGCGCGGGGCGCGGGTCCAGAGCAGGGCGGTTTCGATCTGCCTGTCGGGATAGATCGCGGCCAGCGCGTGCGCATAGGCACCCATCTGGCGCAGCAATCCGTCGGGCACATCTTCTTGTCGATCAGGGATCAGGCGGTTCGATTTGTAGTCGATCGCGGTGATACGGTCCGGTGTGATCACAAGCCGGTCCACCGTTCCGGCGATGCGCGCGCCAGAGGGATGCGGCGCGGTCAGGTCCACTTCCGTGAGTGCGGGTTTTTGCAGCAGGGCGGCGAGCGTTGGGTTCGTCAGCACACCCGCTGCCTCGGCCAAAAGGTCGGCCTGCGTTGCATCGCTTAGTTGTTCGGCACCTAAAAGGCGGCGAGCGAGTGCTGGCCAATCGTCAGGGCGATCCGGGGGCAGGTGCTCTAACAGCAGGTGAATGCGCGTGCCCCGGATCAACGCCGCGTCGGGATCGTCATCGGGATCGACCTCGCCGGATAGTGCCTTGGCTCTACCCAAAGACGAGGGCGTCAGTAATGGGGCCACGACGTCGGGCGCGGGCGGCATCTCGTGAAACCAGCCTTCCAACGGCGCCGGTTCCACGTCTGTCACTGCGCCGTCGCGTTGTTCCAGTCCACCCCAGTTGCCACTGGCAAAGCGTTTTGCGGTGCCGGGCTCGACGTCCAATGGTTCATGATCGAGAGCTTCCAAACCGGTTGCGATCTGCTCGTACCAGGTGTTCTTCAGTGTGTTCAGCTCCGCCCCGCACACCACCAGCCAGCTTTCCGCGCGGGTCATCGCGACATAAAGCAGGCGGTCACGTTCGGCTGCGGCAGCGGCATCCAGCGCGTCGGTTATCGGTGTCAGAACCGGCGGAAGCTCCGGCTTGGCAGGCTTCCACAAAGTCGGTCCACCGGGGATCGCCAATAGCTTGCGCTCATCGTTGCGCGGAACCTTGGTGGTGTCGGCAAGGATCACCACTGGCGCTTCCAGACCCTTCGCGCCATGCACGGTCATCACGCGCAACCGCCCGCCCGCGCTGTCGGACTGGCGTTTGATCTTGACGGTTTCGGCGTCGAACCAGGCCAGAAAGCCGGTCAGCGAAGGGATATCCGTGCGCTCATATCCCAGCGCCTGTGCCAGCAGGGCGTCGATGGCATCCTCGGACTCCATACCCAACCGCCCAAGCAGCCGTTCGCGGCCCCGGTGGCGCAGCAGGATCCGGTCGAGCAGCTCGTAGGGTCGCAGGAAATCCGCGTTATTCAGCAAATCGCCAATCGTCTCGCGCGCTGGATCGTGATCGCTTTCACGCAGGGCTTTCCACAGGGTGCCAGTACGACCTTGGGCCAAGTGATAAAGATCGCTCTCTGACAGACCGAACAGGGGCGAGCGCAGGGCTTCAGCCAGCGACATGTCGTCATCGGGCAGAGCCAAGAAGCGGAGCAGGGACAGCAGGTCGCGCACCGCCAGATCGCTTTCCAGCTCCAGCACATCGGCACCTGCGATCTCGATGCCCTTTGCTTTGCAGGCCCGGATCAGCGGGTGGAACAGACCAGAGCGAGAGCGGACGAGCACAAGGATATCGCCCGCACCCAGCTTGCGCTGACCGCCCTTGCCATCGGGGATCGTCTCGCCCGCATCCAGCCAGCCGCGCACCGTCTTGGCGATCTGGCGCGACAGTTTGGCTATGGCGCTTTCGGGATCTTCGCGGTCCACCGGGTCTTGCCAATCGGGCGGATCGGTGGGCGGATCGCCTTCGGTCAGGGGCCACAGATCAACGCGGCCGGGCATCGTATCCTTGAACGCGATGTGCTGCACATCTCCGCCCAGTCCGTCGGCGAAAACGGCATCCACGGCCCGCAGGATGGCGGGGGCAGAGCGGAACGAATGCTGCAATTCCAGCCGTTGCAGCGCGTCGGCGCCAAGTTGCCCGGCGAAATGATCGTGCATCCGGTCAAAGCCTTCGGGGTCCGCGCCTTGGAAGGAATAGATCGATTGCTTCTTGTCGCCGACCACGAAGATCGTGCGATGAGCGTCCCGCGCGCCTTGACCGGACGCGAACTCGCGCGACAGCGCCTCGATCACGTCCCACTGTGCCGGTGCGGTGTCCTGCGCTTCGTCGACAAGGATGTGGTCGATTCCCCCGTCGAGACGATAGAGCACCCATTCGGCCACTTCGGATCTCGACAGCAAGGTGCGCGCACCCAAGATCAGGTCGTCGAAGTCCAGCCAACCGCGCGCCTCTTTCGCCTTGGCGTAGAGGGTCAGGAAGGCGTCTGCGAAAGCGTGCAGCGTCAGGCTGCGGTCCAGCGTAGCAAGGGCAAGGCGCGTCGCGCGTGCGGCTTCGACGCGCTCCATCAGGGCGTCGAGCGCGGTGCGGGTGTCCTCGTTCAGCGCCGCGCGGCTGGCCTTGGTGGGGAAACTCCCGATCTTGGCCGAAAAGGGAGCTTTCGCGCTCGCTCCGGTAATCATCACGTCTTCCAGAACCGCCAGCGTGCCGGTCGCGTAGGGAGGGCGAAGGGACTGGAGTTTGGCCTGCGCGGCCATGTCTGTCTTGCTGCCGCTGGCGAGGACGGCGCGCAGGTCGGTCAGGACGGATTCGGTGTCGGCATCGAACACCTGCGCAAGAACGCTGTCCAACGTGATGTCTGGCCCCAGGTCCAACGCGGCACGCAGGTCTGCCTCTGTCGCGGGGCGGACCGCGTCGCGCCGCCCGGTGATCTCTCCCACGATTCCGTTGATATCGCCCGTCTGCCGCGCCAGCGCATGCATCAGATCAGGCTGCGTTTCGGCCAACTCTTCCAGGCAATCGGCCCGCAACTGCGCGGCGGCGCGGTCGTCCATTTCGGTGAAGCGCGGGGTGACGCCTGCTTCCAGCGGGAAGCGGCGCAGCAAAACGGCGCAAAAAGAGTGGATGGTCTGGATGCGCAGGCCACCCGGAGTCTCGATGGCCTTGGCGAACAGGCGCCGCGCCTTGGCCAGATCTGCGGCGGCGGACTCTCCCAGATCGGCGAGTTCAGCGCGCAAGCTGTCGTCCGGCATCATCGCCCAGCGGCCCAATGTGGCAAACAGGCGGTTCTGCATCTCGGACGCGGCGGCCTTCGTATAGGTCAGGCACAGGATGCGCGTCGGGTCCACGTCCGACAGCAAAAGGCGGGCGACGCGGTTGGTCAATACGCGCGTCTTGCCCGAACCCGCGTTCGCCGACAGCCACGTGGACAGCGCGGGTTGAGCGGCGGTGATCTGGCGGGCGTTGGCGTCGTTCATCCGACATCCTCTGGCTTTGCGGGGTCGGACAGGTCCCATTCCCCGAACCGCGCCAGATGCGCCGTTTCCGCCCAATCAAGGCGCGATTCCATCGCCCGCATCGAACTGTAGCCCCGTGTGCGCTTGCCGTAAGCGGTTAGCAGTGTCTGCAGGTCCAACAGGGCGGCGTCGGGGTCGAGCGTAACGCCTTCGCTATTCTTCGTGGCCCCGATCTCTTCGCGCAACGGGTGCGGATCGTCTCGTCGCGCGCTGCCAAGGCCGATGTGGCAGATGGCAGCCACGGGTGCCGCAGGCACATCGGGGAAGGCGCCGGCCTCTGCCATGATTGCTTCCAGCAGCAACTGTCGGTCGAAGCGGATGATCTGCTTCGGGCTGGGGATCGCGCCGGTCTTGTAGTCGATGACCGTAAGCTGGCCATCCTCTGCCCGGTCGATCCGGTCGGCGGTGCCTTTCAGGGTGACGCCGGTGCCCGGCACCTCGAACATCGCGGTGCGTTCGAAGGCGATGGGTGTCGCGCTGGCCTGCCGCTTGCTTTCACCTTCAATCAGCCAGTCCGCGACGCCTTCAATCTGCGCCATCCATGTGACGCGGGCTGTGGCCCACGGCAGGTCTGCCAGATGGGCACGCGCGATCTTCAGCAGGCCGTTGCGGGCTGTTGTTTCGGTCAGGTCCGGCCCTGCCTTGAGCCATTCTTCCAATATCCCATGAAACAGCGTGCCCCGGATTCGGGCATCGGCGTCAGGGCGCAGGGGGTTCAGGCCATAGAGGCCAAGAATGTTCTGTGCGTAGATCTGGTAAGGATCGCGCACCAACGTTTCGATCCGCGTGACGGAAAAGCGCGTCGGTCGCACGTTCTCCGGCGGGCGCGGAGAGGGGCGATGCGCAGGCGGGCTTGCGATCGTCAAAGCGCGGGCGCGGCGGGCCTGTTCGACCCAGACGTTGCCGCGCTCTCGCATCTCGTCCAACGCTTCTGGGCCGTTGGTTTCGGCCAATCCACTCAGCAGATTGGTGAGGCGGTTCAGCCAGCGCGACATGACGGTCTCGGCCTCTGCATCACGGATCGAGCGAGAGAACACGACCTGCGGCGCGCAAGCCGCCTGCTGGAAGTCGTGGGCGGACAGACCGATGCGACGCTCTGGCAGCAACAGACCCAACTGATGCCGCAACGTGCGGTTCAACCATGGGTCGGGCGTCGGCGGTTCTGGCCACGTGCCTTCGGACAAACCGGCAAGGATCGCCAGATCGGCCCCCCCAACGCGCGCTTCCAGCGTGCCCCAGATCGCCACGTCCGGGCGGCCATCGTCGGGGCGGCGAACCTCTTCGGCCAAGAGGACAGAGTCGATCAGGCGGGCGTAGTCGCCGGTGGAAATCGTCCCGCCCGCGTCGGCTTCGGCCTGCAAGGCCTGCATGGCGTCCAGCGCCTTGCGCCCCTCTGCCCGGTCCCAAAGGGTGCCACCTTCACCAGCGAGCGCTTCGGTCAGTGCAAGGTGCGCCGCGACGAGTTCGGATAGGGGTCCAGCACTGCGGGCCGCTATCGCATCGAGGCATTTGCCGAGCGTTTGGGCCCAATCCGTGGCGTCGGGCCAGTTCTTTGTCCATTCGATCAGCGTCGCGCCAGTGATGTGCGGCGCGCCGTGGTCCCGCAGCCAAGCGTCCAGGCGGCGCGTGTTCAACTGATGCTGGTTTCGGTCGCCGCCCGATTGCGTCAGCGGGTGCTTGAGCAGCGCCAGCACCTCTTCGGGGCCGGGCGCCGTGCCCATCGCATGGGCGACCTGCCGCAACAGGCGGCCCGGCGGCGTCAGATGTAGCGGATCGCCCGCACTGTCATCCGCCGTGATGCCCCAGCGATCCAAAGCGGCCTGTACCCGACGTGTCAGCACCCGATCGGGCGTGATCAGCGCGGCGCGTTGGCCGTGATCCAGTGCGCGCCTTAGGCGCAAGGCAATGGCCAGCGCCTCTTCGCCGGGATCGGCGGCTTCGATCAGGGACAGCCCGTCGGTCGCGACACGCATGTCTCCAAGGCCGGGCCCCTCGGACATCCACTGGTCGGTGATCGGCGCCGGGCGCAGCGCCATCGACAGTAGCGCGGCGCGCGGGGCAACGGGATGCGAGTCGGTCCATCCGGGCAGGGTAGAAGGGTCCAGCCCAAGATCAGCACACAGCGCGGCAAAGCGGTACTGCGGATGATCCTCTGACGGCATCGGCTGCGGCGCGGTCAGGCCTTGCCAGACAGCGGTTGGCATCGAACGGTCCACCCCTGGCAGCACAATGGCCCCTTGCGGCAGACGTGCCACGGCCTGCATCAGGATCGACACCGGCCCGCGCGACCCGGTGGATCCGGCGACGATTACCGGATGATCGGGCGGGTTGGTGGCCCATCGCTTTGCCAAAGCCTCGGCAGCAGCGCGCAGGCGCGCTTCTGCGCTGGGCAGAGTGTCGGCCTGGACCACATCTCGGGCGATGGTCAAAAATCGCAGGGCGCGCCGCCAGTGGCCCGACTGATCGGTGATGTCGAGCGCATCCAGATCATCGGGCGACACACCCTCTGCGTGCATTTCATCGAACAGCGCCGCAAGGCTGTCGGCGAGGTCGTAAATGGCGGCCCGTGGGGCGATTTCGGGTTGGGCGTCGATCAGTCGGGCCACCAATTGTGCAAGGTCCAGCTTGCGCCGCAAAGGTGGCAGCGCGGGCGGCAGGTCGGTCAACAACGGGTCGGCGGCAAGCCCGGTCAGCAGACGGATGCGCGGCAACAAACGCGGCGGGCCGCTGGCGAACACGTCGATCAGGCGGCGGCGCAGGCGTGTGGTATTCACGAACAGCTCTACCCGCGCCCAGTCCTCGGGGGCAGCATCACCCATCCGCGCCTCTAACCCGCGTACCAGTTCGGTCGCGAAGTCGGCGCCGGGCGGAAGGGCGAAGACGCGCGGGGCAGGGGCGTCAAACACGCAGCATATCCTCGGCGATGGCAATGCCTTCGGAATGTCCGATGTCGGCCCAATGCCCGGGATGAACGACGCCGTGCAGAGCGCCACGCTCGGCAAGGTCGAACCAGATACGGTTCAGCGAGAAGACCGGTTCGGGGATGGTGTCGAGCAGGCGCGTGTCGATGATCTGCGCGCCAGTGTAGACCAAGTCGCCGCCGCGGGTCAGCGCGCCGTCTTTCAGCGCGAAATCGCCAACTCCCTTCCGCCCGTGCGCACGATCCAGAGGAACGCACAGCAGCAGGGCGCCCATGTCGGGCAGCCATGCATCGGCCAAAGTTGTCAAAGGGTTCGGACCGGTGAACAGGGCGTCCGGGTTAAGGGTGAACACCTCTGCAGCGCCAAGCAGCGGCGAAGCTTTGCGAAGGCCACCCCCGGTGTCCAGGATCAGATCCGGTTCGGGCGACACGGCGATATCAAGGTCACGCAGGTGCGGCTCGATCCGGTCGGCAAGGTAGTGGGTGTTGGCGACCAGCGGTGCCGCCCCCGCCGCGCGTGCAAGTGCTGCGGCGCGGTCGATCAGTGGCTGGCCCGCGACGTTGATCATCGGCTTCGGCCGATCCTTGGTCAGCGCGCCCATCCGCGTGCCGAACCCGGCAGCGAAGATCATGCAGGGGCGGCTCATGGCAGGAGTTCCGCCAATGGCGCGCGGAGCGATTCACAGACGGGGTGAGCCAAGCAACGATCCAGGTAGCCACGCACGCGGGGGATCAGGGCCAGGTATCCGGGCTTGCCGCGTTCGTCGGCTAGGTGGGTGAAGATGCCAAGGATACGCAGGTGCCGCTGCACCGATTGCAGGGCGTAAGCGGCGCGGAAGGCGTCGGGATCGCAGTCTGTCGTGGTGCAGAACCGCTCGATCATTGCCTCTTCCAGGTCCGCGGACACGTCACGGCGCGCGTCTTGCAGAAGAGAGGCGAGATCGTAGGACGGATGCCCGGCAAGGGCGTCCTGAAAATCCAGCAGGCCGACGCGGGCGGGACCAGTGCGGTCGGGCAGCCAGATCAGGTTCTCTGCGTGATAGTCGCGATGCAGAAGGGCCGTGGTTTCGGGGGCATGGCTCTCTAGCAGATCGCGGAAAATACGGTTGATATGGGCGCCATCGCAGCGCGTGTAGTAGGTCCAGCACGGCTCAAGCGCAGCGGCCATCTGGGTTGGGCCATAGGGCGCAAGATACTCCGGCAGTGCCGCGTTTTGCAGTGTAACCAGAAGATCGGTGGCGGCTTCGTACAATGGGTGTTCGCGGGACGCATCGGCTGCGATGAGGCGGGCGAAGACGGCGTCGCCCAGGTCCTCGATCAGCAGCATGTCATCGCTTTCGGCGAGGATCGTGGGAGGAGACAGCCCGATGCCGCGCAGGTGTTCGGCGACCCGCAGGAACGGGAACAATGGAGTGCCATTGGCCCGCATCAGGATTGCGCTTTCGCCGTTTTGCGCCAATCGGGTGTAGCTGCGAGAAGAGGCGTCGCCGGCAAGCGGGGTCGCTGTGGCGTCGGACCAACCCGTGGCAGCAAGAAATGCGGCGGGGATCATTTGAGAACCAGTCGTTCGGGGCCGCTGAGTGTGGCGGTGCGACCGTCCCCGCTTGGCACAAGGTGGATCGTAAAAGCGTCAGTTGGCTTGGTGTCGAGCCGATCCGGCCATTCGATCAGACAGATGCATCGCCCGATCGCATCATCCAACCCCAGCTCGGCAAGTTCGGACGCATCGCCGAGACGGTAAAGATCGGCGTGCAGGATTTCATGGGGACTGGCAGGGTACGTCTGAACCAGCGTATATGTGGGCGAAGGTATGTCTCCGGTGACGCCGAGCGCGCGCATCGTAGCTCGGGCAAGGTGGCTTTTCCCCGCGCCCAGATCGCCGGACAGAAGCACAGTGTCGCCGTTTTGCAGTCGGCTGGCGAGGCTTTCGCCCAGCGCATCGGTGGCAGCGGCGTTTGGAAGGTGGATGGATCGGTTCGGCATGGCGGCAGGATGACCCCCGCGCCGGTCGGCTTCAAGCGTTTACGCCTTCAAACGGCTTTCGATCTGCGCGTGCGCGCGGGCGGGCATGATCGTGCTGATCGCGGCAGAGTGCTGAACGAAGCGGATCATCGTCGCGCAGCCGACCAACTTCTGAACCGACACGGTCAGGCGTCGCCCGTCATCCATCCGAACGTCCGCTGCGGGTCGGGCGCTGGCCTCGACTGTCTGCGCGATCAAATCCTCGATGTTCGGAATCTCAGCGCGTGCGCACCAGGTGCGCTGCGCCTCTGACAGCGAAACCGTATCAATGCGATCCTGCGTCGCGGTGCCCCACAAGTGGTCATACGCTTGGTTGCTGACGGTCATTGTACCGGTTGCGTCGAAGACGGCGATGGCATCTGGCAGAGCGTCGATGACGGCGTTCGTCGTCTCTATCTCGGCGCGGAAGCGACGCGTCAGATCGATCTCGGCCGTGATATCCTCGAACAACAGGGCGAAAGCACCATCGGTCTGCGGTCGCCCGGTGATGCGGTAGGTTCTGCCGCCCGGAAGGTGCCAAAGCTCGGAATAGGTGCCGTTTTGCGCTGCTGTTTCCACGTCGATGATCTTGTCCCGCCACGTGCCGTAGTCGCGCGGCTCGGGCATCATCTGGCGCGCGCGGAGGGCATCGAGGAAAGACTCGAGAGAGGGTTTTGCAATCAGCACATCAATGGGCAGCTTCGTAAGGTCAAGCAGTGCGGGGTTGAAGACTGCAAGTCTTCGTTCGTGATCGAAGATCGCAAGGCCCACCATCAGCTGCGCGAAGGTGCGCGACATCGTCTGTTTGAAAGTTTCCAAGGCGTTCTTCGCGGCCACGAGGTCATCTACAGGCACCGCAGATACAACGGGACCATCCTTGATGCCGCTGACGGTACAGTCGAACCACCGGCCGTTCAGTTGCAGACGGCGCACCTGGCCGGGAACCGCGCCGTTCAGATCGAACAATGGGGCCGGTGGCCATTGCGAGGACAGATCGGCGGCGTCCGCCAGGTCCATGTAGGCACGGTTCACCCACAGGATGCGCCCAGAGGCATCGCATTTCCAGACCGGTATCGGCAGCGTGTCGGTCATGCTGCGCAAGGTTTCCAGTTCCGTCTGGATCGCGTTGTGCAGGATGCGGTCCATTTGAACACGCTCGTTTCCGTCATTGGTCAGCGTAAGGCGCAGGCAGTCGCCGTCCGCCGCAAGCTTCAGCCGGGATATGCCGTCCTGCCCGATCAAAGCGCCGGAGCGGGGCGTATTCTTTTGCGACAGGTGCGTCGGTAGTTCGGGAAACAGCTCTGACAACCAGCCGACGATGCGCTGCGCGGTCCAGCCATCCGGACCCAAGCCGTCCAGAATGTCACTGCCCGCTTGCGACGCGTCGATAACCCGGTCCTGGCGCAGCAGGAAGACCGTGCGGCCAGAGACTTCGGGGAACGCGGCGGGGCGAAGCCCAAAGCGGATCAGCAGGAAGATGGCGCTAAGCGCGACCAGAACAGAGCCAGCTGCGGCGAGGGCCACAAGTGTGATTGGATCGGTCAGCACGACGGAAAGTCCCCTGCTAGCGATGTCTCCCATCACATTGCCGGGATTCGGTTAAACCACCGTTAACGCGAGGCTACGCTTTCAGGCGGTTGGCATATTTTCGGAAAGCGCTGGACGATCGTGTGCGATTGCAATCGCATCACGCTGCCAAACGACCGACACCACCGCCCCCTTCCTGCGGCTGTCGACGCCATTGGCGAAGGTTGTTTCGGCTCCTGACCGTTCGAGAAGCGTCTTTGCGATGAACAGGCCAAGACCCATACCGTCATAGCTGCGCCGATTGCCGCTTTCCTCGCGACTGTGTTGGCGCTGGCGCTGGAACGGATCGCCCAGGCGCGGCAGCATGTCGGGGGGATAGCCCGGCCCATCGTCGGCGATACGGATCGTAATCGTCGACTCCGACCAGCGCAGATCGACCCAGACCGTGGTCGTCGCGAAATCGACGGCGTTTTGCACGAGGTTGCGCAGGCCATGGATGATCTCTGGCAGTCGATGCACGGATGGGTGCGACGGGTCGTGGCCGGGTTCTGCACGCGCTTCGATCCGCACGTCGATCCCCCGATCCAGATGCGGTTCGGCGGCCTCCTGAACGACGCTTTCCATGGGCGCGATGCGGATATGCGTGTCCTGCTTCCCGGCGCGCCCCATCTCTCGCAGGATCACACGGCAGCGTTCGGCTTGGTCGCGGATCAGCTGAGCGTCCGCGCGCTGATCGTCGTCGTCCAGTTCTTGCACCAGTTCGGCCGAGACAACGGCGATGGTGGCCAGCGGCGTTCCCAGTTCATGGGCGGTCGCAGCGACGACACCGCCCAGATCCGTCAGCTTTTGTTCACGCGATAGGGCCATCTGGGTGGCGGTCAGGGCGTCGCCCATCGCCGTCACTTCACTGGCGACGCGGTGAGCGTAACCGGCCTGGAAGGTGATGCCGATCACGATCGCGACCCAGAAGCCGCCTTGGAATAGGGGCGGCAGTTCCAAAACCTCGCCCGTGACCAGCAGTAGGGGGGCGTGAAAGAATCCGACAGAGGTGGTTGCCAAAATGCCGACCACGCACACCAGGATCGTGGCGCGATAGGGAAGGGCCGTTGCGGCGATGGCGACCTGTGCCAGAACCAGCAGCGCAAAGGGATTGTTCAGCCCGCCCGTCAGCGTCAGCAAAAGCGCCAACTGGATCATGTCGAAGACCAGCAGCCCGACGAGTTCGCGCTCGGATAGCCGTCGGTTCTCCGGAAAAACCAGCGTTGCCATCAGATTGGTGATGGCAGCCGCACCAATGACGACGGTGACGAGGCCGATCTGCACCGAAAAACCGAAGAGCTGCATGGCGACCACGACAGCGATGATCTGTCCGGCGATCGCGATCCAGCGCAGCAGGACAAGCGTACGGACGCGGACCCAGTCCGCGCGGCGGCTGAAGGCCAGACGCGGGTCCAGCGGATCGGGTACGGCCTGTGTCATCAGGCCCTGTTGTAGCGACGGATGATATGGGATCAATGCGGCGTTGTCCCATGATCGGAGCCCGCCGTGACCCGTCTTGCCGCCATCCTGTCCGCCGTCTGTGTGGTATGCCTGATCGCGGGCACCGCGCTTATCGTCTGGTCGCGTCAGGGCGGCGATCCTTGCAACGTCAATTCCGTGGCCGGTGGCTTCGATGCGCTGGGCGGACCGTTCGAGCTGGTGAACGGCGAAGGCGAGACGGTGACCAACACCGATGTGATCGACGGCCCCACGTTGATCTATTTCGGCTATACCTTCTGCCCCGATGTGTGTCCTTTCGACGCGGCGCGCAACGCCGAGGCGGTGGACCTGCTGGCCGAACAGGGGATCGACGTGACGCCGGTCTTCATCACCATAGACCCCATGCGTGACACACCCGAGATCGTGCAAGAGTTCACCGGATACATGCACGAGGACATGATCGGGCTGACCGGGTCTGACGCGCAGGTCAGGCAAGCAATGCAGGCCTATCGCGTCTACGGGCAGCGGCGTGGCGAGGACGATGCCACCTACCTGATGGACCATTCGGTCTTCAGCTATCTGGTCACGCCAGAGGACGGAACGATCGCCTACTTCCGGGGCGCGCCGGGTGCGGCGGGCAGCGGCGAGACGTCGCAAGAGGTGGCAGACGCCATCGCATGCCAGCTGGGATAGGCTGGCACGTCATTTGACCTGTTTGCCGCTGCGCCTACCTGAGTTGGGACAAATTTCTGTAGGTGATTTCGATGGAAGACACCGGAGCACTCGATCTTGGCCCCGATCCTTCACTGCTGCTCGTCGATGATGACGAGCCGTTTCTGAAACGTCTTGCCCGCGCGATGGAGAAGCGTGGGTTTGCCGTGGAAACGGCGGAAAGCGTTGCGGACGGGCGGGCGCAGGCGATGCGCAAGACACCGGCCTATGCCGTCATTGATCTGCGATTGGCGGATGGCAACGGTCTGGACATCGTCGAGACCATCCGCGCCAAGCGCGAGGACGCGCGGATCGTCGTGCTGACCGGCTATGGTGCCATCGCGACCGCTGTCGCCGCCGTGAAGATCGGTGCGACCGACTATCTGTCGAAGCCCGCCGATGCGAACCAGATTACCGCGGCTTTGATGGCCAACGGGGAAGACCTGCCGCCGCCGCCAGAGAACCCGATGTCGGCAGATCGCGTGCGGTGGGAGCATATCCAGCGCATCTATGAGCAGTGTGACCGTAACGTCTCTGAAACCGCACGCCGTCTTTCGATGCACCGGCGCACGCTGCAACGCATCCTGTCGAAGCGCAGCCCGCGTTAACCATCCTGAAATGGCCATGTTTGTGCCCCGCGTCAGTCATGCGCGCGGGGTTTAACTGTTTCGGAACGCGCAACAGATTACAGGCACAGCCATGAATATCAGCATAATCGACGATTGGTTGAACGCCGATTGCTTCATTTTTGAAGAGAATCCCAACGATGTGACTTTGCGCGCAGAGCACACGATCGCATCGCTGGATGGCACCGGATCAAATGACCGGATCGAGGCGCGGTTCGGACGAATGGATATCGACGCAGGCGCGGGCGACGATGTTGTAACGGCTGCCTATGGAGAGTTCGAACTGGATGGCGGTGCGGGCGACGACCGCATGGCGCTGCGCTTTGGCTCGGGCAGTCTGAGCGGCGGCGTGGGCAACGACGTACTGGTCGCTGAATATGCCTCTGCTCGACTGTCTGGAGGCGCGGGCGATGATCTGATTGTGGCGCGGTATGCCAGCGGCACGATAGACGGCGGCGCTGGCGATGACTGCGTGGCCGTGGCCTACGGAGAGTTTGAAACCTCTGGCGGCGCGGGGAACGATATGTTCGTGTTCCGCTATGCCTCTGGTACGGTTTCGGGCGGCGCGGGTGACGATACGATCCTTGCAGAAAATGCTTTTGTCACCGCCCTTTACGCAGGTGACGCCAGTGATTTCCAGGTCGAGACCTGCGATGACGGCGTCCGCGTTACCGATCTGGTCGGCGATCAGGGCAGTGACCTGCTGGTCGGCGTAGCGCAGATCCAGTTCGACGACGGGTTTGTCTGGCTTGGGTAGTGTTTAGATTTCGGCGAGCAATTCGGCGTGGCGATCGGTGAACGCTTGTCGCACGTCTCTCGGCGGCCGCAGAACGATATCTAGCCCTTCCATGACGGCCGGATCCGGGTGTCCGAAGAACCGCGTCGCCTCGGATTGTGAAAAGCCCGCGATCTGAACGGCTTCCATCCATGCGGATACCTTGTCGGCTGCCTTGATCTGGCGTTTCACCTTGACAGGGATTGTCGCGGGCAGGCCGAAGCGCAGGTGTATCGCCGCCGTCAGCCTGTCATCCAGCGCGCCGTAGCCCGGGCCCACCGCCGCCTTCACCGGAGATATCATGTCCCCGATGACGTATTCTGGCGCATCGTGCAGCAGGGCCGCCAGCCGCCACTGTGGTGTGACGTCGCGCGCCATGCGGGTGAACAGCGTCTCGACCAGTAGGGAATGTTCGGCCACCGAGTAGGCGAAATCGCCCTTGGTCTGCCCATTCCAGCGCGCGACGAACGCAAGCCCGTGGGCAATATCCTCGATCTCGATATCCACGGGCGTCGGGTCCAGCAGGTCAAGCCTGCGACCGGACAGCATCCGTTGCCACGCGCGGGGTTGTTTCGCCATATATCCTGTCCGTTTCTGAAACGCGACGCTCATGAGCGTTGAGGCAATCGCCCCTCGGTGCTAAGGGCCTGCCAACTCCGTTATCATAGGACCGGATCATGCCAGAAGATTACATCGTCAAGGATATTTCACTCGCCGCCTACGGCCGCAAGGAATTGGATATCGCCGAGACCGAGATGCCCGGTCTGATGGCCACGCGCGAAGAGTATGGCGACGCGCAGCCGCTGAAGGGCGCGCGCATCGTCGGCTCGCTGCACATGACGATCCAGACCGCCGTTCTGATCGAGACGCTGACCGCGCTGGGCGCCGATGTGCGCTGGGCGTCGTGCAATATCTTTTCCACGCAGGACCACGCCGCTGCCGCGATCGCGGAGTCGGGTGTGCCGGTCTTTGCCGTGAAGGGCCAAAGCCTGGTCGAGCATTGGGATTACCTGGACCGTTCGTTCCAGTTCGAAGACGGCCCGAACATGATCTTGGACGATGGTGGCGACGCAACGCTGTACGTCCTGCTCGGCGCACGTGTTGAAGAAGGCGAGACCGATCTGATCGAAGTGCCGCAGTCCGAAGAAGAAGAAGCCGTCTTCGCGCAGATCAAGAAGCGCATGAAGCAAAGCCCCGGCTGGTTCGTAAAGATGCGCGACCAGATCAAGGGCGTGTCCGAGGAAACGACGACCGGCGTGCATCGCCTGTACGACCTGAAGAAGAAGGGCCAACTGCCCTTCCCGGCGATCAACGTGAACGACAGCGTCACCAAGTCGAAGTTCGATAACAAGTACGGTTGCAAGGAGTCGCTCGTCGACGGTATTCGCCGCGCCACCGATACGATGATGGCCGGAAAGGTCGCTGTCGTCATGGGCTACGGCGACGTTGGCAAAGGCTCTGCCGCGTCGCTGCAGGGTGCCGGCGCGCGCGTTAAGGTCACCGAAGTCGATCCGATCTGCGCGCTGCAGGCCGCGATGGATGGGTTCGAGGTCGTTCTGCTGGAAGACGTGATCGACACCGCCGACATCTTCATCACCACTACCGGCAACAAGGACGTCATCCGCATCGAGCACATGCGCGCGATGAAGGACATGGCGATCGTCGGCAACATCGGCCACTTCGACAATGAAATTCAGGTCGCCAGCCTGAAGAACCACAAGTGGACGAATATCAAGGAGCAGGTGGACATGGTCGAGATGCCCTCGGGCAATCGCATCATCCTGTTGTCCGAGGGCCGCCTGCTGAACCTTGGCAACGCCACCGGCCATCCGTCCTTCGTGATGTCGGCCTCGTTCACCAACCAGGTTCTGGCGCAGATTGAGCTGTGGAAGAACGGCGGCGAATACACCAACGACGTCTATATCCTGCCCAAGCATCTGGATGAGAAGGTCGCCGCGCTGCATCTGGCGAAGATCGGTGCCAAGCTGACCAAGCTGAACGCGGAGCAGGCGGCCTATATCGGCGTCACGCCCGAAGGCCCATTCAAGCCCGAGCACTACCGCTACTGATCTCTGCAGACCTGCGGATAGAAAAAGGCCCCGAACCAGCGTTCGGGGCCTTTGTCGTTTACTTGGCCGGGATGCGCAGCACTTGGCCGGGGTAGATCTTGTCGGGGTCGGACAGCATCGGCTTGTTGGCCTCGAAGATTTCTTGGTAGCGCGCGCCGTCGCCCAGCGTGGCCTCGGCGATCTTCCAAAGGCTGTCGCCCTTTTCGACAGTGTGGGTGGTCGGCAGGTCGCCATCGGCGTCGTCCTGGACCGAGGCGATGCCTTCCACGTTGCCCAGCGCGAGAAGGACCTTTTCCTTGGTCTCCTGATCCTTGGGCGTGCCGTTCACCGTGACCTTGTCACCGTCGACCTGGATATCCAGACCGCTGGCGTCGAGGCCCAGATCGCTGATTTCCTTCTGCAGCGTATCGGCTGTCGCCGCTTCGGCTTTGCCGCCAAAAAGGTTCTTGCCGGCGTTCTTAACGAAATTGAGAAGTCCCATTGTCTGCATCCCTATGCGTTGATTCGAATCACGAGCGAGACGCTATCATCCCAGCCGGAATATGCATCACGCTCGTGTGATCCTTGCGCGGGTCAGCCTTCGTACTTCTTGATCTCACCTGACCGCAGCCGCTTTTGGTAACGCGACAGCTCGCCCTTCACGATGGGCATCAGGAAATAGAGCGCGATGATGTTGACGATCGCCATCGAGAACAGCATGGCATCCGAGAAGTCGATCACCGGGCCAAGGCTGGCGGCAGCTCCGATCACGATGAACAGGCAGAAGATGACCTTGAACGTCAGTTCCTTCGCCTTGCCTTCGCCCAGAATATAGGTCCACGCCTTCAGCCCGTAGTAGCTCCATGACAGCATCGTCGAAAATGCAAACAGTACCACGGATATGGCCAGCAGTGGCGGGAACCAGCTGAACGCCTGTGCGTAGGCGGCGCTGGTCAGTTCCACGCCGGTCACGCCGCCTTCGGTGGCGATACGGCCCGCCTCTTCGTTCCACATATACAGGCCCGTTGCAGTGTCTTGCTGCAGCACGCCCGTGATGACGATGACCAGAGCCGTCATCGTGCAGATCACCACGGTGTCGATGAACGGCTCCAGCAGGGCGACATAGCCTTCGGTCACAGGCTCCTTCGTTTTCACGGCAGAGTGCGCGATGGCTGCCGAGCCGATACCCGCTTCGTTCGAGAAGGCGGCCCGGCGGAAGCCTTGGATCAGCGCGCCTGTAAAGCCGCCCGCGACGCCAAGTCCGGTGAACGCCCCTTGGAAGATCTGACCGAACGCCCACAGGATTTCATCCGCGTTGACCACCAGGATCGCCAGCGAGACCAACACGTAGAAGACGCCCATGAACGGCACGACCTTCTCTGTCACTTTCGCGATGGACCGCAGGCCTCCCGCGATCACAAGAAACACGATGATCGCCATGACGACCCCGGTGATCCAGCCGGGATAGTCGCCCAGCACGGTCGACAGTTGCGCGTGGGCCTGGTTGGCCTGGAACATGTTGCCGCCGCCCAGTGCGCCTAGAATGGTGAAGAAGCTGAACACGATCGCCATGAAGCCACCCAAGGGCAGGCCACGTTCCTTGAAGCCCTTGACGATGTAGTACATCGGTCCGCCAGAGACGCTGCCATCCGGATATTCATTGCGATACTTCACGCCCAGCGTGCATTCGGTGAATTTCGTCGCCATGCCAAAAAGGCCAGCGATCACCATCCAGAACGTCGCGCCAGGTCCGCCGATGCTGACAGCGACCGCGACACCGGCGATGTTGCCAAGGCCGACGGTTCCCGAAAGAGCGGTGGCGAGGGCTTGGAAGTGGCTGACCTCTCCGGCGTCGTTGGGATCGGAGAAGTCGCCTTTCACCAGCCGGATCGAGTGCATGAAGCCCGAAAACTGGATCGCGCCGAAGTAAACGGTGAAGACCACCGCACCGACGACAAGCCAAAGGGCGATCCAAGAGAAATTGGTGCCAGGAAGGTTCGCGAAGATCAGGCTGACATACCAGCCGGTGTAGTCGGCGAAGATCGTGTTGATCGTCTCGTCGATGCCTTGCGCGCGGGCGGGCAGGGCAGTCGTCAGCGCCAGAAAGAGCGGTGCGAGATACTTCATGACAGTCTCCTTCAGGGAACGATGACGGTTGGGATGTCTGCGACCTGCGCAATGGCCAGTGGCACCGATCCGAAGATACGGGCGCGCGCTTCGCCAGAGCCGGAGCGGCCCACGAAGATGAAGGCCGCCGATGCGTCGCGGGCCGTGCGCACTACCAGATCGGCAACCGATCCGTGCTTGGTCACGCCCTCTGCCTCGACCCCTGCGGTCTTCGCACGCTCCAGCGCCGGGGCAATCACGTGGTCGCGCGCACGGTCCAGTTCCTCTGCCCGGCGCTTGCCGCGCGCGGCTAGTTCTTCCTGGCTTAGAAAGCTGTAGGGTGACCACTCAAGCACGTGGATGATCAGAAGCTTTGCGCCTGACTTCTGCGCGCGGGCGATGGCGCAATCCAGTACGCCGGTGTCGGCGGTGTCGTCATCATAGGCGACGACGAAGGTTTCCTGCGACATGGGTTTGTCCCTTCCCGATGGGCCCCGAGCGGGCGGATATACGACGCTGCACCCCGATTTCCCCCTCGGTCAAGCGTTTCCAAGTTTACAGAGCGTGATGCATGGCACGTAAAAGGACATTTTCCTTCCCGCACGGAATCTTGGCGTTTAGGGTCCGTGCATGCGGCAGAAAGCCGCGAAGGGACGAAGAGGGAGACACCACCATGAGCCGACGCGACGATCTGATCGAGAAATACGCCGCTGACCTGCGTGAGAAGGTCGGGCACGAGCCTGACATGGACCTGCTGCGCAAAGTGACCATCGGCTGCGGCCCGTCGATCTACAACGAAGATGCGTCCACCGTTGCCGGTTCGGACACAGAAGAGCTGAACACCATCAAGAAGAACTTCCTGATGAAGAAGCTGGGTCTGGCCGATAGCGAAAGCCTGATGGGCGGCATTCAGAAGGTGATCGAGGATTACGGTCGGTCGAACCGTAACAAGCATCGCGCGGTCGTTTACTACCTGTTGACCAAGCATTTCGGCAAGGAAGCCGTCTACAAGTAACGTCTGTCTCGTAACGGCGCGGTGGGGACCTATCTGCGACAGATGGCCAACCGACTGACCGCCGCGCTGTTCGAAAGCGACGCGCCCATGCCGTGGCGCAAGGTGACGATGATGGTCGTCGCCATGGTCCTGCCTGCCGTGGTGGCGGTGTATTTCCTTGGCCGTCCCGGCGCCGTCGCCTTCGTCGCCGCGATGCCTGCCTGCTTGGCCTCGCAAGACGCAGGGCTGAAGGTGGGCACGCTGGTCACCTTGGTGATGGGTATGGCGGGGCTGCTGTCCTTGGGGCAGCCGGAAATGGCACTGTTGGTCGCCCCGTGGCTCGGGATCATGGTAGGAATCTGCGGGTCCTTCGGCATGGCCAAGGCCGCGATCCGGGGATTGCTGACCTGGCCGTTATTTACATCATCAATCCTGCAGGGCGTCGATCTACCCATTCTGTTCGGCGTGTTCATCCTTGCGATGATCTGGGCGCAGGCGGTGGTCTGGTGGTTCGGGGAGCAGTGCTCGACCGGCACCGAAGACCCCGAAAGTGAGTCCTACGCGATGGTCTTCGGCGTCGCACTTGCAGTGGGGATCACACTGTCCGTCTACGTGGGCAATCTGTTCTTCGGGCAGCACGGCTTCTGGTTTCCGCTGACCTTCGTAATCCTCGTCCTGCCTCCGCACGGAGAGCTGTTCTCGCGCACGATCAAGAGGACGGTCGGCACCATCATCGGAACGGCCATCGCGGTCGGTGTCGCACTGCTGACGGGATCGACCGCCCTTCTTGTGACTTTGGGCGCGGCCTGCTTGATCCTCGGGTTCCGGATGCTGCCCTATAGCTACACGATCTTCACCACGCTTTTGACCGTCGCGGTGATAGAGGTTCTGGCACTCGTGACGGAAGTGAACCAATTGGCTTATGAGCGTATCGGCACCATGGCCGCTGCGGCCGCGATGACGATTGCTTTGGGTTTGATCGGCTGGACCGTGCTGCGCCTGTTCGCACCCGGCGCATTGGAGGCGCTGCAAGAAGCCGGAATTGAAGAGCCGTCTCCGCAGGGACAGCGCGACCCCAACGCGCGGGCTTCGGCTACGCGGGCGGGCTAGTCGCCCAAGCCGCCCATGCGGCAGACGATCCGCCATTCGTCTTCGCTGACGGGCTGGACCGAAAGGCGCATCGACTTCACCAGCGCCATATCCGCCAGTTCCGGCGTGTTTTTCACCTGCGCCAGCGTGACGGGCTGCGGCAAGGGCTGGACCGCCTTTACCGTCACGCACTCCCATTTGCCGCTGTCGTCGGTGCTGTCCGGAGCGGCCTCTGCCATTACCTCGACGATGCCGACGCAGGCCTTGTCGGACTGGCTGTGGTAGAAGAACCCCCGGTCGCCCACCGCCATCTGCCGCATGATGTTGCGCGCCTGATAGTTGCGCACGCCGGACCATTCTTCTCCGGCGTCGCCCTTTGCCACCTGATCATCCCACGACCAGTCAGAGGGTTCGGATTTGAACAACCAGTAGCGCATCAGCTTCCCCATCCTTCCGATTGCATCTCGCGCAGGCGTGAGGCGGTGCGTTCGAATTCGAAGCTACCGGTGCCCTCGGCATAAAGCGATTCCGGCACGTCGGCGGCGGACATGACCAAACGGTTGCGGGCCTCGTAGAGCGCGTCGATCAGGGTGACGAAGCGCTTTGCTTCGTTGTAGTTGTCGCCCGACAGGCGCGGTACGTCCTCCAGCATCAGCACCCGGATACGCTCGGCCAGCGCCAGGTAGTCGGCAGCGCCCAGCGGCTTGCCGCATAACTCCCAAAACCCCGCACGCGCGACGCCATTGGAATAGCGGTCGATTTCGACGGTCCGACCCGAGACTTCAAAGGACAGCGTTTCCGGCGCCGCGCCGCCGGTCAACTTGTCCCACAGCACGTCCATCTCGGCGTGGGCGTCGGCGTTGGCTGGGGTGAAGTAGGTTTCCGCCTCTGCGATCCGATCCTGCCGCCAGTCGCGGGGAGAGGTCAGGTGCACCACCTCCATCCGTTTCTTAAGCAGATCGATGAAGGGCACGAAACGGTCGCGTTGCAGGCCGTCCTTGTACAGATCGTCCGGGGGCCGGTTCGACGTGGTGACGATGGCCACATTCCCGGCGAACAGCCGTTCGAACAAACGGCCCACGATCATGGCGTCGGTGATGTCTCCGATCTGCATTTCATCCAAACACAGCAGGCGCAGACCGTCGGCGATATCTTCACCCACCGTCTGAATCGGATCGCTGACGCCTTTCTTGCGCGCGGCGGCAATCCCCTTGTGCACGTCCTGCATGAAGGCGTGGAAATGCACCCGACGCTGCCCGCCTTCAACCGTGACGTGCTTGTGGAACAGGTCCATCAGCATCGACTTGCCCCGCCCGACGCCGCCCCAAAGGTACAATCCCTTCGGCGCTTCCGGCTTGCTACGGAAGAACCCGCGCTTCGGCTTTTCTGCCAGTGCATCGGCCAGCCGCGTGAACTCCGGCAGCATGACTTCCTGCGCGGGGTCGGCTTCAATCTGACCCGCTGCGATCTCTTCGGCGTATATATCTTCGAAGCGCATCAGATGCTCCGGGGTGTGTAGACGATAGGCGCGCCGTCCCGTTCGATGATCCGCGTTCGGGATGATCCGAGCAATACGACCGTGCGCATGTCGGCCATGTCCGGGGTGGTATCGGGTAGCGGCACGATGCGGATGGTCTGGTCGGGCAAGGAGACATTGCGCGCGAAGATCATCGGTCGGTTGTCGCCGCAGGCTTCGTTCAGCACGGTCAGCGCGCGGGCGAAGCCTTCGGGGCGGCTGGCAGAGCGGGGGTTGTAGAACGCCATGGCGAAGTCGGCCTCGGCGGCCAAGTGCAGGCGGCGTTCGATCACCTCCCACGGCTTAAGGTTGTCGCTTAGGTTGATGGCGCAGAAGTCGTGGCCCAGCGGCGCTCCGCAAGCGGCGGAGGCTGCGAGCATCGCGGTTATGCCGGGCTGCACCTGGATATCGAGCGCGCGCCACTCGGGTGGCCCGGCCTCCACCGCTTCGAACACCGCGCTGGCCATGGCGAAGACACCGGGATCGCCGGATGAGACGACGGCAACGCGCCGCCCTTCGGTGGCCATGGTCAGGGCTTGTTGCGCACGGTCGACCTCTAGCCGGTTGTCGCTTGCGTGTTTCACCAACCCGTCGCGATCCGCCACGCGGTTCACGTAAGGGATGTAGCCCACGACATCGGTCGCCTGCGCCAGCGTGTCGCTGACCTGTCGCGTCCACAGGGCCTCATCCCCCGGCCCAAGGCCTACGATGCGCACCCAACCGATCACGGACGGCGGCCCTGTCCGTGGACGAGCACGATAGAGAAATACGGGACGCGGCGGCCTTCCGCTTCGGCCAGCGGCATCACGCATTGCTCGGCCATCGCCGCACATTCCACCAGCCATGCGCGGTCGAACTTGCCCGCTTGGCGCAACGCGCGGCGCACCTTGTCCATGTTGCGCCCGATCTTCATCACCACCAGCGCGTCGGTCTCTGCGAAGGTGCGGGCCAAAGCGTCCTCGGGCAGCGTCGCCATCACCACCGACAGCACGTCGTCGCCCCAAGTGATCGGAGCGCCCGATGCTGTCCACGCCGCCGACATGCCCGTGATACCGGGCACGACATCGACGGGCACGTGGTCCTTCAGCCGGGTGTAGAGGTGCATGAAAGAGCCATAGAAGAACGGGTCGCCCTCACACGGCACCATGATCTCTTCGCCATCCTCGATCCGCGCGCGCAGGTCGGCTGCGACCTCTTCGTAGAAAGCAGATAGTGCGGCGTTGTAGGCGGGGTCTTCCACCGCGATTTCGGTTGTGATGGGATATTCCATAGCGATCTCTTCGACGTCATCGCGTAGCAGCCCGTCGATCAGCGTGCGCGCCCGTCCTGCCCGACCCGCCTTGCGAAAGTAGGCGACCGTTGCTGCCCTGCGCACAAGGCGGTCGGCACGGACGCTCATCAGCTCCGGGTCTCCGGGGCCAAGGCCGACACCGATCAGACGGCCTGTCATTCGGCACGGCTCGCGATGGCGTTGACGGCGGCGACGGTGATCGCGCTGCCGCCTAACCGGCCTTCCACGATCAGCGACGGCACCGGCTGGTCAGCCCAAAGTGCGTCCTTCGACTCGCGCGCGCCGACGAAACCGACGGGGCAGCCGATAATCGCGGCGGGACGTGGGCAATCGGAATCTTCCAGCATGTTCAGCAAGTGGAACAGCGCAGTCGGCGCGTTGCCGATGGCCACCACCGCGCCTGCCAGATGCGGCCGCCACAGCTCCAGCGCGATCGCGGACCGGGTGTTACCGGCCTCTTTCGCCATTTCGGGCACGCGGGGGTCATTGAGGGTGCAGATCACGGCGTTCTCTGCGGGCAGGCGAAAGCGTGTGACGCCTTCGCTGACCATACGCGCATCGCACAGGATCGGGGCACCAGCCTCAAGTGCGGCGCGGGCTGCGGGGACGAACCCGTCAGAGATGCGCACGTGTTCTTCCAACCCGACGAGGCCTGCGGCATGGATCATCCTCACGACGACCTGCTCGGCGTCCTTGTCGAAGCGCGCCAGGTCCGCTTCCGCACGGATCATGGCGAAGGACTGCTTGTAGATCGCAGCGCCGTTCTTCTCGTAATCATAGGGCATCTGGAACATCCTCTGGTGCGATCCCGGTCGCGCAGGGCGTGTCGCCCGCGCAGCCCTCTTTGACAAGGTCGAACCGGCCATCGCGGCCCACCAGCGTAACGGCCGACGAGGCCGAGCGCGCGCATCCCTTGGCGCAGCCAGAGACGTGGATGCTGTCGGCGCGCCCCGCGATCAGACGGGCAATGTCCCGCGTTTCCACCGTGGCTTCGGCACAGAACGGCGCGCCGGGGCAGGCGTCGACGCTCAGGATAGGGTCGGGCGCGGTGATAAAGCCGTCCGGGATCGCGGTTGCGCCTTCCAGGATCAACATACGCCACGGCGTGATGCGCAGGCTGTCTAACGCACGCGCGGCAGCGGCGAACAGGGTGGCGTCCATCTGGCCGAAGGCGACGCCGACCATGGGTCCGAAGCGAGACTGCCCGGGCGTTGGCCGTTCACCGGCAGGTATGATGGGCGCAGCCTCGCCCGCCGCGATGTCTCTCATCCGCCTCTGGTCCGGCGTACGGTGACGCGCGAACCAATGCGCTAGGGCGATCACAGCGTCAGGTGCTGCGTTTTCGGCCGTGACCGTGCCGCTGCCTCCGTCGGGCCGAACCACGACTCCGCCGGGAGCACGCTCTATCCGGATATCGCCCGGATCGCCCGCCAACACGGGCGTCTCTCCACAATCCACAATGAACCCGAACTTGGCCGGCAATTCCGGCAGCTCACCGAGCCGAGCCTCGATAGTCGTCCCGATGCGTTCGCTCATATCTTCGGCGGCGCTGAACGGGGTCGTCAGGATATTGCGCTTCGTCTCGGTTCCGGGATCGGTGTCCAGCAGACCCAGCAACGCCAGACCTTTCTGCAACGGCGTCAACGTGGCCTCTGATACGCCCCGAAGCTGCACATTCCCGCGCCGGGTCAGCTCGACGATGCCTGACCCGTGAAGCCCCGCCAGATCGGCCAGCCCGACCGCCTGCTCACGCGACAACCGTGCCAGCCGGGGCCGCACGCGGACCACCAGCCCATCGCCGGATCGCATGGGCCGTAACGCACCGGGACACCATCCCTTCACGCTCTTTGCTTTTGAAAATACCCTGGCCGTCTGGTCGGTCATCGCGCCAGCTCTGCCAGAATTGAATTGCGCCGCGTCTGCCACAGGCCAGCGTCGTGCAAGGCCGCGAACCGATCGCGCAGCGCCTGCAATGCCTGCGGATTCTCATCCTGAAGGAAGTCCACGACAACCTCCTGCCCAAGCGTCGCATCGTGGTAAGCATCAAACAGATGCGATGCCACGGCATCGGCCAGTTGCGCGAAAGCGGCCATGTGCTCCAGCGTCGCCGCGATTTCGGCACCGCCCCGGAAGCCATGCCGCATCATACCCGCGATCCAGTCGGGATTGGCGGCGCGGGCGTGAACCACGCGGGCGATCTCTTCCTTCAGGTCGCGGGTGCGGGGGTTCGCAGGATCGGTGTTATCCAGATGCCATAGCCGCGCTGCGCCGCCCGTCACGGATTGCGCAGCGGCGAACCCACCTTCGTGGGTTGCGTAGTCGCCCGCCAGCAGAAGGTCGGTTTCAGCAAGATCTTGCGTGTGGACGAAACCTTCAGCGGCGACGACACGGGCCCGTAAGCCCTCGGAATCCCGCACGGGGTCGGCACCGTCGTGCGCCCATGCGCTGCTGGCAAGCCAAGCCTCCCCAGCCGCAGCGCGGCCAGCCTCACCGTAATCGTGCGAGTCGAGACCCAGCCCGAACTGTCCAGGCGCAGGGCCATAGACCCGCGCGCCCGCCGTGCCGACGAAGGGGTTCCAGTCCGGGGCCTCGTCTCGTGCCGCCAGTGCCGTAACCGCTTGACCGTGCAGACGGGACAGGCCGGGGAACGTGTCGCGGAACAAGCCGGAGATGCGCAAAGTCACGTCCACGCGGGGCCGATCCAGCTCTGCGATGGGCAGAACTTCGATGCCGCTGACCCGTTCCGATCCCGTATCCCAGACGGGCTGCACGCCCATCAGCGCCAGCGCCATGGCGAAATCTTCACCCGCCGTGCGCATGGTCGAGCTTCCCCAAAGATCCACCACCAGCGTGCGCGGCCAGTCGCCTTCGTCCTGCAAGTGGCGGCGCACCAACTCGTCTGCCAGACGTTGCCCCTGCGCGTAGGCCGAGCGTGTCGGCACCGCACGGGCATCCACGGTGAACAGGTTGCGGCCCGTCGGCAGCACGTCCGTCCGCCCGCGATAGGGAGAGCCCGACGGCCCCGGCGCGATCCACTTGCCATCGAGCGCATCCAGCAGCGCATGCCGTTCGCCCATGCCATCGTCGAACGCATTGGCGTGGCCCCAAATGTGCAAGCCGTCGCCGAACTGGCCTTCCTTCACATCGCAGACGAACCGGTCGATCCGCCCGATGGCCTCTGCGCTGCAGCTGACGGCGTCGAGGCCAAGGTCGTCTTCCACGCCCAGCGATTGCGCCTCTGCCCGAATGTCACCCTGCAAGCGGTCGCGGCGTTTGGGGTCCAGTCCGTCGGCGTTGGAGAATTCGTCCAGCAGCGCCTCCAGATGCGCCAGCCGTTCCGGCGTGCCAGAAGGTTTCAACGGCGGCGGAACATGGCCCAGCGTAACCGCGCCGATGCGACGCTTGGCTTGCGCGGCCTCTCCGGGATCGTTGACAATGAAGGGATAGATCACGGGCCGATCGCCGATCAGCGCCTCTGGCCAGCAGGTGGCAGACATGGCGACGGCCTTGCCCGGCAGCCATTCCAGCGTGCCGTGCGCGCCCAGATGCACGATGGCGTCGGCGCGGGTGCGCAGCCACAGGTAAAAGGCGACGTAGGCATGGCGCGGGGTGCGCGACAGGTCGTGGTAGTCGTCGTCCTTTTGCGCGACGTCGCCGCGTTCAGGTTGCAGGGCGACGATGCTGGTGCCCGTTGGGATCGCGGCGAAACGGAAGGCGCCGTCTGCTACATCCGGGTCGGTCTTGGGCGGTCCCCACGCGGCGAGTAGGTCCGCGCGGAGATCTCCCGGCAAGGTAGCGAGGGCGGCCTCGTAGTCGGCGACAGGCCACGCGACGTCGCGCGCGGCAAGGCGGGCGGGCAGGTCCGGGATGTCGGACAGATCATAGCCCGCTTCTGCGAGGTCGGTCAGAATACCGCTGGCGGAGGCTACCGCATCCAAACCCACCGCATGCGCCATGTTCCAGTCGCGGCCCGGATAACTGGACAGAACCAGTCCGACGCGGCGCTGGGCCACTGGTCGGTCGCGCAGTGTGACCCAGGCAGAGACGCGGTCGGCGACGGCCTCGATTCGGTCTGGCACGGGGCGGTGGGCGAAGCGGGCGAACTGCAGGTCGTCATCGCGCGCACCGGGTTCCTTGAAGGACACGACGCCGGCCATCAGGCGTCCGTCCATTTCCGGCAGGACCACATGCATCGCAAGGTCCGCAGGCGATAAGCCCCGTTCCGCATCTGCCCAGACGGTGTGTGTAGAAGTTGACAGTGCCACCTGAAACACCGGGCATCCGGCGGCGTCGAGTGGAGAGGTCCCATCATCTCCGCGACCCGAGAAGGACGTGGCGTTGACGATAGCGACCGGCTTCCAATGTGCTACCTGCCGCCGCAACCAGCCAGCCGCGTCCGGCGCTTTGAGCGATGGGGCGAAGAGGGCCAGAGCCTCGAAACCCCGGGCGCGGAACGCTTCGATCAGCGCGGCGATGGGTTCCAGATCGGCGGCAACAAGCCATGAGCGGTAGAAGGTTAGAAGCACCCGCCCCTTGGTTCGTTCGGCAGTCTTGGGGTCCGACGTCACCACTGGGCAACATGGACCGTGTTCGGGGAGCCACGCCCCCACCATCGGCAGAGCCTTCTGCCCACGTACCGGACCCGCATAGAGACCGCTCGCAAGCGCCATCTGCTGCAGCGCGGCTTGTGCGGCCACCGCGCCGCCGGTGTCGCAGAGATGTTGCAGGCGGCGCAGGGTTGAAACGGGCAGGGTAGAAGCGGCGTCCAGCGTTTCATCCGCGCGCCCGTCAGCGGGCAGAACGGCCAGCGCGACGCCATGGCGGCGGGTGAGGGCCTGCACCTGTTGAAGTCCGTAGGACCAGTAAGGCGCGCCGCCGATCAGACGGATCAAGATGCCTTTCGCGCCTGCAAGCGTTTGCTCGACGTAGGTGTCGACGGACAGCGGATGGCGCAGGGCGGACAGGTTCGCGAGGCGGAGGGTCGGCAGGCCGTCGCGTCCTCGCCTCCACCCTTCCGCGAAGGCGCCAAGGTCGGAGTCCGAGAACGACAGGACCACCAGATCGGCGGGTGTTTGGCCCAGATCGGTCGGGGTGTCGGTTTCCTCCAGCCCGTGACTTTCGCGGAAGATCACATGCATTGCGCGCGCCCCGCGCATGGGGAAGGTTGCGCGCGCCCCGCGCATGGAGAGAGTGGCGCGCGCCTCGCGTTGCGCTGTCGTCTCGCCTTCCCGGACCGTTCGGCCGGAGTATTTGGGAAAACAAAGAAGGGGCGGCGCACGCTCATGGTCACTCGGCGGGTTCGGTGGCGATCAGGGCGTCGCGGATGGCGTCCGGATCGATGTCGTCGTGTTCGGCGATGACGACCACCCGGCCCCGGCGCGGATCGCTGCCCCAGGGGCGATCGTACTGGTGCCGCACGCGCGCGCCGACGGCCTGGACCAGGAGGCGCATGGGCTTGCCCTCGACGGCGGCGTAGCCCTTCACACGCAGGATGTTCTGCTCTTTGGCCATCGCCTCGATCCTGGCGACAAGATCGGCGGGATCGGTGATTTCGGGCAGGTCGATGACGACGCTTTCGAAATCCTCGTGATCGTGATCGTCCGCATTGTCATGGTGGCTGGGACGGGCGTCCATGTCGTCTTCGGCCGCTGCCTCCAGCCCCAGGATCACGCGGGGATCCACCGCGCCTTCGGCCACTTCGACGATGGGCAGTTTTCGGGGAGCTTCGGCCTCGATGATCGCGCGGGCCTTGGCCACGCCCTCAGGGCCGGCAAGGTCGGGCTTGGTCAGCAGCACGATGTCGGCGCAGGAGATCTGGTCTTCGAAGACTTCGGACAGCGGGGTTTCGTGATCCAGACTGTCATCCGCTTCGCGCTGGGCGTTTACGCGGTCCACATCCGGGGCAAAGCGGCCTGCGGCGACGGCTTCGGCGTCGGCCAGAGCGATCACGCCATCGACGGTGATCTTCGAGCGGATATCGGGCCAGTCGAACGCCTTTAGCAGCGGTTTGGGCAGTGCCAGGCCGCTCGTCTCGATCAGGATGTGATCGGGGCGGGGGTCGAGCTTCATCAAAGCTTCGATCGTGGGGATGAAGTCGTCGGCGACGGTGCAGCAGATGCAGCCGTTGGCGAGTTCAACGATGTTCTCGGCCGGGCAGTCGGGGATGGCGCAGCCCTTCAGGATCTCTCCATCCACGCCCACGTCGCCGAACTCGTTGACGACAACGGCAAGGCGGCGGCCGCCCGGATTGGCCATCAGGTGGCGGATCAGGGTCGTTTTGCCCGAGCCCAGAAAGCCGGTGACGACGGTGACGGGGAGTTTCGACAGATCAGTCATTGGAGGACTCCAAAGGAGGGATACGCGCGATGCAGTTGCGCTTGAAGTGTTCGGAGCGTTCGCGCCAGGGCACAAGTCCATCGGCGACGCCTGCGTAGAGGGATGCGCCATGGATCACGGTTTCGGCGTCTTCTTCCGTGAGGTTGCCGTAGACGAATGTCCACCGGCCCGGACCACGCAGAGCCACCGAGCAGCCCCGGTCGCAGTTCGACAGACATTCTGTTTCGATCAGGCGCAGGCCATCGGGCAAGTCGGCGGCCACGCGGTCGGCCAGCACCTTGCCGGGGCGGCGTTCCTCTCCGGGTTGGTCGATGCCGCGGCGGCATTTCACGCAGATCAGAAGTTCCGGCTCGCTCATGTCGCACCCTTACAGGGACGGGGTAAACGCGCGAGGCGGGGCCATGGCCCAATCCCGGCATCGGCACACCCCGTCCGATCCATTCACTCGTGCTGGCAGGTCTCCCGGCTTGCGGATGTGGGCCAGTTGGCCCGCGATCGCCCCCCTTCCCGGTGTCAGCCAGTGGATCGGGCGACCTCTCCGGTCACGGTCGCGGGGGCGGCTGAGGTCTGTTGCGGTAGAACAGCCCCATTCCCTTTTCACCCGTTGCAACGGGCACCAGCGCGGGTGAGACATGGGGGGTATACCGCCACGGAGTCAAGCGATGGACGATCCGACCGCACAAGCCGATAAAACCGCGCCTCCCGGTGCCGATGATGAAACCGCGCGCCGCGACGAAAATGGTACGGCTGAGCGCCACAACGCCAAGATGAAGAAGATCAAGGCCGCGCGCGACAAGATGATGGAGACGAAGACCGAAGAGAAAGGTCTGATCGTCGTCCATACCGGTAAGGGCAAGGGTAAGTCGTCGTCGGCCTTTGGGATGGTCATGCGCTGCATCGCATGGGGGATGCCCTGCGCGGTGGTGCAATTCGTAAAGGGCAACTGGGAGACGGGCGAAAAGAAGCTGTTGCGCGAGCGGTTCGCCGACGACTGCCGGTTCTTCGTGTCGGGAGAGGGGTTCACCTGGGAAACGCAGGACCGCGAGCGCGACATCGCTGCCGCGCAGGCCGGGTGGGAGATCGCGAAGCGCGAGATCCTCGATCCCGGTGTGCAGTTCGTTTTGCTGGACGAGATCAACATCGCGTTACGCTACGATTACTTGAATATCGACGAGGTGGTGGACTTCCTGCTGCACCAGAAGCCGCGGATGACCCATGTCGTTCTGACGGGGCGCAACGCGAAGCCGGAGCTGATCGAGGCGGCCGATCTTGTGACTGAGTTCGAGCTGGTGAAGCACCCGTTCCGTGATGGTGTGATGGCGCAGAAGGGGGTGGAGTTTTGACCCTGCGCCTGCGCGCATTCACGACTTTTTTTCGTAGCTGGATTTCTCAGCTACGAAAAAAAGATGTTCACGGGCTTGCTCGCACCCCACTGACGGCCCTCTGATCTGATGTCCGCGCCCCTGACCATTTGGGATTTCGACGGCGTTCTGAACGTCAATCCCGGCGGCGAAGTCTTCCCCTGGGTCTCAACGCTCGACCGCGATATCGGTATCCCGCCCGCCTCTTTCCGGCGGTTCCTGAATGTGCCGGGGCAGGCGCGGGATGTGCTGAATGGCGACTGCGACCTGCTGGATCGTCTGAACGGCTGGATCGCGGACGAAGGCCACGCGATCTCTGCCGAGGATTTCCTCGCCCATTGGTTGACCGCTGATGACCGACCCGATGCCGAAGCGGTCGGGTGGATGCAGGCCCATGCCGGGCGCAAGGTGATCGGAACCAACAACCCTACTGCTCGTGCCCGCTATATCGCCGCGCGCACCGATGCCGGTCGCGCCGCCGAACATGTGTTTGCCAGCGGCGAAATGGGTGTGGCCAAACCGGATGCGGGCTTCTTTCGTCAGATTGAAGACTGGGCCAAGCTACCGCCCAACGATCTTCTGCTGATCGACGACAGCGGCAAGAACATCACCGCCGCGGCCAAGCGTGGGTGGCGCACGTTCCGCTTTGGCCCAGACACTCGGGATCGACTGCCAGAGGTGCTAGGACTGTGAGTCGTGCGCTGATGCTGCAGGGCACCGGATCGAACGTGGGCAAGTCTATGCTGGTCGCGGGCCTGTGCCGCGTTGCGCGTCGGCGCGGTCTGTCGGTCGCGCCCTTCAAGCCGCAGAACATGAGCAACAATGCCGCCGTAACGGTGGACGGCGGAGAGATCGGGCGCGCGCAGGCGGTGCAGGCGCTGGCCTGTGGGCTACAGCCGCATACCGATATGAACCCGGTGCTGCTGAAGCCGGAAACAGAGACCGGCAGCCAGGTGATCGTGCAAGGCAAGCGCCTGACAAGCGTGCGCGCGCGCGACTATGCCGCCCTCAAGCCGCAGCTGTTGGAACGTGTGGTCGAAAGTTTCGGGCGGCTGAAGGAAGCCCATGATCTTGTGCTGGTCGAAGGCGCTGGCAGCCCGGCAGAGGTGAACCTGCGCGCGGGCGACATCGCCAACATGGGCTTCGCGCGCGCCGCCGACGTGCCGGTCGTGCTGGCAGGTGATATCGATCGGGGTGGCGTGATTGCGCAGATTGTCGGCACGCATGCGGTCACGGACGCGGGCGACGCAGCCATGGTCTGCGGGTTCCTGATCAACAAGTTTCGTGGCGATCCGTCGCTGTTCGACGATGGCTACGCTCTGATCCAAGACCGCACCGGCTGGCCCGGTTTCGGTGTCGTGCCGTGGTTCCCAAAGGCCGCGCGCCTTCCGGCAGAGGATGCCCTGGATATCCGTTCCGAACACCGGACGGAGGGGTTGCACATCGTCTGTCTGCGCCTGTCTCGGATCGCGAACTTCGATGACCTGGACCCGTTGGCGGCAGAGCCGGGCGTGCGGTTGACGATGCTGGAAGCGGGGCAGGCGCTGCCCGGCGATACCGACGTTGTGATCCTGCCGGGCAGCAAGTCCACGCGTGGCGATCTGGCGTTTCTGCGCGCGCAAGGATGGGACGGTGATCTGACCGCGCATGTGCGGCGCGGCGGGCATGTGCTGGGCATCTGCGGCGGTTATCAGATGCTCGGGAGTGTTGTGCGCGACCCTGGCGGGATCGAAGGCGCCAGTGGGGCGGATCGCGGTCTTGGCCTGCTGGATATCGCGACGACGATGGGCGCGGACAAACATCTGACCGAGGTGTGCGCGATCCACGCGGCGACGGATACGCCGTTCGATGGCTACGAGATCCACATGGGTAATAGCGATGGCCCTGATCGCGCGCGGCCCTTTGCGCATGTCGATGGCACCCCCGAAGGCGCGGTCAGTCCCGACGGACGCATCGCGGGCAGCTACTTGCACGGCATGTTCCGGGATGACGCCTTTCGCGCGGCGTGGCTTGCCGGGTTCGGCGTCGCGTCGCAGACGGGATACGGTGCCGGAGTCGAAGCCGCGCTGGATGCCCTCGCGGACCATCTGGAAACGCACTTGGACGTGGACGCGCTACTCGCCGCCGCCCGTTAAAGCCGCCTCCAGCCGTGCCCAATTCGTGTCGCCGTCAGTCAGGCCCAGCCGCAGCCACGTGTCGCTGTAGGGGAAGATGCGGCTCCAGATGTGATGCCGCGCAAGCCGCTTTTGCGCGGCCACGGCATCGCCGGTGTCATAGGTGCGAAACAAGTCGCAGCCGCCGACAAGCCGCCAGCCCGCCAGTGCCGCCATGGCGTCGAGCCGGTCAGCATCATGCGCCAGTCTTTTGCGAGTGTTTGTCTGCCACTCCGTATCCGCCAAAGCCCGCGCCCCGATGTGGATGGCGGGACCGGATACGGGCCACGGTCCAGCCTCGGCGCGGAAGGCGTCAGCCAGCGGCGCAGCGCAGACCGCGAAGCCAAGACGGACCCCCGCAAGGCCATAGAATTTCCCGAAAGAGCGCAGGACGATGACATTGGCGACACCCTTTAGATGCGGCGCGAGAGAGGCACCCGGCATGATGTCCCCGAAGCTTTCGTCACAGACCAGCAGGCCCACGTCATCTACGACGTCCAGCAACGCCTCGGCGGTCCAACACCTGCCGTCCGGGTTGTTCGGGTTTACGACGATGGCCAGGGCCGCGCCGCGCAAGGCGTCCAGGTCTCGCACCTCTTCCACCGACCAGCCGGCTTGCTCCAACGCGCCGCGATGCTCATTGTAGGTGGGGCCGACCACCCGCGCGGTGCCGCGCGGCGCGATGCGTGGGATCATCTGGATCGCCGCCTGCGCGCCCGCCAGTGGCACCACATCGGTGTCGGTGCCGTAAGCGCCACGCGCGGCCTCGGCCAATGCGGTCATCGCTGCGCGGGTGGGCAGCGCGGTCCAAGCGTGCGCGGGCAGGTCAAGCACCGGGTAGGGGCGAGGGTTGATGCCGGTGGACAGGTCGATCCAATCGCCGTCTCCGTACCGCACGCGCGCCGTGTCTAGATTGCCGCCGTGATCGCGCATCACCACCACGCCAGCGCCAGCAACGCGCCCCCAGCAACGAACATTGCGCGCCGATACAGAGCCAGCGCGCGATCCAGCTCGACGCCGCCGGGATCTGGTGCGCCGGCGTTCAGCCAAGGCTCATCCGCGATCCGGTCAGCATAGACGCGCGGTCCCGACAGCCGAACGCCAAGCGCCGCCGCCATGGCTCCTTCCGGCCAGCCCGCATTGGGAGAGCGGTGGTGCGGCGCATCGCGGCGCATGGCGGTGAAGACGGCGCGGGGCTTGGGCGCAACTATGCAGAATAGCGCGCCGGTCAGTCGCGCGGGCAGCCAGTTGGCCACGTCGTCCAGTCGCGCGGCGGCGCGTCCGAAATCGGCGTGGCGTGGGGTCAGGTGTCCGATCATCGAATCCATCGTGTTGATCGCTTTGTACGCCACGATCCCCGGCAGGCCCAGTAGCACGCCCCAGAACAGCGGGGCGATGACACCGTCGCTGGCATTCTCGGCCAAGCTTTCTGTGGCCGCGCGCGCCACACCCGCACCATCCAGCCGCGACGGGTCACGGCCAACGATCATAGAGACTGCGTGGCGTGCGCCTTCAATGTCCCCTCGGAGCAAAGGATCGCGCACGGCGGCGACATGATCGTACAGCGATCGGACGGCGAGGAATGGCCACGCTAGCAATGCCGTCAGCACGCTACCGATCCAGCCACTCGGAAGGGCCGAGGCAATGAGAAGAAGTGGAAGCACGCTTAGGGCAAGAACGACGGCGACGGTTGCTATCCCGGCGGCGCGGCGCGTTTCAGGCCGGCCGCTGTTCCACCGCGCATCGCACCAGCCGATAAGCGCGCCGATCCACGTGACGGGATGTCCGATGCGCCGGTACAGCCTATTCGGCCATCCGAAAACGGCGTCGAAACCGAGTGCCATCATCATCGCCACGCTCATCACCGATAGCCTGTCACAAATCGCACCGGACCGGACAACCCTGCCTCGCGCAGCGCATCTTCTGCACCGTTTGGGATGCCGCCGACCGGAAAAACCAGCGCGCGGGCCGATCCGGTGTGGGCGCGCGCATGGCCAAGGGCGCCCAGTCTTCTTGCCAACGAGAAGGTGGGGTCCGTATCCGGTCCACGCAGGGCGGTCGTGCGCCTGGCGCTTTCCGTGGCCAACGGGACCAATCCTTCGCCCACTTCGTAACGCACGATCAGGTCGGAGATGTCGGGAAAATCGATGTCGTCAGGGTTGGTCGGCGTCGCTGGACCATAGAACCCGCCAAGGATCTCGTAGGCAGGCGGGCGTCGCAATCGCGTGATGATCTTTGCCGTCCGAGGTGCCCATAGTAGCATGTCGGGCCTCGGCCACATCAACGGATCGGTGGCGCGCTCCACGGCGACGCAGGCCCGTGCAAGACGTTCGGGGTCCTGCCTGCCCGCGATTGCCAGCAAGGAGGCGGTAGAGGTTCCGCAGCCTGCTCCGGGCTGGAACATAGCGGCAACCCTTCGATCCGGATCCTCGATGCCGAGTGCGGCGCAGAAGGCGGCAGCCCCCGGGACCGCAGAGCCGGTACCGACCCGAACGGCGGGGATCGGACAGGCAAGGGTGATCAGTACGACCGGCCCCTTCGGCCCCAGCCTGCCCTGCATCCATTCGCCGAAGTGCGACGGCGTCACGGCGCGATCCTGTTGACGAACCCGACCGCCCAGCCACCGGGCCAAGCGGTCAGGCGGGTGACCGACAGGGGTGCGACCTCGAACGACAGCGCGGGGCCGGGGCGGCCTAGCGCCAGCGAAAGGCCCGCGCGCACCGTTCCGGCATGGCATACCAGCGCGATGGGTCCGGTATCGCGCGCGACCTGCCCCCAATGCGCCAGCCGCGCGCAGATACGCGCGCAAGCGTCCGCGAAGCTTTCGCCGCCTTCCCATCGATGCTGCGCGAGATCGTCGCCCGATAGCGGCCCAAGGTCGGGCAGATCGGCCAGCGGTTTCCCGTCGTGAACGCCGAAGTCCTGCTCCCAAAGGCCGGGGTCGAGGTCCATCGTTTGGCCCGGAAACAGCGCCCTCGCCGTCTTCACGCAGCGCCGCGCGGGGCTGGACACCACGCGCAGCCCTTCCGGCAAACTTGGCACAGTCGCCCCATCCGGCACCACGCAATCCAGATCGCTGCGCCCGGCCAGAAGGCCCGTCGGCACGACCGGCGCGTGGCGGATCAGGAACAGGTCGGGGCGGGTGGGCATCGGCGTCGTCGGGCTTCCAATTTGCGGTGCGCTGTGGTGTGTCACCTCGGGATGGCAAAGTCGATCCTCATCACCGGGGGTGCCCGTTCGGGCAAGTCCCAATTGGCCGAGCGGCTGATGGCCGACCTTGGCCCGCACCCCGTCTACATCGCAACGTCAGAGGTGCGGGATGCCGAAATGGCGGACCGCGTGGCCCTGCATCGTGATCGCCGCGGGCCGGAATGGAACCTGATTGAAGAGCCGTTCGATCTGGTGGGCGCGCTGGGCCAAGCGAATGGGCCGGTGCTGGTCGACTGCCTGACCCTGTGGCTGACCAACCTGATGCTGGCCGACCGCGACTGGCAACAGGCCGGGGCCGCCTTGGCGCAGGTGATCCCGACGCTGCCCCACCCTGTGATCTTCGTCACGAACGAGGTCGGTGCGGGAATCGTGCCGGAAAACGCCCTTGCGCGTCGGTTTCGCGATGCCGCTGGCACGCTGAACCAGACAATCGCTGACACGGTGGACGAGGTTTACCTCTGCGTCGCCGGACAACCCCTGAAAGTGAAGCCCCATGCGATTTGACGACCTGACTGCCATGACCGACCTGCCCGTGCGTCTGTCTGGTCTGCCCGCCTTCGACGACGCCAGCGCCCAGGCCGCGCAGGCACGGCAGATGGAGCTGACGAAACCCCCCGGATCGCTGGGGCGGCTGGAGGAGCTGGCAATCTTCATGGCGGGCTGGCAGCGGACCGCGCGGCCCCGGATCGACGCCGCGCAGGCGCTGGTCTTCGCGGGCAACCACGGGATCTGCGCACGCGGCGTGAACCCGTTCCCGCAAGAGGTGACGGCGGGCATGGTCACGAACTTCAACGCGGGCGGGGCCGCGATCAACCAGTTATGCGCCGTGTCCGGCGCGTCGCTGACCGCCGTACCATTGGAATTGGATCGCCCCACCGCCGACTTCACCGAAGGCGCGGCGATGTCCGACGCCGACGCACTGGCCGCGATGGACGTGGGTCGGGCTGCGGTGGATACGGGTGCCTCCGTGCTGATTCTGGGCGAGATGGGCATCGGCAATTCGACGACCGCCGCTGCGCTGGCTCATGCGACTTTGGGCGGCGCCGCAGAAGATTGGGTTGGGCGCGGCACCGGCGCCGACACGGATGTCATGGCGCGCAAGGTCGAAACGGCGCGCCTTGGAGTTGAACGGCACGGCGGTCAGCCGCCGCTGCACGCCATCGCGAATGTCGGCGGACGCGAGTTGGCGGCCATCGTCGGCGCGGTGCTGGCCGCGCGTGCGGCGCGCATTCCGGTCATTCTGGACGGTTTCATTTGCACCGCCGCCGTGCTGCCCCTGTGGGCGCATGACCCCGATCTGCTGTCCCACTGCCTTGTCGCCCATCGCAGCGCCGAGCCGGGGCACGCGCGGATGCTGGAGGCGATTGGTCAGCGTCCGATCCTCGATCTCGGGATGGCGCTGGGCGAAGGGTCGGGGGCCGCGGTCGCGTTGGGCGTCCTGCGCGCCGCCGTGGCCTGCCACGGTGGCATGGCGACCTTCGCCGAGGCCGGTTTGCGATGAGCCGCCTGAACGAGCTGCGGCTTGGGGTCATGTTCCTGACGCGCCTGCCGGTGGGCCGGATCAATAACGCACCGCCGTTGGCGTCGTTGGCGTGGACGTTTCCGCTGGTTGGCGTGCTTCCGGCGCTGATCGCTTGGGCGGTGTTCGGGCTGACGGATGACGCGCTGGGCGCGGCCCTTGCCGTCGGCGCTCTGGTGCTGGTGACGGGCGGGCTGCATCATGATGGTCTGGCCGATTTCGCGGATGGTATCGGCGGTGGCCGCGACCGGGCGCATGTACTGGAAATAATGCGCGACAGTCGCATCGGCAGCTACGGCGTGTTGGCCGTTGGGCTGGTGCTGATTCTTCAAACGTTGGCAATCGCAGAGGTCGGATCGCTGCCGGCTTTCCTGTTCCTCGGTATCGGAAGCCGCGTCGCCATGCTGCTCGCCTTGCGCCTGCCGCCCGCGCGCGATGGCGGGCTGGGTGCGATGACCGGGGGTGCGGCGCAGCGTGCTCCGGGTCTGGTTGCGGCGGGAATCGCCGCCATCTGGCTTGGGGCAGGTTGCATCGCGGCGTTGATTGGGGTCACGCTCGCCTATCTGGTCATCCGCGCGCTTGCGATGCGTCGGATCGGGGGGCAGACGGGCGACGTGTGCGGGGCTGTGCAGCTACTGGCAGAGACGGCAGGCTGGGTGGCCCTGGCGCTTACCGTTTGACCGGCGACCCTTGCGCGAGCGCGCGCAACCGGCTACGCGCCGCGCCACAAGTCTCCGACCACCTTGTTTAAAAAACGGACGAATCCATGACCCGTCTTCTTCCCGGCATTCTTGCCATGGCCGCCATTGTCGTGGCCTCGAACATCCTTGTGCAGTTCCTGATCCTTGACGGTCTGCTGACCTGGGGGGCGTTCACCTATCCATTGGCGTTCCTTGTGACCGACGTGATGAATCGCTTGTACGGCGCATCCACTGCCCGCCGCGTCGTCTTCGCGGGCTTCGTCGTGGGTGTGATCTGCTCGCTGATCGGCAGCCAGATCATGTTGCAGGGTGATGGCTTCACCTACGCCGCCGTGCCGCTGCGGGTGGCTGTTGCGTCCGGCACCGCGTTCCTTGTTGCGCAACTGGTGGACGTTTTCGTCTTCGACCGGATGCGCGGGGGCAAGTGGTGGAACGCGCCGCTGGCATCCACCCTGATCGGCTCGGCGCTGGATACGGCGCTTTTCTTCACCATCGCCTTCGCGGGCTTTCTGTCGTTCGGGGCCTTCGCCGATGGTCAGGTTTCGTGGGCGACGGACGCCGTGCCGTTCCTGAACGCAGGCCCCTTAGTGCCGCGATGGGTATCGCTGGCTTTGGCCGACTGGGGCGTCAAACTGGCGCTCGCGCTGATCGCCTTGATCCCCTTCCGCATCATCACGTCGAAAGTGACACAACAGGTCGCGTAATTTCGTTTGACATACCCGAAATCTATGGCACGCTTGGGTTATCGGAAATCAAATGGAAGGAGGTGGTCCAGTGTCGAGAATGATGCAGGAGTGTGAGGGCGGAACAGTCATGGGGATGCGCGGCTAGGGGCAACCCCCGACGTGAGAAACCTTGATTGGGTCGGACCCTAACCGGGCCCACCTCCGAAACATTCGAAGGGACCGCCACATCGGCGGTCCCTTTTTCTGTGCACGCGCTATTGTTGGCCCATGACCCTACGCATCAACGACCGCATAGAAATCGAAGACTGGGAGCTGACCGAGCAGTTCACCCAGGCCGGTGGCCCCGGTGGGCAGAACGTCAACAAGGTCGCGACGGCGGTGGAACTGCGGTTCGAGGCGGAACGCTCGCCGAACCTGCCCCAACCTGTGAAAGCCCGGCTGAAACGGCTGGCCGGACGGCGCTGGACAAAGGAGGGCGCATTGCTGATCCAGGTCAGCGAGACGCGCCATCAGGCCCGCAACCGCGATATCGCGCGGGATAGGCTGGTCGAATTGATCCGGGCGGCGCTGGAAAAGCCGAAGCGGCGCATTCCGACGCGGCCCACGTTGGGATCGAAGAAACGGCGGCTGAAGGCGAAGAAGGCGCGGGGCGAGGTGAAGGCCCTGCGCGGGAGCGTCGACCCGGAATAACCGCTACTGGATGGTAATTTGGACCGCCTGCGTGTCGCCGCTCGATCCGGGCTGTCGCAGTTCGTAGCGTCCGGGCTTGATGGCGAGGAATTCGATCTCCATCGTTCCGGCTTCGTCGAATTCGACCGACTCGATGCCGTAGGGCCGAATTTCCAGCCCGTTGATGACGATTTCGTTGATCCAGATGGCGCGGAAGAATGCGGAGCCCGCCAGCGCGAGTTCGGCCGAGCCATCGGCTTCGATCTCCATTTCGTAGACCTTGCCGGACTCCAGCGTGATCGGCCCGTCTGCGATAGGCTGGCCAGAGGACAGCGTCAGTTCCGGCATCTCGCCGGAGTTGTCGTTCGAGAGGATGCCCGCGAAACCGTACTCATGGGCGAAGACTGGCGACGCGGTGGCGATCAGAAGGGCTGTAAGACGAAGCATGGGCGGATCCTTTGCGATGACCCGCCCAGCCAATCAATCGCGGCAGCACGAGGCTACCGCGACAAACGTATCAGTATTCGACGACCGCGCGGATCGACTTGCCTTCATGCATCAGATCGAAGCCGTGGTTGATCTCGTCCAGGGTCAGCTTGTGGGTGATCATGGGGTCGATCTCTATCTTGCCCTGCATGTACCAGTCCACGATTTTCGGCACGTCCGTCCGGCCCCGCGCGCCACCAAATGCAGAGCCGCGCCAGACGCGGCCCGTGACCAGTTGGAAGGGACGCGTCTCGATGGTCTCGCCAGCGCCCGCGACGCCGATGATGATGCTTTCGCCCCAGCCCTTATGACAACATTCCAGCGCTTGCCGCATGACATTGGTGTTGCCGATGCACTCGAAAGAGTAATCCGCGCCGCCGCCGGTCAGCTCGACCAGATGTTCGACCAGATCGCCATCAACGTCGTTGGGGTTCACGAAGTGAGTCATTCCGAACTGCTCGGCGATCTCTTTCTTGCTGTCGTTCAGATCGACGCCGACGATCATGTCGGCCCCCACCATCCGCAGGCCCTGGATGACATTCAGACCGATGCCGCCCAGGCCGAAGACCACGCAGTTGGAACCGGGCTCTACCTTGGCGGTGTTGACCACCGCACCCACGCCGGTGGTCACGCCGCAGCCGATGTAGCAGATCTTATCGAAAGGCGCGTCCTTGCGAACCTTGGCCAGGCTGATCTCGGGCAGGACAGTGTGGTTCGCGAAAGTCGAGCAGCCCATATAGTGGTAGATCGGTGTGCCGTCTTCCATGCTGAAGCGGGTGGTGCCATCGGGCATGACGCCCTTGCCCTGCGTCGCGCGGACAGCTTGGCACAGGTTCGTCTTGGGATTCAGGCAGTATTCGCACTCACGACATTCTGCGGTGTAAAGGGGGATGACATGGTCGCCCACTTCCAAGCTGGTCACGCCCTCGCCCACTTCGATCACCACGCCCGCGCCTTCGTGGCCCAGAATGGCGGGGAAGATGCCTTCGGGGTCCGCGCCGGAACGGGTGAACTCGTCGGTGTGGCACAGCCCGGTGGCCTTGATCTCCACCAGAACCTCACCGGCCTTGGGGCCTTCGAGGTTCACGGTCATCACTTCCAGCGGCTTGCCGGCTTCGAGTGCTACGGCGGCACGGGTCTTCATCATGGCGGATCTCCCTTGATCTGTTGTGGCGGAGCGTAGCTGCGCTGGACAGCGGGACAACCCGCAATCCGACCATCGGCTTGCCCTGCGCGACGCAGACTGCACATATGCCCCCAGCCAAGGAGCGTACCATGATCGACATCGCCACCCGCGTCTGGAACCACAAGTGGAAGATCGACCCGATCGTGCGCTCGCTGATCGACGATGATTTCTACAAGCTCTTGATGTGCCAAACGGTGCTGCGACGACATCCCGACACGCGTGTCACGTTCAGCCTGATCAACCGCACGCAATCCGTGCCGCTGGCCAAGCTGGTGGACGAAGGCGAGTTGCGCGAACAGTTGGACCACATACGTTCTCTGTCGCTGACGCGTGGCGAAAGCACGTGGATGCGGGGCAATACCTTCTATGGCAAACGCCAGATGTTCACGCCCGCCTTCATGGACTGGTTCGAGAACCTGCGCCTGCCCGACTACCACCTAGAGCGCGTGGGCGATCAGTATGAGCTGACGTTCGAAGGGTCTTGGCCCGAAGTCATGCTGTGGGAGATCCCGGCGCTGGCCGTCATCATGGAACTGCGCGGCCGTGCTGTTCTGGGCGATATGGGGCGGTTCGAGCTGCAAGTGCTCTATGCGCGCGCGATGACCAAGCTTTGGGAGAAGATCGAGCGTCTGCAGGCCCTGCCGGACCTGCGTATCGCCGATTTCGGGACGCGACGGCGCCACTCGTTCCTGTGGCAGGACTGGTGCGTGCAGGCGATGCAGGAAGGTTTGGGAGATCGCTTTATCGGCACGTCGAATTGCCTGATCGCCAAGAACCGCGATCTTGAGGCGATCGGAACGAACGCCCATGAGCTGCCGATGATCTACGCCGCAATGGCAGAGGACGAGGACGCGGTGCGGCAGGCCCCCTACGACGTGCTGGCCGACTGGCACGAAGAGCATGAGGGCAACCTGCGTATCGTCCTGCCCGACACCTACGGCAGCGAAGGCTTCTTCCAGCACGCGCCAGATTGGTTGGCGGGCTGGACGGGCGTGCGTATCGATTCGGGCGATCCGGCGCAGGGGGCAGAGACGGCGATCCGCTGGTGGAAAGAGCAGGGAGAGGACCCGCGCGATAAGCTGATCATCTTCTCGGACGGGCTGGACGTGACCAAGATCGAGGCGCTGCACAAGCAATTCTCGGGCCGGGTGCGTGTATCGTTCGGTTGGGGCACCTTGCTGACCAACGACTTCCGGGGTCTGACGGACGGCGACGCGCTGTCGCCCTTCAGCCTTGTCTGCAAGGCCCGCGCGGCGAACGGCACACCTACGGTCAAGCTGTCGGACAATCCGGCAAAGGCGACGGGGCCCAAGGACGAGGTCGAGCGCTACCGTCGAATTTTCGACGTGGGTGAGCAGGAACGGCGCGCGGTCGTGGTCTGACGCTGGGGTCAGTCTGGCAGAGCGTATTCCACCAGTTCCGTGCGTTGCAGCGCGAAAAAGTTGTCGTCCGACACCACGGTCGCGATCAGCCGCCCGTCGTCATCCCGCCAGACTGCGATGCCTTCCAGATTGTCGTGCTGACCCGCGTCGGTCTCGATCAAGGTTTCGCCCGCGACGACCGTATCGCCGTCCAAGTCGAACCGACGTACCCGGCTGCGAAAGCCGAAGGGTCCAAGAAACTGCCGTTCCAGAAGGTAAAGACGGCCAGCATCGTCGAAATCCAGTCCCACGGGCACGAACCCGTCTTCTCGGGGAATGACCGGGCCGTCTGCCCACGCGTCGTTGCGCCAAATCGAAACCGGAAAGCCATCGCCGTCGCGGGCTTCGGGAACGGTCCACAATGCGCCGTCTGGCGTCACCGCAAGCGCTTCCAGCCCGCGATTGTCTTTCAGCTTCTCGAAAGACGGGCGCATCGGAAGAACGCGTATGCGCGGATCCACGTTTTGAAGTTCGGCCACCAAGGACCGACCTTCGAAGCTGATAAAGGTTCGGTCGTCCGGCGAAATGGCAAGTCCTTCGGTGTCTTGCTGCCCGCCGCTGACGTCGGGGGCCGGAATTATGCGTTCTTTCGCAATCTCGATCGCCGATATTTGGCCCTCTGTCCGGTCGATCCGCAGGTCCAGAAGACGCCCACGATCATTTAAAATGACCGCCTCCCGCCCGCCGTCCGACATCTCGATCGCGGAGTAACCTCCATGTTCGGGGTCAACGACCGACCATTCCCACGCGCCGATAAGTTCGGCGGCGTGGGCTGGAACGGCTAGAACAAGAAGCAGAAGGCGTAGGATCAGCGGGCCAGTACCGCTTGGCAGGCTTGCGGCAGGTCTGCCATCGTCAGTTCACGCTTCGGTTTGGGTGGCGGCGCGTTCGGATCGCGTGGCTTGGGGGGCGGCGGGTTCAGAATGTTGCTGACCCACTGGCGCGCATCCGCACAGCCGTCACCTGCGGGCACTGGATCCTGCGCGACGCAGCCTTGCGCCCCGGCGGGGCATTTGATGCGCACGTGGAAGTGGTAGTGGTGGCCATACCAAGGGCGAATTTTACGCAGGTAATCACGATTTCCGGTCTCGGCATCGCACATGGCGACCTTGGCACCGGGGAAGATGAAGATGCGTTCGGTCCGGGGGTCCTGCGCGGCGGCTTTGACGATCTGTCGCTGGAAGTCGCCCCAGCGGCTGTTCGTATAGGCCCCGTTGGCGCGGCGCATGGAGACGGCAGAGATATTTTCACGTTGTTCACGGGACAGACCCAAGGTGGCGGGCATCAGCCAGATATCGGCGTCGAGGCCGATCTGGTGGCTGGCGTGTCCCGTCAGCATCGGGCCGCCTGCAGGCTGGCTCATGTCGCCGACGTAAATTCCGTTCGACGCGGGATGGGCGGCGGCAGTGCGGCTGATGCGCTGCACCACATCGATCATTTCGGGATGCGCCCAGTTGCGGTTGCGCGACAGGCGCATCGCTTGCCAGGTCGGTCCGGTCTCGGCCAGTTGCTGACCGCCGGCGAGGCATCCCTTGGAGTAGAATCCGTAAGGAGCAGAGGGCAGGGCAGCGGGGCGGCCCTTGTTGCCGAACAGCTGCTTGGCCAAGCCGCTTTGCGTGACCTCCACGCCCGCAAGCGTGGGAACGGGAATAGTTTGGGTGCCGCTACCGCAAGCGGCAAGCCCTAGTAGTGCCGCGGCACCGATGAAACGTAGGATACTCATACTGCGCGATCTCCGTCGGGTTTCACCCACAGTAGCAGGATAAGCCCCGCTCCGAAAAGGATGATAAGCGGCGAGATCCCCAACTGTTGCGATCCCGTCAACGATGTGGCGACCCCGATGGACAGGGGCGCGATGAAGGATGTGGCCTTGCCCGACAGCGCGTACAGGCCGAACGCCTCTGTCATGCGGTCTGGATTGCCCTGCCGTATCATCATGGTGCGACTTGCAGCCTGCAATGCGCCACCGCCCGCACCGATGGCGATTCCGATTCCGTGGAACATGATGTCCGGCAAGGACGATCCGGGCTCCAGCGGCACGCCAAACACCGACTCGCGGCTGACGAACATCGCGACAAGGATCGTGACCAACAGCAGAACGCAGCATGTGACGATCACGGGCTTCGGCCCGAACCGTTCGTCCGCGCGCCCGCCAAGCCACGCGAAGACCGCGCCAGAGATGACGGCAAGGATGCCGAAGGTGCCGGTCTGCACGACGGACCACTCCAGCACGCCGGCCGCGAAAATCGCGCCCAGCGCATAGGCCCCGGACAGCCCGTCGCGGTACAGCATGGACGCGATCAGGAATGTCAGTTGCGACGGTGTTTCGGGCAGGCGGCGGATGGTGCGCTTCAGTCCGCTCAGCGCCTTGCCGATCTGCACCCTGCCACCCGCGACGCGAGGTTCTTTGACCCATATGAAGAAGGGCACCATGAACACGACAAACCAGATCGCGGTGAATGGACCGACGAAGCGCGTGCCTTCCCGTGTTTCAGGGTCCAGCCCGAACAGCGGCTCTATCCCTATCAACGTGCGGCCCGTGGTGTCGTCTTCCGCGAACAGCAGCAGCATCGCCACCAGTGCGATCAGCCCGCCGACATAACCGAATGCCCAACCAGAGCCGGAAACGCGCCCCAGCCGTTCCGGTGTCGTCAGGGTCGGCAGCATGGCGTTGGTGAAGATCGTCGCGAACTCCATCCCGATCAGGCCGATGCCGAAGAAGATCATCGTGCGGAACAGGTCGAAGTCCTGCGGTGCCGCGAACCACAGCATCGACGATCCGGCGACGTACAGCGCCGAGAACAGCCATATCCACGGCATCCGGCGGCCCGTTTGGTCTGCGATTGCGCCAAGGATCGGCGCAAGGATCGCCATCACGATGCCGGCTGCGCCGATGCCATAGCCCCAGGCGGCCTGCGCCTGCGTGCCATCGCCTAGGACCGACGCCACGTAGGGGCCGAAGATGAAGGTGATGAGCAACGTGTTATAGGGTTGAGAGGCCCAATCGAAGAACCACCAGCCCCAGATGCGCTTGTCGGTCATGCTGTCCCACCCCGTTTGCCGGGACTAAACAACCCGGACAGCAGGGTGGGAAGCATTTTCTGCGCGGGCCGGTCAGCGGATTGTGATGCGAGACGCTCGAAGTATTGGGCCATCGGGGCTATCTTTACGACATGAATATTGACGAGACCGCATCTGCCCCGCGACCCGACCGCCCGTTGATCGCCATCGGTGATCTGCATGGATGCAGCGCCAAGCTGAACGATATGCTCGATCGCGTCGCCGCAGAGCTGCTTGCGCGAGACATCGAGGATGCCGATCTGGTCACCCTGGGCGACTATGTCGACCGTGGAGAGGACAGTCGTGCCGTCATCCAAACGCTGATGGCGTTCCAAGAGACATATCCAGGCCTTTTGACCCCGCTTATGGGCAACCACGAGAAGATGCTGCTCGATTTCCTTGATCGCCCGGAAGAGCGTGGAGGTCGTTTCCTGCGCCACGGTGGCTTGCAGACACTCGCCAGTTTCGGCGTGGGCGGCGTGATCGAACGCGCGCGCCCCGAGGTGCTCGCGGCGGCCTCCGAGAAGCTTCGGCAGGAAATGGCGGATGGCATGGAGGACTGGCTGCGCAATCTTCCCCTGTGGAAACAGTCAGGCGATGTGATCTGCGTTCATGCCGCTATGGACCCCGTGGCGCCGCCCGAGTTGCAGGAGTCCCGCCCGATGTTGTGGGGCCATCCGTTCTTCTACAAGGCGCCGCGGCCTGACGGTCTTTGGGTCGTCCACGGACACGACGTGGTGGAAGAACCGCGCGTGCATGAGCGGCGCGTGTCCTGCGACACGGGAGCTTATTTTTCGGGCCGGTTGACCGCTGCGATGATCGTGCCGGGCGAAGCGGTGCAATTTCTGACGGTCTAGTCCTGCATCGGCGGCCAGGGCCGGTGGTCGTCTGCGTCGGACCATGCCGACACCCAGTCTGGCAAGGCGGGACTGTCACCCGCATCCAACGCCGCCGCGGCCTCTGTCATCGGGATCATGCGCTTGCGGTCAGTCACGGCGGTGCGCAACAGGGCATGGCTGGTGCATTCGCCATCGGCCCTAAACATCGCCTGTTCGATATACAGAAACTTCGCATCCCAGCCGACGATGCGTGTCTTCATTCTGACCTTGTGGAACATCTGCACCCGCCGCCGGTAGCGCACGGACGACCCCGCGACCGTCCCAACCCAGCCGCGCTCGCGCATGAACGCCACCAGACCTGTGCGTTTGAACATCACGATGCGCCCAAGATCATACAGGGTCAGCGTGCGCCCGTTGTTCAGCTCCATCCACAGGTCGATGTCGATGGGCCAGACGCGGTGGTGGCTGACATGGGTGTCGAACAGCGCCAGCTTGGGCGCGTTGCGGTGGACGGCCAATTCCTTGGCGAAGCGGATCAGGGGATACATGCGCGGCGAGGTGGCGCGCCGATCGCCAATGGTCAAGCCTTGCCGCTGCCCCAGCGCGTCGTTACGTAACGCGAAACGCTTAAACGAAGGGCTTTCCCCATGCTGTCGATCATCCAGATCCTGCTTTTGATCCTTGATGTGGTCTGGTTCATTATGATCGCACACATCATCATGTCGTGGCTGATCAACTTCCAGGTCCTGAACCTGGGTCAGCCGCTTGTGGCGCAAATCTGGGACGGCCTGAACCGCCTGCTAGAGCCGTTGTATGGCCCGATCAGGCGCATCTTGCCGCAGATGGGTGGCCTTGATCTGGCACCGCTGGTCGCCCTGATCGGCATCTACGCCCTGCGCATCGTCCTGATGAATAACATGGGCGCGTTCGTTTAAACCGACGGAACGCTCGCGACACGACGTATCACTCACGCCTGCGTGCTTTGTGGCGGCGCGGGCATGGGCTATATGATGTGAACCGGAGTATCGTCGCACATGCGTTTTCTTAGCCGTGCCCTGACGGGCCTGTTCCTTCTGTCGCTGACCATTGGCGGCCTGGCCTTCGCCGGGCTGACCCTGCGCGATGCGCTGCAAGAGCGTGCGGCGTCAGAGCCGGGCGCGCGTCCGGGGCGTGAGCAGGTCTTCGCGGCGAATATCGTGACTGTGACGCCGCAGACGATTGCCCCCGAACTTGCCAGCTTCGGCCAGATTGAAGCGCGGCGCGCCCTGGACCTGCGCGCGCCTGTCTCTGGCCGCATCGTTCAGATGCCTGTGGATGATGGGCAGGCCGTTTCGGCGGGCGATCTGCTGTTCGCCATCGACCCGGTGGATGCCGAACGCACCTTGGCACTGGCAGAGGCTGATCTTGCCGACGCGGAAGCGGAGCTGACGGACGCAGAGTCCGGCGCGGCATTGGCGGAAGAAGACGTGGATGCGGCGCGCGCGCAGGCAGAGTTGCGCGAACGGGCCGCTTCGCGTCAACGCGATCTGGCAGAGCGTGGGATCGGCACGGATGCTGCCGTCGAAGAGGCAGAACTCGCCGCGTCGTCCGCCCGCCAGCAGATCCTGTCCCGCAGGCAGGCGCTGCAACAGGCGCAAGCGCGGGTGGCACAGGCCCGGACTGCCCTCACCCGCAGCGAGATCGCTTTGGATGAGGCGCAGCGCACGCTGGACGACACGCGTGTGACCGCCGCCTTCGATGGCACCTTGTCCGATCTGACCGTGTCCGAAGGGGGCTTGGTTTCGGCCAACGAACAGCTTGCCGTCCTGCTCGATCCCGACCGTCTGGAAATCGCGTTCACCCTGTCCACACCGGAATACGTTCGGCTGCTGGAAGGGGGCGAACTGGCCACCGACAGCGCGACCGTCAGTCTGGAAGTCGGCGGCTACACACTGTCCACCCCCGCCACCATCACGCGCGAGGCTGCGGCGGTGGGAGAGGGCGAAACCGGGCGGCGCCTGTATGCGCGGCTAGAAGAGCCGCAGGGCTTTCGCCCCGGCGACTTCGCGCGCATCCGCGTGACAGAGCCGGAGTTGGACGGCGTCGCGCGCCTTCCTGCAGGCGCTGTGGATAGTGCCGATACGGTGCTGGTGCTGGGAGAGGATGACCGGCTTGAACTGGCTTCCGTCACCCGTCTGCGCAGCCAGGGCGACACCGTGCTTGTCCGCGCCCCTGATTTGGAGGGGCGCGAGGTCGTGGCAGAGCGATCTCCGCTTTTGGGGCCGGGGATCAAGGTGCGCCCGCTACGGCAAGCCGATGGCAGTGACACCGAACCCGCGCCGGAGGACGTCGTCGATCTGACGCCGGAACGCCGCGCGCAACTGATTGCGCTGGTAGAAGGCAACAATGGGATGCCCGACGCCGCCAAGGCGCGCGTGCTGGCCGCGTTGCAGAAGGATCAGGTGCCTGCGCGCATCGTGGAACGCCTTGAAGGCGCTCGGGGCGGCTAGATGACTGGCCTGATCAGCTACTTCACCCGTCACCGCACCGCCGCCAACCTGCTGCTTGTTATCCTGCTGGCACTGGGTCTTGCCGCCGTGCCGCAGATGCGCGCGCAGTTCTTCCCGGACGTGGTGTCCGACGACATCGACATTTCCATCGCGTGGCCCGGCGCGGGTGCTCAGGCGGTGGATGAAGGCATCGTGTCGCTTGTCGAGCCTGCCTTGCAGGCGGTCGAGGGCGTGGCCGAATCCAGTGCGCGGGCCAGTGAAGGCCGCGCCAGCCTGAACCTGGAGTTCGAGCCGGGCTGGGACATCGCGCGTGCGGCGGCTGATGTGGAAACCGCGCTGGATGGCGTGTCGAACCTGCCCGAAGACGCGGAAGAGCCAGAGATCAGCTGGGGCGGCTGGCGCGACCGGGTGACCGACGTGGTCATTACCGGGCCCATCGGCGTCGAACAACTGGGCCGCGTGGCTGACCAGTTCATCGCGCAACTCTTCCAGCGCGGCGTGACACAGGCCACCATCAGTGGCCTTGCCGCGCCCGAAACGGTGGTCGAGGTGCCGTCGCTGGCGCTGGTGCAATACGACCTGACGCTTGCGCAGATCGCGGATGCCATCGCCGCCGAAAGCGACACCGCTCCCGCGGGCGACGTGGGCGGCACCGCGCGGGTGCGTGCGGGGCAGGCGAGCCGTGGGGCGGACGCCATCGGGGCCATCGTGTTGCGCAGTCGCGACGATGGCGCTCCGCTGACCGTCGGCGACGTGGCGACCGTCCGGGTCGAAGGCGCTGACAGGGCGCGGGCCTATTTCGTTGGCGATAACCCTGCAATCTCGATCACCGTCGAACGCTCTGCACGGGGGGACGCACTGGAAATTCAGGACGTGGTGGAGGACGTGGCCGCCGATCTGCGCCCCAACCTGCCGCAGGGCGTGCAGATCGACCTGATCCGGGCGCGCGCCGACTACATCTCTGGCCGATTGAACATCCTGCTGGACAACGGCGCGATGGGGCTGGGCCTTGTGGTGTTGCTTCTGTTCCTGTTCCTGAACGCCCGCACCGCGTTCTGGGTCGCGGCAGGTATTCCAGTCGCCATGACCGCCGCCATCGCGCTGATGTATGCCGCCGGAATCACGATCAACATGATCTCGCTGTTCGCGCTGATCATCACGCTGGGCATCGTTGTGGATGATGCCATCGTCGTGGGCGAACATGCCGATTTCCGCGTGCGTCATCTGCACGAAGACCCTGTAACCGCCGCCGAACGGGCCGCGCAACGCATGTTCCCGCCCGTCTTTTCGGCCACGATCACGACCATCATTGCCTTCTTCGGCCTCGTCGTCATCGGTGGCACCTTCGGCACGCTGATCGCCGACATTCCCTTCACCGTCATCGTCGTGCTGCTGGCCAGCCTTGTGGAATGCTTCCTGATCCTGCCGCACCACATGAGCCACGCGCTCGCCCACACCGGACGCGACCACTGGTACGACCTGCCCAGCCGTATCGTGAACCGGGGTTTCGAGTGGGTGCGCGCGCGCCTGTTCCGTCCCTTGATGCAACTGGTGACTTGGGCGCGCTACCCGGTGCTGGCGGGGGCGGTCGTGCTGCTGGTCTTGCAGACGGTTCTGTTGATCTCCGGCACCGTGCAGTGGCGCTTTTTTAACTCGCCGGAGCAAGGCTCTGTCAGCGGCAACTTCGCGATGCAGGCTAGCGCGACGCGAGAGGACACGCTGGAGCAGCTTGCCCTGATCCAGCAAACGCTGGAAGAGATCGGCGCGCAGTATGTCGAGGATTACGGGGCGAACCCCATCGACTACGCGCTGTCCGAAATCGGCGGCAATTCCGGGCGGGGCCTGTCGGGGACCGAGAACACAGAGCCGGAGCAACTCGGCGCGATCTCTATCGAGCTGATCGACCCTGACCTGCGCCCCTATTCCAGTTTCGAGTTCGTGGCCGACCTGCAAGACAAGGTGATCCGCCATCCGCTTCTGCAGGAACTGTCGTTCCGCGGCTGGCGCTCTGGTCCCGGTGGCGACGCCATCGACGTGCGCCTGTCCGGTGCCGACACGCGCGTTCTGAAAGACGCGGCAGAGGCGCTGAAATCCGAGCTTGCGGGCTTCGGAGAGGTCTCTGCGCTGGAAGACAGCCTGGCCTATGACAAGCAGGAATACGTCCTGACCCTGACCCCGCAGGGCGAGGCGCTAGGCTTCACCATCGACGGTATCGGTCGCACCCTGCGCGACCGGCTGGAAGGGATAGAGGCCGCCAGTTATCCCGATGGCACACGCTCTGCCACGATCCGGGTCGAACTGCCTGATGCAGAGATCACCGCTGATTTCCTTGACCGCGCGATCCTGCCCACGCCCACGGGCGGCACCGCGCGTCTGTCCGATCTGGTGCAGATCGAGGTGCAGGACGGCTTTTCCACCATCCGCCGGGAAAACGGTGTTCGGCTGGTCAGCGTCACCGGCGATTTGTCCGAAGACGATCCGGCGCGCGCGACAGAGATCATGACGATCTTGCAAGACGATATCCTGCCCCGCTTGTCAGAGACCTTCGGCGTGCAGACCGACCTGTCCGGCCTCTCTGAGGACGAAGACGAATTCCTGAACGACGCGCTGATCGGGTTCCTGCTGTGCCTGTTGGGTATCTACCTGACGCTGGCCTGGATCTTCGCAAGCTGGACGCGCCCCATCGTCATCATGGCGGTCATCCCCTTCGGCCTGATCGGTGCGATCTGGGGGCATTACATCTGGGACGTGCCGCTTTCGATGTTTTCTATTGTCGGGCTGATCGGGATGACGGGTATCATCATCAACGACTCTATCGTGCTGGTTTCGACCGTTGATGAATACCGCGAAACCCGCGCACCCCGCGTGGCCATCATCGACGCAGCCTGCGATCGATTGCGCCCTGTTCTGTTGACCACGCTGACCACCGTGCTGGGCCTTGCGCCGTTGCTGTACGAATCGTCCAGTCAGGCGCAGTTTCTGAAGCCGACCGTCATCACTCTGGTCTACGGGCTGGGCTTCGGGCTGGTGTTGGTTCTGGTCGCCGTGCCAGCAATGCTGGCGATGCAGGTGGACGCAGCCGCTGCCTTCCGCGCCTTGCGTCGAACCACAGCCAAACGTGCGGGCGCAGCGCGGGGCTGGGTGGCCGTCGCAGCGCTCGCGATGGCGGCGCTGTTCGTCTTTGCCTTCGGTCCTTTGGTGGTTGGTAGCAGTGGTTTGATCGCCTCGCCCGCGGCGGCGTTTACCGTCTTCGTCGCGGGTGCCGCTGGCATCGCGATCATCGCCTCTCTCGCGGCGTTCACGCTTTATCGTCTAAATCGCTAAAATTTTACGTTGCCACCATTCCGCCAAAAGCTGGCCTTAAAACTATGACACTTTCGGTCCTACAGGATTTGAGCGATCAAGGGGATATTCATTGGCACGTCTTAAAAGATTTTTGGCGGATACGTCGGGCGCAGTTACGGTTGACTGGGTGGTCATCACGGCTGCAATTTGTGGCCTCGCCTTTGCAGTGCTCACCCTGATCTGGGGCGAAAGCGAAGGGGTCTCTGCCGAAGTGTCAGGCTTCCTGTCCACGATGTCGGTCAGCACCGACTTCTGACGAAGAAGGATTGCGCTTGCCTTGGCACGCGGGCGGTGCACACTCGGACGGTTCCACCGACCCGGAGGCCGTCCCGTGACCCAACACCCCAGCGCAAACGACTTTTCCAGCTTCTGGATGCCCTACACCCCGAACCGCGACTTCGCCGCCGATCCGCGCTTGGTCGTCAGTGCAGACGGGATGTATTACACATCCTCCGACGGGCGGCAGATCATGGACGCCACGGCGGGCCTGTGGTGCGTCAACGCAGGCCACAATGACCCGTTGATCGTAGAGGCTGTGAAGAAGCAGGTCTCGACCCTTGATTACGCGCCGCACTTCAACTTCGGCACGCCGCAGGCGTTCGAACTGTCGTCGAAGCTGGCCGCGCATTTCCCGGACGGTCTGAACCACGTCTTTTTCACCAATTCTGGCTCTGAGTCCGTCGACACTGCGCTGAAGATCGCACTGCACTATCACCGGATGAAGGGCGACGCGGCCCGCACCCGGCTGATCGGGCGCGAGCGGGGCTATCACGGCACCGGCTTCGGCGGCATTTCGGTCGGCGGAATTGTCCGCAACCGGATGCATTTCGGCACGATGCTGGCAGGTGTCGATCACCTGCGGCACACGCACGACCACGACCGCAACGCGTTCTCGCGCGGCTGCCCCGAGCATGGCGCGGAACTGGCCGACGATCTTGAGCGGTTGTGCGCGCTGCATGATCCCAGCACCATCGCCGCCGTGATCGTAGAGCCGATGGCAGGCTCGACCGGCGTTCTGCTACCACCGAAGGGCTATCTGAAACGCCTGCGCGAGATCTGTGACAAGCACGGTATCCTGCTGATCTTCGATGAGGTCATCACCGCGTATGGTCGCCTCGGCACCGCGTCGGCGTCCGAATACTTCGGCGTTACGCCCGATATCATCGCGACGGCAAAAGGCCTGACCAACGGCGTGGTGCCGATGGGGGCCGTGATCGTGGGCGAGCACATCTACAGCTCTGCTATGGACCACGCCGATACGCCGATCGAACTGTTCCACGGCTACACCTATTCAGCGCACCCGCTGGCGACTGCCGCTGCGCTGGCGTCTCTGGAAACCTACCGACAGAACGACCTGTTCGCGCGCGTCGAGCGCCTCGCGCCGATCTGGGAGGATGCGCTGCACGGATTGCGCGGGCTGCCCTTCGTTCACGACCTGCGGAATCTTGGTCTCGTCGGTGCCATCGAGCTGCAGCCGCGCGAGGGCGCTCCGGGCAAGCGGGCATGGCAGGCGATGAAGATGGCGTGGGACAAGGGCATCATGATCCGCGTCACGGGCGACATCATCGCGCTGTCGCCCCCGTTCATTATCACCGAGGATGAGATCGAGCGTCTGTTTGAGACCCTTAGAAACATCCTTGACGAGCTAAATTAGAGCAACGGCGGAGGCTTGACACCTCTTCGGTTTCTTCATCGATCCTGTAGCCGATGCCGGGCAAAACGAGATATCCGCGGCACCGCGCCTCTTCCTTGTCACGCTTCATAACTAATAGATCACAGTTGCGGCTAGGTGTTCAGTCCCGGCATTTGGTGGATTGGATCGATGATGAATCTGTCCGGCTCTGAAGTCCAGATTTTTAGATGTATTCGTAGGGCGTGAGTCCGCTGAGCGTCTTGAGCCTGCGGGCGAAGGTGTTGGCTGCCATGAAGTCGGCAAGGTGCGTGCGCAGTTGGTCGTGGCTGTCGTAGTGGTACCTTTTGACGGTCGCGTTCTTGATCGTCAGAACTCTGGCAATATCGATATGGAAGAACCCGATTGGGTATCGCTTGCACTTTTGCTGCTCGGGTTTGTCGCCGCCGACATCCGACAGTCCCGAGATCCCATGCCGCTGAAGGCACCGGTGCAGCGCTGACCGGGTCAGATGCGGGATTGTTGGCTGCAAGGCATAGAGACAATCATCCAACGGCAGTAGCGTATGGCGTCGGAACGCGACGACCATCGCTTCCTCTGCCTCAGTAAGAACGGTCGAACGCGGCTCTCGAGGTCCGGTCTTAAGGTCCTCAACCGTTTGCAGTTTCCGCCAATTCGCAACTGTTTTGGGGTTGATGCCCAACTCTACGCTCAGCTGCGCGAGCGAAGCTGGCCCCTCTCGGGATTTTGCAAAGCAAAACCCTGCTGGCAACGGACATCACTCAGTACTGGGCTGGAAAAGCTCCGTCGCATTCGGGCGCAAGGCGACCTAAACGAACACCGGGGCGGCACCAAAGCGCGACAGGTCCATGTCTGTTAAAAGAAGAGGTCCATTTAGTAGACGCTTTGAGCAACAAGGTGTTCCAATGTCAGAATTAAGGGCATGGAACCTGTGTCGTCGTGGTGGTATCTGACGATCTACTCGCATTTCCAACTCAAGGTGCCCGTGATGGCCGTTCTGGACACTTCCTCTCTTGACCTAGGGGGTTCGAGTATTCCTGCGCTTCTGTGGCGGGAAAAGGCGCGAATCATTCTAGTGGTAGTGGTCTTTTTGCTGCTAGCCGGGTTTTATCTGACGCTGGTGGCGCAACCGCGTTTCACAGCAACGACGATCGTGGCGCTGGAGAGCCGAGACGAACAGATCGTCGACTTCGAGAGCGTGATATCGAGCCTTGGCGGTGAATCGTCGGTTGTTAACACTGAGGTAGAGGTTCTTCGATCCCGCATTCTGCTGGAGCGTCTTGCTATCGATCTTGATTTGGTTAGCGATCCGGCATTCAACCCGTATCTTCGAGAAGCGTCGATCCTGGATGTTGGGACGTGGCTTCGTCGTTTGACCGGCAACGCAACGCCTCGGACGCCGAGCGAGCGGGAAGCGCTAGATGCTACGGTCGACTCGGTTCTGCAGCAGCTTACGATAACGAATATCCGAGAAAGCTTCGTCTTCCGGATCAGCATAATAGCGGACCAGCCCGAAAAAGCGGCGCGGATCGCCGATCGGTTGGCAGAGCTTTACATTGACGATCAATTCCGACTGGTGGTTGACGCGACTGAGCAGGCGTCTGCCTGGCTGTCCGAACGCGTGGCCGAACTGCGTGCCGAACTGCGTGCGGCCGAGGTCGCTGTATCGACCTTCAATGCAGAAATCGATGTCGTCAGTGCCGAAGCGGTGGCCGGTCTCAACGTACAGATCGCTGACCGCAGGGAGCGACTAGCCGACCTGGAGGTCGAATTGACTGAAGCCGAAGCGCTTCTCGATGAGTTGGAGGCGGAGAGCTCGGCAGCGCGACGCGCCCAGACCGATATAGCCCGGATCAATGCCCGTATTGAGAGTCTGCAGGCTGGCCTTGACGCATTGGAACAACAGCAGAAACGCCAATCGGCAGATCTTCTGGTGTTCGAGCAGCTTGAGCGGGAAGCGGAGGCCAGCCGCCTGATTTACGAGAACTTCTTGGCGCGGTTGAAGGAGATTTCGGTTCAGCAGGGCCTGCAGCAAGCCGATAGCCGAATCCTGTCTTACGCGGTGGTGCCGCGCAGTCCGTCCGCCCCGAAGGCGGACCTGTTGATGGTGCTTTCGTTGATTGCGGGATTGCTCGTTGGCAGTGGCTACGTTGTATTACGCGAGATGGGCCAGTCCACATTCCGGACCGGAGAGGATCTGGAGGCGATCTCGTTGAGTCCAATCATGGGCCAAATACCGCAAATCCCGAAAAAACGCCGCAAAGATGTCATTGAGTATCTGCGCGAGAAACCCTCTTCGCCCGCAGCTGAAGCGATCCGGAACCTACGAACCTCGCTTTTGATGTCCAACCCGGAGGCTCCCCCCGAGGTCATCATGGTGACTTCATCGATACCATCGGAAGGCAAGACCACCCAATCCCTGGCCCTGGCGATGAACTTCGCAAGCCTCGGGCGCAAGACGTTGCTGATTGAGTGCGACATTCGACGCCGCGTCTTCGCCGAGTATTTTTCTATGGCGGGTCAGCACTCCATATTGTCCGTGATGACGAATGAAGTGCTGCTGAAGGACGCGGTCGAGTATGTCCCGTCACTGGGATGCGATGTCTTGGCTGCGGGTCGTGCCGAGATGAATGCCGCTGATCTCTTTTCGCAGCCTGGACTTGCCGAACTGATCCAAGAGGCGCGTGCGCTGTACGACGTGGTGGTGATCGACACCCCGCCGGTCTTGGTCGTTCCGGATGCTCGCGTCATCGGCGTGAAAGCTGATGCCGTTCTTTATGTCGTTAAGTGGGACGCTACGACCGTGGCGCAGGTTCGCAACGGTATGAAGATGCTGGAGTCGGCGAATGCTTCTATAACCGGGATGGTGCTGTCGCAGGTCGATCCCGCGGGTATGCGACGCTACGGATACGGTGAACGCTACGGTGCCTATGCCAGCTATGGCGCAAACTACTACGAGTAGAAGAAGGCGCCGCGTGGTGACACGCGGCGCCTATAACGCATTTGAATGATCGGCAGCGATTACAACACGAATATATCGTTTCCGAGTGTGGCATCGTCAATTCCGCCACCGGCCTGAATTTCGATAATCGTGCCATTCCCGAAATCGAGCGTCAGGATCGTTCCGTTGGCGTTCAGGGATCCGAAGGTATCGACAATCTGCTGACCTGAAAGATTGCCCGCATAAAGGTCATCGTCGATCTGTATCGTATCGAAGCCTTGCTGGTAGCCATTGATCCGGTCCGTGTCGCCACCGTCATCGAAAATAAAGACGTCCCGTCCCGCGCCGCCGACGAGCAGATCATCGCCGTCGCCGCCACTTAGGGTGTCATTCGCGCCTCCGCCCTTCAGCGTATCGTTTCCAACGTCGCCGAACAGCTGATCGAGCCCAGCCGCACCGACAAGTGAGTCGTTCCCGGTGCCGCCGTCCATGGTGTCATTGTTTCCTTGACCCAATATGGTATCGTTCCCACCGCTGCCGAGCAGAACATCGTTGCCAGAACCGCCGTAGATCAGGTCATCGTTGCCACCGCCATCAAGCGTATCGCCAAGACCCTGACCCAGCATAGTGTCGTTACCGGCGTTGCCCGACATCGAGTCAGACCCGTTGCCGCCGTACAGCTCATCGTCACCAAGACCGCCGATCATGGTGTCCCCATCGCCTTGTCCGCGAAGGATATCGTCGTCTGAACCGCCATTTAGGTTGTCGAATCCAGAACCGCCGTTCAGCACGTCGTTGCCGGATCCACCGGTCAGCCTGTCGTCGCCATCGTTGCCGTACAGAAGATCGTCGTCTTCCTCACCATTGATGGTGTCACTGCCAGAGCCGCCGAAAACCGTGTCGTTTCCCGCACCCGCGTTGACCGAGTCATCACCCGCAACCATGTCTATGTTGTTGCTTAGGGCGTTGCCGATTGCGATGTCGTCATAGTTGCCCATGATCAGATTCTCTATGTCGACACCCTGTGCAATCCCGATGGTCCCGATATTGGCTTCGACGAGGCCGCCATTGATGAAGTAGAAATCGGAATAGGTGCCGTCGTTCATGTCGACATGGGCGAAGGCTTCATCACTCTGGGCCAGGTCGATGCTCAGGTCGACCGTATCGATCCCGCCTTCGTCGTAGATTACGAAGCTCAGACCTTCGGCCAGAAGCGCCGCGTAATATGGCGACATGGTCCCGCCCGTCCCGTAGACGTCATGTCCGGTGTTTAGATTGCCAGACGTTCCGTAGAGCGCCTGAATCGCAAGAATGTCCGCCATCATCGGGCCCCCGATATAGGCGAAGCTGGCATCGATGTGGGTATTTTCGATTTGGCTGAAATACGACATGACAGTCGCCTGCCAGCTGTCATTCAGATAGAAGTTATCGCCGCTGCCGTCTTCTGCATAGCCACCGGTCCCGTTGTAGTTCCCGGCGTGTCCCAATCCCAATGCGTGACCGATTTCGTGGATATAGGTCTGGGTGGAATAGCTGTTAAGTTGCGCGATCTGATTTCCATTCGAGTCGGTCACGATGTCGCCTGCAATCCAGTTTGTCGATACGTTCACATTGGATTGCTCGATCTCGCCGGGCGTGCTGGAGAAGCTGGAGCTGGCAAATGCGCCGGATTGGTTATCATCGAAAATGATATCGGCACCGGCAGAGGTGGACAGCGCGAAGTTCAGACCTGTTACTTCGGCCCAGGCGGCCAGACCATATGACGCAAACTGCTTACCTGCGTCGGTCAGCGCTGAAATGTTTACGGTGATCGTTCCGCCCGGAGCCACGTTGAACGAAAACGGCGTGTAGTTGTCCGGGAGACTCGTCGCTTCGTCCCAATAGCCAAAGGTCAGGTAGTCGGCGATCTCTTGATAAGTCAACTCTTCCAAGGTGCCTCCGCTGGGTGGAGGCGTGTTGCCAACCGCGTAGCTGACCGAGTAAGAGCCAGTATCTTGGTAGATTTCTGCGGACAAGTAATGAGTGCCGCTCTGCGTGGCCGTGAAGGTGTATGTCGACGTGGTGTCGCTGGCAACGTCATCAAGATAATTGTCAACGAAGTTCCCGTCACTGTCGTAGATCACGAAGTCGAGATATTTGTCAGCACCCACCGTACCGGAGATGGTGTAGGTCACGCCGGCTTCAAACGTTACCTCGACCCAATCGATGTCGCCGAGCACATCGATCGTGCCCTGAAAGGAGTCACCCAGACCAATCTCGTACGGAGTTGTTGTATTCTCTGGCGCGTCGGTAATTTCGACCACGTCTGCCGCGACACCGTTGTCATGATCATGATGGGATGTTTGCAACATGGGGAAGCTCCATAGAGAATATTAGAAAGATATTGAGTTCGCTCTAAGGGCGTTGGCAACGATCCCGAGATACATATCGGCACCGAACGTGCGATCTGAAACGATATGCATGACTTCCTCGCCCTGCCCGGCGGCGGCGCGTTGATCGATCCGCAGCCGAATGAGGTTCTCGGAGAGACTGATAACGACCAGCGTTACATCGGGCGAATTGCTGTTCTGCGTTGCAGAAGGTGCACCCACGTCCAGAAGTGCCTGTTCGAACGCTTGGCACATGGAGGGCGGTGCGCCCGTGCAATCATAAGTAACCTGAGACACGCTGGCACCTCCGCAGGTTGGGATCGTCAGAAATGAGACGGTAGCGATAGTGCGGAACCACATGCAGCTGCTCTTGGGTAGGATCGGTCATTCTCCTTCGAGCAGCTCTTAGATGGTTCCGAACAATCTGTCGAGATGATAGATTGACGAAACGTCATCCCATCAAGGCCTCAGTAGCAACTCGCCGCTTTAAAAAGATGCAAAGAAATTATGGTTTTCAACCGAAGGCTCAACTCATGCGGGTATTCAACGTCGGTCGCACGTTCCTTCTGTGCGATGTCCTAACGCTCAACAACATCATAACTCCCATGAACATGCTGCTGTCCAAGACTAGCTGGAAAGCGAAGGCTCCTAGGGAGGAGTTCAAGAGCAACGGGAACTTGCCAAGCACGATGATCCAGTAGAGCGCCGCCCATCCAGCCTTTTCACGACCAGTGAAGATACGCCGCTCCAGCCTGTAAGCCACGTAAACAATTCCGCCAAAGAACATAAAGCCGAACACTAATCCGAACGATAGTAAAGATTCTAGAACGACACCTGGGGTGATGCCATTGACTGCGCGGAAAAAATAGACCCGCTCTGCGATCAAAGGGCCAATCTCTTTGTAGAAGAGAACGTCGTCACCAAAAAAGGGTTCTAAAATGAACCCAACCGAAATCGGTCCGAGCCAATTCTGGTCGCTGGCCCAGAGGTAGACGTTACCCAACTTTGTGAAATCGAAGAAATATCGAGACTGAGCAATCTTTTCCAATCCAAATGCGATAGCCTCGAAGTTGGAGGAAAACGTCACAGACGGCCTGAGGATCGAAACCAAGAGCAGTGTCGCAAAAACGACGAGACCGATCTGCGCGACACGCCTAACTCTAAAAGATCCAAGCAAGAGCTGAAGGTAAACGATTTCCAGAAAGAACACGATAAGAATAGATCGCTGCGAGAATACTAACGCGGGTAGAATCAGGGCGATAATTGTCGCAACAAACATGATACGGTCAACCATGCTTCGCGTCTGCGACATACGAATGAAATACAAGCAGGCGATGAAGTGATTGAACACCGCGATCTTTAAGAGGACCCACGTCAGGCCGCGTTCGCCCAATTCCGATCTCTTACTAGAGAAGGCGTCGAATAGAGCATTGATGCCGATCGACAGGATGGCAAGCCCCGCAGCGGCTATCGTGAAGGCCGCTACAACATGCAGAAGAGACGGGATTGGTATGCAGCCGCTGCCGGAGACCTCATACGGTTGTGCCGCTCCTGCGATCAGTGTGCTGCCAAGAACCACGAGCAGAGTTAGGGTCGTCAGCGTTAATCCGTAGAAAATGATCTCTGCGGCTGGAAAGCTGGAAAATGCGTTTATCCAAGCCGAATTGCCCATTTCTGGCGAACGCGAGACGTGAAGGACATACGGCAACCGAACCAAGTATTCGAATACGAACGCACCCAGCATAAGAAGGAGCAGCGGCGAAAACGTCCGTGTCATCGCAGCCTCCAGACTTGGACTAGCCAGATCGCAGAAGATATCAGGTATGCCGCAAAAAGATGCGTCAGATTCAGATCGAAGAACTGGAGCGACAACAGCATCAGAACTATCGTTAGAGCGATCAATACAAACTTGGCAATCGACGCACGCCGAAACATATCCGAGCGTCCTGAAATGTAGACGGTAAGCAAGCCAATTCTGTCGAGTATGACCGCTGCTCCCATCAGTATTGGCCAGATAGCTGAACCGGAGAAGACAGGGAAAAGCGTTGAAGTCAGCGGTGTCCAGTAGAGGCCCAGCAAAGCAATATAGCCTGTGCCGGCAGTGATGAAACGGGTCGCGCTTCGGGTAAATAGGGCGGTGCGGAAGGGCTGATCGCGGTTATCACTTCCATAGATCGACGCAAGATCAGCACGATAGACAATAGCGAAAAGGATGGACATCGGAGACAGGACCAAGGTTGCAACCACTCCTGCCAAGACAATTTCAGTCTGCGCCTCAAATATCGCCAGAACGTATTTGTCGATCTGAAAGAACACGGCGCCAGTCGCAAAAAACGTAAGCATTGCTCCGAAGTCACTCAGAGCGATGGGCTTGGTCTTTGGCGAGTCCTGCGCTTCGATGCGGCGAACAAGCAGGATGGGTAGCACTAGGACGAGGACGCTGGCAAGAAAAGGGCCTGCTGGCTCGACCGTTTCGGCTTTAATGGCAACCCAGATTACCAGAACCCGACCGAACGCGATTGCGACTGGCAGGATCGCCCATCGCCGCGCCTGACGACGGCGCTGGATCGAAGCCAAGGCGGCCTGACCATGTGCAACGAGCGGGATCGAGAGCGCATACAGCGCAACGGCCCCGGCTGAGATCAGCTCTTTTCCTAGAAGCGAAAGGGCCGCTATTGCCAAAAGGACAGAAATGACATCAAGGCCCGCGTTTGCGGCGGGCGCCCGCATGTCCAAAAAGCTGATGAGGGATCTGACCTGCGATAGCAACGTGACGATCGGTAAGAAAATGGCCTGAAACAGAAAGAACCCGGCAAGTTCACTTCCGGAATAAAACCTAGAAATCAGAAGGATGACCGCGAAGGACGCAGCGAAGGGAAAGGTAACAAAGATGGCGGATCGGGCGATGGCCATCAGGCATAGCCAAGTTTAGCCAGAAGTGACCCGGCCTCTGCTTCGATCCGCGCTACAGCATTTGAAGACAGGGAGTCCCGCCAGCCGCCAACCTTGCCACGTCTTATGAAATTCCCTTCGCCGACATTCTCGCCGCGTGACCTGAGTCGGTCGATATCATGTTCGGCGACGGCGTCATTGACGCGAGCGGAGTCGAAGTTGATGTCCAATGCCTTCAACGCATCTTTGAGAACTGTAGCCGCGTCGTCTCGAAGGTCTTCGTACTTGACCAGTCGTTCGTTCGACCGGCTAGGATGCGTGTAGAACGCGCTCCACGTGAAGGCTGGAAACACCGGAGATCCGGTGATGATGCCCACGAATGCGTCGAGTTCTTCTTCCTCTGAGCGATCTGTTAGGAAAACCTTGTCTCGCATGATTGCCACGGCAGCCTCGTTGAAGCCCTCGTCGCGATAGACTGTTCGACAGTGGTGGTAGAAAGAAACCGCAACATCTCTTGGGTCGCGTACGACGCACAGCGTCGCCGGTTGGCCGAATGACAGGCGATGGTGCTTCATAACTGCGTTGCCCGGCGCAGGCCATCGGTTGTCATCGAAACGGTAGTCCAAGGCGTGGGCCAGTATCCGAGCAACCCATGTACCGCCAGACTTGGGAAATTCATTCACATGAACGGTACGAAAAAACAGATCGTTCACCCTAGGATAGACGCGACGGTACGAAGAGCGAAGCGGAAATGGGTGTCGTCTGAGGATATTCATGTGGCCAAGGCCCAATCTATATACTGCGGTGTCGTTAGGACTGATGGGGTGGACGCGGTATTGCAAGTCGAACGCTGGGCCACCACCGTTCTGCTCGGTCAATATCCTGATCGACCGGTGGCACGGTTTTGCCGATCATCATTCCGACGATTGCGAAAAGCGTTCGCAAGATGACACCAATGTCCGAGACTAGTGTCGCGCGCTCGAGATAGGCGCGCTCTATAGCAAGCTTCGGGGGAAGAAGTTCACGGATGTAGCTGCCCTCGGCATCGGCGGCGCTTACCAAGTCTTCGCCATAGGAATAGTAGAATAGTGCGCCGGGGCTGGTGATGCCCGGTCGCACATCAAGAGTTTCGCGCATCCAGTCCGTATATGCCTTAGAGACGATCTTCGGATCTTCCGGTCTCGGTCCGACTACAGCCATATCGCCCAGCAGCACGTTTAGGAACTGCGGCAACTCATCAACCTTGGCTGCTCTTAGAAACCGCCCGAGTTCGAACACCCGTGGGTCACGATAGGCGGTTATGACCGATCCACCTTCCGAGATATGCATAGTGCGAAACTTCAGCATCGAAAACACCTCACCCTTTCGCCCAACTCGACGGGCGCGATAGAAGATCGGACCCGGAGAGCTGACACGAATGCCAATTGCGGCACCGATCAGGATCGGAGAGACTAAAATCAGCACTACGGCTGAAAAGATGATGTCGAAGATACGTGTCACGAAAGAATTTGCCGCACGACCGTGATGACCCGAGCCTGCTCATCATCTGTCATCGACATGAATAAGGGCAACGTGACGCAGCGTTCGAAATAGGCGTCCGCATTTGGGAATTTCCCTTTGTCGACCAAGTGCCGCCAGTAGGTCATTTGATGAAGGGGTCGGTAGTGAACGGACGTTCCGATCCCCTCGTCCTTCATCGCATTGATGAAGGCGTCGCGGCTCAGAGGGGCGTCTTCTCGGATCCGCACGCAATAAAGGTGCCACGAATGCATGTCTCCGGGCGCGGCATGCGGCGGCAGCGTCAGCGGAAGATCGGACAAGGCATCATCGTAGATCGCGGCACGCGTCGTTCGTGCATCTAGGAACTCGGACAGGCGAGAGAACTGCACGCGACCGATCGCGGCAGCCATGTCGGTTAGATTGTATTTGAAGCCGGGCGCCACGACATCGTAGATCCACGGTGCCTTTGTGTCGGTAAACCGTTTGAACACATCCCGGTCGATCCCGTGCAAGCGCATGGTGCGGCTGCGCGCGGCGCGGTCGGCGTCGGCCACGATCAGCATGCCGCCTTCGCCTGTCGTCATCGTTTTGTTGGCGTAAAAGCTGAACGCCGTAGCGTCCGCTTGTGCAGCCGCCGATCCGATCAACGCGCCCCCTGTTTTCGCAGGCAGTGCATGCGCCGCGTCGTCAAGGATCGTCAGGCCGTGCGCGTCAGCCAAAGCGCGCAATCCAGCCATATCGCAGGCGCGTCCGGCGAAGTGGACCGGCATGACCGTTTTGGTGCGCGGCGTGATCGCTGTACGCACCCCGTCGACCGACAGGCACAATGTTGCAGGGTCTATATCGACCAGCACCGGTGTTGCCCCCATGTAGCGCACAACCTCTGCGGTTGCGGTAAAGGTCAGCGTGGGCAGGATCACCTCGTCACCGGGGCCGACCCCCAACGCGTCCAGACCAAGGTGAAGGGCAGCGGTCGCGGATGTGACGGCAAGGGCGTGGACATCCCCGCCGAGATATTCCTCGAACGACTTCTCCAGAGCCGGCGCCTCTGATGCCGTGGTCAGCCAGCCGGATCGCATGACCTTGGTGACGGCGTCAATCTCGGCGTCGCCGATGCTTGGACGGAAGAAGGGGACGTTCGAGTGGTTCATGTGTATCCCAGTTCGGCAAGGGTTGGGCCGATGATTGCCATGATGGTGTCTTGCTGCGCACGCGGTAGGTTGGCCCAGCCAGAGCGCTGCGGACGTAACCTGGCATGCGCGGTGTCGCGCACCGCATCGGGGTCGGGCAGGTCCAGTGCCTGTGCCAACCCAACCACTGTGTCGGGCGCATCGACGAGGCGTTCGTAGCGGATTTCGTGAACACGATCACCCAGCTCGGCAAGATCTGCGGTCGCCTGCTGCACCGAGCACACCCACTGATACGCGCAGACCGCCGCCAACCCGTCCTCTTCGGCGATCCGTTCAATACCGTCGAAACGCGGCCCCCAGACCTTACCGCCACCGCGACCGGATACCAACCCTTTCAGCAAGTTGCCGCCGAACCACATTGCGTAGCCAGCATTTGACAAGGGCATCCCGCGCAGCTTGGTCCAAAGTGCGCGCAAGTCGGGCTTGGCCTGCCACTGCCGCATCGCGCTTTCCACTACATCGCGCCCGTCGCGCACCAAATGGACATATGCGGCATTTGGGAACACGGCGTCCACAAAAGGCACGCGCAAGGTGTTGGAAACGCTCTTTTCCAAGATCACGTCACCGGGAGCCGCCTTAGCCTGTCGCGGCAGGGTTTGCCGGATGAAGGCAGCGCGCCGCTCGGTTAGCTCCGATGGATCCAGCCGGTCATGTGACACGTCTTCGGCGCCGAAGCGCCAGACATAATTCACATCGTATGGCACAGCAGAAACGCCGTCCGAGCTTGCGAGTATATCGCGCAGGATCTTGGTGCCGGACCGCGCCGCACCGATCAAGAAAACGGGTGGGGGAGTCATGCGGATTCTCCCAGCCACATCGGACGGATGCGGGCCCGGTAGTCGTTCAGGAACGCATCACGACCGAACGCGGCGGTGGAGATGGCCGCGATTGCCTGTCTGTCGGGCCTTTGGATTTTCCAGTCACGCACCATTGCAACGATGGTCTTGGCGGCGGCGTCCGTGTTCACAGGCGACGCTGCGCGGCCCAAGCCGTCGCGTTCAAGCTCTGCCGCCAATTGCGAGTCGGTTTCGGTCATCACAAGCGCCGGTAGGCCGGATGCCCAATACGTGAAGACCTTGCTGGGGTAGGCGTAACTGAAAAGATGAGCCTGCGCTGAGACCACGCCGATGTCGCAATCGGCCACGATTTGCGCAGCCTCATCGCGTGAGACAGGCCCACGCATCTCGATGAAATCTAGGCCCTTGCGTGTAATTTTGTCGTGTAGCGTTTCTGCCATAGAGCCGCCACCCAGCAGAAGAATGCGAAAAGGCACGATTTTGCGGGCTTGGGTCGCGGCATTGATGAAGTGCAACAGGTTTTGCAGCGCGCCAAGGTTACCTGCATAAACGAAAAGAGGCGCATCGCGCTGGGGCGACAGGATTGCGCCATCGGTGGGGGTGTAGTTCTGTCGCTCGACGATATGCGTGTCGTCGCCAAGTGACTTTTTCATGTCTGCAGACAACGTCACGACCACGTCAGCGCGACGCACGATCATCCGTTCGAGCCGGTGCAAGAGTCGCCCGATGACCCTGGATGCACCACCTGTCGTGATCAAATTTTGCGCGAAAATATCCTGGACGTGGAAAAGCACACGCCGACCGGTCGCCTTAGCCCAGATTGCCAGTGGCAAAGCGGGGGTCAGGATCGGATAGGAGGTCACCGTGATCGCGTCGGGCTTCACCTGAAGCGCCACCCGCAGGGCGAAAGCCGAGAAACGCAACATCGCGCCCAGTCGCGAAAGGGATGTGCGCCCGCGATCAGGGGCCAATTCAGTGTGGTGCAGCTGAATCCCCTCCGCATCGGCCCAGTCTTGCCGCGCCGCGGCCTCTGCCTTATTCGCAAAGGCGGTGCAAATCGCGACCCGGTCGCCTTCCGCCCCATGCAGCTCGGCGATGTCGCGCAACATCGCGGCATAGGTCGAGGCATCGGACGGCCAAATGTAGCGGTGGACGATCAGCACGAATGCCATCAGCTGCGGATCCCGTCCCACTGGTTCGACAAGCGTGCCGTGCCGAGGATCAGATTGACGACCCGCTCGGACGTATTGGCGACACAGTAGTCTGCCGGTACGGAATGCGGCAGGTCACGAGCCTCTCGCTCTGCAAAGGCTTGGGTGATTGCGACGACGCCCGAGAGGATTGTGTCGCGGTCGAGGCCGGTCATGATCAGGCAGCCGACGTCCAGCCCCTCGGGCCGCTCGATTGCGTCGCGCGGGGTGATTGCAGGAAAGCCGAGGATCGATGCTTCCTCTGCAATCGTGCCCGAGTCGGAGATCGCGCAAAAGGCGTTCATCTGCAGTGCGTTATAGTCGTGGAAGCCGAACGGTTTGGACCACTGGATACGCGGATCGAACCCAACATCCAAAGCGTCCAGCCGCTTTCGTGTGCGCGGATGCGTAGACACGATCACCGGCATGTCGTGCCGTTCTGCCAACGCGTTCAACGTCTCTACCAGCGCGGTCAGACGCTCGGGACTGTCTACGTTCTCTTCGCGGTGCAACGATACGATGAAGTAGCCGCGTCGCTTCAATCCCAACCGTTCAAGTACATCTGATGCTTCGATCCGGTCGCGGTAATGCTCCAGCACCTCGCGCATGGGGCTGCCGGTCAGGTTGATACGCCGATGCTCCAGCCCCTCTGACAGAAGATGTCGACGCGCATGCTCAGTGTAGACGAGGTTGAAGTCAGCGATGTGATCGACCAGCCGCCGGTTCGTTTCCTCCGGCACGTTGCGGTCGAAGGATCTGTTGCCCGCCTCCATATGGTAGACCGGGATCCTCATGCGTCGCGCCATGATTGCCGAGATTGCAGAGTTCGTGTCACCAAGGATCAGGACAGCGTCGGGCTTCTCGTCGGCCAATACGGTTTCTGTCTTAGAGAGGATACCGCCCAGCGTTTCCCCCAGAGTGCCGCCACCAACGCCAAGAAAGTGATCCGGCCTGCGCACGCCCAGATCCTCGAAAAAGACTTCGTTCAGCTCATAGTCCCAGTTCTGTCCGGTATGGACTATGATGTGGTCGGTATATCGATCCAACCTGTCCATTACTCGGGCCAACCGGATAATCTCTGGCCGAGTGCCCAGGATCGTCATCACCTTCAGTTTGGTCATGCAAGTACCTTGTCGGCGTAAGTGTCGGGGGTTGCAGGGTTGAACAGGTCGTGCGTCCAGAACAGCGTAAGAAGGTCGGTATCGCCGATATTCTCGATGGAATGGGTGTGTAGCGTCGGCATATCTACCGCAGCAGGCGCATCCCCGCTGACTCGATACTCCCACATTTCTTCATCAAGGACCCGTCGAACGCGGATCACCGCTTCTCCTTGAACGACAAGGAAGCGCTCGACTTTGTGGAGATGGAAGTGATTGCCACGCGTGATGCCGGGTTTTGTCGTGGAGAGGAATGTCTGGCCGCCACCACCGCCCTTCACGGCTTCGAACAGAGTGCCACGCGCGTCGGTGTTCAACTTCATGGGGCGCGGCCATCGCTCCGGATAACTGGCGGCGCGATAGCTGTTGAACAGCGCCAGGTCGAACGGATCCGACACGTCTGGCACAATGTTCGCAAGATAAGAGGCATGGAAGGCTGTCAGCTTCTCGAACAGCGCAGGCACGCCGATTTCACGTCCTTCGGGCGCGACCCGGCCTGAGGTTCCAATCAGCGCGGCGTCGATAGCGGCTTGGGCGGCATCACCCGCGTGCACCAGACTGACGCGTCCGTCAGGGTTCAGATCAGGCGTTTCTTCCGCCAAGATCTGATGGATCAGGGTTGCGGTAACATTGTTATAGAAGGGCCGAGCGCCCTCTCCGAAGATGTGAGGCAGCACCAAATCGGTGTAGCCTCCCGGTCCGTTCGACAGCACGTCTCCAGCATGGCGCTTGCCGCGCCCGTAGGGCGTGTTGGACGTGGAGTGGGTGGAATTGGCGTAGACGATATGGGGAGTTGCGCCACTTTCACGGCAGGCGGCCAACAGTCGATGCGCAATCGCTGGATTCTGGGTCTCGACGTCGTCATCAGGCGCACGGTTCACACCTGCGAAATGCAAGACCGCATCCGCCCCGATCAACGCGTTGCGCAAGATCGCATCGTTGTTGTACGCGCTTCGGTTCAGGGCTATGATATCATAAGGTTTTTCGTCGCCGTGGAAGGAAGCCGCACAATTCGCTGCGTGCAGTCGCGCTTGCGCGTGCCAGCCGATCAGACCGGCGGCTCCCGTGACAACGATGCGCCTCATGACAACTAGCCTTCGGAGCGACGCGAGGTAAAGCCCCGGTCGTCAATGGCCACATTCTGGAAACCGAAACGTTCGGAAAGCGCATGAATTTCTGGACCGGTGTCTGCCAGAGCGACGTACTCGGTTCGCGAAAGAGTGTCGGTCGCGCCTTGCAGAATCTGTTCTTCCGATCCGTTGGTGGTAACACTGATCAGCCGAACCTTCGTTACCCCAGCCTCCGACAATGCTTTGTCTATGGTCGTCACCGGAACTTCGCTGGGCTGGTAGCCGCGCTCGCGCAACTCGGCCTCGTCCCATTCGGATACGTCTTCCAGCAGGTTGGATGCGGCGTGATTGGGATTTGACCAGAAGCGCAGCACGCGCTCTTCGGTCCAGCACCCCTTGGCGATCACGGTCACACGATCCGCAAGACCGGCCTTTTTCAAATAGGCTTCCATGTCGGCAGCGCTGTTGGGTTCGGGTTCGAAAATAAACAACCGACCGCGCGGACCGACCATCATCGCGAAATAGACGGCGCGTATTCGCCCCACCTTCAGCAAGTCGCGCGGCGCGCCGACCTGAATTGCAACGTCGCCATCAGACAGCACGCTATAGGGAAAGCTGGTGCGCCGTAGCTTTACGCCGGCAGAATAGAGCGTTGTCTGCGGAACCTTATTCAGCGCCCAAGCAACTGGGCGCGTGACGTGACGCCAAGCTTTGTGACCGATCGCTCCCTTAATGCGAAGAGCAAGGGATTTCTGGTTTTCGACCGGGGCTGCAGGCTGCGACGACATTGGATAGGCACCTCTTTGGTGGTTCTGATCAAGCCAATTCAGCTTGAATTTCGGGAAGGCTGAGCAGCAGTGATTTGATGCCGTCTATATCCAGCCGTTCGGTGTTGTGCGAGTGGTAGTCTTCGAAGGTGTGCGTGCGCTCATCGCCTTCGCTGAAATACGCCTTGTAGTTCAGGTTCCGCGTGTCCATCCGGATGCGGTGGTAATCGCCCATATCCTCGGACTGAGTTAACTCCTGAGCACTTGCGAGTGTTTCGTATAGCTTTTCAGCATGCCGCCAGCCGATCACTTCGACGGGGTGATCCGGTGCGTTAAAAAGCTGTTTCATTGCTTCGACCAGATCGATGATCGTGGAGGCTGGCGCTTTCTTTATGAACAGATCGCCTTGGTTGGCATGGTCAAAGGCGTAGCGGACCAAGGAGACCGAGTCCCGCAAGGGCATCAGGAAACGCGTCATGGTCGGCTCTGTCACGGTGATCGGCTGACCCGACTTGATCTGGCGCACGAACAGCGGGATCGCCGAGCCTCGCGAATACATGACATTTCCGTAGCGCACGCAGGAGATCGTTGTGGCGGCACCGTCGCCCAGATCACGCGCGGCCGCCTGCGCCGCCTTTTCCATCATGGCCTTCGACATTCCCATCGCGTTGACGGGGAAGACGGCCTTGTCGGTGGACAGGCAGACAAGGCTACCGACCTCGGCGCGGATGGCCGCGCGGATCACGTTCTCGGAGCCGATGATATTGGTGCGCACTGCCTCGTGCGGAAAGAACTCGCAGGACGGGACCTGCTTCAGCGCGGCGGCGTGAAAAATTGAATCGACGCCCATGACAGCCCGCTCAACCGCGTCGCGATCCCTGATGTCGCCGATATAGTAGCGCACCCGATCGTCTCGCAGATCATTGCGCAGGGCGTCCTGTTTCTCTTCGTCGCGGCTGAGGATGCGGATCTCCTGAACGCCCTCGTCGAGCAAGGCACGCAGCATCGTTTTCCCGAAAGAGCCGGTTCCGCCTGTGATCAGGACGCGCTCATTAGTCTTTGGCACCGACGGCCTCCACTTTGGTTTCTTCTTGGGCAACCGAACAGCTGAAACCGCGCACGTATCTGCTGATGATCCGACGAAGCCCCCTGGAGTCGCCGGAGTCGAGCGACGCGGATACGCCGCGGATCATCGCTGCCGTTTCGATCTGGGACAGACGCTCTTCCTTGGCCCGCATGATCTTCGGATGTGGAGTGGCGGTCACGCTGGCTTCGTCGATCAACAGTTCTTCGAACAGCTTTTCGCCGGGCCGCAGCCCGGTCACTTCGATGGCGATTCCATCGGGTGTGCCCGGGCCTTTTACCTGCCGCCCGGACAGTTCGATCAGGCGGCGCGCGATATCCATCACGCGCATGGGGCGGCCCATATCCAGCACAAACACATCCCCACCTTCCGCGAACGCTCCGGCCAGCAGAACCAGACGCGCGGCCTCGGGGATGGTCATGAAGAACCGCGTCACATCGGGGTGCGTGACCGTGACGGGACCCCCACGTTCGATCTGCCGTTGGAACAGCGGCAGGACCGACCCCGAAGAGCCCAGCACATTGCCGAAGCGCACCATCGCGAACTTGGTGCTGGATGTGCGGGTCTGAAGGTCCTGAATGACCATCTCTGCCAGCCGTTTGGTCGCGCCCATGACGTTGGTTGGTCGCACCGCCTTGTCGGTAGAGACAAGAACGAAACGCTTTACGCCTGCTGCGATGGCCGCCTCGGCAACGATGCTGGTGCCCAGCATGTTGTTGCGCGCGCCCTCCAGTTCGTTTTCCTCCACCAGCGGCACGTGCTTGTAGGCAGCGGCGTGCAGGATGAAGTTAACGTCCTGCTCACGGATCACGGTGCGCACCCGCGCGGGGTTGGTGACGGACCCCATGCGGGTGCAGATCTCGATAGCAGACCCGGCGGGCAGCATGGCGCGCAACTCTTGGTCGATCTGGTACAGCGCGAATTCAGAGTGCTCGAAAAGGATGATCCGGCGTGGTCGGCAGTCCAGAAGCTGACGGCACAGCTCTGATCCGATAGAGCCGCCGGCCCCCGTGACCATCACGTTGCGTCCGTCATAGGCTCTGGCGACTTCCGGCACATTCAGATCGACCTTGTCGCGCCCCAGAAGGTCGTCGGGAACGACTGGCCGCAGCTTTTCCTCGATCCCACCACGCTCCAGAAGTTCGGCATGGCTTGGCAGCATCTTCACGGCGACGTCGAGCGCGCCGATCTCTCGCACGATCGTTTCGCGGCGACCGGCGTCGATTGTGGGCAGCGCAAGGACGACGATGTCGATCCGATGCCGCGCGACAAGCGTTTTCAACTCGGATGGCCGCCGAACCCGCAGGCCCGCGATCTGCAGTCCTTGTAGGGACGGGCTGTCATCCACAAACATGATTGGCCGCAGGGTGTTCGAGGCGCGCAAAGCGGCTGCGATCTGGATGCCGGCCGAACCTGCACCATAGATGACAGCGCGTTGTCTTTGGCCGCGTGTTTCCGACAGCAGGTTCAGGATGACCAGCAGGAAAGAGCGCGCGGCCAGGCACAAGACAAAGTACAAGACCGCGAAGATCAAAGGGACGCTTCGCGGAGTGCCCGCGTTGAAAAGATAGCTTGCAGTTATTGCGGTGACCCCTAGCAGGACCGCTGACATTGCAAGCATTCCTATGGCGCGAACTTCCAGGTTTTCCAGCTTGATGCGGTGAACGCCCAAGAGAATGACCACCAGGGGAGCCGTCGCCGTCACGACACCGAAGATCGTCAGGTAGTCGAGCAATAGCGACCACGGGGAGGTCATCCCGTAGCGCAAGGCCAAGGCCAGACCCAGTGAGACGGGCGCGAGCGCGACATCTATTCCCAGCAAGATCGCGCGCTTAAAGCGACGCGGCATCTGGATCAGGCGATTATACATTCCTGCCTCCGTGAGGATGGACCATGATCCCCGTGAAAATAATCGACTGGTTCAAACCCATCGCGTTCTGTGGAAACTGCTCTTTGCAAAGCATCGAAATGTTTAGCGTGACGACCACAGCCTCACGCATCCTGTCTCAAGCAGAAAAGCTATGCACCCGTCGCCCACGAATCGCCACGCGGTGCTTGCACCGGGGAGCCTATTCCGGTCAAGCTTTGTGCGCGAATCTCGCGGTTTCCGGATGCATGTCGCCTGTTTTCAAACGAGATACGTCTTCAGGTTGAGTCGTGGGCAATCTGATACTTGCAGAAACACCAGTTTTCGAGCGTTCGGCCCGCCGGCTTGGGGAATGGTTCTTTCTTGCAACGCATCGCGCGGCGTAGATCGCATCTCGGTTCGGCTGGGGTTCAGCGCGCGTGTGCTATGATCTAATTGTAGACCAAAGTCAGCTTTGGATACACATGATGCTCCGCACGTTTGCCGTCGCCACTATTGCCCTGATGACAGGCCAGGCCATGGCTGAAACTCCGGCGGAGCCTTTCGCGCTCGTACCGACGAACGTGCCAGGCATGTCGACGGGGTACCTGCAGCCCCAAGCGACCAACCGCTTGGTCATCGGCACGCGTCAGCCCGAGGGCCAAGGTTCCGGTACCGGCACGCAGGTTTATGACGGCACGGTCAGCGCGCGGGGATACTGGCCGTTCCAGCTGGGCTTCAGCGGTTCCGTCTTCGATGATCCATTGGGTGAGCCGTTCCTGGGACGGGCGCAAAACTTCTCGCTCGGTGCGGCTGGTCTGAATATGAAGTACCGCTTGGTCGAAACGTCGCGGTATGCAATGGCTATCGAGGGGAACGTCACCTACTTCCGCTACGGTTTCGACGGGTCTGAGAAGGAAGACGTGGTGGGCGCAACGCTTTCGCTGCCCGGCACCTACCGCTTGACCGATCGCGTGTTCGCCAATGGCGAGCTGGGATACACATCCCTCCCTGACGAAATCCAAGGCCTTCCCGCGCTGGGCGATCGCGGATTTGTTGCCCTTGGTCTTGGTTGGCAACCATCCGACCGCTTCCTCTTCTGGGGTAGCGCGAAGAAGCTGTTCCGCGAGATAGACGATGGCATTGAAGGCGACGAGGACACGATCCTGACGTTGGGCGCACAATACGCTCTGACGCCGCAACTGGCCGCAAGCGTTTTCGTCACCAACGGTTACTCCGATACACCGCTGCTGGACGACGTGACCGCCTTCACCGCGAGTGACGATGTCGTCTACGGCGCGTCGCTGTCGCTGATCCCGTCGGGCAAGCGCTTCAACATTCCGCGCTACGGCACGAAGGTCGCGGCGTCTGACAAGGTTCTGACGTTCGGGGATGGAATCACGCTGATCGGCCCTGCGACCATCGGATCAAACGAGGCGCGGTTCTCGGCATCCTATGGCTCCAGCGGGAATGCCCGGATCGAGGCGTTCATCTCGCCAGATCCGGACTTCCAGGTCGAATTCACGTTCGAAGATTACGCCCTCGAAGATGCGGAAGAGTTCCGCGCCGAAGCCGAAGAGGACGTTCGCTACGGGGTCGGCGTTCGATATCAGGCGATGGCAGAGGCCGAAGGCGACCCGTTCAGCTTGGGTGCGCGGGTGATGTTCGGTCGCGATTTCAGCGCCCCGACCGTAGGCGTGTTCTTCGCCGAAGCGGCCGTGCGTAAGGATCTTGGCGAGCGTGCCGATGTTACACTGAACCCCAAGGCGGCGGTCTTCGGCGACGAAGAGCTTTACGGTGCGGGCATCGGCTTGGGCTTTGACCTGACCGACCGGGTGAAGCTGTTGTCCGAAGTTACCTTCCGCGATAGCGGTGCCGACGACATTTATGCCTTCGGCCTGCGCCGTACCTTCCGGGAAGCGATCTCGGCCATCGACATCTACGCTACCAACGCCTCTGGCCGTAGTGGCATCGGATCGCTGGTCGCAGGTGAGACCCAAGTGGGCGTGACCTTCACCTATCAACCCCCCGTCAGCGGCTTCTAAGGCCTGATTTCGGCGGGTCTCCGCGTGGCAATTTCGCATCGTTCCTGCATCCGGGGCCGATCTGCCGACAGCAGGCGTTGCAGTCCGCCGTTCGTGATCACTACAACCGGGCTGAATTAAGTCGGTCGCGTGTCACCATTTGGCGTTTGCCGTTGTGCCCGAAGTTACCGACATGCACTGAACCTGGCGGGTTGTAATATGAAGCGTGGTATTCTCGGAGCCTTGGCGATCGTCGTATCCATGTCGGGATGCGGTATCAGCTATATCGATCCTGCTGTGGGCCTGCGGAACACCTCTGCCAACGTCGAAGTCACGCAGATCACGCTTCAGACGATTCCCATCGCCAATAACGCGCCCTACACGCCCAAGACTTTGCCGGAAGTCTTCTATCAGGCGACCGGTGGCGGCAGTGCCGGTGCTGGCGTCTCCGGACTCCCCGCCGCGCCCTTCGTGCCAAACGAACAGCGTCGTCCGACCGACCTGCGCCTGCCGCCTCCGGTCGACAACGGGCCGTATCGGATTGGCGTGGGCGACTCGATCCTGATCGCCACCCGAGCGGCTTCCAGCACCGTCGAAGAACTCTCTGGTCTCTTGGCTGCTCAAAATCAGCGGCAGGGCTACACGGTCCGTGACGATGGCTCGATCTCAATCCCCGACGTTGGGACGATCGACGTGGCCGGTTCCACCGTGGAAGAGGCCGAAGCCAACGTGTTCCAGGCGCTGGTCGAGGCCGGTTTCAACCCGTCTTTCAGCCTGGAGATTGCCGATTTCAACTCGCAGCGCGTCGTCGTGGGTGGTGCGGTTGCGCAGACCGCGATCCTGCCGATCACCATCACCGATCTGACACTGGATACGGCGATTGCGGGTGCCGGCGGCGTGACCGCGCCTGATGAAGAGTTCGCATCGATCCGCATCTACCGCGATGGCACCCTGTATCAGATTCCCTATGAGCAGTACCTCGCGCGTCCTGAACTGCGGGATACGCAGTTGACCGGTGGTGATGCGGTGTTCGTCGATACGACCTACGATTTGGATCGTGCGCTCCGCTTCTATTCGCAACAAATTGACGTGATCGGCTTGCGGCAGCAGACTCAGGCTGCGGCCCTGTCGCAACTGCAGACAGAGATCGGTTTGCGCCGCGCGGCCCTGAATGAGCAGCGCGACAATTTCCGTGCTCGGACTGAACTTGACGGCGAAGATCGCGATTACGTCTATCTCGCCGGAGAGGTCGCGACACAAGCCAGGTTCCCGCTGCCCTATGGGCGGCAGGCCAGCTTGGCGGACGTGCTGTTTGCATCCGAAGGGTTTGAGACCGAGACCGCCAATGCCCGTGAGATCTACGTGCTCCGCGCTAGTGGCGACACGGTAACGGCGTGGCGCTTGAATGCGGCGAACGCGATCAACCTGGCGCTCGCACCGCAGTTCGAGATGCGCCCCAACGATATCGTCTTCATTGAGACGCAGCCGATCACGTCGTTCAACCGAGCCATAAGCCAAGCGCTGCCGAATCTGATCTCGGTCACGCGTATCTCGCAATAGTACGCATGCCCTGCCTGCGAACAGGGCAGGCGGGGCCATTTCTAGTGCTCTGACGAGAACCAGCCGACGGCGCCTGACACCAAGTCGAGCGGGGTCACGGCCACGCCAAGCGTAAATCCTGAAAACAACGCCAGCCCGTAGATCCAGGCTGCAAACATACCACGCATGATCCGTCCTCCGCGAAAGACGCGGCGCGCGCGCCGCTTTGCGGGCAGCATGCAGGATAAGTTTGTATATCGGATGAACGACAATGTTCCCATTTTATGGGAATTGGTGCCCAGGAGAGGACTCGAACCTCCACGTCCATACAGACACCAGCACCTGAAGCTGGCGCGTCTACCATTCCGCCACCTGGGCAGGTGTCGTGAGGCCGCGATCTAACGACGCCCCAAGGGGGTGTCAACGCCATTTCGGGACCTTCTTCACGTTCGGGCGCTTGTTTCTACAGGGGGCGCGGCTTACACCGCGCTGGAGGCACGCGAAGGACAAGGGACCGGCCCATGAAACTCGTCACCATCTTCGGCGGAACAGGCTTTGTCGGGCGGTATGTCGCCCGGCGTATGGCCAAGCAGGGCTGGCGCGTGCGGTGCGCGTGCCGTCGCCCCAACGATGCACCCTTCGTGCGCACCTACGGCTCTGTCGGTCAGGTCGAGCCGATCTTCTGCAACATCCGCGATGACGACAGCGTGCGCGCTGCGATCGCTGGATCGGACGCCGTGGTGAACTGCGTCGGTGTGCTGGAAGAAACTGGCAAGCAGACGTTCCAGGCGCTGCAGCAAAAGGGTGCCGCGCGTATCGCGACGATGGCCAAGAAGGCTGGTGTCGCGCAGTTCGTTCTGGTCTCTGCCATCGGCGCTGACGAGAATGCCCCCAGCGAGTATGCCCGCACCAAGGCCGCTGGCGAGAAGGCGGTTCTGGATGCCTTCCCCAGCGCGATGATCGTGCGCCCGTCCATCATCTTCGGGCACGAGGACGAGTTCTTCAATCGCTTCGCCGGGATGGCCCGTATGGCGCCGTTGCTGCCGCTGGTGGGTGCGTCGACGAAGTTCCAGCCGGTCTACGTGGACGACGTCGCCGCCGCGATCGAGCTGGGCGTTCTGGGCAAGGCGGAGCCGGGCATCTACGAGCTTGGCGGGCCCGATGTTTCCGATTTCCGCGAGTGGATGCGCGAGATGCTGGCGACCATTCGCCGTCGCGCGCTGATCCTGAACACGCCCATGCCCATCGCCAAGCTGATGGGCTGGGGCTTCGATCTGGTAAAGTCGGCGACCTTCGGCCTGATCGCCGGTCCGTTGACGCTCGATCAAGTGCGCAATCTGGGGCAGGACAATATCGTTGGGGAAGGCGTGAAGACCTTTGCAGACCTTGGCATCCAACCCATCGCGACTGAGGCCGTGTTGCCCGACTATCTGTGGCGTTTCCGTCCCTCCGGTCAGTATGCCGAGTCGAATGACAGCGCCGAGAACCTGCACAAGGCGCCGGAGCGCATGAAGGGCGGATCGAACCGGGCGGGCTTCTCTTAACTGTAGGCCCAGATCAGTAGCGCGCTGCCCAAGAACAGACGGTAGATCACGTAGGGCGTGAAACTGACCGACTCGAGCAATTTGAACATCAGCTTCAACGCGATCAACGCCGCGATGGCCGAGAACACGGCGGCAATCGCGGCGTCGCGGAACAGCGCCGCGTTGGCCTGTCCGATCACGTCCAGCGACAGGATCGCACCGGATGCCAGGATCGTCGGAATCGACATCAACATCGACAACGTTGCCGCATCGCGCCGGTGGTAGCCCAGCAGTCGCGCGCCGGAAATCGTCACGCCGGAACGGGACGTGCCGGGGATCAGTGCCAGCACCTGCCACAAACCCATCGTAACGGCGTGTTTCAGCGTCCACTCGGGCGCGGTGCGCGCTTCCTCTCCCTTGTGGTCGGTCCAGTAGAGGATCAGGCCGAAGACGATCGTGCTCCACCCGATGACGGCGACGCTGCGCATGGCATCGGCAAAGCCGGTCACTTTCAGAACAAGGCCGATCAGGATCACCGGGATCGTCGCGACGATCAGGCATAGCGCAAGAAACGCGCCGCGGCTGTCGATCTGACCTCGTGCAAGTGATGGAACGCCTCCTATGGCGACGCGCACCTCTGCCCAGAAGAAGATCACCACCGCGACAAGCGTGCCCACGTGGGCCGCGACATCGATGGCAAGGCCTTGGTCGGCTTGTCCCGTCAGGGCGGGCAGCAGGACGAGATGGCCGGACGAAGAGACCGGCAGAAACTCTGTGATCCCCTGCACGACGGCGACGAGGAGGAGGTAGAAGAGCGACATGATCTAAGCCTTGGAAGCGGTGTCGCGGCGGTTGTCCGGCAAAGAGGAGCTTAGGCCAAGTGAAAAGGAATATCCGGTTCGGACCTTTTCTTGGCCTTGTGTTGGTTGGCTGGCCGACTCTTGTCCGTCCGGTTGTAATAAAGGGTCAGCTTTAGTTACCTAAATCGCGATTCACCCCTTTATTCGACGTAGCGGGCGGTGTATGTGCAGCGGAACAGCTTTGGGAGAGATGTGCCGTGGCCAGTCAGAAAATGCTGAAGTTCACCAAGATTTCGCGCGACATGCCCGAAAAGCGCACTGCGGACGAGCGCCGGGAAGATTTCGCAGAAATCTATGGAGAGTTCGCGACCGAAAAGGCCGCCGAGCAATCGGGCCGGTGCAGCCAGTGCGGTGTGCCGTATTGCCAGTCGCATTGCCCGCTCCACAACAATATTCCCGATTGGCTGCGCCTGACCGCCGAAGGGCGTCTGCGCGAGGCGTATGACATCGCCCAGATGACCAATACCTTCCCCGAAATCTGCGGCCGCATCTGCCCGCAGGACCGTCTGTGCGAAGGCAACTGCGTCATCGAGCAGTCCGGTCATGGCACCGTCACCATCGGCGCTGTCGAGAAATACATCACCGACACTGCGTGGGATGAAGGCTGGGTGGATTTTCCGAACCCATCGGTCGAACGGCCCGAGAGTGTCGGCATCATCGGTGCCGGCCCCGGCGGCCTGGCCTGTGCCGACATGCTGCGACGCGAGGGCGTTCAGGTCACCGTGTATGATCGCTACGACCGTGCGGGCGGCCTGCTGACCTACGGCATCCCCGGCTTCAAGCTGGAGAAGGACGTCGTCATGCGCCGGATCGAGCAGTTGGAAAAAGGCGGCGTGACCTTCAAGCTGAACTGCAACGTGGGCACCGACATCACCTTCGAAGAGATCCGCGAAGGCCACGACGCCGTGTTGATCGCCACGGGTGTCTACAAGACGCGCGACCTGCAAGCTCCGGGCGTCGGCGCGAAGGGGATCGTCAACGCCATCGACTTCCTGACAGCCTCCAACCGCGCGATGAACTTCTGTGACAGCGTGCCGGAATTCGACAGCGGTGAACTGAATGCCAAGGGTAAGAAGGTCGTCGTGATTGGCGGTGGCGATACCGCGATGGACTGCCTGCGGACCTCTATCCGGCAGGGCGCGACAAGCGTGAAATGCCTGTATCGTCGGGACCGGGACAACATGCCCGGATCCCAGCGCGAAGTGCAGAACGCCGAGGAAGAGGGTGTCGAGTTCGTCTGGCTGAGCGCGCCCAAAGGCTTCACTGGCGAAACCGTCGAAGGCGTCATGGTCCAGAAGATGCGTCTGGGGCAGCCCGATGCGACGGGTCGCCGCGTTCCCGAGATCATCGAGGGATCGGACTATGTCGAAGAGGCGGACTTGGTGATCAAGGCGCTGGGCTTCGAACCGGAAGAACTGCCGAAGCTTTGGGGCGTGGACGGCTTGGAAGTGACGCGCTGGGGGACGGTGCTTGCCGATTTCCAGACGCATGAGACCAGCCTGCCGGGCGTCTATGCCTGCGGCGATATACAGCGCGGTGCGTCGCTTGTCGTTTGGGCGATCCGCGACGGACGCGAGGCGGCTCAAGCGATCATGGCGCAGATCGGTCAGGCCGGATCGGTCGCCGCCGAGTAAGGTAAACTTCTATGGGGGAGGGGCGCTGCCCCGCTGCTGCGCAGCCCCCGAGGTATTTCAAGAACGATGAAGGGGCGGCGTGGTCGCTTCCTTCCCCGCGAAGGAGAGATGTGATGACCGAGTTCGACGCAAAGTGGGTTGCTGCTCAGGAAGCCAAGCGCGCCTGGATGTCCGAGCATTCGCTGTATCGCGAGGAAGAGGAACACGCGTCCTGTGGCGTGGGCCTCGTAGTCGCCAAGGACGGGCAGCGCAGCCGCAAGGTCGTCGCCAATGCCATCGACGCGCTGAAGTCGATCTGGCATCGGGGTGCGGTGGATGCCGACGGCAAGACCGGCGACGGCGCGGGTATTCACGTGCAGATCCCGGCGGCATTCTTCGCGGACCAGATCGCCCGCACCGGCCACACGCCCATTGAGGGGCAGACGCTGGCCGTGGGTCAGGTCTTCCTGCCGCGCACAGACTTCGGCGCGCAAGAGACCTGCCGGACCATCGTCGAGACCGAAGTTCTGCGGATGGGCTACTACATCTATGGCTGGCGTCACGTGCCGGTCGATATCGCCTGCCTTGGCCGCAAGGCCAACGCGACGCGGCCCGAGATCGAGCAGATCCTGATTTCCAACGCCAAGGGCGTGGACGAAGAGACGTTCGAGCGTGAGCTTTATGTCATCCGCCGCCGGATCGAGAAGGCGAGCGCCGCTGCTGGCGTGAAGGAGCTGTATATCGCGTCGCTGTCGTGTCGGTCGATCATCTACAAAGGCATGATGCTGGCGCAGGACGTGGCCGAATTCTACCCGGACCTGAAGGACGAGCGGTTCGAGAGCGCGTTTGCGATCTACCACCAGCGCTATTCCACCAATACCTTCCCGCAGTGGTGGCTGGCCCAGCCGTTCCGCATGCTGGCTCACAACGGTGAGATCAACACGCTGAAGGGCAACCTGAACTGGATGAAGTCGCACGAGATCCGCATGGCCTCTTCGGCGTTCGGGGATCTGGCCGACGATATCAAGCCGATCGTCGCATTGGGGTCTTCTGACTCCGCCGCGCTGGACGCGGTGTTCGAGGTTCTGGTGCGCTCTGGCCGGTCCGCGCCCATGGCGAAGACCCTGCTGGTGCCGGAGTCGTGGTCGAAGCAGGCCAACGAGCTGCCCGAGGCGTGGCGCGACATGTATTCCTACTGCAACTCGGTGATGGAGCCGTGGGACGGCCCCGCCGCCTTGGCGATGACTGATGGGCGCTGGGTGTGCGCCGGTCTGGATCGCAACGGTCTGCGCCCGATGCGCTATGTCGTGACGGGTGATGGCCTTGTGATCGCGGGTTCGGAAGCGGGCATGGTCCCCGTGGATGAATCCAGTGTCGTCGAGAAGGGCGCGCTGGGCCCGGGTCAGATGCTGGCCGTCGATATCCAGGAGGGCAAGCTGTTCCACGACGCCGAGATCAAGGACAAGCTGGCCGCCAGTCAGCCCTTCGGCGAATGGGTCGGCAAGATCACCGAACTGGACTCTGAACTGGCGAAGGTGACCGAGGTCGCGGAGTATCAGGGCGAAGCGCTCAAGCGCCGCCAGATCGCGGCAGGCTACTCCATCGAAGAGCTGGAGCAAGTGCTGGCGCCCATGGCCGAAGACGGCAAGGAGATGATCGCGTCGATGGGCGACGACACGCCCTCGGCGGTGCTGTCCAAGCAGTATCGTCCGCTGTCGCACTTCTTCCGGCAGAACTTCAGCCAGGTGACGAACCCGCCCATCGACAGCTTGCGCGAATTCCGCGTGATGAGCTTGAAGACCCGGTTCGGAAACCTGAAGAACGTGCTGGACGAAAGCAGCAGCCAAACCGACGTGATCATCCTGGACAGCCCGTTCATCGGCAACGCCCAGTTCGATCGGATGGTCGAGGCGTTCACCTCTGACTCGGTCGAGATCGACTGCACCTTCGCACCCGGTCAAGGTCCGGGCACGCTGCGTGCGGGACTGGAGCGCATCCGGCGCGAGGCCGAGGACGCCGTTCGGTCGGGTGCCGGTCATCTGGTGCTGACGGATCAGGGCGTGTCGGCGGATCGCGTGGCCATGCCGATGATCCTGGCGACCAGCGCGGTGCATTCGGGCCTGACCAAGCAAGGTCTGCGGACGTTCACGTCTATCAATGTGCGCTCTGCCGAGTGCATCGATCCGCATTACTTCGCGGTTCTGATCGGCTGCGGCGCCACCACCGTGAACGCCTATCTGGCCGAGGATTCGCTGGCCGATCGGATCGGCCGGGGATTGTTGGATTGCACGCTGACCGAGGCCGTCGCGCGGTATCGCAAGGCCATCGATGCGGGTCTGCTGAAGATCATGTCGAAGATGGGGATCAGCGTGATCTCCAGCTATCGTGGTGGCCTGAACTTCGAGGCTGTGGGTCTATCCCGCGCCATGTGCGCCGAGTACTTCCCCGGCATGCAGTCGCGGATCAGCGGTATCGGCGTGAACGGCATCCAGATGAAGACGGAAGAGGTCCACGCCCGCGCCTTCCAAGGCGGCAAGGACGTTCTGCCCATCGGTGGCTTCTACAAGTCGCGCCGCTCTGGTGAGCGCCACGCGTGGGAAGCGACGTCGATGCACATGCTGCAAATGGCCTGCAACACGGCCAGCTATCAGATGTGGAAGCAGTATTCGGCCAAGATGACCAGTGCTGAACCGATCCACCTGCGCGATCTGATGGCCTTCAAGGCGGTCGGCAAGTCGATCCCCATCGAAGAGGTCGAAAGCATCACCTCTATCCGCAAGCGGTTCGTGACGCCGGGAATGTCCTTGGGTGCTCTGTCGCCGGAAGCGCACCGGACGCTGTCCATCGCGATGAACCGGATCGGGGCGAAGTCGGATTCGGGTGAAGGGGGCGAAAGCCCGGATGACTTCACGCCGGAGCCAAATGGCGACAACGCGAGCGCGAAGATCAAGCAGGTGGCAAGCGGTCGCTTCGGTGTGACGGCGGAATATCTGCTGCATTGCGAAGAGTTGGAGATCAAGGTCGCGCAGGGTGCCAAGCCCGGTGAGGGCGGGCAGTTGCCCGGCATGAAGGTAACGTCTCTGATCGCGAAGCTGCGGCACTCCACCCCCGGTGTGACGCTGATCTCGCCGCCGCCGCACCACGACATTTACTCGATCGAGGACCTTGCGCAGCTGATCTACGACCTCAAGCAGATCAACCCGCGTGCCAAGGTGACGGTAAAGCTGGTGGCGTCGTCGGGCGTCGGCACCATCGCCGCTGGCGTGGCGAAGGCAAAGGCGGACATCATCCTGATTTCGGGCCATAACGGCGGCACCGGGGCGTCGCCCGCGACGTCGATCAAGTATGCGGGCCTGCCGTGGGAGATGGGTCTGACCGAAGCGCATCAGGTTCTGGCGATGAACGACCTGCGCAGCCGCGTGACGCTGCGCACCGACGGTGGTTTGCGCACGGGCCGCGACGTGGTGATGGCGGCGATGATGGGGGCCGAGGAATACGGCATCGGCACCGCGGCGTTGATCGCGATGGGCTGCATCATGGTGCGTCAGTGCCAGTCGAACACCTGCCCGGTGGGCGTCTGCACGCAGGATGACGCGCTGCGCGACAAGTTCACCGGCAACGCCGAGAAGGTGGTGAACCTGATCACCTTCTACGCCCAGGAAGTGCGCGAAATCCTGGCAGAGATCGGGGCGAAGTCACTGGATGACGTGATCGGCCGGGCCGACCTGTTGTCTCAGGTCAGCCGTGGTTCGGCGCATCTTGACGATCTGGACCTGAACCCGCTTCTGATCACCGTCGATGACGCCGGAGAGATCGTCTACGACCGCGATCAACCACGTCAGGCCGTGCTGGACACGCTGGACGCAGAAATCGTGCGCGACGCGCAGCGGTTCCTGGAGGATGGCGAGAAGATGCAGCTGTCCTATGCCGTTCGGAACACGCACCGCACCGTGGGCACGCGGACGGCCAGCCACATCGTCAAGCGGTTCGGGATGCGCAACCAGCTGCAACCCGACCACCTGCACGTCAAGCTGACGGGCAGCGCGGGCCAGTCGTTGGGGGCCTTCGCAGCACCCGGCCTGAAGCTGGAAGTGTCGGGCGATGCCAACGACTACGTGGGCAAGGGCCTGTCGGGGGGCACCATCGTAGTGCGTCCGCCAATGGTCTCTCCGCTCAAGGCGGCCGAGAACACGATCATCGGCAACACGGTGCTCTACGGCGCGACCGACGGCTACCTCTTCGCGGCTGGTCGTGCGGGCGAGCGCTTCGCGGTGCGCAACTCTGGCGCCACCGTGGTGGTCGAGGGCTGTGGATCGAACGGGTGCGAGTACATGACCGGCGGCGTGGCCGTGATCCTTGGGTCCATCGGCGCGAACTTCGGTGCGGGGATGACCGGCGGCATGGCCTTCATCTATGATCCCGAGGGCGTCGCTCCCAGCCTGATGAACATGGAAACGCTCGTGACCTGCGACGTGACCACGGATCACTGGACCGGCGTTCTGCGTGATCTGATCGAACGGCACCAGAAGGAGACGGGATCGTCCCGCGCGTCCGAGATCCTGCAACATTGGGAGAGCGAGCTGCCGAAGTTCTTGCAGGTTTGCTCGACAGAGATGGTCCACAAGCTGGAGCATCCCATCGGGATCGAAGACCAGGCCGTTCCGGCAGAGTGATTTGGCGGGGCCCTTCGGGGCCCCGTTCCGCTTTTGGAGAGTAATAATGATCCGCTTGTTCTGTGTCTTGATGCTCTGCGCCGGAATGGCGCGGGGCGATATATTGGTGATGGGCGACTCGGTTCTTGCATGGAACGGGTCGCAATCCGTCGGTGACGTGGTGGCGGCACGGACCGGGCAACGGGTGGTCAAAGGCGCGCGCTCCGGTGCCCGCATCGTGCAGCCGAACCCGCTGCTGCGGGCGGCAGGACTGGAGATACCGCGTCAGTACAAGCGTGGATCGTGGGACTGGGTGATCCTGAACGGCGGCGCGAACGATCTAAGCGGCAGCTGTCGATGTGCCCGGTGCGATGCCGAGTTGAATACGCTGCTGACGTCGGATGGGCGGAATGGGGCCATCGCGCAGATCGTGGGACAACTGCGGGCGATGGGGGCGAAGGTGCTGATCGTCGGATACTACGGGCCGTCCGGTCGCGGTGGTGGCATGGACGCCTGCCGCGAGGAACTGGCTGAACTTGACGCCCGCGCCGGCCGCCTTGCCGCCCGCGATCCGGGCGTGCGTTTCGTCGAGACAGGGCAAGTAATGACCGATCCGTCGCTGTATGACCCTGACAACGTGCATCCGTCGCCGTCCGGGTCTGCTGCCATCGGGGCACTGATCGTCGACGCATTGCGGTAAGGCGTCTTTCCCCTGCGGACGCGTCCCGCTAGTCAGGCGGCATGGCGAAGCAGGCAAAGAAACAGACCAAGCAGACCAAGACGCGCGGGCGCAAACGCGCTGCCGTGAAGGGCGGTGTGCGCCGCGTCGTGCTGCGCATCGCGCTGAGCATCGTGGTTGTCGTGCTGGGTGCGGTCGCGCTGTTTGCCGTCTTCAATCCGCCGACGACCCCCTACATGGCATCCGAGACGCGGCGGCTGGGCACGCTCGATCATCAATGGATCGGGCTGGAAGAGATCGCGCCGGTCATGGCGCGGTCCGTCGTGGCGGCAGAGGATGCAAATTTCTGCAATCACTGGGGCTTCGATGTGGCGGCCATCCGCGCTGCCATCGAAGAAGGCGGGACGCGCGGCGGATCGACCATCAGCCAGCAGGTCGTGAAGAACGTCTATCTCTGGCAGGGCCGCAGTTGGCCGCGCAAGGCGCTGGAGGCGCTGTTGACGCCGCTGGTCGAGGCCGTCTGGTCCAAGCGGCGCGTCCTGGAGGTCTATCTGAACGTCGCCGAATTCGGCGAAGGCGTGTTCGGGATCGACGCCGCGAGCTATGCCGCCTTCCAAAAGCCCCCCGCGCAACTGTCGGCGCGCGAGGCTGCGCGGCTGGCCTCTGTCTTGCCGAACCCGAAGGAGCGGTCCGCCAACTCGCCTTCAACCCCGATGCAACGGCGGGTCGCGCAGATCGAGAGCGGCGCGGCGACAATCGCGGCGGACGGCCGCTCGGATTGTTTCGAGGATTGAAGCGCAGCGCCGTTGCAGGCAGGAAGAAGGCGGTTTCCCGGAGGTTTCATGTATCGACTGTATCACGCACCGCTTTCGCCCTTCTGCCGTAAAGTGCGTCTGGTTCTGGCCGAAAAGCGGATCGAGGCAGAACTGCTGGAAGAGCGCTACTGGGAGCGGTCCTCTGACTTCCTGCGCCGCAACCCGGCGGGCAAGGTGCCGATCCTGCGAGTCGACGGGCGCAATCTGGCCGAAAGCCAAGCAATCTGTGAATACCTGGAAGAAACGGTGCCGACGCCCGCGCTGCTGCCAAAGGACGCGGATGCACGCTATGAAGTCCGGCGTCTTTGCGCGTGGTTCGACGATGGGTTCTTTCGCGAGGTCACATCGAACCTTCTATACGAACGGGTGAACAAGAAGATTCAGGGCGCAGGCTATCCCGACAGCGGGAAGGTCAAGGCGGGCACCAAGGCGATCAAGTTCCACCTCGATTACATGGCGTGGTTGCTCGACAAGCGCCGTTGGCTTGCGGGCGACGAGATGACCTTGGCCGATTTCGCCGCCGCCGCGCACCTGTCCGCGCTCGACTACACCAGCGACGTGGATTGGGGCCGGAACGAGGGCGTGAAGAACTGGTACGCCACGATCAAGTCGCGCCCCGCCTTCCGTGGCATCCTGAGCGATCAGGTGCCCGGTTTCATGCCGCCACCGCATTACGCCGATTTGGATTTTTAGGCGATGCGTCGGATTAAGGTATTTTTAGAACGATGAAGCCCGACGGGGCTGCTTTGAAGCAGGCGCTGCACGCGTATGCCGATGAGGCGGGCTTCGTGGCGATGGGTGTCTGTCGCCCCGACGCGGTGTCGGAGGCGGGTGCGCGTCTGGGTTCCTTTCTCGACGCCGGGTATCAGGGCCAGATGCACTGGATGGCGGAGAAGCGCGCATGGCGTAGCGATCCGCGCAGCTTGTGGCCAGAGGCGCGGTCCGTCGTGATGCTGGCCGAAAGCTATACGCCGGGGCATGACCCGCTGGATGATGTGGAACTGCGCGATCGCGGGGCGGTCAGCGTCTATGCGCAGGGCCGCGACTACCATGACGTCGTGAAGAAACGGTTGAAGCGCGTGGGGCGCTGGTTGCTGGAGCAGGCTCCGGAACATGAGATAAAGGTCTTCGTCGATACGGCACCTGTGATGGAGAAGCCCTTGGCGCAGGCGGCGGGGCTTGGGTGGCAAGGCAAGCACACCAATCTGTTGGGCCGCGATCTGGGCAACTGGGTGTTCCTTGGCGCAATCTTCACGACACTGGATTTCCCGGCTGACGATGCCGAGCAGGAGCACTGCGGAAGCTGTCGCAAATGCTTGGATATCTGTCCGACCGATGCCTTCCCCGCGCCCTTCCAACTGGATGCGCGGCGGTGCGTCTCTTACCTGACCATTGAACACAAAGGCCCGGTGGATGAGTCGCTGCGCCCCGGTCTGGGCAACCGCATCTACGGCTGCGACGACTGCCTTGCCGTCTGTCCGTGGAACAAGTTCGCGGTGAAAGCGCGCGATATGCGGCTGGCCCCGCAACCGGGTCGCCGCGCGCCGTTGCTGACGGAGTTGGCCGCGCTGGATGACACAGCATTTCGCGAGCGCTTCGTCGGTTCGCCCATCAAGCGGATCGGGCGCGACCGCATGGTGCGCAACGTCTGCTATGCCATTGGTAACTCGGGCGATGCGTCCCTGTCACAGGTGGCCGAAGGCTTGTGCGATGACGCGGATGCAGCCGTTGCGGATGCGGCACGCTGGGCTAGGGTTAGACTTTCTGTGATGTAGGGGGGATGTGCAGTGCGGCTGAAACCGGTTTTGCACCGTTTGGCGATTTGGGGGGAACGCGCTGTCGAGCGTGTGTTCCAGCGTGATGCGCCCGAACGTCCGGTGCTGGACACCTATCGCGGATTCGGCACACCGGACGGCCTTGTGATGCGCGCCCGCGTTCTGGCCAGCCTGCGACGCACCACGCCCGATCCCGGACAAAGCCGCTGGCAAAACCTGCGCGAGATGGCTTCGTTGTTCCTGACCAGAGAGGTTGCGAACGTCCGCGTCGTCGCTATTGACAGTGGGGCCGAGGCATTCAGCGACGATGAAGGCTACGTCATGCTGACGATACCGGGCAACTTCGCCCCCGGCTGGCATGATGTGGCACTACAGATCGACGATGACGACAGCAGCCGGGTATCGGCGCGTGCTCTGGTGCCCTCGCCCGAAGCCAAGCTGGGGGTTGTCTCCGATATCGACGATACGATCATGCAGACTGGGGCCTATTCGCTGGCCAAGAACCTGTGGACGACCTTCACCGGATCGGCCACGACCCGGCGCGTGTTCCCGGACGCGACCGTCCTGATGGACCACCTGAGCGATCACGGTCGCAACCCGGTGTTCTTCGTTTCCTCTTCGCCTTGGAACATGCATTCGTTTCTGGAAAAGGTGTTCGACCGCGCGGGCCTTGTGGCCGGTCCGATCTTCCTGCGGGATCTGGGGATCAGTGAAGATCAGTTCATCACGCGCGGTCACAGCAATCACAAGGGCGACGCGATCGATCGGATCATGGCCGCGAACCCCGATTTGCCTTTCGTATTGATCGGTGACACCGGCCAGCATGACGCAGAGATTTATCTAGAGGCCTGCCATCGCCATGGCAGCCGCGTTCTGGCCGTCATCCTGCGCGAACCGGGCACGGGCGCGGATGAGGCCAGCCGCGTTGCGATGGCAGCGATGCGCAGGTTGGGCGTGATCGTCGCACATGGCGCTGACTTCAGCGAAGTCGCAGGCGTTCTGGAGCGCGAAGACCTTGCCATCTGACTGGACGCCGCGCCCGTCCGTGCGTTAGGACCACAACCGATGGCCCCGTAGCTCAGCTGGATAGAGCACCGGTTTCCTAAACCGTAGGTCGCGTGTTCGAATCACGCCGGGGTCACCAGCCATTCACTCTTTCGCTGATCGGTGAAAGCACTGGCCCTGAACGGCGCAGACTGCGAGACGCGCGGTATGGATCTGACTGTTACGCACCGCACCGCTTTGGCTGACATCTTGCGATGGCGCAGGGATGTCAGGCACTTCAGCCCCGAGCCTTTGGATCAGGCCCTGATGGATCGGTTGCGCCGAAGCGTCGAGTGCGCGCCATCGGTGGGGAATGCGCGGCCTTGGCGTGTGCTTCAGGTCGAGGACAGGGCCAAGCGGGCGCAGGTGGTCGAGATATTCGAAACCTGTAATGCCGACGCCGCTGGCGCCTACGATGCAGAGACGCGTCGGGAATATGTCGCGCTCAAGCTGGCCGGGCTGAAAGAAGCCCCGGTGCATTTGGCGGTTTTCACCGATCATGGTGTGACAGAAGGACGCGGACTGGGGCGACAGACGATGGCGGAAATGCTGGACTACTCCACGGTGATGGCGATCCACACACTGTGGCTTGCCGCGCGTGCCGAGAATGTCGGGTTGGGGTGGGTCTCGATTCTAGACCCCGTTGCGGTCGCGCGGGTGCTGGATGTGCCCTCCGACTGGTTTTTAACGGGCTATCTGTGCCTGGGCCGCGCTGTAGAAGCGACCGAAACGCCGGTTCTGCATGAGAACGGCTGGCAGGAAAACACAGCGACAGACTGGAGGATCGTGTAGCTTCGGCCGGTCAGTTCCGCCCGAAGATCGATCCCAGAACATCGTTGATGATCTGCTCGGCGACGTTCGGCTGCTGCACCTGCTCCACCGGGCCGACCAGAACGTCGTTTGGAGATTCTGGTCCGTTGGCGACCTGAGGCTGCTGCTGGGGTTGCGGCTGCGGTTCGGGCTCGTATCGCGGCGGCTCGGGGGCATCCATCGGAAGCTGGTTCACCGGTAGGCCCTGATGCACGCGGACCATGGTCTCGCGCCAGATCTCGGCGGGCAGGCCACCGCCGGTGACGCCTTTCAGTGGGGTATTGTCGTCGTAGCCCATCCAGACGCCGGTGACGTAATCTGCGGTGAAGCCCACGAACCACGCATCGCGCGCGGCCTGTGTGGTGCCTGTCTTGCCGGCTGCGGGTCGGTCAAGTCGCGCGCGGGCGCCGGTGCCATCCTCGATCACGCGGGACATCATGTAGACCAGCTGGCGCGCGGCATCCTCGGTGATGACGCGCTGGCCAAGGCCGCCTTCCTGACCGATCAGGGGGGTGTCGTCGCCCTTCACGCGCAGTTCCAAGATGCCGTAGGGATCGACGGCCGAGCCGCCGTTCAGGATGCCAGCGTAGGCGCCCGTCATGTTGATCAACGTGGATTCGGACACGCCAAGCGCCAGCGAGGGGCCGTCGGCCAAGTCGCTGTTTAGCCCGAATTCGGACGCAATCCGGCGGACGTTATCGCGCCCTGCGCCTTCCGAGACCTTTACGGCGGGGATGTTGCGCGACTCTTTCAGCGCATCGACCAGCGTCATCGGGCCTTTGAAATCGCGGGTGTAGTTTTCCGGCGACCATGGGCCGGAACCGGGGATGTTCATCGTCAACGGCTCATCTATGACCTGATCGAGCGGCGAATACCCCATGTCGAGCGCGGCGGCGAAGACAAAGGGTTTGAAGGCCGATCCGGTCTGTCGGTTGGCTTGGATCGCGCGGTTGAACTGGCCTGCGACACCTTTGAACTTACGCCCGCCGACCATGCCGCGCACCGCGCCGTCCGCGCTCATCACCACGATAGCGGCCTGCGCCTTGGAGCTTGGATTGACCTTGGTGTCGAACACTTGCTGCAGCGCGGTTTCGGCGGCGCGCTGGATGCGGGCGTCGAAGGTTGTGGTCAGCAACACATCTTCGGTCGTCTTTCGGGTCAGGAAGTCGGGAGCCGACGACATGACCCAGTCCGCGAAATAGCCGCCCGCGCGGGCCTCTGCCGCTTCGGACAGGCGCGCGGGGTTGTCCTGCGCAAAGGTCGCTTCGGCGTCGGTCAGGTAGCCTTGGCTTTCCATCAGCGACACGATGACAGACGCGCGGTTCTGGCTGCGCTCCAGGTCGGCGGTGGGCGCGTAGCGGGTGGGGGCGACGAGAAGACCGGCCAGCATTGCGGCTTCCGCCGGATCGACGACGTTCGCGGATTTGCCGAAATAGCGCTGGGCGGCGGCCTCGAACCCGCGGCTGCCAGCGCCAAGGAACGCGCGATTCATGTAGATCGTGAGGATCTCGTCCTTGGTATAGCGCGCCTCCATCGCCATCGCGTAGACGGCTTCCTTCATCTTCCGCCACAAAGACCCCTCGCGGCAGTCAGCCTCGTACGCGGTCTCCGATTCCCACGTGTCGGGATCGTAGGGCACACCAAGGCACAGAAGCTTTGCGGTCTGCTGGGTGATGGTAGAGCCGCCGTGGCCAGACAGCGGGCCGCGTCCTTCGGCAAGGTTGATCTTCACGGCGCTGGCCACGCCGATGGGATCGACGCCGGGGTGATACATGAAGCGGCGGTCCTCGGTGGCGATGATGGCGTTGCGCAGGTGTTCGGACACCGTGTCTGCGGTGATCTGGCCGCCGAACTGCTCACCGCGCCACGCGAAAATATCCCCGTAGCGGTCCAGCAGCGTGACAGAGCCGCGCGCGCGGCCATCCAGAAGCGCCTGCGGCTCTGGCAGGGTGGTGTAGACGTAGCCGACGGCCAGGCCCAGAATCAGCAGGGCCACGGCCGCACCGCGCCATACAAGGCGGAAGATCAGGCGGAACAGCCAGTTGAACGGCATCAGGACCAAACCCAGAGGCCCGCGCGGACGGGACCGGCGGGTGGTGCGCTTGGCCTTGCCGCGGCGCGTGGGCGGTGTTTTGGCCGGTGCGCGCTTGGTGGGCTTCGTCGTGCGCTTCGGGGCGGTCAGGGGGCGTCGGGCCATGCGTGGGCTCCGCTTCGTGTCATTCTGCTCTGCGGCACCATACGCCGTAGCGCACGCCGATAGAACCGCAATGCAAAGCGCCAACCGATTCTTGATCGCTTAACTTTTGGGCTAAGCCCTAAAATTGCGCATAAATTGTGCAAATAACCGGAAGTGCAATACGTTTAAGCACTCGGATTCGTTGTGATCGCGATCCGGGCAGAGTGTCTAGGCCGCGTGGACCACTGGTCCGTCAAAGATAACTGACGAGGGGATAGACGTGAAACTCATCATCGCAGCGATCAAGCCGTTCAAGCTGGAGGAGGTCCGCGAAGCGCTGACCACCATCGGCGTGCGCGGTATGATGGTGACCGAGATCAAGGGCTTCGGCTCGCAGTCCGGTCACACCGAAATCTACCGTGGCGCGGAATACGCCGTGAACTTCGTGCCGAAGATCAAGCTGGAGGTCGTCGTGACCTCCGACATGGCCGACCAGGTGGTCGAGACGATCGTGAAGACAGCCAAGACCGACAAGATCGGCGACGGCAAGGTCTTCGTCCTCGATGTCGCCAGCGCCACCCGCGTGCGGACCGGCGAAACCGACGCCGACGCGATCTGAGCGTCCCCAGGGAAAACGGAAAGAAGACAATGAAAACCATCAATCGCATACTGACGACCGCCGCGCTGACAGCGCTGCCGGTCGCTGCGTTCGCGCAGGAGGCTGCCGAGGCTGCCGCCCCCGGCTTCGACGAAATCGGCCCCTACATCATGACCACGCTGCTGTTCCTTGTGGGCGGCTTCCTAGTGTTCTGGATGGCGGCAGGCTTCGCCATGCTGGAAGCGGGTCTGGTGCGTTCGAAGAACGTGACCATGCAGCTGACCAAGAACATCGCGCTCTTTTCCATCGCGTCGCTGATGTATTGGCTGGTTGGCTTCAACCTGATGTATCCGGGCGACTTCAACGGCTATTTCGCCTTTAACTTCGTACCGACGGTGCTGGAGCCTGTGGGTCTTGCTGCCGGCGATGCTGCGCTGGACTACGCCTCCGTCGCGTCGGACTTCTTCTTCCAGTTGATGTTCGTAGCCGCCACGGCGTCCATCGTGTCGGGCGTTCTGGCCGAGCGTATCAAGCTGTGGCCCTTCCTGTTCTTCGTCATCATCCTGACCGGTTTCATGTACCCGATCTCGGGCTCCTGGCAGTGGGGCGGCGGCTGGTTGTCGGAAGCCGGCTTCTCTGACTTCGCCGGTTCGACCATCGTGCACTCTGTCGGCGGCTGGGCTGCTCTGGCCGGTGCCATCGTGCTGGGTCCGCGTCTGGGCAAGTACAAGGACGGCCGCACCAATCCGATGCCGGGTTCCAATCTTGCGCTCGCCACTCTGGGTACGTTCATCCTGTGGTTGGGTTGGTTCGGCTTCAACGGCGGTTCGCAGCTGGCTGCGGGCACCGTGGGTGACATCACCGATGTGGGTCGCATCTTCGCCAACACCAACATGGCCGCTGCTTCGGGTGCCATCGCTGCACTGATCATGACGCAGGTGATGTACAAGAAGCCCGACCTGACGATGATCCTGAACGGCTGTCTTGCCGGTCTGGTGTCGATCACCGCCGAACCCCTTGCGCCGTCGCTGTTCGGTGCGCTGTGGATCGGGGCGATCGGTGGTATCATCGTGGTGCTGACCGTGCCGATGCTGGACAAGATGAAGATCGACGACGTCGTCGGTGCCATCCCGGTCCACTTGTTCGCCGGTATCTGGGGCACAATCGCGGTCGTCTTCTACAACGGCGATGCCGCTTTGGTGACTCAGCTGACGGGCATCATTGCTTACGGTGTGTTCACCTTCGTGGTCAGTCTTGTGCTGTGGTTCATCCTGAAGGCCGTGGTCGGTATCCGCGTCAGCGAAGAGGCCGAGGTCATGGGCCTCGACGTGGCCGAGCTGGGCATGGAAGCCTATCCCGACTTCTCGAAGGGATAAGAGATCGGTTCCAGGCGGACCTCCTCCCCCGCCCGGCACCGTAAAGCGGAAGGCCCGGATCATCGCGATCCGGGCCTTTTCGCGTTTCTTGGCGTCGACTATGTGAAGTGGCGGGGCCGGTGAGACTGAAGGTCTGATCGCTGTGCGAGGATTGGCACGCAAGCGCAGGCAGTTCCCGAACCTTTCGTAGCCGCGCGTCATGATCAACTGATGTCAGACTGGGGATGGAATCAATAAGGGCCCGATCCTTTCGGAACGGGCCCTTCGTCATTCAGCTTGGAAAAGCAGGTTTACTCCGCCGCGACCGCGCGGTGTTCTCCGCTGTCCTCGGTCGCCAGGCTGACGGCAATGATCGCGATGAAGGCGGCGATGAAGCCGGGGATGATCGAGTAGATGCCCGGTCCGCCAAGGAAGCTGGAGCCCCAGCCCATCAGGATCCACAGGCCCACGACACCCGCACCGACCACAAGGCCCGCGACGGCGCCTGCGCCGGTCATACGGCTCCACGTCAGCGACAGGATGATCAGCGGGCCGAACGCGGCACCGAAGCCGGCCCAGGCATTCGACACCAGTCCCAGCACCTGACTGTCGGGATCGCGCGCGATGAAGGCGGCGACGACGCCGACCGCCACGACGGCAAGACGACCGATGTTCACCACCTCGGTCTCCGACGCGTTGCGGCGGACGAACAGTCGGTAGAAGTCCTCTGCCAGCGACGACGACGCGACCAGAAGCTGTGACGAGACCGTGGACATGATCGCGGCCAACAACGCGGCGTAGAGGAAGCCGGTGACAAGCGGGTGGAACAGCAGGTTCGACAGGACGACGAAGATCGTCTCGGGGTCGTCCACCGTCACGCCGTTCCGCTCGACATAGGCGCGGCCCAAGATGCCGATGCCGATGGCGCCGATCAGCGAGATGCCCATCCACGTCATGCCGATGTTGCGCGCGGTGGCGACGGCCGGAACCGATTTGATCGCCATGAAGCGCACGATGATGTGCGGTTGCCCGAAGTAGCCCAAGCCCCACGTGACCGCGGATAACCAGCCGAACAGCGTCAGCCCGTCGAACAGTGATAAGGTGAAGCCGTCCACCTCTGACAGGGTGTTCGCGGCTTGGTCGAAACCGCCGCCCTCACCGGCGTACAGGACGATCAGCGGCATGATGACGAGTGCGGACACCATGATGCAGCCCTGCACGAAGTCGGTCAGTGACACAGCAAGAAAGCCGCCGACGACCGTGTAGGCCAGCACGACGCCCAGCGTCAGCCAGACGCCGACCTGATAGTTGCCGTCGAATGCCGACTGCACCAGCTTGCCGCCCCCGACCAAGCCGGAGGCTGTGTAGACGGAGAAGAAGATCACGATGATGACCGCCGACACGACGCGCAGCACGGTGGCCTGAGACGGGAAGCGGTTGGCAAGGAAGGCGGGGATCGTCAGCGAGTTGTCATAACGTTCTGTCTGTTCACGCAGGCGCGGGGCGACGATGATCCAGTTCGCCAGCGCGCCGAAGAAGAGGCCGATGCCGATCCAAGCCTCGATCAGGCCAGCGGCGTACAGCGCGCCCGGAAGGCCCAACAGCAACCAGCCGGACATATCCGACGCACCTGCCGACAACGCCGCGACGGCGGGGGGAAGGTTGCGACCGCCCAACACGTATTCTTCGGAGTTGGACGTGGATTTTCGCCACGCATATAGTCCGATGCCGAGCATCAGGACGAAGTAGGCAGCTAGGCTGATCCATATACCGATGGACATGGGCAACTCCTTTACAATGGTAAGGCGTTAACCATGGAGCCCATGAGGGCGATGTCATCACCCGAACCGGCATTTTCACGCCTAGGCACGACGGATCAGTCGTTTTGGCCGGTTGATGGATCGGGATGGGAAATTAGAAAAGCAAAGAGAAACAGGGCGCTAACCTGTCCTTCTGCGGCATACCGGTGTCTATTTCGGCATGACCTTTTTCGGAGCACCCGACATGAAATCGGTCCCAATGTGGGGCTTCTTGGCCTCTTTCCACGCGGTGAAGCCGCCTTCGAGGTGGGCGATGGGATCAATCCCCGCCTCTGACGCGATCTTGGCCATCCGCTCTGATCGCAGGCCACTACCGCAGTGCAGAACGATACGCTTGCCATCCTGCGTCGGCAGGTGGTCGGCGCGGAAGAACGGCATGGGCATCAGCATCGCGCCTTCGATATGCTCGACCGCGAATTCCTGCGGCGAGCGTACGTCGATCACGACAATCTCGTGATTCGCGAGCGCGGCCTCGACGTCATCCGGCGTCCAGCGCTCGAATGTGCCCGTCTCGATCTGTTCGGTCTCCATGGGGCTCTCCTGTCCGGTGTCGGACAGGAGGGTAGATCAGCGGCAGGTCTTGGCGATAGCGTCCGCCAAGATCGGGACGGTTTGAGCGTTCAGACCTGCGATGTTCATGCGGCTGTCGGACACCATGTAAACGCCGTGATCTTTGCGCATGGCCTCGACCTTCGCTTCGTCCACGCCAAGGCGGCTGAACATGCCCCGGTGCCGAGCGATGAAATCAAACCGATCATCGTTCAGGCGCTGGCGCAGTTCATCGGCGAGTTGCTGGCGCAAGACCAGCATGCCGGTGCGCATGTCTTCCAGCTCCGCCTGCCAGTCGGCACGCAGATCGGGGTCGGTCAGGATGGTGGTGACAACGCGAGCGCCATGGTCCGGCGGGAACGAGTAGTTCTGCCGGTTCAGGTGGTTCAGGTTGCCCTGCGTGGTCTTCTTGTTCGCCGAGTCGCCCACGGCCATCAGCAAGCCGACCCGGTCACGATAGACACCGAAGTTCTTCGAACATGACGCACCGATCAGCATTTCGGGCTGGGTCTCGGCCAGAATACGCGTGCCTGCGGCGTCCTCGTCCAGACCGTCGCCGAAGCCCTGGTAGGCGATATCGACAAAGGGCAGCGCCTTTTTCTGGCGCAGAAGCTGGGCCACGCCGCTCCACTGCTCGCCGGACAGGTTCGCGCCGGTGGGGTTGTGGCAGCAGCCGTGCAGCAGGACGACATCGCCTTCCTTGATGCCGTCGAGGTCCGCCATCATGCCGTCGAAATCGACCTCACCGGTGGTGGTGTCGAAGTAGCGGTATTCCTTGAATGCCTGTCCCACGGTTTTCAGGATCGAGACGTGGTTCGGCCAGGTGGGGGCCGAAATCCAGACGGTCGCGTCGGGATTGGCCGTGCGGATCAGGTCTACGCCCTGCCGGAAGGCGCCGGTGCCGCCGGGCGTGGCGATGGCGGCCACGCGGTCGGCTGACACACTGTCGCCTAGCACAAGATCACGCATGGCGTCGGCAAAGGCGGAATCACCGGCGAGCGCGACGTAGCTTTTGGTGGTCTGCTCTTCCCAGATACGCTTTTCAGCGGCTTTCACGGCACGCATGACGGGCGTATTGCCCTGCGCATCCTTATAGACGCCGACGCCAAGGTCGAGCTTGTCCGACCGCGCGTCCTCCTTGTAGCTGGCCATTAGCATCAGGATCTTGTCTGCGGGCTGGTCCTTGAGATTGGAAAACATCAGGCGTCTCCGGTTGCGACGGGAAGGTCGGCGAACGCGCCCCATTCCGTCCATGATCCATCGTAGACCGACCAGTCGTCGTGGCCGATCCGGGCAAGTCCAAGGGCTAGCACCGCGGCCGTGATGCCGGACCCGCAAGTGGTGATGACGGGCCGCCCAAGGTCGATGCCGGCTGCGTCGAATTCGGCGCGCAGGCCTGCTTCGTCCTTCATCGTGCCATCGTCGTGCAACAGCCGGTTGAAGGGCAGGTTCTTCGATCCGGGGATATGGCCCGCCCGCAGTCCTTCACGCGGCTCCTTCACCGATCCGGCGAACCGCTCGGCGGCGCGGGCGTCAAGGATTTGCGGCGTGTCCAGCTTCGACGCCTCTGCCACCTGCGTCACGTCGCGCACAAGGTGGTTGCGGCGGGTCACGGTCATGTGGCGGTCGCGGATGACGGGGGGCATATCCTCGATCTCGCGGCCCTCGGCCTGCCATTTGGGCAGGCCACCATCCAGAACGGCCACGTCGTCCTTGCCCATCAGCTTGAAGGTCCACCAGACGCGCGCGGCCGACAGCATCCCGTGGGTGTCGTACACGATGACCTGATGGCCGTCGCCGATGCCCATAGCGCGCATCCGGCTGATGAACTTCTCTGGCGGCGGGGCCATGTGCGGCAACTCTGAGCGCTGGTCCGAAATTTCGTCGATGTCAAAGAAACGGGCACCGGGAATGTGGGCTGCGTCGTATTCGGCGCGTGCGTCGCGGTTCTGATCGGGCATGTGCCACGAGGCATCGACAATCCTCAGGTCCGGATCGTTGATGTGTTTAGCCAACCAGTCGGTCGAAACGAGCGTACGGGGATCGTCGGTCATGGAATGCGTCCTGTGCGGCGGTCGCATTCGGCGCTAGATCACCAGCCACGCAGGTGCAAGACCGGCGGATCGCAAACGAAATATTGCGATACCGGACGCGTGTTTGGCGCAACTTCTGGTCGTATTTAACCTTTGCGGAAAGTGACGGCAGGTCGTTATAGCAGAAACGTGTCCGGGATCTTTCGCGAATCTCCATCAATTCATGAGACCCGACATTGCAGTTGATTGGTGGAGGATATTGATAGGGGCGTATGGACGAAGCCACGCACATCAAGGCTGTCGACGCCGTGGCATTCTTGGCGCCCGCTGGTTACCACATCGCGCTGCGCGTCGGGTTCGCCTTCCCGGAGTTTGAGCAGAACACCTATCCCGCAGCCTGGGCAGACACCTATACCCGCCGGGGCTATATGCTCGATGATCCGGTTATGCGCTGGATTTACCGGAACACCGGTGCGATCCGGTGGAGCACGCTTGCAGCGAACGATCCGCGCGGCATTCTTGCCGACGCCGCAGATCATGGACTGACTTTCGGCGCAGCGGTTTGCCTGTCGCACGACAAAGACACCTCTCTGCGCTCTTTCGGAAGCTTTGCCCGGTCCGATCGTGAGTTCACGGACGATGAGCTGCGTTCGCTGATCGCGAATCTGCAAGGTGTGGACAGGGACGTACGCCCCGAAAATCTGCTGACGAGGGCCGAACAAGAGGCGTTTCGTCTGCTGGGCGAGGGGCGCATGCTGAAAGAGATCGCCTTTGAGCTTGGAATCAGCGAAAGCGCCGTGAAGCAGAGACTGACGAACGGGCGTGGCAAGCTGTCTGCGCGCACGAATATGCAGGCCGTGATGGATGCAACACGTCTTGGTTGGCTGGATTGATGCGGCGCAGGAAACAGTAAAACACGGCTGTGCGGATTAAATCTAAAGTTGTAGATAAATATTATACTGCAACTTCAGATGGAAACTCCAATGCCACAGACAATTACCGGCGCGACCTTCGGCTTTCGTGACTTCGCAACCCATGGTGGTTCATATTCGCAATTCCTGCAACTGCGAAAGCGGTTCTTCGTGGATACATTGTCGTGGTCGATCCCCCATGACCACGACATGGAAATGGACCAATACGACAATCCTACTGCCCTCTATTCCGTCGCGATGATAGGTGGGCGAGTCATCGGCGGAGCGCGAATCATGCGTTACGACGCGCGCTGGGGGCAAACCGGCTGCATGATGGCAGATGCCGCTCGTGGCGCGCTAGCCGACATCCCGCCAACCGCCATACCGGCCGGGCGGGACTTCGCCGATGCCGCTGAGATCACGCGTCTCTTGCTTTGCGAGAGTCTGGTGTCGGCTGCAGAGCGTGAAGAGGCATTGGCAACGGTGGTCGCCGGGCTTGTCGCGTGCGCGGTTACTCTTAATGCTGCCGAGATGGTTGCTCTTACAGTTCCGGCGTTTACACGTTCCTTACGAAAGCTGGGATACGGCAATGTCAGTCAGATTGGTGATCGGTGGCGCAGTGCGCAGGACGGACGCAGCTACGCAGTCCTGCAGGTTCCAGTGGAGCATGAAACGGTGGAAACGGCGCGACGTGTGAGTGTTTGACGGACATAAAGGACACGAAGCCCGATTGTATGTTATGTTGCGTGGGTCATTGCCGTGATGGGGAGCGTGCCGTTCATGAGAAAGATGGATTATATCATGCCTAAGAACATCCCATGCTGTCTGGAATGGGATGAGCATGTTCTTCTGGTGCCCGCGGCTAACCTCAATCGACCTGTTCGGCGCTGCATTGCGGCGCCGAAGAATTCTTGACATTGACGGCCCGCACGCCGCTCTATCGTTCAGTTCCAGTGGTACGTGCTTGCTTGGGCAGCAATGCTGGGGAGAACGGCGTGACAACGAGTAAAACGAACCAAATCGACTCGCTCATAGAAGAGATGCGGAAATTGGCACCCGCGGGATTTGCAGCGGCGCTTCATTTGAAGTTTGCCGGTCCGACTTACCTGTTCCAGACATACTCACCTGAATGGGTGGAATACTATTTCTCCCAAGGTGTTGTGATGGACGACCCAGCCGTGCGCTGGAGCTTGGCGAACGCCGGTATTGCCGAGTGGAACGCCTTGATAAAGCTGGACGAAAAGAACATTTTCGGCGCTGCTCGCGACTTCGGGATGAACCATTGGGTGGTTGTCTCAACTTCTGCCGAGGGGTCGCAGAGTATGGGGGCATTCGCGCGCACGGATGCGCCGTTTTCCGATGCGGAGAAAGAGCAGGCGCTTGAACTGCTTACAGACACCCACCGTTTGACCCTGTCCGCCACGAAGGATGCCGCCTTTGCGGACTACCTTTCCACTTTATCCGCGCGCATGAGCCACAAGCGTGGAAAGTCCTGAGCTTTCCGCTCAACCATGGTCTTTCAGCAGCCGCTGCTTTTGGCGCTGCCAGTCGCGCTTGGCCTCTGTCGCGCGCTTGTCGGGCGCTTTCTTGCCCTTTGCGATCCCAATCTTCAGCTTCGCCATGCCGCGGTGATTGAAGTACAGCACCAAAGGCACAAGCGTCATGCCCTTGCGCTGGGTGTCTGACCATAGCCGCGCCAGTTCCTTGCGATTGACCAGCAACTTGCGACGGGCGCGATCTTCGTGGCCAAACATCGCCTGCTCGTACGGAGCGATGTACGCGTTCACCAGCCACAGCTCTCCGTCATCGACAGTGGCATAGCTTTCGGCGATGTTGGATTGACCGGTGCGTAGGGACTTTACTTCGGACCCCTGCAGGATAATCCCGCACTCAAGGTCGTCCTCGATTGCATAGTCGTAGCGCGCGCGCCGATTCTCGGCGATCACCTTGTAATTCGGGTTGTCCTTGGGTTTTGCCATTCGGTGCAGATAGGCAGGCGGGCGGGGTCTGTCCAGCAGCCCCGCCCACAGATCGCCTAGCCGATCAGGCCCAGACGCTCCATCGTGGACTTCATTACAAGGCGCGTACCCTCGGTCAGCGGCACCAGCGGCAGGCGCACTTCGTCCTGACAGCGACCCAGCAGCGACAGCGCGTATTTCGCGCCGACAAGGCCCGGCTCGGTGAACACGGCCTCGTGCAAGGGCATCAGCCGGTCGTGCAGATCGCGCGCGGCCATCCAGTCGCCGTCGGCCATTAGCTTCTGGAAGTCAGCGCATAGCTTCGGCGCGACGTTGGCCGTGACGGAAATACAGCCGACGCCGCCGTGGATGTTGAAGCCAAGGGCTGATGCGTCTTCCCCCGATAGCTGGATGAAATCGGCGCCGCAGGTGATCCGCTGCTCGGACACGCGCACGACATCGCCGGTGGAGTCCTTCACGCCCACGATGCGCGGCAGTTTCGCCAGTTCGCCCATGGTGGCGGGTGACATATCGACGATGGACCGACCGGGGATGTTGTAGATCACGATCGGGATGTCGGTGGCGTCGTGCACGGCTTGGAAATGCGCGTAGAGCCCCGCTTGCGTGGGCTTGTTGTAGTAGGGTGTGACGACCAGCGCGCCGTCCGCGCCCACGTCCTGCGCGTGCTTGGCCAGCCTGATCGCCTCGACCGTGTTGTTGGACCCGGCGCCCGCCATGACCTTCACGCGCCCGTTGGCATGCTTGACCACTTCGGCCACTACGGTCTCATGCTCAGAATGGCTAAGCGTGGGTGTCTCACCGGTGGTGCCGACGGGCACGATGCCGCTGGTGCCCTCTTCGACATGCCAGTCCACCAGCCGTTTCAGGGCGTCGAGATCCAGCTTGCCGTCCTTGAACGGCGTGACCAGTGCGACGATGGACCCGTGAAACATGAGGTATCCTTCCTGATTGCGATGAACCGGGGATTTCCGGCGCGCGGACCCTATGCCGCACACGGCCTCTTGCCAAGGTCGTGAATTGGACATCGTGCGGCTGGGGCGTATCTCATGCCTATGCGTGCAATTGTATTTTCAGTGCTGATCTGTTTGGGCCTTCCGGCCCAAGCGCAGACCCCCGCCCGGTCCGGTTTTGACGACGGCATTTCTGCCGCGATGGAAGCTGTCAGGGGCGGGCGGTGGCTCGCCGCCGAAACAGCGGCGTCGCGGGCGGGGCCTGTCGCCGGTGATATCGTGGATTGGCTGTGGCTGCGCGAAGGCTTCGGCGATTTCGAAGCGGCGCTGGCTTTCGTGAAGCGCAATCCCGATTGGCCCGGCCTGTCGGGGCTGCGCGCGAATGCCGAACAGCACCTGCCCACGGGCGATCTGTCCGAAGAAACGGCGGGTGACGTGCTTGCTTTCTTCGGCGATGCCACCCCCGTGACGGGCCAGGGCGTGACAGCGCTGGTCGATGCCTACCGCGTGTTGGGTCGCGATGGCGACGCAAGCGGCACCGCGGCGCTGGCGTGGGTCGAGCGGTCGATGACAGGGCGCGCAGAGCAGCGGCTGCTGAAGTTGTATCCAAATGTCTTGGAGCCGCTGGAAGCCGAACGTGCGGAGCAGATGTTCTGGAACGGCTCTGAAAGCGCTTTGGCGCGCAGTGTCGAGCGCTTGGATGGGGATCTGGCCGCCGTGGTGCAGGCGCGACTGAGTGCCTTGCGGGGCAGCGATGCCGCGGCCGTTGCCGAAGACTTGGACACCGCGCAGCGTGGCGATGCGGGACTGGCCTACCGCGCCTTCCGGCAGGCTTTAGCGCGTGACCGTGATTCGGAAGCGATCGCGCTGCTGCGCCGGCAGTCCACCGAAGCCGCACGACTGGGCGATCCGGCGAGCTGGGGCGGTTACCGCGAAGATCTGGCGCGTGCACTGATGCGGGAAGGTGACTACGATACCGCCTACGCCGTCGCATCTCCCCACTGGCTGACCGAAGGGTCGGACTACGCCGCGTTGGAGTGGCTGTCGGGCTTCCTGGCGCTGCGGTTCCTTGATCGCCCCGAGGATGCGCTGCGTCACTTCGAGCGGATGCGCGCAGCGGTGTTTACCCCGATCTCTTTGGGGCGGGGACACTACTGGGTGGGCCGGGCGCATGAAGCCTTGGGGCAAGAGGATGAAGCCGCCGCAGCCTATGCGGCAGGAGCGCTGCACCAGACCAGCTTCTACGGCCTGCTCGCCGCCGAACGTATCGGCGCGGGCGCCGATCCCGACCTGATCGACCCGCCCGAAGCGCCACCGCTGGAAGAGGTTTCGTTTCGCGACAGCAGCGTTCTGGAGGCCGCGCTGATCCTTCAAGCGGCGGGTGAGCGGAACTATGCGGAAACATTCTTCACCCATCTTGCCGATGATCTAGATGCGGATGAGGTTGCGGCGCTGGGCGATCTGGTTCTGTCCTTGGGCGAGCCGCATATCGCCGTGCGGGTCGCGAAGCGTGCGGCGCAGAACGGGATCGTTATCCCGCGCGCCTACTTCCCGGTCGTCGACCTGGGACTGGAAGAAATGCCGGTCTCGGAAGAGCTGGCTTTGGCCATCGCGCGGCGCGAAAGCGAGTTCGATCCCGTGGTCTCGTCTCGCGTGGGTGCGGGCGGGTTGATGCAGCTTATGCCCGGCACAGCGCAGGATGTGACGCGTGAGTTGGGCATTCGCTATTCGCGCGACCGGCTCTATGCCGATCCGACCTACAACGCGCGCCTTGGCACGGCCTATCTGGCGGGGCTGGAGCGTCGGTTCGGCGTGAACCCGGTCTTGGTGTCGGCAGGCTACAACGCTGGTCCGGGCCGTCCCTTGCAGTGGATGGATCGGCGCGGCGATCCGCGTGAGCAGGATGTGGATGTGATCGACTGGATCGAGATGATCCCCTTCGACGAGACCCGAAACTACGTCATGCGCGTCGCCGAATCGTTGCCGGTCTATCGCGCCCGGCTTGGGCGACCCGACGCCACCATCGACCTGACCAGTGCGCTGAAGGGTCGTTGATTACTGGGTGATTCCCAGCTCTTCCGATGTGGTGACGGTGCCGACGGCGGCATCCTCGCCACAGCGCTCGTATTTGAACGCGATACCGTCCCAGATCAGGTACAGGCCGCCGTCGCTGGCTTCCATGAACATGGCGCGGCCTTCGAAACGTTCACCTTCGCCGGCGCACTCCATATCGAAAAGCTGCGCGTTCATGTCGTTCACGTTGACAGGATTGGTCATGTCGCAGCGGTTTTCGACGCCGAAAAGCGTGTTGTCCTCGATCTTGAGGGCACTTCCGTCACCGCCGGTGTAGACGCATTGCGCCGTGGGGTTAGCGCGCCACAGACCGCTGAAGTCCAAGGTTTCCTGCGCAATCAACGGCATCGGAGCCAGTGACAGGATCAATGCAAGTCGCATGGTCACACCTTTCATCGTTTTAGCGGCATGAATTCCATAATCTTTAATCCCGCTGTAGGTATTGCACGATAGAGTGTGACGCGGGCAACTCAAGCGGGGCTGGCTCATGGCGGGACGGGCGGATCTAAGCAGGGGGCGGGCTGAACTGGCGCAGGTCCGGTCCGAAAGCCGCGGCCTGTTCCTGGCTGTCGGCCTGTTTTCCATGTTAGTGAACCTGCTGATGCTGACGGGTCCGCTGTTCATGCTGCAGGTCTATGACCGCGTTTTGGGCTCTCGGTCCGAATCCACCCTGGTGGCGCTGACGCTCCTGATGGCGTTCCTGTTCATCATGATGGGCCTCTTGGATCTTGCGCGCAGCCGCATCCTTGGCCGCATCGGGGCGCGGTTTCAGTCCCGGCTGGACCGGCGGGTGTTCGAAGCAACGGTGCGCGCGGCCGCCACGAACCCCGACGCGAACGTCCGAAATTACCTGAGCGATCTGGAATCGGTGCAACGCCTTCTGGCCTCCCCGGTTCTGACCGCGCTGTTCGACCTTCCTTGGACGCCCCTTTTCCTTGCGCTGATCTTTATCTTCCACCCTTTGCTGGGTTGGCTGGCGCTTGGCGCGCTGATCGTTCTGACGGGGATCGCGGCCCTGAACCAGCTTCTGTCCAAAGGCGTTCAATCGCAGGCGCAAATGGCTCAGGTTCAGGCGCACCGAATGTCCGAACAGGTCCGGCAAGAGGCTGAAATGGTGCGCTCTCTTGGCATGCAGGATGCCGCGTTCTCGCGCTGGCAGGACCTGCGCGAGCGTGCATTGACCCAGTCGATGACGGGTACCGAGACGACGGGTGGCTTCACGGTTCTGACGCGCACGTCGCGCATCTTTCTGCAATCTCTGATGCTCGCATTGGGCGCGTGGCTTGTTCTGCAAGAGCAACTGACACCGGGCGGCATGATTGCAGCCTCTATTATGATGGGTCGTGCATTGGCGCCCATCGACCAAGCGCTTGGGCAATGGCCCTTGGTGCAGCGCGCGCGACAGGGCTGGGCCGGGCTGGCCGAATTGCTCAGCGCTCAGGGTCAGGAACCCGCGCGCACCGCACTGCCGCGCCCCTCTGCGCATCTTGTGGTGGATCAGATCACGGTGATCCCGCCGGGCCAGCCGCAAGCGTCGCTGCGCATGGTCTCGTTCGAGGTGAAGCCGGGGCAGGCGCTGGGCGTTATCGGCCAGTCAGGCTCTGGCAAATCCACCCTTGCACGGGCGCTGACCGGAGTGTGGCGCAGCGCGGGCGGCAAGATCCGCCTCGGCGGCGCCGCGCTGGATCAGTATGAGCCCGATACTCTGGGTCAGCACATCGGCTATCTGCCCCAGCGCGTGCAGCTGTTCGACGGCACCATCGCCGAGAATATCGCGCGCCTTAGCCCGCAGGTATCGTCCGAGGCTGTGGTGAAAGCCGCGCAGAAGGCAGCGGCGCATGAGATGATCCTGAAGCTGCCGCAGGGCTATGACACGCCGGTTTCCAGCGCGGGCGGGCGGCTGTCGGGCGGGCAGATGCAGCGGATCGGACTTGCCCGCGCCATGTATGGCGATCCGGTGCTGCTGGTGCTGGATGAGCCGAACTCAAACCTCGACAACGAGGGAACGCAGGCGCTGAACATCGCTATTGCTGAGATGAAGGCATCGGGCGGCGCGGTCGTGCTGATGGCGCATCGTCCGTCCGCCATCGCCGGGTGCGATACGCTGGTGATGCTGGAAAACGGAATGCGCCGCGCGTTCGGTCCCCGCGATGAGGTGTTGCGGCAGGTCACGCAGAACCACCGCCAGATCACCGCCGATCCCGGAGGCGTCTCATGAGTTGGTCCGCCCGCGGCCCCATTCTGCTGGGTCTCTTCACCTTGCTGCTGTTGGTCGCCGGCTTCGGATCTTGGGCGGCGTTTTCGCAGATTTCCGGTGCGGTCGTCGTGTCCGGTCAGATCGAGGTCGATCAGAACCGCCAGATCGTGCAGCACCCCGACGGCGGCGTCGTGGAACAGGTGTTGGTGCGGGAGGGCGATACCGTCGAGGCAGGCGATCTGCTGGTGGTTCTGGATACCAAGCTGCTCGACAGCCAGCTGACCGCCGCGCGCGCACAACTGAATGAGCTTCGCGCCCGCCGCGCCCGGCTGGAAGCCGAGCAGGCGGATTCGGAGGCAATTACCTTTCCCGACGACCTGCTGGCTTTGGCCGATCTCGAACCCGAGGTCGCCGATCTTGTCACGGGCCAGCGCGATCTGTTCGAAGCGCGGCGCGAGACGGCGAAGATGACGCTGGGCCAGCTTGAACGTCGCCGCGCCCAGATCGACCGCCAGATCGACGGGCTTGGCGCGCAGGAAGAATCGCTGCGCGAGCAGGTGTCGCTGATCGGCGAAGAACTGGAGAGCCAGCAAACGCTGCTGGATCGGGGTCTTGCACAGGCCAGTCGCGTCCTGTCGCTGCGCCGGGAGGCGGCGCGCTTGCAGGGCCAGATCGGCGAATTGATCGCAGGCCGGGCCGAGGCGGGTGAGCGAATTTCCGAGATCGACAATCAAGTGCTGGTCTACACCGTTCAGCGCCGCGAGCAGGCGATCACCGAACTGCGCGACCTGCGCGTGCGCCAGACCGAGATCGCAGAGCGCGTCGCCGGTCTGGCCGAACAACGTGCCCGCACAGCGATCACGGCTCCTGTCGGCGGCGTGGTCTACGACATGAGCGTCTTCGGCCCGCAGGCCGTGGTCACACCCGCTGCGCCGGTTCTATACATCGTGCCGCAGGACCGCGCGCTGGTTATCCAGGCCCGCGTGCCGCCGATTCACATCGATCAGGTGTCAGAGGGGCAAGAGGTCATCCTGCGCTTCCCCGCCTTCGATGCGCGCACGACGCCGGAACTATCCGGGCAGGTGATCCTGGTATCCGCGGACGCATTTGTCGACGATACCAGCCAAGCGGCGTTCTACCGCGCCGAACTGGTGCTGTCTCCGGGAGAGATCGACAAGCTGCCCGAAGGACTGTCGCTGATCCCCGGCATGCCGGTAGAGGCGTATCTGCGCACCGCCGACCGCACGCCCATCGCCTACCTGACCAAGCCTCTGACCGACTATTTCACCCGTGCCTTCCGCGAAGGTTGACGCGGACGTGGCGTGGGGATTGGGTGGCCTGTAAGCACCGGAGGATGACATGGGCAAGATCGACGACAGACTGAATGAACTGGGCATCACACTGCCCGACGCACCCGCCCCGGCGGCCAACTACGTGCCATTCCTGTTTATGGGCGACCTTCTGTACGTATCCGGTCAGATCAGCGCCGGGCCGGACGGCCTGATGACCGGTATCTGTAACGGACCGGAAGATATCGACGCGGGAGTGGCCGCGGCACGCGCCTGTGCGCTGTCCTTGTTGGCTCAGGTGCGCAAGGCTTGCGATGGGGATCTCGACCGACTGGTGCAGGTGGTGAAATTGACCGGCTTCGTCGCCTCTACGCCCGAGTTCACCGACCAACCCAAGGTCGTGAACGGCGCGTCCGACCTGATGGCCGAAGTGCTGGGCGACGCAGGGCGGCACACCCGCTCTGCCGTCGGCGTCGCGGCCCTGCCAATGGGCGTGCGGGTCGAGATCGAGGGTATCTTCCAGATCGCATGACACTTCCCGCTGATTGCCTTGCCCGACCCTTTGCGCATCGCGGGCTGCACGACCGCCGGAACGGCGTGATCGAGAACACCCGCTCCGCTTTCGATGCCGCCGTGGCGCAGGGCTATGGGATCGAACTGGACGTGCAGATGTCGCGCGATGGTGTGCCGGTGGTGTTCCACGATCCCCGGCTGGATCGCCTGACTGATCTGGAAGGGCCCGTGCGCAGCCTGACCGCCGAACAACTGGCCACCGTGCGGCTGACCGGGTCGGACGATGTGATCTTGCCGCTGGCCGATGTTTTGGCGCAGATCGGTGACCGTGTGCCGGTGCTGGTCGAGATCAAGGATCAGACCTGCGACCTGGGTCCAGAACAGGCCGTCGGGCAGGTGGTGGCCGAAGTTGCGCGCGGCGGGGCGCGGCTGGCGGTGATGTCGTTCCGGCACACCTACATTCACGCGCTCGACTGGCTACCCGCCGGGGTGCATCTGGGGCTGACGACCGAGGGGGACGGCCCCATCGAGGGCTGGCGCGACGCGCTGGACTTCATCAGCCACGACCACACTACCCTATCCTCCGCTGCCGTGGCGCAGGTGAAGCAGCACGGTGGATCGGTGCTGTGCTGGACCATCCGCGGCCAACAACAGGCCGACGCAGCGCTGCAATATGCCGATCAGATCACGTTCGAAGGTTTCGCGCCCGCTTGATCTTGGCGCCTCCCGCCACACCTCTCGGCCATGTCCGACCAGCCGCAGATCGCCGTTTCCAGCCACCACAGCCTGACCGCCATCGACGCGGCCGACTGGGATGCCTGCGCGAACCCGGATGGCGGGGTGCCGGTCGATCCCTTTACGACGCACCGCTTTCTGAAGGCGCTGGAGGTTTCGGGCTCTGTCGGGCCGGGCACCGGCTGGTCACCGCATTACCTGACGGCCGAGGCCGATGGGCAGATCATCGCCTGCGCGCCGCTTTACGCCAAGGGACACAGTCAGGGTGAATATGTCTTCGACCATTCATGGGCCCATGCCTATGAGCGCGCGGGCGGCAGCTACTACCCGAAGCTTCAGATCGCCGCGCCGTTCACGCCGGCCACGGGGCGGCGGTTCCTGACGCACCCGGACCACGATGAGATCGGCTATGCCGCTTTGGTCGAGGGCGCGGTGCGCATCGCCGATCAGAATGACATCGCCACCCTGCATGCGACCTTCTGCACAGAGGCCGAGGCGCAGGCGGGTGTTGAGATGGGCCTTCTGCACCGCCTTGGCCAGCAGTATCACTGGATCGACGAGGATTACGGCGACTTCGACGGCTTCCTTGCCGCTTTGTCATCGCGCAAGCGCAAGACGATCCGCAAGGAACGCCGCTCTGCGCAAGAGGCCGGGCTGGAGATCGTGCATCTGACCGGCGATGAGCTGAAGCCTCACCATTGGGATGCCTTCTGGCAGTTCTACCAGGACACCGGCGCGCGGAAGTGGGGCACACCCTATTTGACGCGCGCGTTCTTCGAGGAAGCGCAGGCGAACCTGCGCGATGACATGTTGCTGATGCTCGCGCTGGACGAAGGCACGCCGATTGCCGGTGCTCTGAACTTCATCGGTCGCGATACACTCTATGGCCGCTATTGGGGCTGTATCGAGGACGTGCCGTTCCTGCATTTCGAGCTGTGTTACTATCAGGCCATCGACTGGGCGCTGGCGCATGGTCGCACACGGGTCGAGGCGGGCGCGCAGGGCGAGCATAAAATCGCGCGCGGCTACCTACCCCACGCGGTGCACTCGCTGCACTGGATTGCCGATCCGGGGTTCCGCACGGCAGTCGAGCAGTTTCTAACCGCCGAACGTCGCGCGGTGGACGAAGAGATAGAGGTTCTGACCAGCTACGGTCCGTTCCGAAAGGACAAGGGAGAGCCGGAATGAGCGACAAGCTAGAAGGCCAAGCGCGCACGGAGGCGCTGGCGAGGTTGGCCGAACGAGGATGGTCAGAGGTCGAAGGTCGAGACGCGATCACCAAGGACTACAAGTTCGCCGACTTCATCGAGGCCTTCGGTTGGATGACGCGCGCCGCGATCCATGCGCAGGCCGTCGACCATCACCCAGAGTGGTCGAACGTCTACAATCGCGTTTCCGTTACCTTGACGAGCCACGACGTAAAGGGTTTGAGCGCGCGAGATATAGACTTGGCCGAAAAGATGGACGCGCTGACGTGATGGATTTCCTAGACCCCATTCTGAACCCGATCCTGAACTTCTCGCTTGGGGACCAGACCATCGGCGACATTCTGACGCTGGACTTCCTGCTGTCGATCGCTGGCAATGTCCTGTCCGCGATCTTCATCCTGCTTGTGGGGTACACGATCGCTGGGTGGGTCAAGCGCCGCATCCGGTCCATCGGCACCGCCCGGCCGGACATGGACACGACGCTGTTCAACTTCCTGGGCAACCTTGCACGCTACGCGATCCTCGCATTCACGTTCCTCTTTGTTCTGAACACCTTCGGGGTGCAGACGACCAGTATCGTCGCGGCCATCGGTGCCGCCGGTCTGGCCATCGGCCTGGCATTGCAGGGCACGCTGACAAACATCGCGGCGGGCGTGATGATCATCTTCTTCCGGCCCATCAAAGAAGGCGATTTCGTCGAGGTGAACGGCCAGATGGGCACGGTGAAGGAAGTCACGCTGAACTTCACGGAACTGGCCAGCATCGGCAACGTGCAGATCATCATCCCGAACAAGGACGTGTGGGGGAACACCATCGTCAACTACTCTGTCTACCCGCATCGGCGGGCAGAGTGGACGTTTGGCGTGGGTTACGGTGTGAACCTTGCCGATGCCGAACGGGTCATCCGAGAGACTGTTCTGGGCGATAAGCGCACCATGACGGACGAGGATCTGTGGCTGCAGGTGAACAATCTCAACGACAGCTCGGTCGATTTCATGTGCCGCGCTTGGGTCGATGCGGATGACTATTTCGCCTATCAGGCCGACATCAAGCGCAAGGTGAAAGAGGCGCTGGACGCCGAGGGTCTGGATATTCCGTTCCCGACGCGCACCATCGTGCATCACATCCCGGAGTCGGGGGGGGACGAGACCGAGCGCTCGGACGATCCCGAGACCTCGGAAGACAGCGCAAAGGCAGACGAAGAGCTGACCTGAGCCGATGCCAGAACTGCCCGAAGCCGAAGCCAATCGCCGCCGGATCGAACGCGACTGCCTCAACCGCACCATCGAGGCGGTGACGCTGTCCGATGACGTCGAATACATCGACCTGCCGGGCGACAACGAGCGCGGACGGCTGGTCGGGCGGCAGTTCACCGAGACGCGGCGCCACGGCAAACTGATCTTTGCGGGCTCGGCCGCGGGCCCTTGGATCGTTGTACATCTGGGGATGACCGGCGAGCTATACGCCTTCGACGAGGGCGAGCGTGAGCCACCGGACTACACCAAGCTGTTGATAGCGTTCGAGGGAACGCGCCGGCTGGCCTATCGCTGCCCGCGCAAGCTGGGCTGGGTGAGGGTGATCGACGATCCCGATGCGTTTCTGAACGATGAGGGCTGGGGGCCGGATGCGCTGGGTATTGAGCGCGATGTGTTCCGTGCCGTGATCGGCGGAACGAACGGCGCGGTGAAGTCGGCGCTGATGGCGCAGAAGAAGGTGGCCGGAATCGGCAACCTGTGGTCGGACGAGATGCTGTATCGCACGGGCATTGCGCCGGATCGGAATGCCAACGAGCTTGAAGACGCGCAGATCGACGCGCTGTTCGACGCGATGCATGAAGTGCTGAATGCAGTGTCGGATACCGATGCCGATTATGCTCAGCTGCCGAACGATTGGATCATTCACCACCGCGAAGACGGCGGGGCCTGTCCGAAGTGCGATGGCACGATCCGCAAGTCCAAGGTTGGCGGGCGTTCGGCCTTCGCGTGCGACAGCCACCAGACCTAGCGCGGCGCGGGGTTCAGCGCCTTGTTGTAGGGCTGCCAATCCTCGATTTCTGGATAGAATTGCGCGCGCCACGCCTTCACGCGCGGATTCATGATCCGCTTCCACAGGGGCGGAATCATCGCGGCGAAGGTCATGATCGGGTAGCCTGCCGGTAGTTGCGGAGCCTGCGTATCGTCGAAGGTCTGCAACAGCGGAAAACGGCGGTCCGGCTTGTAGTGATGGTCCGAATGGCGCTGCAGGTTGATGAGCAGCCAGTTCGACGCCTTCTGCGACGCGTTCCACGAATGGCGGGGCTGCACGTGCTCGTACTTGCCGTCGCCAAGATGTTTGCGCGTCAGGCCGTAGTGCTCGACGTAATTCACCAACTCCAGCTGCCAGATCGCAACGCCCGCCTGAACCAGCAAAAGGCCGACGCCCGTCCAGCTGCCAAGGGCGAAGGCGAGGATCAAGAAGCCTGCCTGCAACGCCCAGTAGCGCCAGAACGGGTTGCTGCGGTGGAACCACGGCAGCGATTTGCGGGCCAGCATGGCAGCTTCGGCGCGGAAGGACGACATCAGCGATTGCCGCAGGACGCGCGGGTAGTAACGGTGGAAGCCCTCGTTATAGCGCGCCGTCACGGGGTCGCGGCGCGTGCCGACGTAACGGTGATGGACCAGCAGATGCTCTGACCGGAAGTGGGAATAGAAAACGATCGCCAGAAGCAGATCGGCGAGCCAGCGTTCGGCGCGGTTGCGCTGGTGCATCAACTCATGCGCGTAGTTGATGCCGACGGTGCCGGACAAGACGCCCATGCCGAAGAACAGCCAGAACTGTTCCGCGCCCGAATAGTCCGCGTGTGTGGCGTACCAGATCAAGCCGAATGTCAGCGTGAACTGGATTGGAAACCAGATCAGTGTGACTGTGCGATACCAGAACAGCTGGCTGTCTGGGGTTTGGGGGTCTTCATTGGCTTCGTTCAGACCAGCGAAACTGTCGATGATCGAGAACAGCCACCACGTCAGCGCAGGCACAAGCATCAGCCACCACCCCCCTAGCGCCGCCGACACCAGGATCACTGGGACAAGCAGCAGCGATAGCCAGAACGGCAGGGCTTTGGACAGGTGGGTCATTACGTGTCTTCTACATCCGTGTCGGGCGTCCGCTCAAGCGGCGGCAATGCCGCAAGGGCTGCGTTAAGGACCTTGCGCATCAATGTAGGCAGATCGCGGGGGTTGAAGGCATTTGCGGGTGTGAATCTGCCCCGTTGCGCGGGGCCTTCGACCGTCGCGGCGCGGACGAGCAGGATCAGGTGGAAATGGGTGAAGATATGGCGCACCTCTCCGGCGTCCTGCCAGCGGGCGTCGGCGGGGGGCGCTGTGTCCTCCGGCACCTCGGCCCAGTCCGATCCGGGAAAGCCGACCATCCCGCCCAGCAGACCCTTGTCGGGCCGCGTCTCTAGCAGCCAGGCGCCGTCAGGGCGCCGACCGGCGTAGACGACGCCCCGCCGCACGGGCTTCGGCGCTTTCGGTGTCTTCTTCGGCAGCTCTGCCGCGATGCCCTGCTTGCGGGCGGCGCAGTCGCTCATCCACGGGCAGATGCCGCAGGCGGGGCTGCGCGGCGTGCAGATGGTTGCGCCAAGATCCATGACCGCTTGCGCGTAGTCTCCGGGGCGTGTGTCGGGCGTCAGTGCGGCAGCCAGCGCCGTAAGCTCGGGTTTCGCTGCGGGCAGCGGCGTCTGAACCGCATACATCCGCGCCATCACACGTTCGACGTTGCCGTCCACCACCACTGACGCTCGGTCGAACGCGATGGCAGAGATCGCGGCGGCGGTGTAGGGGCCGATCCCCGGTAGGGTCAGCAGCGCGTCATAGGTGTCTGGGAAGCGTCCACCATGATCCGCAACCACGGCGCGCGCGCATTTCAGAAGGTTGCGGGCGCGGGCGTAGTAGCCAAGGCCCGCCCATTCGGCCATGACCGCCGCATCGTCAGCCGCCGCCAGATCGCCCACGGTCGGCCAGATCGCGATGAACCGTTGGTGATAGGCGCGCACGGCGGCGACGGTCGTCTGCTGAAGCATCACCTCGGACAGCCAGACGGCGTAGGGATCGGGCCGCACGCCCGCCTTCCGGTCGGTTGGACCCACGCGCCACGGCATCTCGCGCGCGTTGGCGTCGTACCAGTCCAGCAAGGATCGTGTCAGCGCGTCACGCATGTTTTATGCCCTCGATCCGGGTTTGCTCTTCCGTCCCGTGCTCCAAGGCATAGATTGCCGGTCATGAGCCAAGCCCAGACGCCACATCGCCGCAGGTTCCGCAAGGGGGCCGTGCGCGCCGCCAGCCTGATGGAGCGGAGCATCCGCACCGTCGGCGAGAGCCGTGGCTTTGCCGTGTCGCGCCTGTTGACCTGCTGGCCAGAGGTGGCGGGCGAGGCGATCGCCAAGATTTGCCAACCCGTCGAAGTGTCGTTCGGACGCGGCCCACTTGGGGCCACTCTGACCGTTCTGACCACCGGCGCGCAGGCACCGATGCTGGAAATGCAGAAGGAACAACTGCGTGAGCGTGTGAACGCCTGCTACGGCTATCAGGCGATCCGCCGCATTCACATCACGCAAACCGCGCCCACGGGCTTTGGCGAAACGGCGGCTGGCTACACACCGCCGGAACGCACGCTTGATCCCGCTGTCATCAAAGCTGCGCGAGAGACCGCAACTGACGTCGGCGACGCAGATCTGCGCGCCGCCCTAGAACGCCTTGGCACGAATGTGCTGTCGAAGAAAAAGGACCGACCATGAAGACGCTTCCCCTTGCCGCCATTGCCGTTGCCGCCGTTGCAGGGGGCGCATGGTATATGTCTCAGCCCACCGCGAACCCGGCCTCGACACCCTTCGCTGCCGCCAACGCGCAGGAAAGCAGCGCCGTCGCCGCAGAAGTGGACATCCAGGAAATGACGCTGGGCAACCCCGACGCAGATATCCAGGTGATCGAATACGCGTCGTTTACCTGCCCCCATTGCGCGACGTTCCACGACACCGTGTTCGAAGAGCTGAAGGCCGATTACATCGACACCGGCAAGATCGGCTTCACCTATCGCGGCGTCTACTTCGACCGCTACGGCCTGTGGGCCGACATGGTCGCGCGCTGCGAAGGCTCGACCGACCGCTTCTTCGGCATCTCGGACCTGATCTACGAGCGCCAGCGCGACTGGACACAAGGTGAACCGGCAGAAATCGCCGAGAACCTGAAAACGCTGGGCAAGACCGCCGGTCTGACCGACGATCAGCTGACTGCCTGCCTGTCCGATGGAACGAAGGCCGAGGCGCTGTATGCCAACTTCCAACAGAACGCCGAGGCGGATGACATCACATCCACCCCCAGCTTCATCATCGACGGCGAGAAGTTCTCGAACATGCCGTATGACGAGTTCTCGCGTATCCTCGACGAGAAGCTCGACGAAGACAGCTAAAGCCCGATGCGGTCCAGCGCGGCGTCCAAGGGCGTCGCGTCTGCAATCTGCAATCGCACGGGCAGAGTCAGAACCGACGCACGGTAGGACGCGGGCAAGCGCACCGCGTCCTTTTCCGTTGTGACAAGCTGCGCGTTCGCCGCCTGAGCCTCTGCCGTCAGGCGTTGCAGCAGGGCGGATGACAGCGGCTGATGATCGTCCAGTGGGCGCTGGCCGACGATCTCTGCACCAAGCCCTCGCAACGTTTCGAAAAACTTGGCGGGCCGTCCGATGCCCGCAAATGCGAAGGCCCGCAGCCCGGCCCATGGCATCCCAGTCGGCAGTGGTTCCAAAGCGCCGGTCAGGTGGGGCAGATGAATGGCATGGCCCCACAGATCATGGAAGGCGGTTTGGGCAGATGAATCGCCGATGGACAGCAGCAGGTCGGCGCGCGCCAGACCGGCGGCCACAGGCTCTCTCAGCGGTCCCGCCGGGATCACGCGCCCGTTGCCGAAGCCAGCCTGCGCATCAACGATGACCAAGGACAAATCCTTGGCCAGCGCCGGGTTTTGGAAGCCGTCATCCATGACAATCGCCTGCGCGCCATCTGCTACCGCTGCTCGGGCCAGCGCCAGCCGATCGGGACCGACCCATGTGGACGCGAAGGCCGATAACAGAAGCGGCTCATCGCCTACTACCGCGGCATCGTCGCTGGTGCTGACCTTGCGCGTGTCTTTGTTCGAGCCACCGTATCCGCGGCTGATGACCTGCGCCGCCACACCGCGCGCGGTCAGGCGCTGGATGATCTCGATCACGGTTGGCGTCTTGCCCGTCCCGCCCGCGTTAATGTTTCCGACGCAGATCACCGGCACTCCGACGGACGCACCCGGCTGCGCCACACGCCGCGCGGTCGCAGCACCGTAGAGCGCACCCAGCGGCGACAGAACGCGCGCTGCAAGGCCCGGCGCGTCCGGCGGTGCGGACCAGAAGCGCGGCGGGCTGCTCATTCGGGCACGCCCGCCAGCGTGTCGTCCAGCAATGAAAACAGGCGCGCGCTGGCCTCTGCGCCTTCGGTCGTCACGGTCCACGCGTTGTGTGCAAGCGCTGCGGCTTCTTCCGGGTTCAGCAGGCGTTCCACCTGCGTGCCAAGGCTGTCCGCATCGGTCACGCGACGTGCGCCATCGGCGTCCAGCAGACTTTGCAGCATGTCCGGATCGTCCCCCAGGCGTGGGCCGGTCAGGATCGCTGCACCAAGCCCGGCCGGCATCGCAACGGGTGCGACGGGGCCGGTGGTCGCAAGCGTGCCGCCCAAGAAGGCAACTGGCGCAAGGCGCAGCCACAGACCCGGATCGCGATCTGCCAGGATGACCTGCGTATCGGGGGCAACTGGGGCCGTATTGGTCACCTGCCAGCGCAAACCGGACGCCTCTAGCGCCTCACCGGCCTCTGCGTCATCCTCGGTCATCAGTATCAGTAGCAAACGGTGGGTCATCTGTGCCGCGCGGCGGTGCGCGTCCAGCACCAGCGACACCTCCTCTGGCGCGGTGTTCAACGCCAGCCAGATGGGCCGCGCTCCGATACGGTCGATGGCTGCCTGGAGCACCTTCGCTGCAACGGCGGGCGGCGCGGCGACCTGTGCAAAAGGGCCGGAGACCTCGACCACCGCTCCGAGGCGCGGATCGGGGGCGCGGGCCATCACCGCGTCGAACTGCGCCATGGGCTTGACCAAAGCCAGCGCCATCCGCGCGGGATCGGTGTCAGCGGCCAGCAGGGGAATGCCGCGCGACAGGGCGATCTCCCACAGAAGCGGGAAGGGGTCGGCCCCGCAGAACAGCGCGGCAGAGGGGCGCCAGTGATCCAAAAACGCCACGGCATCGGTGGCGGTATCGGCGGGGGCGAGAGCAGTCAGGCGCTCTGGCGCGCCCATTCCGGTGGTCAGGATGGACAGATCCGACAGCTCGTCGCGCAGGCGGTCCAACACCAGCCCCGTGGGGTGAACGCTGGCCCCTGCGCCGTAATGTACCCACAAAAGCCGCCCATCGGGACGCGGTGCGCTTGCCATGGCAGGGTGCGGGCGGCGTGCCGATTCCCGGCTGGCGGCCAGCCGGTGGCGCAGCAAGGTCAGGGACAGGTCTGGCATGGACCGGCGATCAGCCGTCGAGCGCCTCTGTCGGCGAGCCGTCGATCTCTTCGTCGATCATGCGGTGCAGATGGGCGATGAAGTAGCGCATGTGGGCGTTGTCGACGGTCTTCTGGGCGTTGGTCTTCCACGCGTCATAGGCGCTGGCGTAGTCGGGGAACATGCCGACGATGTGGATGTCCTTGATGTCCTTGAAGGCATTCTTGGACGGATCGATCAGCTCACCGCCGAAAACGAGGTGCAGGCGTTGGGTCATGGGGGTTCTCCTTTGATCTGTGTCTAGGCCGTCCCGCATCCGTCCCGCAAGCGTGCAGCGGACGTCGGGCAAATGTGCAGCGCGGGTAGGGTGTGCGTAGGGCATTTGGTGGGTGGATGTCGTGGCAGCGTCTGGCCGATGTACAGCAAGGTGGCCCGACGAGAGTGGGCATGATCTGTCCGCTCGTCGTCCCGCGGTCCCGCCGGCCAGTCTACCCGGAGAGCGATATCTTCGGCGTTCAGCGAGAGTGTTCGCAGAGTGCAGGGAGCAAAAGACGTCCCAAGGTTATGCCCGGCACATCGTCTTCAGCAGAGTCGATCCAACGGCGCGGAAAATGTCCATACAAAGCCGCTTGCCACGTAGTCGCGCGTTGTCTGGCCATGAGTCACGCCCTCCAGGATTGGTCCGGTGACCTGCGAGCCGAAGCCCCGACGTGCGGGGGCAGCTATCGCAGGGCCGCCTTCCTCCTGCCACGTCATCTTCAGCCCTGGTTCATCCTCTTCCACGACCGTCCATGTCAGCAGGACGCGGCCATCAGGTTGTGACAGCGAGCCGTATTTCACGGCGTTGGTCACCAGCTCGAAGATCGCCATTCCGATGGCCTGCGCCGCTTGCTGATTCAGCTGAACTGGCGGTCCTTCGAGTGTCACGATATCGCCCTTGGGATCGATCAAATGCGAAAACTGCGTTTTTGCCAAATGACCCAGGTCGGCGGTGCGGCCCTGCTTGTGAATCAGGCTTTCCTGATTGGAGATCAGGCTGGCGAGGCGCTGCGACAGCACATTGTGAAACTCGGGGCCGTCGTGGAAACGCCCGGTCTGCCGTGCGATCACCTGAACGATGGAGAGGATATTCTTGGACCGGTGGTTGAGTTCCTCAAGCAAGTTGCTGGCTTCGGCTTCGGCCGCCTTACGATGACTGATGTCGATGAAGGTCAGCATGAAGCCGGAGACCTTGCCGATTTCATCGTGGACGACGGCGATCGAGACTTCGACGTCGACCGGGTGCCCGTTCTGGTGGATGCGTACCGTCTCGTCGCGCACGATTTCACCGGCCGTGGCCCGTGCAAGTGCGGCCTCGAACGGCGCGTGCATCTCGGATGACAGCAGGATGGATCGGATGGGCTGCCCGATGACCGACTCCGCGTCGTATCCGAAGAGTCTTGTCGCGGCGGGGTTCCAACTGCGGATCATTTGCCCGTCGTCGATCGAGACGATGGCCTGAGGCGATGACGCCACGAGTACCTTGAACAGGTCGCTTTCCCGGCGGCGTGCAATCAGCTCTTGCTCGAACGCCTTGCGGGTTTCGTTGCGAAAGACCGCCATCCGAATGCGAGTCAGCTTGCCGTCCAAACGATCCGCAACGGCGTTCAGGTATGTTCCCAAGCGGGTGCCGTCGCTGCATAGGAAATCGACGGAAACTTCGCTCAGCTTGCCTTCGACGATCAGCAACGGACGCAGGTGCGTTTCGAAATAGATGCGCACGGCGCGCGGCAGCAGGTCGTGCAGGGTCAGGCCGGGTTGATCGTCGTCCAGGCCAAGCCATGCTTTCATCTGGCCGTTCATGGTCAACACGCGCCCCGCGCCGTCGAGATCGATCAATCCGCATGGCCAATCTTCAAGATCGCTTGTTGGCTGCATACGCGATCAGGCTGCGGCGGGCGCGTGCAGGAAGGTCAGGATGGCGTCAGACGTCCTGTTCGGCGCGCTCATATGCGGGCAGTGGCCTGTTGCCTCCAGAACGGTCAGCGTGGCGTCGTGCATGTTGGCCACCATCCAGTCGCCGACCTGCGGTGGTACAAGGACATCATCGTGGCATTGCAGGATCAGGGTCGGCTGCTTGATATCCTTCACCTCGGCGCGGTGGTCGTGCAGAAAGGTCACCTTCGCAAAATGCCGCGCGATATCCGGATCGGTCCGACAAAAGCTGTCGACCAGTTCTTCGCCCAGCTTGGGTTGGGACGGCGCGCCCATGAACTGCGGCGCCATCTGTCGCGACCAGCCCAGATAGTTCGAATCCACGATATCTAGAAGGCTATGCAGGTCTTCCTGAAGAAAGCCGCCAACGTAGTCGCCGTCGTCGACGTAGCTGGGAGAGGGGCAGACCATGACAAGGCGCGAGATCAGGTCAGGCCGCCGTTTCGCGGCCAGTCCGACGGTCATGGCACTGACAGAATGGCCGACTGCAATGACATCGCGCAGATCAAGCTCTTCGATGATCGCGATCAGATCGTCGGCGTGGGCTTCGAGAGAGGCGTAGCGCTCGGGATCGTAGTCGGCGGTATGAGAGCGTCCGTATCCCGTCAGATCGTAGGTGATGGCCTTGAAATCGTCCTGAAAGGCCGGAAGGACGGCGCGCCACATACCGCTGTCGCAGCCATAGCCGTGCAGAAAGACAATCGGTACCGCGCCGCGCCCGCTGACAGAAACAGCATTGCGTTCAACGAACCGCATCGGCTCTCAGCTCCCGTTTTGGATCGAGCAGGTTCTTCCCTGCGTAAGGTGTGTGATTGCTGCGATGCTAGTATATGGAGTGTGACGAGATTTTGTCCAGAAGGGTGACTTATCCTTCGGGTAGCGCCCGCTTTTCTCTTTTGTAATCAGATATCGGGGTGCATCTGGCAATACCCATGCGCGGTAGTGCTAGCTAGAAACGCAGCCCAGGATTGCCGCGTGCAGCGTAGGGTTCGCGGCGATGACGCCGTCATTGGTGCGGGAGGCCGAGTTGAACCGCAACGCCGCGCCTGTGCGGGAGGTCACGCGGGCCCCGGCGCTTTGGGCGATCAGGGTCCCGGCGGCGATGTCCCAATCCCAAGCGTTTCGGAAGGTCAGCATGGCGTCGGCCTTGGGATGGGCGACGCAGGCCATGCGGTAGGCGATGGACGGGCGGAAGATACGTTTGAAGCCGGGGTCTGTGCGCCAGTGTTTGGCATCGAAAACCGCTTTGTTGGCAAGGACGCGGGCGCCTCGGGTTTCCGCAAGGTCCGCGCAGGTGATCGGATCACCGTTCAGCCAGGCGCCGGTGGTGTCGGCGGTATAGGTCAGGCCCCGCGCGGGCAGATGAACGACGGCGGCGGTGACATCTGGCCCAGTCGTGACGGCAAGCGAGACGGACCAGCTTTCTTCGCCCTTCAGAAAGGCACGCGTGCCGTCGATGGGGTCGAGAATGAAGCAGTGTTGGGCATTCAGGCGCGACAGGTCGTCGGGCGTCTCCTCTGACATCCACGCGTAGGAGCGTTCGGCCAGCAGGGCGTCGCGGATGGCTTCGTCGACCGCGAGGTCGGCGGCCGAGACGGGGCTGTCGTCGTCCTTGGTCCAGACCTTGGGATCGCGCTGCCAGTGTTGCAGCGCGATCTTGCCTCCCATTTCTGCGGCATCGGTCAGAAGGGCCAGGTCATGCGCCGGCAAGCGTCAGGCCTTCGACCAGCAAGGACGGCACGCGGCGCGAAAGGTGGTCGCGCGCGTCGTTGGCGGGCGTGATGCGGCGCAGCATGTCGCGCAGATTGCCGGCGATGGTAATTTCGTTCACCGGGTAGGCGATCTGGCCGTTCTCGACCCAGAACCCCGAGGCTCCGCGCGAGTAGTCGCCGGTGTTGGGGTTGATGGTCGAGCCGATCATCGAGGTGACCAGCAGGCCGGTGCCCATCTGCGCGATCAGGTTGTCGCGGGTGTGCGTGCCGGGGGTCAGGGTGACGTTGGTGACCGATGGGGACGGAGGGGCGGAGGTGCCGCGCGCGGCGCTGGCCGTGCTTTGCAGGCCCAGCTTGCGGGCGGTGGCAAGGTCCAGCGTCCAGCCTTGCAGCACACCGTCACGCACGATGTCGCGCGGTCGGGTAGCAAGGCCTTCCGCGTCGAAGGGGCGAGAGCCCGCGATGCGCGGGCGGTGCGGGTCTTCGGTAAGCGACAGGCCGGTCGGCAACACCTCTTCGCCCAGCAAATCACGCGCCCAGGACGAGCCGCGCGCGATGGAGCTGCCGTTGGTGGCGATCAGCAGGTGGCCGATCAACGAGGACGAGATGCGTTCGTCATACAGAACGGGGTAGGCACCGGTCTTGGCCTGCCGCGCGCCTTGCATGGCGACGGCACGTTCGCCTGCAAGCGTGCCGATTCCGGCGGCGGCGGGCAGATCGGCGGCGTGGGTGCGGCTTTCGCCGTGGTATTCACGCTCCATCTTGGTGCCCTCGCCCGAGATGGCGACGGCAGAGATGGAGGATCCGGTGCGACGATAGCCGGCGGAGAAGCCATTGGTCGCGGCAAGGTGCATGTCGCGCCAGCCGTAGCTGGCCGAAGCGCCTTGGCTTCGGGAGACGCCTTTGACCGCGAGTGCGGCGGCCTCGGCTTCCAGCGCAAGCCGTTCCAGATGCGCGGGGTCCGGCTCCGCCGCATCGTCGGCCAACTCAAGGGCTGCGGCGTCGAAGTCGGTTGCGAGTTGTGACGGATCGGCAAGGCCTGCGCCGGGGTCTTCCGGGGCTTCGCGGGCCATGGCGACGGCGCGCTCTGCCATGTCCTGCATCGTGGCGGGCGTCAGGTCGGACGCCGACACGCAGGCCTGTCGCTGACCGATCAGGACGCGCAACCCGATCTCGACTCCTTCGCTGCGCTCGGCATCTTCCAATGCTCCGGCGCGGACGTTGATCGACAGCGATGCGTCACGGACCGCGATGGCGTCGGCGGCATCGGCCCCGGCGCGTGTCGCTGCTGCCAGGAGATCAGCGGAGAGTTGGGATAGGGTCGCGGCTTGGGTCATGGGTCGTCCTTTTGCGGCTTGCCTGATGTAGGGGGCCAGCCGCGCGGGGCCAAGCCCTATTGCCCCGGTGCCGCACGCAGGGGGATCTGGTAAATCTGCTGTTCGTTCACGGTCACGATGCCGTCGGGGCCGATCTTGACGCTGCTGGTCAGTTCGCCGTCTTCCGATCCGGGACGCGTGAAGAAGCCCAGCCCCATGCGCGCGCCCATCAGCGGGCCGCCGGGCAGGGTGCCAAGTGCTTGCAGGCGATCCAGAAGCTCGACCGCGCCGGTCAGGGTGAAGGCGAAGGTGCCGACCGGGCGACCGTAGGGCGCGTCGGGACGGCTGAAGATGGCGGCGCCCTGTCCGGTCAGCTCGGTGCCTAGGACCGACAGGCGCAAGGTTTCCAGCGCGGCGCGTTGCGCTGTGTAACTGGATGCGCTGTCGCGGGTGACGTCAGCGCTGAAGGCAAGGCGCAGTTCGGCGGGGTCGCGGCTAAGCGTTTCGGCGGGATCGAAGAGCTGCCACAGGTCTTCAGAGGCCGTGATGCCGTTCAGCGCAAGATCGACCGCCATGGGTGATGGCTCTGACCGGGTGGCGGCAGGGCCGGTGACGGACCAGGTGGCGGTATCTATGGCGAAGGTTGCGGCTTCGATCGGCAGGGCAGCTGTGTCGAGCGACAGGTCAATGGCCGAGACGCTTTGCGACAGGGATACGGTGCCGTCCGACGCGCTGGCGGCCTCCTCCGACGGGCCAGTGACCGTGCGCAACGTGCCGCGCCCATCGGGCAGCGTGCTTGTCTGCGCGGTTTCGCTAGCGTTCAGCGTGATCGCCACGTCGGACCCGGCTTCACCGGCGGCAAGGGCCGTGAGCGCGTCGAGCGGGCCGTCGATCAGCAGGTCGACGCCATCGCGGCTGGCGCTGAAACCGGCGGTCTCGCTGGTGATGGCCAGGCGGTCGATGTTGGCTTGCGTTGCGTCGGGGGCGATGGTCGCATCGACGGCGGTGGCGATCAGATCGGCGGTCAGGCTTTGTCCGCTGAGGGCCGCGTCCATCTGCGGCGCGATCAGCGTATAGGTTGGATTCGTTGGATCACCCGCTGCGCGCAAGGTCAGATCGGCGGCAGAGACATCGGCGCTGATGTCGCCCTGCGTCATGGTGAAGGTGTCGGGCAGGTCGATCACCGTCGCGTCGCCATCGGGCACCAGCCGCAGGCTGCCGGCCTCCAGCCGCAAGGCGCCGATATTGATGCGCGGGCCTTCGACAACCAAAGCATCGCCGTCGGGTTCAGCGGTGCCGGTGGCGCTGACGAACCCGGCGCCCTGTTGCCAGGCGGACCACAGTGCATCCGGAGCTACCTGCGCGATGGCGAGGGGGCTGGATGCAAGCCACACGGCAGCGGCGACGGGGGCTAGGCGGATCATGGATCATCCTTTCGAGACAGAGCGCAAAGGGTGGCGCTTGCTGCGCGCGCGTCAAGCAAGAAGCGATGGACAGGGCGGCACATCGCCCTAGGCTCGCGGCAAGGTGACTGATTGAAGGACGCACGACATGGGCACGATGGACGACAAGGTGGTGCTGGTCACCGGAGCAAGCCGTGGAATCGGAGAAGCGGCAGTACGGGCTTTCGCGGCAGAAGGCGCGCGAGTCGTGCTGCTGGCGCGCTCTCGCGGGGATATCGCAGAGATTGCCGGCGATCTGGGGCCGGATCAGGCGCTTGCGGTGCCCTGTGACATCTCTCGGTTCTGGGAGGTCAGCCAGGCCGTGGAGGCGGCGGTGGACACCTTCGGGCGCTTGGATGTCGTGGTGAACAACGCGGGCGTGATCCAGCCCATCGCACGCCTGTCCGAAGCCGACCCGGACGCCTGGGGACAGACCATCGATATCAACGTCAAAGGTGTCTTCCACGGCATCCGCGCTGCCGCCCCGGTGATGGAGGCGCAGGGATCGGGGAGGATCATCACCATATCCTCGGGTGCGGCGCACAACGCGTTGGAGGGATGGTCGGCCTATTGCACGTCGAAGGCGGGCGCGAAGATGCTGACAGAGGCTGCCGATCTGGAACTGCGCGACAGGGGCGTGCGGGTGATGGGCCTGTCGCCGGGCACCGTGGCGACAGAGATGCAGCGCGAGATCAAGGCGTCGGGCGTGAACCCGGTTAGCCAGTTGGACTGGGACGATCACATCCCGCCGGAGTGGGTCGGCCGCGCCTTGGTGTGGATGGCTGGACCTGCCGGGGACAGTCTTGGCGGGCAGGAAGTGCGCCTGCGGGACGAGGATGTGCGCCGGGCGGTGGGTCTGATCGACTGATGGCGTGTTTTGCGTGGTTGGTCTTGGGTAGTTCGGAGAGCAAAGAGCCATGACGGTGCGGATCGAAGACGACGGTGCGCTGCGGCGCGTGGTGCTGGACCGCTCGGCCAAGGCCAACGCGCTGACGGCGGAGATGCTGGAAGCGGTGCGCGACGCGGCGGCCTGCGATGCGCGGGTGTTGGTTCTGACCGGCGCGGGGTCCGTCTTTTCCGCCGGGGCGGATCTGGAGGCGGCAAGGGCGGGGCTGGCCGTTTCGCCGCTTTGGAAAGAGGTGTCGGACGCGGTGGCGGGATTCGCCGGGCTGACGATAGCCGCGTTGAACGGGCCTTGTGCGGGCGGTGCGATGGGGATGATGCTGGCCTGCGACCTGCGGATCGCCGTGCCGGGCGCGCGGTTCTTCTACCCGGTGATGAAGCTGGGCTATCTGCCGCAGCCTGACGATCCGGGGCGGCTTGTGGCGTTGGTCGGGCCTGCACGCGCGAAGCTGATCCTGATGGGCGCCGTGAAGATCGGGGCTGAAGAGGCGCTGGCGATGGGGCTGGTGGATCGGATCGTCGATGATCTGGACGGCGCGGTGGCGGAGGTGTCAGAGGCCGCTTTGGCCGCCAAGGACGGGCACGCGGCGGCGATCAAGCGGATGGTCTGAAGCGGTCCGCGTCGGCGTGGACAAGGCCGGTCGCGCTGTCGTGGGGGTGGTCGGCAAGGTGGCGCTCGACAAGGTCGGTGCCCAGTGAGTAGCCGAGCCAGCGTGGCAGGTCCCCGGTGCCCATGAACCAGCGCGGGTGGTTGTAGGCCTTGTCCCATCGTTCGAGTGCGGCATCGCGATGTGGCGCAAGATCGAAAGGGTGGAACGCCTTTTCCCAAGGCTCGAACGGTGGGCCGTAGACTTCGCGGACGAATCGGCAGGCGAGACCTTCAGAGATCAGCCCCTCGCCCAGATGCGTGCCGTAACCGGGGCCGGTCCAGCGCACGGCGTGGTGCAGCTCATGCGCGATCATCCTTTCGAAGGCGCGGTTCTCGTCCGCGACCAGCGCGGGATTGTCGGGGTCGACGGTCACGAAGATGGCGTTGGCATGGGGCGTGTAGCCGACCGCGCCTTTTTCGGGAATGACCCGGGGGCCAGCTTCGACCACCACATCCAGCGGGCCAAGCGGCAGGTGGCGGGCGGTTTCTTCGACCGCGGCGCGGATGCGTGAGTGCAGAAACGACACGACCGGCCGAAGACGGCCGGTCGCGTTCAGAAGGTGTATTTCAAGCGGCTCGCTCAATCGCTTTCTGTCCCACCACCGACTGTCTGTTCGATCAGGTGGTCGTTCAGTTGCAGGTTGGGGCCGGAGTAGAGCATTTCCGTTGGCACATAGAGCGTCTGCATGCCCACCAGCATCACGACCGACAGGACGGCGGCGGTAACGACGCCTGCGAGAAACCCGATCATTGGCGCGTCTCCTTGCCTTGCTCCATTTCCGCGAGCCACACGTCATGGTGCTCGGCGGCCCAGTTGCGATCGACCTTGCCGGACCACATTGCGGCGAACGCGCCTTCCATGCCGACCGAGCCGATGTAGATGTGACCAAGGATAACCGCGATCATGAGAACCGCAATGATCGCGTGGGCCAGCATGGCCCAGCTGGTGACATTGATGCCCAGAACGAAGGGGAACATCAGCACGATTCCAGTCGCGATAAGCGCACCGCCGCCGAGGATGACAGACCAGAAGATCAGCTTTTGCCCGGCGTTAAATTTCTTGGCGGACGGGTGGGTGGTGTCAGACAACATGCCGCCCGCTTTCTTCAGCCAGTTGGCGTCATAGCGGTCGGGCAGGTTGCGACCAACCCACATGATGAACATCAGCACGACGCCGATGGCGAAGGACGGGAAGAACATCATGTGGCCCCACGTCGCCAGCCAACCGGCTTGGCCAAGGATATCGCCGCCGAAGGGCAGGATCAGGGTGTCGCCGTAGGCGATCACGATGCCCGTCAGCGCCAGCATCAGGAACGATGCAGAGGTCATCCAGTGCGTTGCGCGTTCCAGCAGGCCGAAGCGCTTGACGCGGGGCTTGCTGGAGCGACCCGAAGCGATCGGGACGCGACCCCGGACGGCCAGGAAGAAGGACAGCAGGAAGGCGAAGCCAAGGATGGCGAGAGCGCCTAAGTGGGTGGAGAAATCGGCAAGGCCCAGACGCCAATCGCGAGCGAAGGGACGCTCGAAGATTTCCGCGCCGTTGTAGGGCAGGGACGACACGCCTTCGACACGGTCGGTGCCGCGCACCATGGCGGTCTCACCCTCGCCGGGATTGGCCCAGCTGTTGGTCAGGAAGGGCGAGGTGTTTTCGATCTCTTCGGTTTGCAGCTGAACCTCCGGGCCGACCTGGAATGTGCGGGGCGCATCGGGAGACGGCCCGAATTCCTGACGGTCGGCCTGTAGCGTGGCACGGTCGCGCAGGATGTCTTCGGTTTGCACGCCAGACAGGCCGGTCTGCACGTCAGATATGGGCGGCGTGCCCCAACGGACTTCGGGGACGGTCTGGTTGTCGCCGTCGAAGATCTCGAAGACCTGAATGACCAGCAGTAGCGCGAAGATCAGCGCGAAGATCGCGCCGACGATGCGCCAGAAAGTCTGGTGCGGGGGCTGGTGGCCGTGTCCGCTATCCGGCGTTGCCTTGTTAGGGGCACCCATGTCCGTGTCGGAGGCGTGCATCATCGTCATGTCTTATGCCTCCTCTGGGTAGTAGGCCGTTTTCCAGCCCCAAGCGCCGGAGCCGAAGCCGCGGGTCAGCACACGCTCGCGGTAGATTTCACCGATGACCTCTCCGTCACCGGCCAGAAGTGCGCGGGTCGAGCAGACTTCGGCACAGATGGGCAGCTTGCCCTCGGCCAGTCGGTTACGTCCATATTTCTGGAACTCGGCTTCCGAGCCGTTCTCTTCCGGGCCACCGGCGCAATAGGTGCATTTGTCCATCGTGCCGCGTGAGCCGAACAGGGTGGCACGGGGAAACTGCGGTGCGCCGAACGGGCAGGCGTAGAAGCAGTAGCCGCAGCCGATGCAGGTGTCCTTGTCATGCAGGACGACGCCCAGATCGGTTTGATACAGGGTCGAGACGGGGCACACCGCGACGCAAGGCGCATCGGTGCAGTGCATGCAGGAAATCGCGATGGATTTCTCGCCCGGTTCACCGTCGTTGATCGTCACGACGCGGCGGCGAACCATGCCCCACGGGACTTCATGCTCGTTCTTGCACGATGTCGCGCAGGCGTTGCATTCGATACAGCGATCCGTGTCGCAGAGGAATTTTACTCTTGCCATAACTGGTTACTCCTTACGCCTGCGCGATGCGGCAGAGGGTGGCCTTGGTTTCCTGCATCTGGGTCACGACGTCGTAGCCGTAGGTCCAGGCAGTGTTCGCGGCCTCGCCCGCCACGACGGGCGCGGTGCCCTGCGGGTAGCGGTCTGTCAGGTCTTCGCCCTGGAAGAAGCCCGCGAAGTGGAACGGCATGAACACCGTACCGACGCCGATGCGCGGCGTGACCATCGCGGCGACGCGCACCCGACCGGCGGGGGTTTCGACCCAGATCATGTCACCGTCGGTGATGCCCTGCAGCGCGGCGTCCCGGGGGTTCACCTCTGCGAACATTTCCTGCTGGAACTCGGCCAGCCACTTGTTCGAGCGGGTCTCGTCGCCGCCGCCTTCGTATTCCACCAGACGGCCCGAGGTGAGGACCATCGGGAAGTCCTGGCTGAAGTCCTGTTCCTGGATAGAGCCGAACTTGACCGGCAAGCGCCACGAGCGGCGGTCGTCGTAGGTGGCGAACTTGGGCAGCAGGTCTCGGCGGTTGGTATACAGCGGCTCGCGGTGGACGGGCACGGTGTCGGGGAAGTTCCAGACGACGGCGCGCGCCTTGCCGTTGCCGTAGGGGGCAAGGCCGTGGTTGATCGCGACGCGCTGCAGGCCGCCTGACAGGTCGGTCTTCCAGTTCACGCGGCGGATCTGCTCTTCCACGGGCAGCCTTTTACCCTCTTCCGCCTCTTCCTGGCTGGAGAGGTAGGACATGATCGCGGTCATGGCGTTTTCGGGATATTCCGACTGCAATTCGGTCGTCAGTGTCTGGTCGGCGCTTTTCGCACGACCGCCCTGACCGCCCTGCCACGAGCCGTCGATGTCGTCGGAAGAGATCTGCGCCTGCTCGCGCAGGGCCTCGACGCTGAGCTGACGGATGCGGGCCTGCGCATCTTCTTCGCTGATGTCGAACAGATCGTGGGTGAAGCGGTCGATGCCCACCATCGCGATGATCAGCCGCTCTTTCGCGGTCAGTTCACCTTCCCAGCCGAGCGCCTCGATCACGCCGAGGGTGATTTCGGGATAGCCATCCTCGATCGCGGAATCGACGGTGAAGCTGTTCTCGGCCAGAAGGTTCGAGCCTTCGTGCTCCACGCCCCAACGGGCACGGAAGGGCAGGCCGCCCTCGGCCACCGATTTAGATGTGTTGTACAGGATCGGAGTGCCGCAGTGGCCCATTTCAGGCGTGCCCCAAGCGGGCCACGGCAGGCAGAAATATTCACCTTCGACATCGGTGCCGGGCTTGCCGATCAGCGTGGTCGAGTCGAAATCTTCCTGCTGGCGCATGTGCTTCTTCAGACGCTCCGGACTTTGGCCGGTGTAGCCGATCGTCCACGTGCCGCGGTTGATCTCGCGCAGGATGGATTCGGCGACAGGCTCTACGCCATCCACCTCGATGTGCTTGAACATCTCGTCCGCGAAGCCGAAGGCGCGGGCGAAGCGGTAGGTGATTTCGTAGTCGGTCTTGGCCTCGAACAACGGGTCGAAGACCTTGTCGCGCCACTGCACCGAGCGGTTGGAGTTGGTGACCGAGCCGTGGCATTCCGCCGTCGTCGCGGCGGGCAACAGGTATACGCCGTCCTGTTTGCTCGTCATGATCGCCACCTGCGTCGGGTGGGGGTCGATGACACACAGCAGATCGACCGCATCCAGCGCCTTCATCTGGTCGGGGCCGCGCGTGATAGAGTTCGCGGCGTGGCCCCAGAACATCATCGCCTTGATGGGGTTCGGCTGGTCTAGGTTCTCGTTCTCTTCGTTGATCGCGTCCATGTAGCGCGACAGCGGCATGCCGGCGGCTTCCATGAGTTCGGTGCTGGCGAAACGGGCCTTCATTTCTTCATATTCGGTGTCCCAGACGCGGCACCAATGCTTCCATGCACCGGCGGCCAGACCGTAGTAGGCGGGCAGCGTGTCGACGGCGACGCCAAGGTCGGTCGCGCCCTGCACGTTGTCGTGGCCGCGGAAAATGTTTGCGCCGCCGCCTTCCTTGCCGATGTTGCCAAGGACAAGTTGCAGGATCGACGCGGCGCGGGTGTTGGACGACCCGATGGTGTGCTGGGTCAGACCCATGCACCAGATCAGCGTGCCGGGACGGTTCTCGGCCAGCGTGCGGGCGACCTGCCGGGTCTGTTCGGCGGGGATGCCGGTGACGTCTTCGACGGCCTCTGGCGTCCACTGCTCACACTCGGCGCGGACTTCTTCGATGTTCCAGACGCGCTGGTCGAGGTATTCCTGATCCTGCCAGTCATTTTCGAAAATCTCTCGCACGAGGCCCCAGAGGAACGGAATATCGGTGCCGGGACGGATGCGGACGTATTCGTCGGCATGGGCGGCGGTGCGGGAAAAGCGCGGATCGACAACGATCATCTTCGCACCGTTCTCGCGCGCATTCAGGACATGCAGCATGGATACGGGGTGCGCTTCAGCGGGGTTGCCGCCGATCAGGAAGATGCTTTTCGATTTGCGGATGTCGTTGAAGGTGTTGGTCATCGCGCCGTAGCCGAAGCTGTTGGCGACGCCCGCGACCGTGGTCGAGTGGCAGATTCGGGCCTGGTGGTCGACGTTGTTGGTGCCCCAGAAGGCGGCCAGCTTGCGGAAGAGGTAGGACTGTTCGTTCGAGAACTTGGCAGAACCCAGCCAGTATGTGGAATCGGGGCCGAATTCGTCCCGCAGCTCCAGCATCCTGGTGGTGATCTCTTCCATGGCCTGGTCCCAGCTGATGCGGGTCCATTCGCCGTTCACCTTCTTCATCGGATACTTGAGGCGACGTTCGCCCAAGCTGATCTCGCGCATGGCCGCGCCCTTGGCGCAGTGGGTGCCTTGGTTGATGGGCGACTCGAACGCCGGTTCCTGACCGACCCAGACGCCGTTTTCGACCTCTGCCCACATGGAGCAGCCGACCGAGCAGAACTGGCAGATGGTCTTCTTGAACTGCGGCAGGTCGGCGGCTTCTACCGCCGTTTGCGCGCGGGCGGTGCGGGGCAGGCCGCTGATGGCGGCAAGGCCGACTCCCGCGACGCCGGACGCCTGCAGGAAACCACGGCGCGAGAGGCCGGTGTCACGTGCTGTAGGTGCGGGGTCGGAACGACGGGCAGAGCGGGTTCGGCTGGATGTGCGCTTGAGCATGGTCTTATCCCTTTCGCGCCAGCGCCATGTAGGCGCGGGTGTGGGGCGTGTCCTTCAGGACGACAGTACGCTTGTCATCGGTGACGGGAGCGATGTCGGTGGCCGCATCGGCAGCACCGCCGACTGCAGCAGCAGCACCGGTGAGGGCTGTGCCGACAAGAATGGAACGACGGGAGAGGGATGGTTTGTCGGTCATAAGAACCTCGGTCCTGAATACTGCACGCGATTTCCGGATATTATGGCGCATTCTCGGGCAATGAAAAGCATGACCGCTCGAATTGTGATCGGCACATGGTCGCGCATGTAAAAAGACCGGGCACGAGGCCCGGTCATTTTGATCTTTTCAATGGAAAGATGGATCAGGCGGCGACGGTGCCGTTCTGCGCCAGATTGGCCAAGGTTTTCATCGCCTGCGTCAACGCCTCTTTCGGGTTGGTCCGCTCGGGGTCGATCCCGGCGGTGAGGGTCACGAAGCCTTCGTATTCAGAGGCGGTCAGCAAGTTCAGCAGCGTCTTGAAGTCGACAGAGCCGTCCTTGTCGCCGGGCAGGCCGAAGATGCCGGCGCGAACGGCTTCCGGCCAGCCAGTGTCGCCCATGCGGGACTTGGTCAGCGGACGCACCCGCACGTCGCCCAGGTGGACGTGGCGCACGCGGGGCAGGTGGCGCGTCAGCACTTGGCCGGGATCGCCGCCGCCGACATAGATCTGCGCGGAGTCGAAGCACAGGAACAGGTTGGTGCCCGTTTCTGTCATCAGGCGGTCGATCTCTTCCGGGGTGTGGATCACAGTTCCGGCGTAGGGCTGATACGACGCGACGATGTCATGTTCGGCCAGATGCTTGGCGACCTGCTCCAGCTTCAGGCCGAAGCTGTCCCACGCGGCGTCGTCCAGCGTTGGTTTGCGGGACATGGGCGTGTCCGCATCGCTGATCGCGTTCGACACTTCGCGCAGCACCAGCGTCTTGCAGCCGACTTCCTGCAGGCGAACGATGACGGGGGCCAGCGCCTCGATCTCGTCCTCGGCAGAGCGGTCCAGTAGGTGCGTGCCGTGGAAACCGGCGGCGAAGGTCAGCCCATGCTGGTCCAGCGTCGCCTTCAGCGCACCCGGCTCGGTCGGCAGCTTGTGGCCGTCCTCGACCCCTTCGATGCCCAGCTCTGCGATTGCGGTCAAAGCGGTCTCGACAGAGGTGTTGGCGCCAAGGGTATGGTCGTCGTCGTTCGACCATAGGGCTGGGGTGGTGGCGATGCGAAGCATAGGCGATCCTTTCAGTTTGATGACAGCGCGCGTGGCCGGAGCCTTGCCCCGGACGCGAGTGGTGCGTTTCGATTGTGTGACCGGCGGCTGTGGGATCGGGCAGAATGCGCCTTGTTCCGCAGCACGGGCGGCTGAATGGCCGCGTCCGGAGATGTCTTATGATGTGAAATGCTTATTCCGGGCCAATGTTCCAACCCCCTTCGGCGGAAAGTCTTGTGTGGGTTGGAGGCGGGCACGCTGCACGAACGGGTTCCCAGACCTTTTCGAGGATGAAACACCCATCACGCTTTGGTCAGCGGTGGACCTTTCGCGCCCCAGCGTACGTGTCACTGGTAACATGAACCGAAGTGAAACCGGAGAGTCCCATGCGTCCGATCCTGACCGCCGCCATCTTGTCGCTGCTACCCTTTGCCGCCGTCGCGGCCCCTGTGCCCTTCGACGACCAATGGGAAGATCAGCGCTTCCCGTTCCAGAAGGGCAACGAGTATGCGCGCGAGGGCGATGCGCTGACCGTCGCTTCCGACGGCGCGGTGTCGTTGGTTTATCGTCGCACGCCCGATCTGGCGGATGCGAGCACGGCAAGCTGGTCGTGGGAGGTTCGCGATGGCGTTCCGGCAACCGATCTGTCGGTGAAGGGTGGCGATGACCGCAATCTGGCACTCTATTTCGTTTTCGCTGACCCCGAAACGGCAGAGCGGCTGGAAGGCGCGTCGCTGCGCTCCCTTCTGGGGGAGGACAACGCCCGCATCCTTGTCTACGTGCGCGGCGGTCAGTCAGAGCCGGGCACGATGCTGGATAGCCCCTATCTGGGCGAGCGCGGCAAGACCATCGTGGTCGAAGGGACGGGCACTGGGCAGAGCGATGTCAGCATCGACTTCGATGCCGATCTGGACCGCGCGTTCGGAGAGCGACCATCCCAACTGCTGGGGATCGCAGTGTCCGCCGATAGCGACGATACCGAGTCGATGATCGACGCCACAGTCTCTGACCTGACGGTCGACTAGTCCCGCAACGCGCGCAACACGCGCAATGACGCGTAGCCGTCCGGCACCATTCCGCGATCCGTCTGAAAGGCGCGGATCGCGGCGATGGTCAGGGGGCCGACCCGTCCGTCGATGCCAAAGGTGTCGAATCCGGATTGGGTCAGCAGACGCTGCATCTCTGTCAGTTCTTGTTCTGTCAGAATACGGTCGTCCCGTGGCCAGTCGGCCGCCAGCGCGTCGCCGCCGGTCAGGCCGTCTGACAAGAGGCCGACGGCAAGGGGCCATGCGTCGGTGGCATCATAGCGTTCCAGCACAGAGAAGTTCGGGAAGATCAGGAAGGCCGCGCCCTCCGCCCCAGCCGGCAGCAGGATCGAGGCCGGACCGAAGTCGTCGACGGGTGCGTCATCGGTGCCGGTGACGCCCAGCTCTGCCCATTCCGAAGGCAATTGCGTCTCGGCCCGACGCGCCAGCCCGTAGTCGAAGCCATCGGGCAGCGTCACCTCCACGCCCCAAGGCTGGCCCGGCACCCAACCGTAGCTGGACAGGAATGCGGCGGTGGTCGCCAAGGCGTCGGCACTGTCGTCCCAGACATCGCGACGTCCGTCGCCATCGAAATCGACGCCGTGCACGATCAACGTCGTCGGAAGCAGGCCGGTCTGACCCATCGTGCCGTCGATGGCCGCGCTCATATCGCTGGCTTCGACGTCGCCCGCCTCGACGATCTTCAGGGCGGCGGTCAACTGGGCCTCGAACGCGGCGGGACGACGCGCGCCCTCCGCCAGGCTGGCCAGAACCGCAAGGCCATCGTCGAGCGCGGAATCCCTGCCGTAGTCGCTTTCGATGCCCCAGATCGCGGCGATGATCTGTGGCTCAACGCCGTAGCGGGACTCGATCGCTTCCAGAATACGCGTCTCTCGCGCCATCGCAGCGCGGCCTGCTTCTATTCGTTCCTCGGTGATCGCGGTGTCGAAATAGGTCCACACCGGCTGCTGCATCGCTCGGCGGTCGCGGTCGGCGGCGACGACCTCTGGGCGCAGGGTCAGACCGTCAAGCACCGGATCCAGCACGGCGCGCGGCACGCCTTGCACCAATGCCCGTCCGCGATAGGCGCTGGCCCAATCGTCAAGCGCCGACTGCGCGGCGGCGTCCATCACAGAGCGGTCGGGTCGCGGTTCAGGTGCCTCCTGCGCGGCGACAGGAGCGGTCAGGGCGAGCAGCAAGAAAGCGTAACGAAACATGGCATCCGTCTTTTGAAAGGCGCGAACGTGGCGTTGCGCTGGGCGGAAGTGGTGTGTTGGATTATGTGTGCTGGTGAAAAGAGAAGGAAACCACAATGCTCGACGATATCGTGATCCTGTCCGGTGCCCGCACCGCCATCGGCACCTTCGGCGGCAGCCTGTCCGGCGTGCCACCTATCGACCTTGCCGCCACCGCCAGCCGCGCCGCACTGGAGCGTGCCGGGGTCGAAGGGGGCCAGATCGGTCATGTCGTCTTCGGGCATGTGATCAACACAGAGCCGCGCGATATGTATCTGTCGCGCGTCGCCGCGATGGACGCGGGCGTGCCCGAAACCGTGCCTGCGATGAACGTGAACCGCCTGTGCGGGTCGGGCGCGCAGGCCATCGTATCGGTGATCCAGAACCTTGCCATGAACGATTGCGACTTCGCGCTGACGGGCGGGGCCGAGTGCATGAGCCGCTCTCCCTACATCCTGCCTGCTGCGCGGTGGGGCCAGAAGATGGGTGACGTGGAAACGCGCGATATGATGCTGGGCGCGCTGAACTGCCCCTTCGGCACCGGCCACATGGGCGTCACGGCGGAAAACGTCGCCTCCGAGTTCGGCATCTCGCGCGAGGATCAGGACGCCTTCGCCATGGCCAGCCAGGAACGCGCGGCGGCGGCGATGGCGGACGATCGGTTTCAAGAGCAGATCGCGCCGGTCGAGATCGCGTCGCGGCGCGAGACGGCGACCTTTGCGAAGGACGAGCACCCCAAACAGACCTCGCTGGAAAAGCTCGCCGGGCTGCGCGCCGTGTTCCAGAAGGACGGCACCGTCACGGCGGGCAACGCCAGCGGCATCAACGACGGTGCCGCGGCCTTGGTTCTGGCCCGTGGGCAGGCCGCACGCGATGCGGGCCTTACGCCGAAATTCCGGGTGGTGGGCTACGCGCATTCCGGTGTCCGGCCAGAGGTGATGGGCATCGGCCCGATCCCCGCCGTGCGCAACCTGATGGAGCGGACGGGCCTGACCGCCGACGCCTTCGACGTGATCGAATCGAACGAGGCTTTCGCCGCGCAGGCCATCGCTGTGAACCGCGAACTGGGGCTGGATGCAGCCAAGGTGAACCCGAACGGCGGTGCGATTGCGCTGGGCCACCCGGTGGGCGCAACCGGCGCGATCCTGACCGTGAAGGCCATGTACGAGTTGGAACGCACAGGCGGCAAGATCGCTCTGATCACCATGTGCATCGGCGGCGGCCAAGGTATCGCGCTGGCGATCGAACGTCTCTGATCGCGTGTTAACCCAACCTTAGGACGGCCCGCGCCATGGTGCGCGGGCACGTAAGGATGGGATGGATGCGCGGGGCAGAACTGACGCGACAGGAACAGGATCGGCGCAATCGGCTTGCCGCCGAGCGCATGCTGGTGACCAGCGTCGATGCCTCTAGCGATAAGTTGCGCAAGCTTGAGCTGGCGAACGGCACACTGCATCGCCGTATGGCCGATTGGCGTGATCAAGCCGAGAAGCTGACGGCAGAGAACGCAGAGCTGCGCGCCGACCGAGACCGCGTGGCCCGCGATGCAGCCGAAGATCGCGCGGGCGAGCGGATGGAAAAATCCGCGCTGTGGGCGGCCTTGCAGACCATCCCGGACGGATTTGCGATCTACGACGCGCAAGAATGTCTGATCGCGGCCAACGCGGCCTACCTGTCGATCTTCGACGGGTTGGACGTCACGCAGCCCGGCACGCCGGTACGGGATTTGTTCGCCGCGCTCCTGCAGGAAGGGGTCGTCGATCCGGGCAACAGAGGGAATGACTGGCCCGAATACATGGCGGGCCGATGGCGGCACGACCCGATTCCGCCAGAAGTGATGTATCTGTGGAATGGGCGAATCATCAAGCTGATCGAAACGCGATTGCCGGACGGTGGTGTGGTGTCGCGCGGCAGTGACCAAACCGACATGCTGCGGCTGCAATCTGCGATCGAGGCGCTTCCGGATGGGTTCGTTGTATTCGACGCCGAGGATCGGCTGGTCACCTGCAACGAGCAATACCGCCGTTTCTACGCCGTTTCGCGGGATGCGATAACGCCCGGCACAACCTTTACCAATATCCTGCAAGCAGGCCTGCGCAGCGGACAGTATCAAGAGGCCATCGGACGTGAAGAGGCCTGGCTGGAAGAGCGATTGGATCGGCACCAGAACCTGGATGGCAAGCCGATTGAGCAGCAGATCAGCGACGGCAGGTGGTTGCGCGTGGTCGAGGTCGAGACGCCCGATGGCGGGCGCGCCGGCTTCCGCATCGACATCACGGCGATGAAGGAGCAGGAGATCGAGTTGCGGCGCATGCATACGGCGGCGCAGGCGGCGGAGCGTGCGAAGTCGGCCTTCCTGTCTAACATGGGCCATGAAATCCGCACCCCGATGAACGGTCTTGTCGGTACCGCAGACCTGCTGCTGGAGACGGGGCTGGATGCGGACCAGATCGAACTTGCGCGTACGTTGCGCCGTTCTGCCGGGGCGCTGCTAACCTTCATGGATGACGTTCTGGATTTTTCGCGGGCAGAGGCTGATCGGATCGTGTTGTCTTCGGATGCGTTCTCACCCGTCGCATTGGTGCAGGAAACGGTGGCTAGCTTCGAGGCGCAGGCGCGTCTGAAAGGCCTGACGTTGGTGCCGGACGCCTCGCCCGGTTTGGCCGTCAGCTTCATGGGCGACGCGCGACGTATCCGTCAGATCCTTGCCAACCTGTTGAGCAATGCCGTGAAATTCTCGGACGCCGGAACGGTGACGGTGCAGGCTGCTTCCGATCGAAGCGCAAAGGGCCAGCCAGCGCTACGCTTGTCCGTTCTGGATACCGGCGCGGGCGTTCCTGCGGACAGGGTCGAGCATATCTTCCAAGGCTTTTCACAAGCGCAGGACGGCACCGCGCGACCGCACGATGGCAGTGGCCTTGGCCTTGCGATCTGTCGCAAGCTGGCTGAGCAGATGGGTGGCACGCTGACCTACCGTGACCGGGAAGGCGGTGGCGCTGCGTTCGATTGCGTCCTGCCGTTGCCCGTCGCCTCGGAACCGGGGCCGGACGCTGCGCGCGCAGACCCGATGGTGCGACCTGTCATGCGGGTTGTCGCGGCAGAAGATAATGCGACCAATCGCATGGTGCTCGGCAAGTTGATGGAGCCTTTGGGCGTCGATCTTAGGATCGCGCAGAACGGGCAGGAGTGCATCGATCTTGTCTGCGCCGATCCGCCCGATCTGGTGCTGATGGATATCTCCATGCCCGACATGGACGGCTGCGAGGCGACCCGCCGCTTGCGCAAGTGGGAGGCTGATCAGGACAGGCCGCCGCTGCCCATCGTGGCGATGACAGCACATATCCTGCCGGAAGAGATACAGCGTTTCCTGACGGCCGGTATGGACCGGGTCATCCACAAGCCACTTAAGCGCGATGCGCTGTCGGCAGAACTGGACAACGCGCGAGAGGCAAAGGGCGGCTAGGCCGCTTGCGCGGCCGCCTCGCTACGGAAGAAGGCGGGCGCATCCGGTTCGGACAGGTCGGGCGCGTAGGCATACCCAGCGGTATCGAAGTCCATCAGCGCTGCCGGGTCGGTGATCCTGTGCTCGCATACGAAGCGCGCCATCGCGCCGCGCGCCCGCTTGGCGTGGAACGAGATCACCTTGGCCTGCCCGTTCTTCTCATCTAGGAACCGGGGTGTAATGACCTGTAGGTTCAAAGCCTTGGCATCCACCGCGCCGAAGTATTCCTGACTGGCACAGTTCAGAAGGACATGCGTGCCAGCGGCCGCGGCGTCGTCGTTGAGAACCTGCGACAGGCGATCCCCCCAGAAGTCATACAGGGACTTGCCGCGCCGGGTCTTCAGTTTGCTGCCCATTTCAAGGCGGTAGGCCTCGATCCCGTCGCGGGGGCGCAGCACGCCGTAAAGGCCGGACAGGATGCGCAGGTGATCGTCGGCGAAGGCCTGCGCCGCTTCATCCAGCGTCGGCATTTCCAACCCCTGGTAGGTGTCGCCCGCAAAGGCCCAGGCGGCGGGACGGCGGTCTGTCCCATCGGCCATGTCGCGGAAGCGGTCGCGGTTCAGCTTGGCCAGATCGTCCGACAGGCCCATCAGCGACTTCAGATCGCCCAGCGAAAGTTGCCGCGCGTGACCGGCGAGGATGTCGGCCTGATCCTGCAAACGGGGTTCGGTCGTCGGGACGTTGACCGTGTCCCAGTTCAGACGTTTGGCTGGCGAGATCGCGATGAGCATGTGGCACCTCCTGCAAGCCCTGAGATACGTCGTGGGGCGCGCGGTCTCAACCCGGTCAGGTGTCGCGGCAGATTTCGAGAAAGCGGTCTCCGAAGCGATCCAGCTTGGGTTGGTTCAGGCCCGGCGCGCGCGCCAGTTGATCCAGATCGGATGGACGGCGCTCGGCGATCCAGCGCAGGGTGCCGGCGGGGCAGGACATGGGCTTGCCGGTGCCGTCTTCGCCGCGTGCGAGGTCCCCCTGCGCTTCCATCAGACGGTCGTAGACGGTACCCGCGGCTTGGCCTGCCAGCTTGCGCCGGGCGGGGTGAGCCTCTTCCACCGCGCCGTTGATGACCTTCAGGAATGTCGCGCCGTAGTCGGCCAGCTTCTTCGCGCCGACCCCGGTGATCCCGGCCATGCCGTCCAGATCGGTGGGGCGGCGTTCGGCCATTTCGATCAGGGTCTTGTCGTTGAAGATGATGTAGGCGGGTACGTTCTGTGCTTCCGCGAGAGCGCGGCGCTGGGCCTTTAGCGCGGAAAGAAGCGGCGCGTCCTCTTCCGATACCAGCGTCTTGACGGCGGGGCGGTCACGGGCGGTCAGCGTGTCGCGACGAAGCTTGATTTGCGCCTCGCCCTTGAGGATCGGGCGGCAGCTTTCCATCAGCCGCAGCGCGCCGTGGCGCTCGGGATCGGGGCGAACAAGGTCGCGGCCCAGCATCTGGCGGTAGATCGCCTGCCATTGCTTGGCGGGAGTGGCCTGTCCAACGCCAAAGGTGGGCAGATCATCGTGGCTGCGTTGCTTGACCTTGTCGGTCGCGCGACCGGTCAGGATATCCACAAGGTGCCCTGTGCCGAAGTATTCGCCGGTGCGCAGGATGGCGGACAGGGCCATCTGCACGGCTTCGGTCCCGTCGAAGGTTTCGGGCGGTTTTTCGCATTGATCGCAGTTGCCACAAGGTTCGCTGTCTTCGCCGAAGTAGGCGAGGAGCTGGGTGCGACGGCAGCCCAGTGCCTCGGCCAGTCCCAGAAGCGCGTTCAGTCGGCCATGATCGGCGGCTTTGCGTTCGGGCGGTGCCGTGCCTTCGTCGATCTGGCTACGGCGCAGGCGGATGTCGTCGGGGCCGTAAAGGGTGAGGGTTTCGGCAGGGGCACCGTCCCGGCCGCCGCGCCCGATTTCCTGGTAATAGCTCTCGATCGACTTGGGCAGATCGGCGTGGGCGACCCAGCGGATATCCGGCTTGTCGACCCCCATGCCGAAGGCGACGGTAGCGCAGACGATCAGCCCATCTTCAACCGCGAAACGGTGTTCGACGGCGCGGCGTTGGTCGGCCTCCATCCCGCCGTGGTAGGCGGCGGCCATGTGACCCTGCTTGTTCAGCGCATCGGCAAGACCTTCGGTCTTGGCGCGGGTGCCACAGTAGACGATGCCGGACTGCCCCTTTCGCGCGGCGGCGAAGTTCAGGATCTGCTCGCGCGGCTTGTCCTTTGGCGTGAAGGCCAGATGGATGTTCGGACGGTCGAAGCCGTGCAAGAATAGGCGCGGCTCAATGCCGTCGAACAGACGGCGCACGATTTCCTCGCGCGTTTCGGCGTCGGCGGTGGCGGTGAAGGCGGCCAGGGGCACGTTCAGCGACCGGCGCAACGCGCCGATGCGCAGGTAATCGGGGCGGAAGTCGTGGCCCCACTGGCTGACGCAGTGCGCTTCGTCCACCGCGATCATGGAGATGTTGGCGCGGGACAGCATCCGTTCGGCAGAGCCGAGGCGTTCGGGGGCGAGGTAGAGGAGTTTCAGCGAGCCGTCGGCGATGGCCTCCCAGACGGCTTGCGTTTCCTCTTCGGTGTTCGCGCTGGTCAGGCAACCTGCGGCGACGCCCGCTTCTTGAAGGCCGCGCACCTGGTCGCGCATGAGGGCGATCAGGGGGGAGACCACGAGCGTCAGGCCATCGCGCAGGAGGGCGGGCAGTTGGAAGCACAGGGATTTTCCGCCGCCGGTGGGCATGATCGCCAGCACCGGCTCACCATCCGTGACGGCCTGCACGATGTCCGCCTGACCGGGGCGGAAGGCGTCGAATCCGAAGACTGAGGCGAGGATCGCCTGTGGGTCCTGCATGGTGCCCGTTTCTGTGCTGCTCTTGGTTGGCTACCGATCCCATATTGCGATTCGGTGAACAAGGCTTGGTTGGGGACTCACTTGCGACGGATGTGCTCGTCGAGCCTTGGCAGGATCTCGATGAAATTGCAGGGGCGGTGGCGGTAGTCGAGCTGCCATTTCAGGATTTCATCCCACGCGTCCTTGCAGGCGCCGGTGCTGCCGGGCAGGGCGAAGAGGTAGGTGCCGTTGCGCACACCACCGCAGGCGCGGGACTGGACGGCAGAGGTGCCGATCTTTGCCATCGAGACGTGGGTGAAGACGGTGCCGAAAGCGTCGATCTCTTTCTCGTAGACGTCACGGTGGGCTTCGACGGTGACGTCCCGGCCCGTCAGGCCAGTGCCGCCCGTGGTCAGGATCACGTCGATCTCACCCCCGTCGCACCAGTCGCGCAGTTGTTGGGCGATGCCGTCGCGTTCGTCGCGCAAAATCGCACGGGCCGCTAGGGTGTGGCCCGCATCGGTAAGGCGTTGGACGAGAGTGTCGCCGGAGCGGTCGTCATCGGCCTGCCGCGTGTCGCTGACCGTCAGAACGGCGATGCGGGCGGGGATGAAATCGCGGGTCTCGTCGATACGGCTCATGGGTGTGGGATCCTTTGCGCGGACGGGGGCGCTGCCCCCTAACCCCGAGGTATTTCTGGAACGATGAAGCCTAGAGGTTCAGCGCGTCGAAGTCAGAGGCGGCATGGCGTTCTTCCAACTTGCCCTCGCCCTTGAGGTTCACGATCTGGCCGCGTTTGACGGCGGGGCGGGCGGCGATTTCGTTGGCCCAGCGGATCACGTGGTCGTATTCGTGGACGCTCAGGAATTCGCCGGCGTCGTAGGCTTTGCCGAAGACCATGCGGCCGTACCACGGGAAGGTGGCGATGTCGGCGATGGTGTAGTCGTCGCCTGCAAGGAATTGGTGGTCGGCCAAGTGGCGGTCCAGCACGTCGAGCTGACGCTTGGTTTCCATGGCGAAGCGGTCGATGGGGTATTCGAACTTTTCGGGCGCGTAGGCGTAGAAGTGGCCGAAACCGCCGCCAAGGTAGGGTGCCGAGCCTTGCAGCCAGAAGAGCCACGACAGAAGCTCTGTGTGGTTGTTGCCCAGGAACGCGCCGTAGCGTTCCGCGAGGTGCATCAGGATCGCGGCCGACTCAAAAACGCGGACGGGCGTGTCACCGGTGTAGTCGAGCAGCGCGGGGATCTTGGAGTTGGGGTTCACCTCCACGAAACCAGAGCCGAACTGGCTGCCTTCCGTGATGTCGATCATCCAGGCATCGTATTCGGCATCAAAGCCTGCGGCGAGCAATTCCTCGAACAGGATCGTGACCTTTTGGCCGTTGGGCGTACCCATCGAGTGCAACTGGTAAAGGTGGTCGCCGCGCGGCAGGTCGGCGTCGTGGGTGGGGCCCGCGATGGGGCGGTTCTGACTGGCCCATTTGCCGCCCGACTCCTTGTCCCATGTCCAGACTTTCGGCGGTGTATAGGTGGTCATGGCGGCTCTCCTTCTGTGCTGATGAGGGAGGTAGGGCGTGAGGCGCGTTGCCAAGGGCTAGAGCGTGAACCAGCGCGACTGCGGGCCAAGGTTGCACCAATGCGTGTCGCCCAGCATGCCGCTTTCACCCCAGCAGTCGTGGATATGGCCGAAGAGGGCAAGCTGCGGGCGTAGGCGCAGCAGGGCGCTTTTGATGGCGGTCGATCCGATGTGGCCCAGAGTCGTGTGGTTGTCGCCCAAACCGATGGGAGGGGAGTGGGTGATCAGGATGTCGGCACCGTCGATCCGGTCTAGGCGCGCTTGGGCTTCGGCTTCCGCCAGGTCCCAGCTTTTCCACGGCAGCGAGGGCAGGGGCGGGATGCCGCCGCCAAGGCCTGCGATGCGCAGGCCGTTCCACTCACAAGTTTCGCCGTGTAGCACGGTCGCATTGGTCGCTTTGCGCAGGGCGGCTTCTGTCTCGTTGTTGCCGGGCACGCAGATCATGCGGTCGGCGATGGGGGAAAGGCGGGCCATGTAGGCGTCCAGTCCCTGATGCGCATTCGCGAAGTCGCCCGCGGCGATGACCAGATCGGCGGCACCGGCGGCAGAGACAAGCGCATCGGCGGCGGCTGTGTCGCAGTGCAGGTCCGAGACGGCGAGGATCTTCATAGCCGGGCCTTCAGGGACAGCAGGTCGGCCCATGCGTCGCGCTTGGCCTCGGGTGTTTTCAGCAAGGCGGCGGGGTGCAGCATGGGCAACGCTGGCTTGCCTGCCGCTTCGGTCCACTTGCCGCGCAGGCGCGAGATGGCGGCCCGGCCCAAGAGCAGCTCGGCCGGGGTGCTGCCCATGATGATCAGGACGTCGGGCGCGGCCAGTTCGATGTGGCGCAGCAGGAAGGGACGCATCATCGTCAGCTCATCGGGCGTCGCGGCGCGGTCGTGGGGCGTGCGCCACGGCAGAGCGCAGGTGGCGTAGAGGCCCCCGTCGCGCGACAGGTCGATGGCGGCGAACATACGGTCGAACAACTGCCCCGCGGGGCCGGTGAAGGGCTTGCCTTCACGGTCCTCATTGCGATCCGGGACTTCTCCGATCACCATGACGCGGGCAGAGGAGTCTCCATCCGAGAACACCAAGTTGCGCGCGCCTCTTCTGATTTCGAACCCCTGGAACGCGGCAAGGGCGGCTTTCAGGCCGTCCAGGTCCGTGGCGGCGTTGGCTGCCTTCTGCGCCTCTACCGACGGTTCCGGGGCGGCGACGGGCGTCGGGGCTTCGGCGGCTTTCGCCTTGGGTGCGGCAGCCGTCTCATAGCGGTTCACGGGCGCATCCAGAATCGCCTCGTCCGCGCCAAGGTCGATCTGCCAGTCCAGCGCGTCGAGCGCGGCGTGATATGAGTCGGCGTCCAGCATCACCGCGATCCTAGCCCCCCGCGCGTCCCGCGACCACGCCGATCTTGACCGGGCCGCGCGGGTGCCGCACACCGCCGAAGCACAACGCGAAAGGCCCGCCCATGTCCCGCACCGTCTATGTCAACGGCGACTTCCTGCCCGAAGAGGATGCCAAGGTCTCGGTTTTCGACCGGGGGTTCCTGTTCGCCGACGGCGTTTACGAGGTGACAAGCGTGCTGGGCGGCAAGATACTGGACTTCGAAGGTCACGCCGTGCGGTTGGAGCGCAGTCTGGGTGAATTGGACATGGGGATGCCCATGAGCCGTGACGAGCTGCTGGACATTCATCGGCGGCTCGTGACGGAGAACGAGATCGAGGATGGGCTGATCTATTTGCAGATCACGCGCGGCGCGGCGGATCGCGATTTCGCCTACCCGCCAGAGGGGACGCCGCAGACGGTGGTTCTGTTCACGCAGACCAAGCCCGGGCTGGCGGATGCGCCTATGGCGAAGGTGGGGCTGAAGGTCATCACCATACCCGACCTGCGGTGGGACCGGCGCGACATCAAGACAGTGCAGCTTTTGTACCCGTCCATGGGCAAGATGGCGGCAAAGGCAGCGGGCGCGGACGATGCGTGGATGATCGAGGACGACATGATCACCGAAGGCACGTCGAACAACGCCTATATCGTGAAGGACAACACGATCATCACGCGGCATCTGGGGCACGAGATCCTGCACGGGATCACCCGCGCCGCCGTTTTACGCTTCGCGGCAGAGGCGCAGATGAAGGTGGAAGAACGCTCGTTCTCGCTGGCAGAGGCGCAGGCGGCGGACGAGGCCTTCGTGACCTCGGCGTCCACCTTCGTGATGCCGGTGGTGCAAATTGACGGGCAGGCCGTGGGCGAAGGCACCCCCGGCCCGGTCGCGGCGCGCCTGCGCGAAATTTATCTGGACGAGAGCCGCAAGGCGGCGGTGTAGTCAGACGGCGTCGATGCTGGGCCGGGACGACGATAGGCGCTGGTGCCAGTCGGTCGCTTCGGTTTGCGACAACCTGAGGGGCACGGTGTCTCCGGGCACATGAACGGTCAGGCCGTCGGCCGACCGCTCGACGGCGACCGTATCAAGCCGCTGCACCATGCGCCCGTTGTGCCCGATCACGCCCATGCCCCAGTCGCTTTCCACCAGCGCCGCGCGACCGTCCTGGGACACGGCGCAGCGGATTACATCATCCCCCGGATGCGCGTCGGACCAGATCGCGCGGGCGGCGTCTTCGGTGCCGACGCGCCCGCGCCGCAGCCAGCGCACGCCGTAGAATACCGCCGATGCGGCCAGAAGCGGGGGGAGGTGGATCATCGAAGGGCTTCCAGTACGGCCCTGGCGTTTTCGTCCGCCCAGTCCGCGCCGCCGGTCAGGCGTGCGACTTCTTGGCCCTTCGCGTCGATCAGAACGGTGACAGGCAGGCCAAGGACGGCCATCTGGCGCGCGGCGGTTTGCGACGGGTCCAGTAGAATCGGCAGATCGGTGATGCTCTCTTCTTCGAAGAAGCGTTCGATGCCTTCGACCGAGTTCCGACCTGTCGCCAGCGTCACGACCTGCGCCAGCCCGTCCTGCTGGATCTGCTGCAACGCCGGCATTTCCTCGCGGCAGGGGGCGCACCACGTTGCCCAGAAGTTCAACACGACGGGTTGGCCCGCGTACTCGGCCAACGTCGTTTGCGTGCCGTCGGGGGCTTCCATCGTCAGGTCCGGTACCGACTTCGGTTCGGAATGGACGACCAGCTTGCGCATGTCGCCCGCCAGTTCGACACCCGAAAGGTCTGCGGCGTTTGCGCCCGTGACAAGCGCCAGATAAAGAGCGGCGGCAAGCAATTTCATGTCATCCTCCGAAAGGTCGTTCATGTCCGATTCCAAGAGCTCGAACGCCATGTGGGGCGGCCGCTTCGCCGGTGGCCCGGACGCGATCATGGAGGCGATCAACGCCTCGATCGGGTACGACCAGCGACTTGCGGCCCAGGACGTGCAGGGCTCTCGGGCCCATGCCGCGATGTTGGCGGCGCAGGGTATTATCACGGATAAGGATGCAGAGGCGATCCGGGAAGGCCTGTTGACGGTCTTGTCAGAGATCGAGGGCGGAAGGTTTCAGTTTTCGACAGCGCTGGAAGACATCCACATGAACGTGGAAGCGCGGTTGATCGAACTGATCGGCGACGCGGGGCGGCGGCTGCATACGGGCCGGTCGCGCAACGACCAAGTGGCGACCGACTTCCGGCTTTGGGTGCGTGACCAATGCGATGCGGCTTTGGACGGCATCGCAGCGCTGCAAAAGGCGTTGCTGGTGCAGGCAGAGGCTGGCGCGGATTGGGTGATGCCGGGCTTCACCCACCTGCAAACCGCGCAGCCGGTGACATGGGGGCATCACATGCTGGCCTATGTCGAGATGCTGGGCCGCGATGCGTCCCGTTTCGCCGATGCGCGCAAGCGGATGAACGAGTCGCCGCTGGGTGCTGCGGCGCTGGCGGGCACGTCGTTCCCGATCGACCGGGACGCGACGGCGGACGCGCTGGGCTTCGACCGGCCCATGGCGAACTCTCTGGATGCTGTGTCCGACCGGGACTTCGCGCTGGACTTCCTTGGCGCGTCCTCGATCCTCGCGATGCACCTGAGCCGCCTGAGCGAGGAACTGGTGATATGGTCCTCCGCGCAGTTCCGCTTTGTTACGCTGTCGGACCGTTTCTCGACCGGATCTTCGATCATGCCGCAGAAGAAGAACCCCGACGCGGCAGAGCTGATCCGCGCCAAGATCGGGCGCATCTTCGGGGCGCAATCGGCGCTTTTGATGGTCATGAAGGGGCTGCCGCTCGCCTATTCAAAGGACATGCAGGAAGACAAGGAACAGGTCTTCGACGCCGCCGACACGTTGATGTTATCGCTGGCGGCGATGACGGGGATGGTGTCGGACCTGACTGCGAACAAGGACGCCTTGCGCGCCGCCGCCGGGCATGGGTTCAGCACCGCAACCGACCTTGCCGACTGGCTGGTCCGAGAGGCTGGCTTGCCGTTCCGCGACGCCCACCATGTGACCGGATCGCTGGTGGCGCTGGCGGAATCCGAAGGCTGCGACCTGCCCGACCTGTCGCTGGAGCAGATGCAGGCGGCGCATTCGTCGATCACCGAGGACGTGTTCGCCGTCTTGGGCGTAGACAACTCGGTCGCGTCGCGCACATCCTACGGAGGAACCGCGCCCGACAACGTGCGCGCGCAGATCGCCCGTTGGAAGGAACGCTTGTGATGAAGCCGTTTGCTGTGATCCTTGTCCTGACGGTGGCCGCATGTGGTGCCGACGGCCAGCCCGAACCTGTCACGCCGGGCATCGAGACCACGGGCGATGGTGTGCGGATCGATGTATCCGGCACCGCGACCATCGGCGTTTCCGGCAGCTCACGCTGATGCGTTGGGTGTTCCTTGCACTGGCGGTCTGGGGCGCGGTGCATCCGATGTACTGGTTTATGACCTATCTGGGGCAGGGCAATTCCTTTGGTCAGATGATCGATGCGTGGTACGTGAACGCCTCGACCACCGGGCTGGTTTGGGACCTGACGATTGCGGCTATTGCCCTGACGGTCTGGGTGCTGTGGGAAGCCGCGCAGACCCGCGACTGGCTGCGGTTGATCGCGATCCCGGCGACGTTCTGCATCGGGGTGAGTTGCGGGCTGCCGCTGTATATCTTCCTGCGACTGCGCGCGCGCTGAACCGCCCGGCGGGCCGTGCGTTGGCTGGCTATGACAGATCGCCCCAAAGACAAAGCCGCGCTGGCGCAGCGCATTCGTGATACCGAGATGGACGGCGCGCCGGATCAGATGCGGGCGGCGTTCTCCCATCTGTTTGCGCCCTTGCCCGATGTACTGACTGAGACCATTGCCGGCGTGCCTTGCGGGATGTTTGGTGAAGGTCCTCCGATCCTGTGGCTGCATGGCGGCGGGTTGGTGCTGGGATCACCGGAGACCCATGCGCTGGCGGCTGGGTATGTGGCGCAAGCGACGGGTCGGCAGGTGATCGTGCCGGATTATCCCAAGGCGCCCGAGCATAAGTGGCCCGCCCAGCCCGATGCCGCGCAGGCGGTGCTGGAGGCACTGGGCTGCGTGCCCGTTGTGGGCGACTCGGTGGGTGGGCAGTTGGCGCTGATTATGTGGATGCGGCGGCCCGACCTGGTGCAGCGGCTGGTGCTGATGTCGCCCAACACCGACCGCACGGGACTGTCCGAGACGCGGAAGCGTGATGCTGATCTGATGAACGACCACGAGGGCGACGAGAGTTTCGCGCGGATGGCGCTGGGCGATTATGACCCGACGGACCCAGAGGTCTCGCCCGCCACGGCCGATCTGACCGGCCTGCCGCCGACGATGATTTTGGCCTGTGGGGCAGAGATATTGTTGGACGACTCGCTGATCTTCGCGCGCCGTGCGGCGCTTGCGGGTGCGGAGGTGGATCTGCGCGTCTGGCCGGGGCTGTGGCATCTGTTTCCGCTGTGGCCCGACCTGATCCCGGAAGGGCGCGCGGCACTGGATGCGGCAGCGCATTACATCACAGAGGTATCTCCGTCGTCTCCCGCACGCGCTTGAGGGCGAAACTCGATTCCATCTTCGCCACACCCGGCAGACGGGCAAGGTGGCGACGATGCAGGCGCGCGAAATCCTCGCTGTCGGCGACCACGACTTTCAGCAGGTAGTCCGCCGACCCGGCCATCAGGTGGCATTCCAGCACCTCGGGGATACGGAGCACGCTTGCCTCGAACGCGTCGAGCGTGTCGTCCGATTGGGCGGATAATGTGATCTCGACGAAGACGGTTACGCCTCGCGCCAAGGCGCGGCGGTTCAGCAATGCGGCGTAGCCTGCGATCAAGCCTTCGGATTCCAGGCGTGCAACACGGCGGTGGCAGGCAGAGGGGCTAAGGGCGACCTCTGCGCTGAGTTCGGCGTTCGACAGTCGCCCTTTGCGTTGTAGCACGCGTAGGATGCGTCGGTCTATTTCATCAATTGCGGATATGGCGGGCAGTCCTTCTGTTTTATGCGTGTGTTGCGCATGATCCTGCCGCTACCGCTGGAAATGGCAAGGCAGAACGCACTCCTCTTCCGGCCGAAGCGGATTAGACTCCTATGGAATGAAACCGCAGGAGACGGACCCATGAAGATCGGCTGCCCCACAGAGATAAAGGCGCAGGAGTTCCGCGTCGGACTGACCCCTATCGCCGCCGCCGAGGCGGTCGTTCACGGCCATGACGTCATGATTCAGGCGGGTGCCGGCGAAGGGGCCGGCTATACGGATGCCGACTACGAGGCTGCGGGCGCGCGGATCGTGCCGGATGCGAAGGATATTTTCGACGCCGCCGAGCTGATCGTGAAGGTCAAGGAACCGCAGGCGTCAGAGCGTGCGATGCTGTCCGAAGGGCAGGTGCTGTTCACCTACCTGCACCTTGCGCCCGATCGCGCCCAGACCGACGATCTGCTGGCCAGTGGTGCCACCTGCATCGCCTACGAGACGGTGACGGATGGGCGCGGCGGTCTGCCGTTGCTGGCCCCGATGTCCGAGGTGGCCGGTCGCCTTGCGCCGCAAATGGGCGCTTATACGCTGCAGAAGGCGAACGGCGGGCGTGGTGTGCTGATGGGCGGCGTGCCGGGGGTCGAGCCTGCGCGCGTCGTGGTGATCGGCGGCGGTGTCGTCGGGACCAATGCGGCGCGGGTGGCTGCGGGGATGGGTGCGGACGTCACCGTTCTGGACCGTTCGCTGCCGCGCTTGCGGGCGCTGGACGACATGTTCGGGCAACGGTTCAAAACGGGCTATGCGTCCAAGACCTTCACTGCCGAATTGGTGGCAGAGGCCGACATGGTGATCGGCGCGGTGCTGGTGCCGGGGGCCGAAGCGCCCAAGCTGATCAGCCGCGCGCAACTGGCGGACATGCAGACCGGCGCAGTGCTGGTGGATGTGGCCATCGACCAAGGGGGATGCTTCGAGACCTCGAAGGCCACGACGCATCAGGACCCGACGTTCGAGATCGACGGCATCATGCACTACTGCGTCGCCAATATGCCGGGTGCGGTGCCGCGCACATCGACGCAAGCGCTGTCGAACGCGACGATGCCATTCATGCTGGCACTGGCCGACAAGGGCTGGAAGCAGGCGTGCCGGGACGACGCGAACCTTGCCGAAGGGTTGAACGTGCATGCGGGGCAGCTGACGAACGAGCCCGTCGGGCAGGCGCAGAAGCGCGACGCGGTGCCTGTTTCTAAAGTGTTGGCATAAATTGCAAATTCTGCCGTTAACATCTTTTTTTCGTAGCTGGAGATTTCAGCTACGAAAAAAAGTCATTGCCAAGACGTTAACCGCGCCATCATCGCTTCCGAAATGTAACAGCTTTCTGCCGCGACCCTAGCCCTTCGGATCGGGGATGGACTTGCCCTTCTGCACGGCAGGACGCTCGTAGAAACGGCGCACGTAGTCCACGGCATTGGTGTGGTCGTCCCAGCCGACCAGTTCCTGCCCCTCGTAGAACGCCAAGGCGTTCAGCCACGGAGCGATGGCGATATCGGCGATCGAGTAGTCGCCCGCGACCCACGCGCGCCTCTCTAGCTGACGGTCGATCACGCCCAGCAGGCGCTTGGCTTCTTCGGTGTAGCGTTCCTTGCCGTAAGGCACGTCTTCTTTCGCCAGCTTCACGAAATGGCCGAACTGTCCGAACATCGGACCCAGCCCGCCGACCTGCCACGACAGCCACTTCTGCACCTCCCACCGCGCAGCGCCGGTGCCGCCCAGCTTGCCTGTCTTTTCGGCAAGGTAGGTCAGGATCGTGTGGCTCTCCCATAGGCCGATGGGGCCGTCCGGCCCGTTGGGGTCGATCATCGCGGGGATCTTGTTGTTGGGGTTCAGAGACAGGAACTCCGGCGATTTGACGTATTCGTCGCCAAGTTTCACCAGATGCGCCTCGTACGGTAGGCCGACCTCTTCCAGCATGATCGAGGCCTTCACGCCGTTGGGCGTTGGGAAAGAATAGAGTTGAATCACCGATGGGTCCTCGGCGGGCCATTTGCGGGTGATTGGAAAGGCGCTCAGGTCGGTCATGAAAATGGTCCTTTTGGTCGGTGTCGCTTGCGATCTAGTGCTTTGCCCTCACCGCAAAACTTGCGAACACGCACAGGCGCACCAACTTCGGCAAACCAAGTGCGTCAGCGCATACGCGCTTTCCCCTGCGTAAAAAGGCTTCCCCGGCCTTGCGGCTAAGCCTATAGGGCGATCGCGGCGAACAGTCGCAGACGTAAAAAGAAGGGGACAGCTTCATGCTTCAGGAATTCAAGGACTTCATTGCCAAGGGCAATGTCATGGATCTCGCCGTCGGGATCATCATCGGTGCCGCGTTCACCGCCATCGTTACCAGCCTTGTCACGGACCTGATCAATCCGATCATCGGCCTGATCTTGGGCGGGATCGATTTCACGTCGATGTATATCGTGTTGGCAGGTGAAGTGCCGCAGGGCATCGGTCTGGATGCCGCGCGCGAAGCCGGTGCAGCGATCTTCGCCTATGGTGCGTTCGTCACCGCGATCATCAATTTCCTGATCATCGCCTTCGTTGTCTTCATGCTGGTGAAGTTCGTGAACCGTCTCAAGGCTGTCGCAGAAAAGCCCGACGATGTCGCCCCAGAGGTCAAGACCGGCCCGTCCGAGTTGGATGTGCTGATCGAGATTCGCGACCGCCTGTCCAACTCCTGACGCGGGTTTGACCGACGCACGCTGCGTCAGGTCTTCCCCGCCAAGCGCTTCGGGGCCAGGTTATGCTGTATGGCCCCGATCACCGCACCCACCCTTCACCCCCGCGTCCGCGCAGAACGGCTGTCCGATGCCGTCGTACACGTGTTGGGTCTGTCGCTGGCCGCAATCGCGGTGCCGGTGCTGGTCTGGATGGCTGTGACGTGGCGGGGCGATGCTGGCACCGTTGCGGCCGTATCGGTCTACTGTGCGACGCTTCTGGCGATGCTGGGATGTTCCGCGCTGTACAACATGTCGGCCGAGGGTCGGTTTACCCCGCTGTTCAAGCGGCTGGATCACTCGGCCATCTACCTTAAGATCGCTGGCAGTTTCACGCCGCTTGTCGCGCTGACGGGATCGGCGGGGGTGGGCTTTCTGGCGGGGCTTTGGGCCGTGGCGCTGGGCGGCACGTCGCTGAAGATGATCGCACCAGATCGCCTGCGCTGGTTGGGTTTGGCGCTGTATCTGGGGCTGGCTTGGGTCGGCGTCTATTTCGGCCGAGAGATCCTGGCAGACGTGGACCGCCCCGTCGCTATCCTGATCGCGGTGGCCGGTGTGCTTTACACCTTGGGCGTGCCGATCTTCCTGGCAAAGCGCCTGCCGTTCCAGACGGCGATCTGGCACGCCATCGTGCTGATCGCGACCGGGATCCTCTTCACCGCCGTTTGCCTTGAAGTGACCCGCGATCTTAGCGGCTTAACGCTTCTTTAAGGGTGTCCGGGTATACGTGTCGTATGCCGTTTGTACCTCTTCTACTGATCTTTGTGCTCATCCTCGCAGGGTGCGATTCGCCAAGTCTCTCGATGCGCAACGTTCCAGCGCAGCGTGTCGAGATCGGGGCTATGGCGTTTCAGGTCCGCATAAAGGGGGACACCGCGCAGGCCATTCGCGTGTCGCGCAATTGGCTTCCGAAGAAGCGCGCCGTTTTCGACGCCGCTACCATGGCCGTGGAGCGCGTGGCCGGGTGCCCCGTGCGTAGTGTCGATGGCGATCAGGCGATCGTGCTCGCCCGCCTGCGCTGCAAGGATGCGCCCCCGCCGGTGCCGACGGCTGTGATCGTGCTCGATCCGCACTGACCCTGTGTGCGCATGCGTCGCGCAACCGGTTCGTCTGCGACGCGTTTCCCGATGCACCCAATCGAAGGACACGGGCATGAGCAAAGAACGCAACGACGCCAAGAAGGGCTTCGGCATCAGCGAAGCTGAAGACAAGGGCAAGGGCCAGACCAAGTACGACAAACCCTCGAAGCCTGAGGATGATGTCGCCATCGACGAACGGCGCGACAAGCCGATCCGGGGGCCGGAACCCTACGATGGCGATAGAGACTAGGCTGCAAGGCAATATCTTGGGGATAACCCGCCCATACAGACCCGATCTGGTGCGTCAGCGTTGACAGGCTGACGCACACGCCTGATCCTGTTGCCCAACTGGCAATCGGGACTTTCCCTCATGCAATTCACACGACTGCGCCTGAACGGCTTCAAGTCTTTCGTCGATCCGACCGATCTGGTGATCGCTGACGGTTTGACGGGCGTGGTCGGCCCGAATGGTTGCGGCAAGTCCAACCTTCTGGAAGCTCTGCGTTGGGTCATGGGTGAAAATCGACCGACCGCGATGCGCGGCGGCGGTATGGAGGATGTGATCTTCGCGGGCACCTCCTCTCGTCCCGCGCGCAACTTCGCCGAAGTCAGCCTTGTGATCGACAACGCCGACCGTCTGGCCCCCGCGACTTTCAACGACGCCGACCAGATCGACATCGTGCGCCGCATCACCCGCGACGCGGGTAGCGCGTACAAGGCGCAAGGTCGCGACGTGCGCGCCCGCGATGTGCAGATGCTGTTTGCCGACGCCTCGACCGGCGCGCATTCCCCGGCGCTGGTGCGGCAGGGCCAGATCAGTGAGTTGATTCACGCCAAGCCGAAGAACCGCCGCCGCATTCTAGAGGAAGCTGCGGGTATTTCCGGCCTGTATCAGCGGCGGCACGAGGCCGAGTTGAAGCTGAAGGGCGCAGAGGCGAACCTTGCGCGGCTGGACGACACTATCGACGCGCTCGCCGCTCAGCTTCAGCAGCTCGCCCGGCAAGCCAAGCAGGCCGCGCGCTATCGCCAGATCGGGGATCGGCTGCGCCGGGCAGAGGGTCTGTTGTTGTATCGCCGCTGGCGTGAGGCTGAAGAAGCTCGTGGTGCAGCCGATGCGACCTTGCGCGACCGTGCAACTGCCGCTGCAACGGCCGAGCGCGCAGCGCTGGAAGCGGCCCGATTGCGCGAAGAGGCTGACGGCGCGATGCCTGCCTTGCGCGAGGAAGACGCCGTCGCCGCCGCGCTGGTGCAGCGGCTAGAGGTCGAAGCCGCGACGCTGGCAGATCGCGCGAAGCAGGCCGAAGATCTGATCGCCCGACTGTCCGGTCGCCTGCGCCAGCTGGACCGCGATGCCGAGCGTGAAGCCGCTTTGAACGCCGATGCCGACCAGTCCATCGCCGCGCTGGAAGACGAAGCCACTCGCCTGCGCGCTGATGAGGACGGGTATGACGATGATCTGACTGGGGCTGCCGCTGCGGCAGATGAGGCCGCGCGAATCCTGGGTGAACGGGAAGGGGCCTTGGCAGCGCTGACCGAAGATGTTGCCCGGCTTGCCGCCCGCCACCAGTCCGCCCAGCGCCTTTTGGACGACAGCCGGGCGGCGGTTGAGCGTAGCGCTCAGGCGGAAAGTCGGGCCAAGGAAACGGTCGCGCAGGCGGAAGCCGCATTGGCCGATGCCGAAAGCCGCGCCACCAAGGCGGGTGCCGAGCAGGACGCCGCCCGTGCGTTGGCCGACAGGGCCGAGGCCGCGCTGGATGCTGCCGATGCTGCCCGCGCGCGCATCCAGTCCGAGGAAGCAGAGGCCCGTGCCGCACGGTCCGAGGCGACGGGCGCGCTGGGCACCCTGCGTGCGGAACATCAGGCGCTGTCCCGCCTAGTCGCGCGGGATGCGGAGGGTGGGGAAAGCCTGATGGACCGACTGCGCGTCGATACGGGGTTCGAGGCGGCGATCGGTGCCGCTTTGGCCGACGATCTGCGCGCGCCGCTTGTGACGGAGGGGACCGGCTGGGTCACGCTGGACGTCTACGACGACGCGCCGACCCTGCCTGCGGGGGCGACTCCGCTGGCCGATGCGGTGGACGCTCCGCCCGCCCTGTCCCGTCGCTTGGCTTTGATCGGCGTCGTGAATGCCGCCGCCGGTGATGCGATGCAGGCGGGGTTGCCTCCGGGGCAGCGGCTGGTCTCGACCGAGGGGCATCTGTGGCGCTGGGACGGCTACCGCGCCCGCCCAGAAGACGCGCCAAGCCAAGCGGCATTGCGCCTGCAACAGCGCAACCGGCTGAACGCGCTGACCACTGATCTGGAGGCTTTGGAGGCGCAGGCCGATGCCGCAACCAAGCGCCACGCGGCCGTCGAGGCGCGCGCCGCCGAACTGGCTCGGGCCGATGCCGATGCGCGCACCGCCCGACGTGAGGCCGACGCGCGCGTCACCGAACTCAGCCGCGCGCTGTCGCGGGCCGAGGCGGATCGCGATCTTGCGACGGGGCGGCTGGAGACCGCGCGCGAGGCCGTTGCGCGCCACGCCGAGGATGCGCGCAGCGCGGCGAAACGGTTTTCCGAGGCCGAAGCTGGTATGGCTGGTCTTGCCGATCTGGAGGGGCTGCGCACACGTGTGGCGGATGTGAAACTGACCGTCGAAGCCGCGCGGATGACGACGATGGCCAAGCGTGCAGCGCATGATGAATTGCGTCGCGAGGGTGCGGCGCGCACGAAGCGACTGGCGGAGATCGAGAAGGACGTGGCCTCTTGGCGGGCGCGCCTGTCCAGTGCCGGTGGGCGCTTGGGAGAGATCGCATCCCGGCGCGATCGAACGGCGACCGAGCTGTCGCGCGCCGAAGCTGCGCCTGCTGAAATCGCCGCGCAACAGGGCAAGCTGACGAGCGGCCTGCAGGATGCGCAGGCGCGCCGTGGGGCCGCGAAGGCCGCGCTTGAAGCAGGTGAAACCGCATTGCGCGAAGCGACACTGTCCGAGCGAACGGCAGAGCGTGCCGCTGGTGAAGCGCGCGAATCGCGCGCCGCAGCCGAGGCGCAGGCGGACGCTACCCGTGCCGCCGTAACCGCTGCGGCAGAGCGCATCCGCGAGGATCTGGATCAGGCGCCCGAGACTTTGTTGGAACAGCTGGCCGTTTCCGACCCCGACGCTTTGCCCCCCGCGCGCGAGATCGAAGACGAGATCGCGACCCTGCGTCGCCAGCGCGATGCTTTGGGCGCTGTAAACCTGCGCGCTGAAGAGGATGCCAAAGAGGTCGAGGCCGAGCATACCGGTCTGGTCACCGAGAATGCCGATCTGGAAGCGGCCATCGCCGAGTTGCGCAAGGGCATCGCCGGGCTGAACAGAGAGGGGCGCGAACGGCTGCTGACCGCGTTCGAGGAGGTGAACGCCAGCTTCGGCACGCTGTTCAAGACGCTGTTCGGCGGGGGGGATGCGCGGCTGGAACTGATCGAGTCGGACGATCCGCTGGATGCTGGTCTTGAAATCCTGTGTCAGCCGCCGGGCAAGAAGCTATCCACCCTGTCATTGCTGTCGGGCGGTGAGCAGACGTTGACCGCCATGGCGCTGATCTTCGCTGTATTCCTCGCCAATCCCGCGCCGATCTGCGTGCTGGACGAGGTGGACGCGCCCTTGGACGATGCGAACGTCACGCGTTTCTGTGACCTGCTGGACGAGATGACGCGCCAGACCGACACGCGGTTCCTGATCATCACGCACCATGCGGTAACGATGGCGCGGATGGACCGGCTGTTCGGCGTCACGATGGGCGAACAGGGTGTCAGCCAGTTGGTCAGCGTGGACCTGAAGAACGCCGAGGCGATGGTCGCCTGACGGAAGACTGCGGTGCGCTTACTCTGCTGCGATCTTGGTGTCGTCCAGATAGTGCCGGAACGCCTGACGGTGATGAAGCGCGCTTCGGATGATCTCGGGCGCGTTGAACTGGTCCTCTGTTCCCAGCAGGCCGCCAAGACCGACGCGGTGCAGGTCCAGCCCGCTGAGACGTGATAGCGGGACAGCCATCAGCAGCGAAAAGACGACAGGCGACAGCCACCACGACACCAGCCCCAGGAACATCCCTGCGGTCAGTAAAAGGCCCAGCGCCGTTTCGACCGCGTGGAACTTGAGGATGGCGGTCCAGCCGAGACGCGTGCCGTTGCGCACCTGTGGCTTCCAGCCAGAGCCTTGCCCGAAGGCTGCGCGCAGGACCGATTGGGTTTGCTGCACCATCATGATCGGCGCGAAGAGGACCGAGCCGACAATCTCTGTAGCCAGCGACGCGACGAAGCGCAGCGGCCCGCCGAGGTCGGCATAGCGACGCCCGAAGCGGCGCACCGATAGGGCGGCCATCGCTTTTGGGGCAAGCAGCATCGCGTACATGAAGATCAGGAAGGCCGCGTTGCCTTCGTTGTTCATGCGCGGCCATGTCACCTGTGGGTTCTCGCCTGAGAAGTAGGACACGACGGAGCCGTTGCTGCCCTCGCCCAGTAGCGCCCAGATCAGTAGAAGGCCGAACCACGCCAGTGACAACAGGTAGGCCATGGCACCCTGGAACAGGTGGAAGCGTGAGACGCTGGCGAAGCCCTTGGCGCCCAGCAGGCGCAGGTGTTGCAGGTTGCCCCGACACCAGCGGCGATCACGGATGATGTAGTCGATGAGCGTCGGCGGCACTTCTTCGTAGCTTTCGGCGATGCGCGGCAGGAAGCGCACAGACCAACCGGCCCGGCGCAACAGGCCGGCCTCGACGAAATCGTGGCTGAGGATCAGGCCCCCGCCCGGTCCGGCAGGCAGGCCCGCGCAGGCAGCGAAGGCGGGTACGCGGATGATGGCGTTGTGGCCCCAATAGTTGCCCTCTCTATCCGTCCAGGCGGCCAGCCCCTCTGCCAACGGCATGCCGTAGACAGCGGATGCGAACTGTTGCATCCGCGCGAAGAGGGTTTTCGCGCCATAGAGACGCGGGAAGGACTGGATCAGCCCGGCGTTCGGGTCGCCCGCAAGCGCGTCGGTGAGATCGACGATGGCGTTCGCGCCCATCAGGCTGTCGGCATCCAGCACGATCATCGCATCGTGCCGTCCGCCCCAACGGCTGACCCAATCGGACAGGTTGCCGACCTTGGCGTCGGTATTTTCGGCACGCCTCCGGTAATGCACCGGGATCGGGGCGCTGTCATCCATGGCGGCGAAGGCGCGCAACTCGGCCTCTGCCAGCACCGGGTCACGCGTGTCGCTTAGAAAATACAGCGTAAAGGCATGGTGAGACGGCGCGGCAGCCAAGGCGTCGAGCATCGCCCGCGCGTTGCCGAACACGTCTGCTGCATCCTCTTGGTGGATCGGCACGACAAGCGCGACCGTCAACGGCGCGTTGTCAGACGCTGCGATTTGCTCGGCGCGGCGGGAGAGCAAGCCGGTCGTCACCGTCGCCAGCGAAAGGGCGATCCAGAAAAACGTGAGACCCGTCAGACCAATCAGCGCCGTTTCCAGCCAGATCAGGCCATCGGCGGCGGCCCAGTGGGCGAAGGCGAGCAAGAGCGCTGCGGTGGTCAGGATCGCGGGCGCGAAGGTCAGCCAACGCATGCCGCGTGGACGCGATAGCGGCGCAGTGCTACCGCCGTCTCCAGTGAAGCCGGTCGCCAGCGACTGACGCGGATGCGGCAGGGGCGCTTCGGGCGGCATGCGGCTGCCGGTTGCATCAAGGCGTATCAGGTCGTCCATCGGTAAAGCCAAACTTCGGTAACGGGTGTGCCATCGCGCAGGATTTGGGCGCGGAATTCGCGCGCCGTGCCTTCGGCAGGGTCGAAGGCGAAACTGAGCCGCACGCCACCGGTTCCGGGATGCCGTTCCAAGCGGGGACCGGTAAGCGAGCCTTCGCTTGCCCCGACGAAAGGCGTCAGCGCATCAAGATCGCCGTCCAGCGCAGGGTGCGCCGCGAAGTCGATGGCGAAAACGCGGTCCGTCTGCTCAAAGCCCAAACCCTGTCGGGTCTCTGTGACCTGCGCCACGTCGCCGGGGTTCGGGGCGGCGTCGGTCCAATGCAGGCGGTAGGCAATGTTATGGCGTTGGCCGGGCTGCAGTGCGGTGCGGGGGCGCCATGCGGCAACGATGTTGTCGTAGATTTCGCGATCCGCCGGGATCTCGACAAGCTCGACCGCGCCTTGGCCCCAGTTCTCCAGAGGTTCGATCCATAGAGAGGGGCGGCGGTGGTAGTCCGCCTCGAAGTCCGAAAAATCACCCACGGCGCGGGACCGCTGCATCAGGCCGAAGCCCTTGGGGCCGTTGTCTGAGAAGCTGGAGATCTGCAGAGTTGAAGGGTTCGCCAAGGGCCGCCACAGACGCTCTCCGGCACCGTTCCACATGGACAGCCCGTCGCTGTCGTGCACGGCGGGGCGGAAATCGTCGAAGCGATTGCGGTTGGTGGCGTCGAACAGGAACATGGATGTCATGGGCGCGATGCCGACCCGTTCCAGTTCTACGCGCGGAAACAGGGTGGCAGTCACATCCATCACCGTGCTGTCGCCGGGGTCGATGACGAAGGTGTAGGCCCCTGCCACGGACGGGCTGTCGAGCAGGGCGTGCACCGTGATGCGCGTGTCTCCGGGGGCTGGGGATTCCAGCCAGAAACGTCGAAACTCCGGGAATTCCTCGCCGCCAGGCGATCCGGTGCCAAGGGCAAGGCCTCGGGCGGAGAGGCCATAGACCTGACCTCGACCGATGGCGCGCAGATAGCTGGCGCCTTGGAAAACGCAGAACTCCTGGAAGATGTCCGGCGTTTCCAGACCCGTGCGCAGGCGGAAGCCAGAGAAGCCAAGCGACGGATCGGGGCCAAGGTCCGGGAATTGGTCGCTGCGGTCGAAATCCGACAGGGTGAACGGGTGTTGGCGGGCCATGCCGTCTTCGACCAGATCGATGCGCACCGGGGTCGGGAAATAGAGGCCGGGCGCAAAGAAATCGACGCGGTAAGGGCTTTCGGTGTCTTGCCACAGCGCGCGGTCGTGGCGGAACCAGATCGACCGGTATTGATCGTAGTCCAAGTCCAGCCATTCTTGCGGAACCTTCGCAGGCTCTTCCCGATCGCGTCCGGACAGGGACCTCGCAAGGTCGATCACGGTTTGTGGGGTGAACGGTTCGCCCTCATGCTCGGTGGCGAATGTGGGGCGCGCGAGGGCCGCGGCGGAGAGGGCCATCAGAGTGCGTCTGTCGATCATGGGCGGGGGGCCTTCCATGGTTGTCCTTTGATCCAGCCGACGCCGTAGGCCAGCGCGATCATCAGCGCGAAGCCGATGGCGTTGGCCAGCGCCACGGTGCCGAAGTCGCGGCCCACTTGATCCAGTCCGAAACCGGTCACGCGCGCCCAGAACATCGAGAACAGGAACACGGCGAGCGATTGCTGACCGACCTTGGTGACGACGGCGACGAAGCGGCGCCATGCGACCGGCAAATCGGGGCCATTCAGCGCGCGACCGCCCGGACCGGCGATGACCCAGGCAAGGTAGGCGAGCGCCAGGAAATGCAGGTAGCGCAGGATGCCGAAGTTTGATTTCGACACCCACAGGGGGTTGTCGCCGCGCCAGTCGCGCGCCCAGGTCTGGCCCGCTTCTCGGATCGCCACGTCGGACATGAGGGCGAAGGCCACCACAATCGCTGCGGCGACCAGCACCAGCCACGTTCGTACCGGCGGGGTTGGCAGCCAACCGCGCATGAGCGCGAAGCCAGTGAAGAAGATCAACTGCCATGCGAAGGGATTGAAGAACCAGCGACGGTCGGACCACGGCTCTGCCGGTAGGCCAAGGCCGCCCCAGCTCCACAGTTGGGATTGCGCAAGCAGCCACAGCACGACGACGAAACCGCCAGCGGCGGCAGGGTGCAGCCGGGCGAGCGCCATGACGATCGGGAGCATCAGCAGGATCGCCAGATACATCGGCAGGATGTCGAAGTAGTTGGGCACGTAGGTCAGTGTCATCAAGCCAACGAGCAGCGGGCCGGGATCGTCCTGAAAGAATTTCCACAGGTTCAGCGTGCCGATGTAGACGGTGTCGAAAGCGCCGGTCTGGTCGAGCGCGGCAAGGAACGTGGCGCAGGCGAGGAAGAGGCCGAGATGCGCCCAGTAGATTTGCCACACGCGGTGGCCGACGCGGACTGTTCCTAGGCGCCAGCCTGCCCGGTCGAAGACTGCGCCGAAGGCTATGGCTGAGGCCATGCCAGAGCAGAACACGAAGATCTCTGTCGCGTCCGAAAAGCCGAAGCGCGCGGGAATCCAGCTGTTGAAGACGTTGCCGGGCGTGTGGGCGATGAAGATGAAGAACATCGCCATGCCTCGGTAGAAGTCGAGGCGCGGGTCGCGGATACGTACGCCGCCGGTCGCTGCGCGAGGATGCGGCGCTGCGGCAATGGGGCGGGGTGGCTGGTCGGCTGTAATGGTCATGCTATCGGAATAACTGCTCTGCGATATGAGAATCGCAAGCTTGCCCTGCGTTTCGCGGCGGATCATTGCTTGCTGCGCCGCCGCATTTCCATCCATCGCGTGTTCGTGAGCGGAAATGCGCAAGGGATGCGCGGCTACGTTGGCCTGGCCCTACGCCCAGACCGTTCCGAAGTGAAAAAGCCATGTCCTCGACCCAGATCCTGCAGTCATGCTGAAAGCTGTTTAAATCAGGAATGGGTCCGCGCGGGCGGTGATGGCGGAAACGTGACGGCGCGTTTCAGTCCGATCCGCGCAGGTTTGCCAGAATATCGGGCGCTTGTGCGCTGAAATGCGACGGTAAAAGGGTGTTTAGCAAACGGCGGCCTTACGGCCGTGCGGTGCGTTTGTCTGCCTGAGGTTCGCGTGTCCGAAGCATTTGGTCCCAAGCGCATAAGGAGTTGCCCGAGGCGAAGTGTCGCGGAGAGCCTAGATCGGGGATGCAGAAAGGTCACCGCTGCAAGGTTGCGGCACCCTGTTTTAGTTGCCGGATTTCAGGCGCTTGACGTGGCGATGCGCACAAGGCGCGCGAACATCATCGGTGTAATGCCTTTACCGCGATGGAAAGAGGTGCCTACACTAAGCGCCGGTGACGCAACCAGTGTTATCCGGGCATGTCGACCCGGAGTTTGTGTAGAAAACTGCGAGTTCATCAATCTCTCGGGAGGAGATACCAATGTCGAAAAGCAGCATGGGCCGCCGGTCCTTTCTGAAGAAATCCGCGCTGATGGGCGGCACCGCCGGTGCAGCATCCTTGATCGCCGCCCCCGCCGTGCTGGCGCAGGCGCCCAAGGTCATCAAGATGCAGACCTCTTGGCCGTCGTCGAACATCTGGCAGGAAATGGCCCAGGACTACGCCGACCGCGTCAACGCGATGTCGGGTGGCCGCCTGCAGGTCGATGTGCTGCCCGCAGGTGCCGTTGTGGCCGCGTTCCAAGTCCTTGATGCCGTGAATGACGGTCTGATCGACGCCGCGCATTCCGTGCCCGTCTACTGGTACGGCAAGAACAAGGCCGCATCGCTGTTCGGCACCGGTCCCGTGTTCGGTGGCTCTGCCGAGACGATGATGAACTGGTTCTACGAAGGTGGCGGCAAGGCTCTGTACGACGAACTGACGCAGGACATCATGGGTCTCGACGTCGACGGTTACATGGGCTTCCCGATGTATGCCCAGCCCTTCGGCTGGTTCAAAGAGCCCGTCACCACGGTCGCAGAGCTGGAAGGCTTCAAGTACCGCACCGTTGGTCTGGCCGCTGACCTGATGGCCAAGCTTGGCATGTCGGTCGCGCAGCTTCCGGGCGGAGAGATCGTGCCCGCGATGGAGCGTGGCGTCATCGATGCGTTCGAATTCAACAACCCTTCGTCCGACCGCGACTTCGGTGCGCAGGACGTGGCCAAGAACTATCTGCTGTCGTCCTACCACCAGGCGTCCGAAAGCTTCGAATTCCTGTTCAACGGCCTGATGATGGAAGATATGGAGCCGGATCTGAAGGCGATCCTGATCCATGGCGTCGAAGCCGCGTCCACCGCCAACAAGGCGAAGGCCGCGCGTCGTTACTCGGCGGACCTGAAGTATCTGGAAGAAGAAGCTGGCGTGACTGTTACGCGCACCAGCACCGAGATTCTGGATGCGCAGCTGGCCGCATGGGATGAGCTGATCCCCGAGCTGGAAGCCGATCCGTTCATGAAGAAGTGCCTCGACAGCCAGCGCGCCTGGGTCGAGCAGGTCAGCTACTACGAGCTGATGAACGCGCCCGATTACGCCCTTGCGTTCGAGCGTTACTTCCCCGGCAAACTGTCGATGTGATCGTCTTGCGGGCCGCGTGATCGCGCGGCCCGCATCGCATCCGAAAGGGCACCCCTGTGATCAGTTACATCCGCTTTGCGGATTCCGTGTCGGCATGGTTCGGCAAGGCATTCGCGTGGCTTATCATCTTCATGTCCGTGGGCACCGGCTACGAGGTGTTCGTGCGATACGTTCTGAACAAGCCCACCACATGGGCGCTGGACGTATCGTGGATCATGTACGGCACGCTGTTCATGATGGGCGGGGCCTACACCCTGTCGCGCGGCGGTCACGTGCGCGGCGACTTCCTGTATCGCCTCTGGTCGCCACAGACGCAGGCCAAGGTCGATCTGGTTCTCTACTTTCTCTTCTTCTTTCCGGGCGTGCTGGCGCTGATCTTCGCCGGTTGGAAATACGCCGCACGGTCGTGGCAATACGGCGAGGTCTCGGTCAATAGCCCCGCCGGAATCCCAATCTATCAGTTCAAGACGATCATCGTCGCGGCGGGCATCCTGCTGCTGATCCAAGGCGTGGCAGAGGTCTTCCGCTGCATCCACTGCATCCGCACCGGCACCTGGATTAAGGCGCATGAAGACGTGTTCGAAACCGAAGACCTGCTGATGCAAAAGGCCAACGAGGCCGAGAAGGACAACCGCACATGACCGATCCCATGGTCGCCCTGATGATGCTGGGGCTGTTCATCGTCTTCGTGTTCCTGGGCTTCCCCATCGCGTTCACGTTGATGGCGATGGGCATCGGCTTTGGCTATTACGCCTACTTCGACGCGCGCCGGATGTGGCGCAGCTACGACCGTGCGGACCCCGAGACGACTGGCTGGCTGGAACAGACCCAGCTTTGGTGGGAGGGGCTGTTCAACAACCGAATATTCGACCTCTTCATCAACCAGACCTTTACGGTCATGTCGAACGAGGTTCTGACCGCCGTCCCGCTGTTCCTGTTCATGGGCTACATCGTCGAGCGCGCGAACATCGTGGACCGCCTGTTTTCCACGCTGAACATCGCGTCGAAGCGTGTGCCGGGGTCCATGGGCGTTGCCGCCCTGATCACCTGCGCGCTGTTCGCCACGGCCACCGGCATCGTGGGCGCGGTCGTGACGCTGATGGGCCTGCTGGCGCTGCCCGCGATGTTGAAGGCGCGCTACAATCCCAGCTTTGCGTCCGGCATCATCTGCGCGGGCGGCACGTTGGGCATCCTGATCCCGCCGTCGATCATGCTGATCGTTTATGCTGCTGCCTCCAACGTCTCGATCGTGCGGCTGTACGCGGGTGCGCTGTTGCCGGGCTTGACGCTGACGGGCTTGTATCTGGCCTACGTCGTCGGGCGGTCGATCCTGCAACCGTCCGTCGCGCCGCGCCCCACTGCAGAGGACATCCCGGATGTGTCCGGCGGCAAGCTCTTCATCATGGTGCTGACGTCCTTCGTGCCGCTGGCGTTCCTGATCTTGGCGGTTCTGGGCTCTATCCTGTTCGGCCTTGCAACGCCGACCGAAGCCGCATCCATCGGCGCGTTGGGCGGTATGCTTCTGGCCATACTTTACCGCGCGATGACATGGCAGCGGTTGCGTGAATCCGTCTATCTGACGGTCCGCACGACGGCGATGGTGTGCTGGCTGTTCGTCGGGTCTTACACCTTCTCGTCCGTGTTCTCGTATCTGGGCGGAGAGGAAGTGATCTCGCACTTCGTGCAATCGCTGAACCTGTCGCCGTTGATGTTCCTGCTGCTGGCACAGGTGATCATCTTCCTGCTGGGCTGGCCGCTGGAATGGTCGGAGATCATCATCATCTTCGTGCCGATCTTCCTGCCGCTTCTGATGTTCTTCGAGATCGACCCGCTGTTCTTCGGCGTGCTGGTGGCACTGAACCTGCAAACTTCTTTCCTGACACCACCCATGGCGATGTCGGCCTACTATCTGAAAGGCATCGCTCCGCCAGAGGTGCGCCTGACGCAGATTTTCGCGGGGTGCCTGCCGTTCCTGGTCTGCGTCATCATATCCATGGTACTGATGTATGTCTTCCCGCAGATCGTCTTCTACCTGCCGGAACTGTTCTATGGCTGATCTTGCCGCGCTTTCGGCGCTGGACCTTCGCGACCGTTTGGCCGTCGGCACGCTATCGGCGGTGGACGTGGCCGAGGCGCATATCGCCCGGATCGAGGCGGTGGAGCCGCAGATCGGTGCTTGGGCGTGGTTCGATGCGGACTTCGTGCGCAAGCAGGCTGTTGCTCTGGACAAGCTGCGCAAGTCCGGCCAGCCCATTGGCGCGCTGCATGGCGTGCCGGTCGGTCTGAAGGATGTGATCGACACGATGCGCATTCCGACAGAGAACGGGGTCGCGTCGGATGCCGGTCGTGTGCCGCGCAGCGATGCACTTCTGGTCGAGCGTCTGAAGGCTGCGGGTGCGCTGATCCTTGGCAAGACGGTGACAACCGAACTTGCGTTTATGGAGCCGGGCAAGACGCGCAATCCGCATAATGTCGGCCGCACGCCGGGCGGCTCGTCTTCCGGGTCCGCGGCGGCGGTTGCGGCGGGGATGACTCCGCTGGCCATCGGCACACAGACCGGCGGATCGGTGGTGCGGCCCGCCTCGTTCTGCGGCGTGACGGGCTTCAAGCCGACCTTCGCCGCGATCCCGACGCATGGGGTTCTTCAGCAGTCGCCCAGCTTGGATACCGTCGGCGTCTTCCCCCGCGACCCCCGCGACGCGGCGCTGCTGTGCGACGTGTTGTTCGGCCCGGCAGAGGGCGACACCCCGCTACCGCCGCCCGCGATGCTGACCACGGTGACGAAGGGCGCGCCGTTGAAACCGATCTTCGCCGTGCTGACCCCGCCGGGCGCGGACCGCGCGCACCCCGACACTCTGGCGGCGATTGGCGAGCTGTCCGAGGCGTTGGGTGAACAGTGCTTTCCCGTAGAACTGCCCGCGATCTTTGCCGAGGCAGAGACCGTCCGCCGCCGCATCAACTTCGCGGAAATGGCGCGCTGCTATCATGCATACGCCGAGCGCGGTGGGCTGGCGCAGGTCACGCAGGATGCCATTGCGGAAGGCAACACGACGCTGGCGCGCGATTACATCGCCGCGCTGGATTGGCCCAAGGTGCTGAACGCGGTGTTGGATGAAATCTTCGCCCGCTGCGACGCGATCCTGTGCCCCGCCGCGCTTGGACCCGCGCCCGGACCGGAGACGACCGGCGACGCGATCTTCAACGGGCTGTGGACGCTGTGTGGCACGCCTGCCGTGACCGTGCCGGTTTTGCACGTGGAAGACATGCCCCTTGGCGTGCAGCTGATCGGCGCGCGCGGCAACGACGCGCGCCTGTTGCGCACGGCGCAATGGCTGTATGACTGGATCGAAACGGAGGACGACGCATGAACCGCATCCTGGCCCTGCTGGCCTTCGTGGCGCTTGCCGCCTTCGTCGGCATCCTTGTGTTCGAGGTGCCCGAGCCCGACCTGATGATCGTGGCCGGGCTGACGCTTGCGCTGGTCGCCTATGACATGTTCCGCTCGTCGGGTAAGAATTAGCTGCGCACCAGCTTTTCGTAGCTGCTGGCGACGTCCAGAGCCATCGCGCCGACTTCGAAGTGGTAGTCGCCGATCTGGCCCACGGGCGTGACCTCTGCTGCGGTGCCGGTCAGCCAGCACTGCTCGAAGCCTTCCAGTTCCTCGGGCATGATGTGCCGCTCGTGGACGGTGATGCCCTTGTCCTTCAGCATCGCCAGAACGGTCTGGCGGGTGATGCCGTTCAGGAAGCAGTCGGGCTTGGGGGTGTGCACCTCTCCGTCCTTGACGAAGAAGATGTTGGCCCCCGTCGCCTCGGCCACGTAGCCGCGATAGTCCAGCATCATGGCGTCAGAGCAGCCCTTCGCTTCGGCAGCGTGCTTCGACATGGTGCAGATCATATACAGGCCAGCGGCCTTCGCCTCGCAGGGGATCGTCTCGGGGCTGGGGCGTTTCCATTTGGCAAGGTCCAGCTTGGCGCCCTTGGTCTTGGCGTCGCCGTAATAGTTGCCCCATTCCCACGCGGCGACCGCCACGCGGACCGGGTTACGGGCCGACGCGACGCCCATGTCTTCGCCCGCGCCGCGCCATGCGATGGCGCGCACGTAGGCGTCGGTCAGGCCGTTGGCCTTCAGAACCTCGGCCTTCGCTGTCTCAAGCTGATCGACGGAATAGGGGATATCGAAGTCGATCAGGTTGGCGGAGCGCTTGAGACGTTCGGAATGCTGGACGGACTTGAAGATGGTGCCGTTGTAGCAGCGTTCCCCTTCGAACACGGAACTCGCGTAGTGCAGCGCGTGGGTCAGGATGTGGACCTTGGCGTCGCGCCATTCGACCAGAGTGCCATCCATCCAGATCTTGCCGTCGCGATCGTCGTATCCACCAGACATGGGCCATCTCCTGCCGAATGTTGCGCGATCAGGTCCGAATTGGACATAATCGGTCTATAATTGATGGTCTGACGTAGCTTGCGCGCTTGCAGAATGTCAACGGTGCTGACATAACTCGTGATCGAAGAACAGGCACTTTCGGGGGCGACATGGCCGAAGACCGGGCAAGAAACGAAAACCTGCTGTTCCTGACCGACGCTCAGCTGCGCCGCGGGATCGAAGCGATGTTCTTTGCGTATCGGGGATTTACAGCCGATCCCGACCGCATCCTTGCAGATTACGGTTACGGCCGCGCACACCACCGCGCGATCCACTTCATCAACCGTTGGCCCGGCACGACGGTAAATAATTTGCTGGCGATCCTTGGCGTGACGAAGCAATCGTTGAACCGCATCCTGCGCACATTGATCGCCGATGGCCTGGTTGTCAGCGCCGTCGGCACACGCGACCGGCGCGAACGGCACCTGACGCTGACCGAGGAAGGCGCCGCGCTGGAGGCCAAGTTGTCAGAGGCGCAGACGGCCCGGATGCGCGATGCCTTCCGGCGCGCGGGTCCGCAGGCGGTGTCGGGCTTTCGTGCGGTGCTGGAAGAGATGATGGACGATGATCTGAAACGATTGTTCGAGGGCGCGGCATGATCGACACCCCACACCTGCTGGTCATCGACGACGACGAGCGCATTCGCGGTCTGCTGGGCAAGTTCTTGGTGAAGAACGGCTTTTACGTCACCATGGCCCGCGACGCGGCGCACGCCCGGCGTATCTTGGCGGGTCTGGATTTCGATCTGGCGGTGGTGGACGTGATGATGCCGGGCGAAGACGGGATTTCGCTGTGCCGCTGGCTGACGGAAGACCGCTCGCTGCCGACTCTGCTGCTGACCGCGCGCGGAGAGACAGAGCATCGCATCGCCGGGCTGGAAGCGGGGGCGGATGACTACCTGCCCAAGCCGTTCGAGCCGAAGGAGTTGCTTCTGCGCGTCAACGCCATCCTGCGCCGGATGCCCAGTGCAGAGCCCGAGAAGGCGCAGCCCAAGATGCTGTCGCTGGGGCCGGTGCGCTACGATATCGGGCGGGGAGAGCTGTGGTCGGGCGAGGACACGGTGCGGCTGACCGCCACCGAAAGCGCGCTGATGCGTATCTTCGCGAAATCCCCCGGAGAGGTCGTGTCGCGGCAACGGCTGATCGAGGATCTGGGGCGCGGCGGGCCGGACGGCGAGGGCGCGCAGGATCGTGCGGTGGATGTGCAGATCACCCGTCTGCGCCGCAAGATCGAGACGGACCCCAAGAACCCGCGCTACCTGCAAACCGTGCGCGGCGCTGGCTATATGCTGGCCCCCGACTAGGGCGCGCGTTAGGCTGGCGACGACACGAACGGGGGCAGTATGTCGGTTATCTGGTATTCGCACGACGCGGGGCGCGATCATCGCACGCCCGCGGGCCATCCCGAACAGATCGCACGGCTCGATTCGGTCGAGCGGGGGCTGTCGGGGCTGGGGTTGGAACGGCGCAGCGCGCCCGAATGTACCGACGACGATATCCTGCTGGTCCATCCGCAACGGTATCTGGATCGGGTGACGGAAGCCTCGCCCGAGCGCGGGTCCATCGCGCTGGATGGCGATACGCATATGTCGCCCGGAACGCTGAATGCCGCGCGGCGGGGTGTCGGTGGCAACATCGCCGCCGTGGACGCCGTGCTGGATGATGAGGCGAAGGCGGCTTTCGTTGGCTGCCGCCCTCCGGGCCATCACGCGGAGACTGAGACCTCCATGGGGTTCTGCCTGTTCGGCAATGTTGTCATCGCCGCGAAGCACGCGCTGGAGCGTCACCATCTGCACCGCGTCGCCATCGTCGATTTCGATGTGCACCACGGCAACGGCACGCAGGATCTGCTGTGGAACGATGAGCGTGTGCTGTTCGTGTCGTCCCACCAGATGCCGCTGTATCCGGGCACCGGGGCAGAGCATGAGACGGGCGCGCATGGCAACGTGCTGAACGTGCCGCTGGCCCCCCGTACCGGGGGCGCGGAAATGCGCCGCGCCTATGAAGAGGTCGTCTTCCCGCGCCTGGACGGGTTCGCGCCGGAACTGTTGCTGATCTCTGCGGGCTTCGACGCCCACGCCGCCGATCCGCTGGCGGAATTGAACTGGGACGAAGACGATTTCACGTGGCTGACGGAACGCCTGTGCGGGATCGCGGCGGCGCATTGCGAGGGGCGCATCGTCTCGACACTGGAAGGCGGCTATGATCTGGACGCGCTGGCGGACAGCGTCCGCGCGCATGTGGATGTGTTGAAGGGGGCGAGCGCATGAGCGGCGATGATATCAAGAAGATGTCCTTCGAGCAGGCGATGAAAGAGCTTGAGCAGGTCGTCGGCCAGCTGGAGCGCGGCGACGTCGAGCTGGAGAAATCGATTGAGCTTTACGAGCGCGGCGCCAAGCTGAAAGAGCGTTGCGCCGCGACGCTGAAGGCCGCCGAAGAGAAGGTCGCCAAGATCACCGCTGGCGCCGACGGCAAGGCCACCGGCACAGAGCCCTTGGATCCGTGAGCTTCGCCGCCCGGCTGGATGACGCGGCCCGCACGGTGGGCGTGCATCTGGACGCCACGCTTGCCGCTTTTCCCGAAGGTCCGATCACGGACGCGATGCGTTACGCGGCCGCTGGCGGCAAGCGGCTGCGCGGGTTTCTTGTGCTGGAGACGGCGGCGCTGCACGATGTAGCGCAGCGCGATGCCTTGCCCGCCGCCGCTGCCATTGAGGCACTGCACGCCTACTCGCTGGTCCACGACGATCTACCCTGCATGGACGATGACGCCCTGCGGCGCGGCCAGCCCACGGTTCATGTAAAATGGGACGAGGCGACGGCTGTGCTGGTGGGTGATGCCCTGCAGACCGTGGCGTTCCAGCTGGTGACAGAGGGCGGTTTGCCAGCCGAGCGGAAGTTGGCGCTATCGGCGACGCTTGCCCAGGCGTCCGGGGCGGACGGGATGGTCTACGGGCAAGCGCTGGATATCGCGGCCGAGACGGCGGCGCAGCCGCTGGATCTGGATGGGATCGCGGCGTTGCAGGCCAAGAAGACCGGCGCGTTGATCGAATGGTCGGCCTGTGCCGGTCCGGTGATGGCCGGTGCTGATACGGCCCCCCTGATGACCTACGCCCGCGCGTTGGGCCGTGCGTTTCAGATCGTGGATGATGTGCTGGATGTAGAGGGCGACGCGGCGGCCACGGGCAAGGCCGTCGGCAAGGACGCCGATGCGGGTAAGGCGACTTACGTGTCGCTGCTGGGGCTGGACGGCGCCAAGTCTCGCGCGCGCGAACTGGTGGATGAAGCCTGCGCCGCGCTGTCGCCCTACGGCCCCCGCGCCGATACCCTGCGCGACTGCGCGCGCTTCGTTATTACCCGCGACCGATGATCCATTTGCGCGCGTGCTCGCGTCGCTTTAGGTTCTGGCACGCACGCTGAAGGAACACCCCATGACGGACCGCCCCCGCACCCCCACGCTGGATCGCGTGCAATCCCCCGCCGACCTGCGCCGGATGAGCGATAGTGAGCTGCGCGCACTGGCCGATGATCTGCGGGCAGAGACCATCGACGCGGTCAGCCAGACCGGGGGGCATTTGGGCGCAGGACTTGGCGTGGTTGAGCTGACCGTGGCGCTGCATGCCGTCTTCGACACGCCGCGCGACAGGTTGATCTGGGACGTGAGCCATCAGGCCTATCCGCACAAGATCATCACCGGGCGGCGCGACCGGATGCGCACCATTCGCCAGAAAGGCGGCCTGTCAGGCTTCGCGAAACGGTCCGAATCGCCCTATGATCCATTCGGGGCGGGGCATTCGTCGACCTCGATCTCTGCCGCTTTGGGCTTTTCCGTTGCGCGGGATCTTGGCGGCTCTCCCGATCCGTCGCTGGGCGACGCCATCGCGGTGATCGGTGACGGCGCGATGAGCGCAGGCATGGCCTACGAGGCGATGAACAACGCGGGCGCGCTGGGCAAGCGGCTGTTCGTGATTCTGAACGACAACGAGATGTCCATCGCGCCGCCGGTCGGGGCGATGTCGTCCTACCTGTCGCGCCTGTACGCTGGCGCGCCGTTCCAGGAGTTCAAGGCCGCTGCCAAGGGCGCGGTGTCCATGCTGCCGCCGCCGTTCCGCGAAGGGGCGCGTCGAGCCAAGGACATGCTGAAGGGCATGACCATGGGCGGCACCCTGTTCGAAGAGTTGGGCTTCAGCTACCTTGGCCCCATCGACGGGCACGACATGGACCAGTTGCTGCCCGTGTTGCGCACCGTTCGCGCGCGTGCCGACGGGCCGGTGCTGATCCACGTCATCACCAAGAAGGGCAAAGGCTACGCCCCCGCCGAGGATGCTGCCGACCGGGGGCACGCGACCGCGAAGTTCGACGTGGTGACGGGCAAGCAGTCCAAGGCGAAATCCAATGCGCCGTCCTACACCAGCGTGTTTTCGGACGCGCTGCTGGACGAGGCAAGCCGGGATGAGCGTATCTGCGCCGTCACCGCCGCGATGCCCGACGGCACCGGACTGACCGCGTTCAACGCTCGCTACGGCTCGCGCTGTTTCGACGTGGGCATCGCCGAACAGCACGCGGTGACCTTCGCCGCCGGACTGGCGGCGGGCGGGCTGAAGCCGTTCTGCACGATCTATTCCACCTTCCTGCAACGCGGCTACGACCAGATCGTCCACGACGTTGCCATCCAGCGTTTGCCCGTGCGCTTCGCCATCGACCGTGCCGGTCTGGTGGGCGCGGATGGCGCAACCCATGCGGGCGCGTTCGACACGGCGTTTCTGGCGAACCTGCCCGGCATGGTCGTCATGGCCGCGGCCGATGAGGCCGAACTGAAGCACATGGTCGCCACCGCCACAGCGTATGACGATGGCCCCATCGCCTTCCGCTTCCCGCGGGGTGAGGGCACGGGCGTCGATATGCCGGAACGTGGTGAGGTGCTGGAAATCGGCAAGGGCCGCATGGTGCGCGAAGGCTCTGGCGTTGCGATCCTGAACTTCGGCGCGCGCATGCTGGAGATCGAACAGGCCTGCGAGGCGCTGGGCGCACGGGGCATCACACCCACAATCGCCGATGCACGTTTCGCCAAACCGTTGGACGAAGACATGATCTTGGGGTTGGCGCGTGACCACGACGCGCTGATCACTGTCGAGGAAGGTGCCATCGGCGGCTTCGGCAGCCATGTCGCGCAGCTTCTGGCAGAGCGCGGCGTGTTTGATGAAGGGCTGAAGTATCGGTCCATGGTGCTGCCCGACATTTTCATCGATCAGGCCGGACCGCGCGATATGTATGCCGTCGCTGGCCTGAACGCCGAGGATATCGAGGCCAAGGTGCTGGATGTTATGGGAATCGAAAGCCTGTCCAAGCGAGCTTAAGTCTAGTTGACGATACATCTGTAGCGAAAAGGTTACAGTCCGGCGTCGGCAGATGCTGTCGCCCGCAGGTTGATCTATCGCCATGACCAATTGCCGTGCAACCTAGGCGGGAAACCGCTTATAGTTGCGTGCACATGTCTCACTACATTGCTGATCCTAGAATGACCAAACTTGAACCGGCTGTCTCGCCGCCGGCTGCCCTTAGTATCGGCGGCAGGATTCCGGATGTTTGGGCAGACGGAACCCATGGCCCAATGCAATTGCACCGCTGGGCTGCCGGACATTTCACCATGATCTTCGGGCATCCATCCGCCTATGCTACCCTGTCAGAGCGGGATGTTATCACGCTGGCCGGTGCGCAGCCGCGATTCGGGGCTCGGGGGTGCCGCATTCTTGGTGTTACCCAGTCCGATCCTGTCACCGAACGCGCTTGGATCGACTCCCTGTCTGAGCGGCACGGTATGGATATCGCGTTCCCGATCTTGTCGGACGAAGACGGGCGCATCGCAGCGGCGTTCGGCATGTCGACGCGCGGATCGGACGACGGCAGAGAGGTGGCGACGACCATTATCCTCGACCCAGAATTGCGTGTCCGCGCGGTCCTGGAGCATCCGCAAAGTGTCGGTCGCGGCCCGGAAGAAGTGCTGCGCATCGTCGATGCACTGGCGGCAGCGACCTTCGACTAGCCCAGGTACACCTGTCCTTTGGGATAGCGCACGTGCGGGATCGTTTGCGTCGCCAGGAAGAAGCCCAGCACCAGCGGCCCGACGCGGCCCAAGAACATCACCACTATGATCGCCGCCCGCCCCGAATCGTCCAATGTCGACGTAGCGCCCATCGACAGCCCCACCGTCCCGAAGGCCGAGACGACTTCGAACAGCAGTGTCACGAAGGGGGCGTCGTGTCCGATCAGCAGCACGAAAGTCGCGGTGAAGAGCACGATGATCGACACCGTCAGCAGCGCCATGACCTTCTGTACCTCGCTGTTGCCGATGGCGCGGTTGAAGGCGCTTAGTTCTTTGCGGCGGCGGAAGAAGGCCAGCGTTGCCATGCACAGAACGATGGCGGTCGTGACCTTGATGCCCCCGGCGGTGGACGTCGATCCGCCACCGATGAACATCAGCCCCATCGTGACCAACGCGGTGGCGTCGTACATCTGGGTCGTGTCGGTTGTGTTGAACCCGGCGGTGCGGGGCGTGACGCCTTGGAAGAACGCGGTCTGAAGCTTGCCGGACAGGCTGTCGATCCCGCCCAATGTGCCGGGGTTGTTCCACTCCAGCAGGCCGAACAGCACCACGCCGATGACGATCAAAACCGGCGTTCCCGCCAGCATCAGCTTGGAGTGTAGCGATAGTCGCCGCCACGATTTGATCTCTGTCATCTCGGCCACGACGATGAAGCCAAGGCCGGACAGGATGAACAGCAAGGGCACGCTGATGGTGACTAGCCAGTTGTCCTGATAATCTACCAGCGAGGTCGTGAAGCTGGAAAAGCCCGCGTTGTTGAAGGCGGATACGGCATGGAATGCGGCATGCCAAAGCCCCTGCGCCCAGCCGTGATCCGGCACGAAGACGAAGCCCAGAATGATAATGGCAGCTCCTTCGAAGATTAGGGCGAACTTCAGGATGATCTGCACCAGCGCCATCAGGTTCGTCAGGGACGTTTGGTTTAAGTCCTCTCGCAACACGATGCGCTGCGGGATGCCGATGGGGATGCCAAGGGCGGCCAGAAGCAGTGCGGCGAAGGTCATCAACCCAAGACCGCCGACCTGCATCAGCACCATGATGACGCCCTGCCCGAAGTGGGTGAAGACCGTCGCGGTATCCACGACGATCAGGCCCGTCACCGTCACGGCACTGGCCGATGTGAACAGGGCATCGGACCAAGAAATCGCCTCGGTCGTGGCGAAGGGCAGCTTGAGAACGCTCGCGCCGACGGCAATCAGGGTCAGGTACAGAACCGCGAGCATCCCCGGCGGGGGAAGCCTGCGCAGCCAGTTGCCGAAGTTCATTCGAGGGACTCGGTGAAGCTGCGTAGATCCTTGCGACGGCCCAGCACCAGCAGGATGTCGTCTTCCTCCAGCGCGCAGGGATCACCCTCGCGCCCGATGAATTCGGTGCCGCGCATGACGCCCAGCACGCGCAGATCGAACTTGCCGGGGTTCAGATCTGCCAGCTTCTTGCCGTTGAGCGCATCGGAGACGCGCATGTTCACCACGTTGTACGTGTTTCCGAGCGAGACGTAGTCGCGCACCATCGGGTTGTGCAGCACCTGCGCCACTTGTTGCCCCACCCGCGCCTCTGGATGGACGACGTGATCGGCGCCCAGTTTGGTTAGAATGCGGTGATGGGTTTTCGAAATCGCCTTGGCCCAGATCTTGTCGACCCCAAGGAGGTTCAGGTTCATGGTCGCCAACACGCTGGCTTCCAGGTCGTCCCCCAGGGATATGACGCCCACGTCGCATTCGGCGATGCCTGCATCGCGCAGGGCAGCGTCCGACCGGGCATCCACGATCAGGGCTTGGTCCAGATTCTCGGCATGATCCGAGACGCGATCCTCGTCGATGTCGATCCCGATGACGTAGTTACCGAACCGCTTCAGTTCGTTCGCGACGGTCGAGCCGAAATTCCCCAAGCCGATGACAGCGAAATTCGTCGGATGCTTGGCCATGTCAGTCCTCTTGGGTCAAAAGGGCAGCGAGCCCCTCTCGATACGTAGGGTAGCGCAGCACGACGCCCAGATGGCGCTTGATGCGGTCGTTTCGCACGCGCTTGGACTCGGCGTAGAAGCTGCGCGCCATAGGCGACATATCCGCGTCGGCGAAGGCGATTTCGGGCGGGCGAGGGACATCCAGCAGATCGGCGGCGTGGGCGATCACGTCTTGCGGCGGCGCGGGGTCATCGTCGCAGACGTTATAGATCGATCCGGGGGCAGGGGCCTGCATGGATCGGTGCAGAACCTGCGCGATATCTTCGACATGCGTGCGGCTGAAGACCTGTCCGGGCTTCACGATCCGCCGTGCCGTCCCGTTGCGGACTTTGGCGAAGGGGCCGCGACCGGGGCCATAGATGCCCGCAAGGCGAAAGATATGCAGCGGCAGGCCGGTCTGCGCGGCCAGTGCCTGCCATCCAGTTTCGGCCCGCACCCGTTGCGCGCCGCGGGTGGTCGATGGTGCGAGCGGCGAGTCCTCGTCCACCCAAGCGCCATCGTGGTCGCCGTACACGCCGGTGGTCGAAAGGTAGGCGAACCAGTTGGGCTGCGCGTCCGCGATTTCGCGTCCGTGGTCGGTCAGTACCGGGTCGCCGTCGTCGTCCGGCGCGACGGAGTGAACGATGTGAGTTGCCCAATCCAGATGCGGGGCGAGTGGCGTGCCGGGCCAGATGACCGGCGTGATGCCCATGTCGCGCAGGCCTTGCGCCTTGTCTTCGGAACGGGTGGTGCCGACGACTTCACCGCCGTTGGCTATCACGCGAGCCGCGAGGGCGCGGGCGGAGTAGCCGCAGCCGATGCACAGCAGGCGGACCGGGGATGGGGAATGATCGCTCATGCCGCAGACCTAGCGCGACAGAAGCGAAAGCGCAGCCCGTTCCCCAATGCGCAGACCGCGTTTTTCGGGGGCGTCCGCGAGGGCCTGGCGGTCGGCGAACGGCATCTCTGTCAGGTCGATCACGGCGGGATGGATGTAGCTATTGCGCGCGATGGTGGCGGTGTTGCCAAGGCACTGCGCGGCGGCGTCTGCCATCGCCTTGATCGTCAGTTTTTCCTCGCGCATCGCGGTTTCCAGCGCAGCCACCGTGCCGTTCCACGTGCGGAAGGTCTTGGCGGTAAAGTCTTCGCCGGTGATGTCGGCTAGAAGCTCGTTCACCTGGCTGGAGGTGACTTCATGCGTGTCGCCTTGGTCGTCCGTCCACGACACCAGCGTGGCACCGGGCAGGTCGTCCAACTGGTGCAGCACCTTCGCCAGCTTCTTGTCGCGCAGCTTGCGGGTGATCTTCTTGCCGCCCTTGCCCCGGTAATCCAGCGCCAAAGCGTCTTCGGTCAGCTTGACGTGGCGCGGGCGCAGGGTCGTGGCCCCGAATGCGCCGTTCTCTTCGGCGTAGTCACGGTTGCCCACGCGCATGGACAGACGGTCGATCATCGCCAGCACGGCTGCAATGGCAAGCGCGCGGTCGCCTGCCTCTCCCTTCAGATCGGCATTGATGCGGCGGCGGATACGGGGGAGGTTTTCGCCGAATTCGGCCAGCTGGCTGAACTTTTCGCGCGCGCGGTAAGCCGTCCAGTCCTCGTGATAGCGGTATTGCTTGCGGTCCCGCTCATCTCGGCCCGTGGCTTGCAGGTGGCCATCGGCGCGGGGGCAGATCCAGACATCTTCATAGGCGGGCGGCACGGCCAGGGCGTTCAATCGCTTACGCTCTGCAGTGTCGTCGATGCGGGTGCCGTCGGGGGCGATGTAGGACCACCCCCTTCCAGCCCGTTTGCGGCGGATACCGGGGCGGTTGTCGGGGTAGTACACAAGGTCGGGGATGCGTTTCATTGTCGGATCAAGCGCCGGGCAGGCCGCGCGGTTCCGCGCCCGACTGTCGCACGGGTGTGCTTGTTAAACGATATAGCTTGGCGTTACGCACGTGGCCAAAGGAGCGCCCCCATGACCGATAGCCTGCCGACCCAGACGCCCGATCAACCCGCACCGGAGTCCTTCACCGACGCCGCCGCTGCCGTCACGCGCCTGCAAGAGCTGTACGATGCATCTGTCAGCTTCCTGACCGAGCACTTCATGGCATCGCTCGACGGGGACGTGCCGCAAACGCGGTACCGGGCGTTCTACCCCGAAATCCGCTTTGCGACGACAAGCTACACCAAGGCCGACAGCCGCCTGTCCTTCGGCCACGTGGCCGAGCCCGGCACCTACGCCACGACGATCACGCGCCCCGACCTGTTCCGGGACTACCTGACACAGCAGATCGGACTGTTGTTGAAGAACCACGGGACACCCGTGCAAGTCGGGCTCTCGACCACGCCGATGCCGTTGCACTTCGCCGTTGCCAACACGCCGGGGCTGACCGTTCCGCAGGATGGCGCCATGGCCTACACGCTGCGCGACGTGTTCGACACGCCGGACCTGACTGTGACCCATGACGCCATCGTCAATGGTGAAGGCTTCGTGTTCGACGATGGCGCGCGCCCCCTTGCGCCCTTCACCGCACAGCGCATCGACTATTCGCTGGCGCGTCTGTCCCACTACAGCGCAACCGACGCCGAGCATTTCCAGAACCACGTGCTGTTCACCAACTACCAGTTCTACGTGGAAGAGTTCGAGGCTTATGCCCGTCAGGTGCTTGCCGATCCGAACAGCGGCTACACGTCTTTCGTGGGGCCAGGAAACCGCAAGATCACCGGCCCCGATGACGTGCTGGAGCCGCTGGCGAAGATGCCCCAGATGCCGACCTATCACTTGCAGCGCGCAGATGGGCAGGGCGTCACCTTGGTGAATATCGGCGTCGGCCCGTCGAACGCGAAGACCGCGACCGACCACATTGCGGTGCTGCGCCCCCATGCGTGGCTGATGGTCGGCCACTGTGCGGGTCTGCGCAATTCGCAACGGTTGGGGGACTTCGTTCTAGCCCATGCCTACCTGCGCGAAGATCACGTGCTGGATGACGATCTGCCCGTCTGGGTGCCGATCCCGGCGCTGGCCGAAATCCAGATCGCGCTGGAAGAGGCGGTGGAAGAGATCACCCAGCTTGAAGGCTATGAGTTGAAGCGGATCATGCGCACCGGCACCGTGGCGACGATCGACAACCGCAACTGGGAGTTGCGGGATCATTCCGGTCCGGTACAGCGGCTGTCGCAATCTCGGGCCGTCGCGCTGGACATGGAAAGCGCCACCATCGCCGCCAACGGCTTCCGCTTTCGGGTGCCCTACGGCACGCTTCTGTGTGTGTCCGACAAGCCCTTGCATGGGGAGTTGAAGTTGCCGGGCATGGCGACGGACTTCTACCGAACGCAGGTCGCCCGGCACCTTCTGATCGGTGTCCGCGCGATGGAGGCGTTGCGGGAGATGCCGCTGGAACGCATCCACAGTCGCAAGCTTCGCTCGTTCGAGGAAACCGCTTTCTTGTAGCGACGGCCCGCCGACGACCTTGTTTTATTGGACTTCGCGCCTCACAAACTGTTGTAAGCGGCGAAAGGATGGCGTTTAGTCACGACCACGGCGCACATCGCGCATTGACTCAGGGAGACACAAAACATGGCTCAGAAGCCCATGACCAAAACCCAGCTCGTCGCCGCGCTGGCCGAGAAGATGGACGTTCAGAAGAAAGAGGCCGGCGAAGCGCTGGATGCGATCACCGCGATCATCACCGACGAAGTGTCGTCGGGCGGTGCCGTAACGCTTCCGGGCGTGGGCAAGATCTACTGCCGTGAGCGCCCCGAGCGCATGGTCCGCAACCCCGCCACGGGTGAGCAGATGAAGAAAGAGGCCGACAAGGTGGTCAAGATGACCATCGCGAAGGCCCTAAAGGATAGCGTGAACGCTTAAATCCTTGGTTATATTGACGGAACGGGGCGCCATCGGGCGCCCTTTTCTGTTCAGCCCTGTTGGTGGCGCTTGTGGTGCCCGTCCCGTAGATGCCGCCGACCGCGGTTCAGGAACAGCAGCGACAGTGGGATCGTCCACAGATACGTCGCGCCGATGCCGATCTTTTCCAAAATGCCGTCGATGCTGGTGGGCACCAGCTTGAACGCCACGGCAAAGACGAACCAGCCGATTGCGGCGATGATGAACATCCAGCGCATATGCGGATGCTCGCCCGCGACGCCCTGTGCCATGAACAGCGGCCCGACAAGGTAGAGCGGTCCCAGCGCGAAGGTCAGTTGCGTGTGAACCGCCATGCCGTCGCCTTCGGCTGTCGCGCCGAACTCGTCCCACAGGCCAAGCAGAACGACGACAAGCGCCAGGAATGCGAGGAACAGGATGCCCATGCTCCACGCGGCCCGGCCCAGATGCGCGTGGGCGGATGCGATGGCCAGCCCGAGCATCCCGGCGGCGTTGAAGTAGAATGCGACGTCCATGATCCACTTCTTCTCGCCCCGTGCGAGGTCGCTGATCGTGTCGGCGATGAAGTCGTGCTGCGTGACTTGGGTGGCATAGAAGATCGCGATTATGGGTATGATCGATCCCAGCAGCCCAGCGAAACCGCAAAAGGTCAGCAATTCGGGTCGTTCTTGAACAACGATTTCATCGTCTGGATCGCGTGTTCCGGCTTCGCGCAACATCTGTCTGTCCCCCCTGAATTACCGTTCTCTAACGGTCAGCGGCGCAAATGGTCCCCGAAAAAAAGACCCCGCACGTCGCGGTGCGACGGCGGGGCAAGGTAGCGACATCGGGGCACGCCGAAAGGCGCGCTCACCAGATGTCACCGGCGGTAACTGGTTCAGCTCAGTTCAGAGCGGATCTGTTGGCGAAGCTGGTCGATGGGAACGTGCTGGCCATCACGCACGAAACGCCAGTAGGTCCAGCCGTTGCAGGACGGCGCACCATCCAAAGCGGCCCCGACCTGATGGATCGACCCTTTGTGCGTCTTGGTGGACAACGTCCCGTCGGCACGCACCTTGGCGGCGATGCCTTTGGGGTTCACCAAGGTCTCTCCGGGACGCAACAGGCCACGCTCGACAAGTTGGCCGAAGGGAATACGCGGCTCTGCGCGCTTCGACGTGGTGACTTCCAGCGCGGCTTTCTCGTAGGGCACGATCTTCGACAGGCGCTTGGTGGCGACCTCGATATAACCCTCGTCGCGCTCCAGCCCGATGAAGTGGCGGCCAAGCATCTTGGCGACAGCACCCGTGGTGCCGGTGCCGAAGAAGGGATCGAGCACGACGTCCCCTGGGTTGGTCGAGCCGACCAGAACGCGATGCAGCAGCGATTGCGGCTTTTGCGTCGGGTGCGCCTTGTCGCCTTTGCCGTCTTTTAGGCGCTCATGCCCCGAACAGATCGGCAGCACCCAGTCGGATCGCATTTGCGTGCCTTCGTTCAAGGCCTTGAGCGCGTCGTAGTTGAAGGTGGGCTTCGATTTCTCGTCACGACCGGCCCAGATCATCGTCTCGTGGGCGTTGGTCAGACGCTTGCCCTTGAAGTTCGGCATCGGGTTGGACTTGCGCCAGACCACGTCGTTCAAGATCCAAAATCCCTGGTCCTGCAGCGCGGCACCCACACGGAAGATGTTATGGTACGATCCGATCACCCAGATCGCGCCGTCGGGCTTGAGAATACGACGCGCCGCTTTCAGCCAAGCCTTTGTGAAGGCGTCGTAGGCTGCAAAGCTGGAAAACTGGTCCCAGTCGTCATCCACCGCATCGACGCGGGAATTGTCGGGGCGATGCAGCTCGCCTTTGAGTTGCAGGTTGTAGGGGGGATCGGCGAAGATCAGATCGACGGACGCCTCTGGAAGGGCGTTCATCAGATCAATACAATCACCGCGCAAGATTTCGTCCAGGGGCAGGGGTGCTGCCTCGGTTCCACTCGTTTTCATCATCACTGCCTCAGGTTGCGACCCGTTTTTTTTTGGTGGGTCGCTTATTGTCCGTTCAGCATGCGAGGACCGTTCCTGCCTTACAAAAACTATTTGATCTCAGGCTGTGGATATTTTTCTTGTAACAATATGTTGTGGATGGGCTTGAAGGAGCGTCTATGATGTGTGGTCACGCCGTGTCTTTTCAGTCCCAGCATATGGGCGGCGGTGCCGTAGCCCATGTTTGTGTCCCACCCGTAGAACGGGTGCTGTTGCGCCAGCGCCAACATGCCTAAATCCCGCCAGTTTTTCGCCACAATTGACGCCGCCGCGATTGATGCGCTGCGGTCGTCGCCCTTCACGACAGCCTGCGCGGTGCAGGGCAGGCCCGGAGGGATCAGCTTGCCGTCGATCAGCAGGGCGTCCGGTGCCACGGGCAGCGCGGCGATGGCGCGGCGCATGGCAAGGAAGGTGGCTTGCAGGATGTTGATGTCGTCGATCTCAGCAACGCTGGCCTCTCCGATCCCCACATGGGCGCAGTCGGTGATCTGGGCGGACAGTTCGGTGCGCCGCGCTGCGGTCAGCTTCTTCGAGTCGCGCAGGCCGGAAGGCACCTGACAGGGGCGCAGGATGACGGCGGCGGCGGTGACGGGGCCGGCAAGGGGGCCGCGACCGACCTCGTCCACGCCGGCGATGATCCGGGCGCCAAGGGCGTGAAGACGGGATTCGAAGGTGTAGTCGGGCATGGGAACGGCATGAAAGACGCGCGCAGGCCCATCAAGACGTAAAAAGGGGCGATGGTCGAAACCATCGCCCCCGCGTTGCAATCCACTGCCCGAGATGTGCGGTCGTAGACAGAGTGGATTACAAAGAAGAGAGGCCGCACTCACCGGTGCTGCGCCACCCTCCATCCGTTGTGCCGCAGGCATCGGGCGCCATAGGCGGCTCGGTGTCGTCCCCCGACCCGGACCTGCGTGGCGCAGGCATGGGGCAGGTATCTTGTGGGCACGCCGCTGCGTTGCAGACAGCGCTGGCCGAAGACGCGAATGTGTCCACGGCGCGTGTCGACGCTGCGCAGACATTGCGCCGGAAGGGCGCGCCGGGTGCGGCGGTGGTCGCGGAAGCCTCGGGCCTGCCCACGCTGCACGGTGACATTGGCCCGGCCATTGTTGTTCAGCGCGCCGGTGGCGATTCCGACGATGGCGAGCGTCCCGAGGATCTTTGCTGCGTCGTCCCGGTCCAGCGCCTGTGCAGGGGCGGACGCGATGGGCGTCAGCGCCAGGGTCAGGCCAAGGGCGGCGGCGGTCAGGGTCTTGATCATGGTGTTTCTCCTTTTGGGTCGCACACCGTCGGGGTCGCTTGTCTGGATTGGAGATGGGGTCAAAGGGCCAAGACAGGCAATGACGCAGCCTTGTCATGGGATGACGAAGGGCGCAGACAGCCTATGTCATTGAATGACATCGACGCCGCCGCCACATCAGACGCACTCCTGACCCATCGGAACGTTCCCCATGAAAGGCCTTTTCCTCGTCCTCTCGCTTACGCTGTTCGCCGGCCCTGCCGCTGCGGCTTGCTTCGTGGACTACAAGGCCAGCCGGGATGATCCGCTTCAGTTGCATTATGGCGTCGTTGAATTGACAGACGCCGAATGCGAAGACCCCGAAGCCGCCGTTGCGGGCCGGATCGCTGTCGATGACTGGACTCTGCTCAGCGTGATGTCGGTGATGACAGAGGATGAGGCATTGGAGATCGAAGCGGATGCTGGCGCGTATTTCCTCCGTTACTGAAAGCTCAAAGGGCATTGCACGGCTGATCGGCTGGGGCATCGTCGGTATCGTGGCGATCCTTGGGCTGACGGCGGTTCTGCTGTTCCTGACGCTACCGTCTGCGGACGCGTTCAATTCCCGTGTCGAGCGGCTGTTCGTCGAAAGCGCCGGGCTGACCGATGCTGGGTCCATCCGGTTGCTGGAGATCCTTGCGCAATCAGGCACCGCCTTTTCGGAAGTGCTGGCCAGCTACCGCGTCGTGATCTTCGTGCTGTTGGTTTTCGCCGTGGCGCTTCTGGTCACGGCCCTGGTGTTCCTTGTGCTGATGGTCCAGCTCTATCGCCGCGTGGGCGAAATGGAACGCGCGGGTATCACGGTGAAATCCCTGCTGATCAGCCGCGAGGAACGCGCGGTGCAAATCAACGATATGGAATTTCAACTGACCGAGGCCGCGATCGAGACGCTGAGCGTTCTGGCAGAAGCGCGGATGGACGAAGACATCCTGTCGGGCGCCGAGATCGAGGCGATGGTGTCTGGCAAGAAAGTTTCGGAGTGTGACGAGGCGTCGGGGGCCACGCGGATCAAGCGGCTACGCGATGCGCTGGGCAACCAGCTTGTGTCGGAACTGCTGGTCCGCACGATCCAGCGTCGCGGCTACGTCCTGTCCATCGACAAGGATGCGATCCGCATGAGCTAGCGGGCGGCGCAGCCCAGTATCTCGGCAGCACCCCGGTCGCCGATCACGGTGATGCGCAACCCGTTCCGATCCAGTGACAGTGGCTGCCCGCGTGGCGGTTGGACGTGGGCGGTGGACACCAGCGTATTGCCCTGTCGCTGGGTCTTGGGTTCCGAAACCCACAGGCGCGGGTCCGAAGGCTCGAACACCACCTCTTCGGCGCGGCCTAGCGACGGCATCTTCAGCGTCGCGGTCAGGATTGCGCCCTTGGGCGTCAGGCGCAGGTCACAGCGTGCGCCGGAGACGTTCGCCTCTGTCGCGGTAAACGGGCGGTTGGACAGGGCAGAGCGGATCAGCGGGTCCGTGGTTGTCGCGGCCGCGGGCAGTGTCGCGCGCGTCGTTGCACTTACCGGAATGCAGATGTCGCGGCACACGCCCATATCGAGCGAAAGGCGCAACGCGATGGGCTGCCCGGCGCGGCGGGGTGTCACGTGGATCGGCAGAACGACACCGCGATCATAGCCGACGGATCGCATACCGGATTGCCAGAAAACCGACGGCACCGGCCACATGATCTGCACATCGGCCACGTTGTCAGAGCCGGACCAGTTGAACGACGGGGGAATCCCTGCCTCTCCCGGTCGGCGCCAGTAGGTCTTCCAACCGGGCGCCAGCCTGATCTGCACCCCGGCGATATGCGTGCCCGCGTCGCTGCGCCAGCCGGGCAGCAGCGTGACGTCAGAGTGTTGTGCGACGGCAGGCGCGGCACAGAGAATGGCGGTAAGAAGGGCAAGGATACGGATCATGCAGCGAGCCTTATCCGGCCCCGTGGTCGGTGCGGAAGTCACATCCCCGAGACGATGGTGCAACAACTCCCTTGTGCTGCGCCCTGGTCACGCCATGTCTGGGGCATGGATAAACCGTTCGATCTGACCGCAAAGCTGCTGATCGCCATGCCGGGCATGGGCGATCCGCGATTCGAGCGTAGTGTTGTGGTGATGTGCGCCCACGGTGCTGACGGCGGCATGGGCCTGATCGTCAACAAGCCCGCGCCGCATATCGACCTGGGCGACCTGTTGGAACAGCTGTCGATCCCCTGCGCGCAACCTGTGACCGATCCGGTGTTCTTCGGCGGCCCGGTAGAGACGACGCGCGGCTTCGTCCTGCACTCGCCGGATTACGCCTTGGACGAGTCGACGCTGGACGTGGGCGGGATGTTCGCGATGACCGCGACGCTGGATATCCTGCGCGCCATTGGTGACGGCGAAGGGCCGGGGCGGGCACTGGTCGCGTTGGGCTATGCTGGCTGGGGACCGGGGCAGGTGGAGGACGAGATCGCGCAGAACGGCTGGCTGGTGTCGGATGCCTCGCTCGAGATCGTGTTCGCCGCCGACCACGAGGATCGGTGGCTAGCGGCAATCCAGGCCATGGGCATCGACCCGATCCTGCTGTCCAGCGATGGCGGGACGGCGTAGCGGATCAAGCCGTCGCTTCGTCTCAGCCGCCCATGCGCGTCACGATGCGCATAGGATTAGAGTGTCTGGCAGGCTGCACCTGACGCTCTGTCGTGGTCAGCGCCGTTTTCATCACCATGTCGGACGCCGAGGGCAGCGTCGGGGCCGCGAAGTTTTCGCCGTCCGTGCCGCCTGACCAGGCGTGGCCCAGGCCATCTACCGTGACGAGACGAGCGAACGGATCATCCTTTGCGATCCGCGCGGCATTCGAAGGGTCGACCACCGTGTCGTCGCCGCCGTGTATGATCAACAGGGGTCGTTCGGCGTGATTCGTTGCGCCGATGCTACCTTCGCCCTTCATGGCCGACAGCGCCGCGATCCCGTTGCGCGCGACCCCGGTGGCGACGCCGGAATGCGCTACGGTGGCGAAGAACACGTCGGCGTATGTGTCGCGTAGGATCAGCGCCATCGCAGCGCCCGCCGAAAAACCGGCAACGGCGACGGCGTGAGTCGGGATGCCAAGGTCCATCGTGATCGTCTCTGTCATCCCGGCGATAATTGCGGGTTCGCCGAAGCCGCGGCGCTGGTGCGCGGTGCGGAACCAGTTCCAGCATTTCAAGTGGTTGTCCGCGCCGGCCTGCTCTGGCCAGAGGGTCGCCCAGCCATGGGATGCCGCAAGCTGCGCCATCCCGGTCAGCCGCACGAAGTCTTCGGCGGACTGACCGCAACCGTGCAGCATGACGATCAGACCGTTGGGCGCGGTTTTGCGTGTAGGTCGGACCAAGATGAAATCGCGGCGACCGGCGGCGCAGTCGTAGCGGTTACGTTCGACCGTCAGATTGGGAAGCATGTCGGAAATCATGGCGTGCTCCATGCGTGGGCGGTTGCGCGCGCATGAATGTCGCCGCGTTTGATACCGATGTCCGCAAGGGTGCTATCGTCGAGCGCTTCAAGCGTTGCGACGGTCTTGCGATAGCGTTTCCAGCGCTCCGTTTCAGCCGTAGTGGGGCGGGACTCGATGCGTGACCGATTGGGCATTACTCTTTCCTCACTCGATACGAGCGCATGCGTATAGTTCATCGCGCTGTTGAGTAGCTGAGGGTTTTCTGCGGACGCACAATGCGCAGTAAGGGGATGCTGCGTTGCGGCATAAGCAAGGGTCCGAAAGGAACGACTTCGGGGCGCGTTCGGGACGAAAAAAAGCCCCACCGTTTGGCGAGGCTTTTCAGTTTCAGTGAACCACCGCGTCCTGCGGCGGTTGCCGGTTCGATGCGGCGATGCGGTCGCCCACCAACAGCCCATCTGGTCCTGCATCCACGGTGACGGTCGCGCCATCGGCGATGTCACCGGACAGGATCGCCTCTGCCAGCTGATCCTGCAGGCTGCGCTGGATCACGCGCTTCAGGGGGCGTGCGCCGAAGACCGGGTCATAGCCTTCGTCAGCCAGCCAGGTCCGGGCCGCGTCCGACAGGTCCAGCGTGATCTTGCGCTGGGCCAGACGCTGCTCCAACCGGCGCAGCTGGATCTTGACGATGCCATCCATATCGGGCCGCGAGAGGCGGTCGAAGATGACCGTCTCATCCAGACGGTTCAGGAACTCTGGGCGGAAGTGCGCCCGCACCGCGTCCATCACATCGCGCTTGGCCGCAGCGGCATCCGCGCCTTCGGGCATCTGGCTTAGCGCCTGCGACCCAAGGTTCGAGGTCAGCACGATCAGTGTCTGCTTGAAGTCCACGTGCCGCCCCTGACCGTCGGTCAGAACGCCATCATCCAGCACCTGTAGCAACACGTTGAACACGTCCGGGTGCGCCTTTTCGACCTCGTCGAAGAGGATCACCTGATAGGGACGCCGCCGCACGGCCTCGGTCAGGACGCCGCCTTCATCATAGCCGACATAGCCCGGAGGGGCGCCGATCAGACGCGATACGGCGTGTTTCTCCATGAACTCACTCATGTCGATACGCACCATCGCCTGATCGTCGTCGAAGAGGTATTCGGCAACGGCCTTCGTCAGCTCGGTCTTGCCGACGCCGGTTGGCCCAAGGAACAGGAACGAGCCCAATGGACGGTTCTCGTCGTTCAAACCCGCGCGCGCGCGGCGCACGGCATTGGCCACCGCCGTGACGGCGGTGCGCTGACCGATGACACGGCGGCCCAGCTCTTCCTCCATCTTCAGCAGCTTTTCCCGCTCGCCTTCCAGCATCTTGGACGTGGGGATGCCGGTCCAGCGTTCCACGACCTGCGCGATCTGCTCGGGCCGCACAGCTTCCTCGACCATCAGGTCTTCGGAGTTCTCGGCCTCGTTCAACTCCCGCTCCAACTGGGGGATGATGCCGTAGGACAGTTCCCCGGCACGGGCAAGATTGCCTTCGCGCTTGGCGATGTCCAACTCGGCGCGGGCGCGGTCCAGCTGCTCCTTCAGGGTGCGGCCCTTGTCCAGCTTGTCGCGCTCTGCCTGCCACTTGGCGGTCATCGCCTCAGCCTGTTCCTGCACGTCGGCCAGTTCCCGTTCCAGCGTCTCCAACCGGTCCTTCGACGGCTGATCGTCTTCCTTGCGCAGAGCCTCTTGCTCGATCTGCATCTGCAGCATCTGCCGGTCCAGTGCGTCGAGTTCTTCGGGCTTGGAGTCGACTTCCATCCGCAGGCGCGAAGCAGCTTCGTCCATCAGGTCGATGGCCTTGTCGGGCAGGAAGCGGTCAGTAATGTAGCGGTGCGACAAGGTTGCCGCAGCGACCAAAGCCGAATCGCTGATCCGTACGCCGTGGTGCAGCTCGTACTTTTCCTTGATGCCGCGCAGGATCGACACGGTGTCCGGCACTGTGGGTTCTTCCACGACAAGCGGTTGGAAACGACGGGCCAGAGCCGCGTCTTTTTCCACGTGCTTGCGGTATTCATCCAGCGTGGTCGCGCCGACGCAGTGCAATTCCCCGCGTGCGAGCGCGGGTTTCAGCAGGTTCGACGCATCCATCGCGCCATCGGCCTTGCCGGCACCCACAAGCGTGTGCATCTCGTCGATGAACAGCACGATTTCACCGGCGGCGGCTTCGACTTCCTTGAGGATGGACTTCAGCCGTTCCTCGAACTCACCACGGTACTTCGCACCGGCAATCAGCGCGCCCATGTCGAGCGCGAGCAGGCGCTTGTTGCGCAAGGACTCCGGCACGTCTCCGTTGACGATGCGCAGGGCAAGACCTTCGGCGATCGCCGTTTTACCGACGCCCGGCTCCCCGATCAGAACGGGGTTGTTCTTGGTGCGGCGCGACAGGACCTGCATCGTGCGGCGAATCTCATCGTCGCGGCCGATAATCGGGTCGATCTTTCCCGCACGGGCGCGCTCTGTCAGGTCGATACTGAACTTTTTCAGCGCCTCATAGCCGTCTTCGGCAGAGGCGGAGTCGGCCGTCCGGCCCTTGCGCAGATCGTTGATCGCGCCGTTGAGTGCCTGCGCATTTACCGCACCGGCATCCAGCGCGTCCTTGGCCTTGGACTTCACCATGGCGAGCGCAGTCAGCAGCCGCTCCACCGGCACGAACGAATCGCCCGCTTTCTTGGCAAGCTTCTCGGCTTCGTCCAGAACACGCGCGGTGGTCTGGTCCAGATAAACCTGCCCCGCGTCGCCGGAAACCTTGGCCTGCTTGCCAAGGCTTAGCTCTACCTGCTCGGCCACGCGCTGCGGCGCACCGCCTGCGCGGGTTATGAGGTTCGAGGCCAGGCCTTGTTCGTCGTCCAGTAGCGCCTTCAACAGATGCTCTGGCAGCAGTCGTTGATGGTTCTCGCGCATTGCGATGGTCTGGGCAGCCTGAATGAAGCCGCGCGACCGTTCCGTGAACTTCTCCAAGTTCATGTCGTCACTCTCCTACATAAGCGCCCGTGTCTTCGCCGCCCTGATGCGGCACGGCGATTTGGGCCTTGTGACAAGGAGATGGGGACTGGCGGGGAATCGATCAAGATTGGCGCTCACAGGCGTGTGAAGGAACTTATCCACAGGCTCGCGCGTATTATGGACAACGCGGCAAAAAAGTCGCTTCGAGCAGATAGGAGCAAGACAATGACAGGCACGCTTCCCAAGATTCTCAACGGTACATCCGGAATGATTTTCGTCGATGCCGATATTGATGCCGTCTCACGCGACCGTGATTTCGGTCGGATCGAGGCCACCGTGACGCTTTACGTCAAGCAACAGGGCAGCCCGCTGCGCCCCTATCGCGTCCGCACGAATGTGAATGACAAAGGTGCGGCCCCGTTGCGCGCCCGCCTGATTGCCGACGCGACCATGCTCGCCGAGCACTTCATGTCACAGACCACAAGCGCGGGTGCCGTCCACGCCGCTTGAATGTTCACTGCCTGTAGGTACGACCTACCTCAACTCAAAACGCCCTGTCTTTCGACAGGGCGTTTTTTTGTGCGATTGGGGTGGGATCGGATTACTGCGCGCTTTCCACGCAGTCACCGATGTTGCCATTGGGGCCAGAGGGGGTCGGCACAACCGCCGCACCGCCATCGTCGGTGTCGCGCACGATATCCTGGCAGTCCTCTGGATTCAGCTCGGTCTCCGCGTCGCGGCCTTCGGGCAGGGCTTCAGCGTTCTCCGTCGAAGACTCGGTGTTCTCGTCGGCGGGCGTCGGGTTGTCACTGCTTTCATCAATCAGGAAGGAATCGTCCTCTTCGCTGGCCGCACCGTCCTGCTCGGCGGCATCGGCACCGACGGGCTGTTCGCCATCCGCGCCACCGGCTTCAGAGGCTTCGGTCGTGGTCGCCCCTTCCTCGGTCACGCGCTCTTCGGTTTCGTTGCCCTGCGCGTCCGCAGCTTCGCTATCCGAAGCTTCGCTGTCGCTTTCGGTGCTGGCCTCATCCGACCCTTCGGTGTCGATGTTCTCTTGCGCCGGGATCTCGCCGCCAGCGGCTGGCTCTACCTCATCAAGTTCTTCGGTGACGCCCTCTTCTTCCATGTCGGCTTCGCCCTCGGCCATCGTGCCCGCGCCTGCGGGCTCTCCGTCCACGTCTTCCGCGATCACGGTCGGCTCATCGGGCGGGCCATCATCGGCGACGGCGAAGACGCCGATCATCACGGCGGCGACGACGGCACCGATGATGCCGATCGGGACCAGAGGGTTGGTATTGCTAAGCGAGGAATTGGCCATGAACGTCTCCGTAGAATATCTGGCAGGCATCGAATGTCCCCATCGCGGGGTCCGCGCCTTGCTGCACTGTCTCAGATGGGGCAAGGGCGGTGCGAGGCAAGGAGAGACGACATGACCGACGACAGACTTATCGTAGCTCTGGATGTGCCGGACGCGATGGCCGCACTGGCTTTGGCCGAGCGGCTGGGCGACTCGGTGGGGTTCTACAAGATCGGTTTGGGGATGCTGACCGGCGGTGGTCTGGCGCTGGCGCAAGAGCTTAAGGACGAGCACGGCAAGCGTATCTTCCTGGATATGAAGCTGTTCGATATCGGCGCGACGGTCGAAGCTGCGGTGCGGGGCCTGTGCCGGTTCGATCTGGACTTCCTGACGGTGCATGGCGACCCGCATGTCGTGCGTGCCGCGATGGAAGGGGCGTCTGGGACGAACACGCGCATTTTGGCGGTGACGATCTTGACCTCGCTGGACCGTGCCGATCTGGATGACGGGCTGATGCAGGCGGGCGATGTGTCCGATCTGGTGGTCGAGCGTGCGGGTCGCGCGTTCGAGGCCGGGGCCGATGGCGTGATCGCGAGCCCGCAGGAAGCCGCAGCGATTCGCGGCCTTGGGGCGGCGAATGGTCGGCTGATCGTCACGCCGGGCGTTCGGCCAGCGGGCGCGGCGCAAGGCGACCAGAAGCGCATCAGCACACCGGCAGCAGCCTTGCAGGCGGGCGCGGATCACATCGTGGTTGGTCGGCCGGTCTGGCAGGCTGCTGATCCGGCTGCGGCGGCGCGCGCTATTGGTGCAGAGATCGCGGGATGACCCTATACGCAGTGGGCGACATCCACGGACAGGCCGCAGAGCTTGATCGCGCGCTGGCGCTGATCGAGGCAGACGGCGGGCCGGACGCGCAGGTGGTGTTTCTGGGCGATTTCACCGACCGCGGCCCCGACAGTCGCGGCGTGCTGGATCGTCTGATCGAAGGACGTGACGCGGGGCGCAACTGGCGTTTCGTGCGTGGCAATCACGATCAGATGTTTTTGAACTTCTTGACCAACGGCGCGCAGCACGACAGCCACATCGGCTCTGGCCTGAGCTGGATGAACAAACGTCTGGGCGGGCCGTCGACGCTTGCCTCTTATGGGTTGGGCGGTGCGCCGCTGTTCCTGCATGATCGCAACGGCGGGCGTGAAACGCTGGCCTCCTATGAAATCGACGGGCAGTCGCTGTCGGATATGGAGCTTAGCAGTGCCGCGCGAGAGGCCGTGCCAGACGCACATGTGCAATTCCTATCGGACCTGCCGCACCACATCGAAGAAGGCGATCTGTTGTTCGTCCACGCCGGCATTGCGCCGGATGTGCCCTTGGCACAGCAGGACCCGGAAGATCTGATGTGGATCAGGGACGGGTGGCTGGAGGTCGAAAGCCCCCACCCATGGCTTGTGATCCACGGACACACTGCCTTGGACTTCCCCGAACATCGGGGAAACCGCGTGAATCTCGATGGCGGTGCCGGTTATGGCAGACCGCTGATACCTGCGGCGATAGAAGGCCGCTCTGTCTTCACGTTGCACGAGGACGGACGCCGCGCGCTCGTCCCCGGAACGTGAAGCGCAGGTTTACTTGCTCTTCATGAAGTTGAAGCCGGCCAGGGCCAGCAAGGCGACGAGGATCAGAAGAACGAGAATATACATCATGGCGAATGCTCCTTGTTAGCGGTCCGTTGACACACATAGGACGTCTGCGGGGCCTTTCACGTTCCAATCGCATCCGTTAGAGACCGCGACGTTATCGAAAGGACATTCCATGGGTTACAGGATCGTCGTCGCAGGCGCCACGGGCAACGTGGGTCGCGAAATGCTGAACATCCTTGCCGAACGCGATTTTCCCGCCGACGAGGTGGTCGCGCTGGCATCGCGCAAGTCACTGGGCACCGAAGTGAGCTACGGTGACCGGACGCTGAAGACCAAGGATCTCGATACGTTCGATTTCACGGGCTATGACATGGCCCTGTTCGCCATCGGGTCGGACGCAACGAAGACCTACGCGCCCAAGGCCGCCAAGGCGGGCTGCGTGGTGATCGATAATTCGTCGCTGTACCGCTACGACAGCGAAGTGCCGCTGATCGTGCCGGAGGTGAACCCCGAAGCGGTCCACGGCTATTCCAAGAAGAACATCATCGCGAACCCCAACTGTTCGACCGCGCAGATGGTGGTGGCGCTGAAGCCGCTGCACGACCGCGCGAAGATCAAGCGCGTGGTGGTGTCCACCTATCAATCCGTGTCCGGCGCCGGGAAAGACGGTCTTGATGAGCTGTGGGATCAGACGAAGTCGATCTACAACCCGACCGACAGCAAGCCGCCCAAGGCCTTTCAGAAGCAGATCGCCTTCAACGTGATCCCGCAGATCGACGTCTTCATGGAAGACGGCTCGACAAAGGAAGAGTGGAAGATGGTCGTAGAGACGAAGAAGATCGTCGATACCTCCATCAAGGTGCATGCAACCTGCGTGCGCGTGCCGGTCTTCGTGGGCCATTCGGAAGCGATCAACATCGAGTTCGAAGAGTTCCTGGACGAAGACGAAGCGCGCGACATCCTGCGCGAGGCGCCGGGCATAATGGTCGTGGATAAGCGCGAGCCGGGCGGCTACGTCACGCCCATCGAATGCGTCGGCGACTTTGCCACTTTCATCAGCCGCATCCGCCAGGACCCGACCATCGACAACGGCCTGTCGCTGTGGTGCGTGTCCGACAATCTGCGCAAGGGCGCTGCCCTGAATGCAATCCAGATCGCCGAGTTGTTGGGGCGTGAGGTTTTGAAGAAGGGCTGACTGCGGTACACCGGGTCTTCGTAATACGTTAATTTCAGTTGGGGCGGGCCTTCGCAGGCTCGCCTTTTTGCTTTTCGTGAAAAAAATCACGACGCCGTGAAACTCGTTTCACAGTGCGCCCGTGGCTTACGGCACAACGATGGAAAACACGAAAGAGACCGTTATGTCCGAACTCATGCTCAAAGCCGCCAAGCGTCGCCAGATCGCCCTGAAGGGCATCAAGCAGATCGAAGAAAACGTGTTCGTCGTTGCCGCCGAGTGATCGGATTGTGGCGGAATGAAGGCGCAAGTCTTCACGCCCGCATCGCTGCCGAATGCCTTTGATTAAAGGCCGGCGGCAAAGGGCAGACCACCCATTGCGCACGCAGTGTGCAGTGCTGGTCCGACGCATCGAATTAAGGGTGATCCGTTTACTCTTCGCCCGTTCAAAGCATTTTGCGCGAATTGCGATGCTGTCGCCACGTTTCCGCCACACCCATTGACGACTCTGATCTTGCCACGACCGACGATACCCGGTCCCAGCAGGAGAAGCAGAATGATAGACCTCAGCCAAAAAGCCCGTTCGGGCCGCACTCGCGCCCTGAGCCTGTCTCGCCACTCGAAGGACAACGTGTTTTTCGAGACGCCCGACCGCCCGACCGAGCGGCGCCACCGCACCCGCAGCAAAATCGACAAGCTGTTCGACGTCACGCCGCCAGAGCCGTTGCAACTGGCAAGCTGAATCGGCTGCGATGCGACCGCCTAGACCGGCTGGAACGTATCCGTGCGCGCGTCCAGCATCGTCAGGCTGCCTTCCGCGATATCGGTGTGCAAACCGTGCAAGGATAGGCGCTCTGCCTCGACTGCTTCTTTGACGAACGGAAAGGTCATCAGGTTGGCGAGAGAGGTCTTCACGGCCTCGTGCTCCAGATCGCGGATGTCGAAGTCCGGCTTTTCCGTCGTCAAACGCTCATAGCCCGGCTTCAGCAGGTCCATCCAGCGGCCGACGAAGCTGGTCTTTTCTTCCAGTTCGGGGGCGTGGCCGGAACACATGTCCATGCACCCTTTCACGCCGCCGCACAGCGAGTGGCCTATGACGATCACGTGGGCGACTTTCAAGGCCGTCACAGCGAACTCGACCGCCGCCGAGGTGCCGTGCTGCGCGCCATCCGGTTCATAGGGCGGCACCAGGTTGGCGATGTTGCGGTGGATGAAGAACTCACCTTGCTCCGCCCCGAAGATCGACGTGACGTGCACCCGGCTGTCGCAGCACGAAATCACCATCGCGCGCGGGCGCTGCCCCTCGTCGGCCAATCGGCGATACCAGGCGTGGTTCTCCGAAAAGGTCGTGGCGTGCCAGCCGTGATAGCGCTGAACAAGGTACTGAGGCAGGGGCTTCGCAGGTGACATGGGGACTCCGTTCCATCTGACTGCACAAGCTTTACGGCGAATCGTCGGGACATTCCATCATCTTGCCTTGCCAACGTCGGGTCCAACGCACCGTCGGATGGCATGTCATCCTCTAGCGATGAAGGATGCCGAAGATGAACGTGATCGAACTGGGCCTGACCGAACGGGCCGAACAGGATACCTGGCGGTTGCTGAGCACCACCCAGCCCGATGGCGGTTGGCACCCCGACCTCGGGCCGGGTCTGGAGGAGTTGGCCGAGGGGATGAGCGCGATCTCCCACGCGTGGAATCACGGAGACCTGTATTTGCTGCGCGACCGGCTGGAGCCCCTGGCGCAGCAGGCCGGGGCATTAGGTCTGAATCGCATCGCGCGGGTGGCCCACACAACGCAGCGTCTGACCCACAGTGATGACGCGCCCGCACTGGCTGCCAACGCTGCGCGGCTGATGCGGTTGGGCCGCGCGTTGTTCGAGGATGCATGCCGTCACAGCGATCAGGTGTGACCGCCGGGGATTGCACCGGGCGGCGTGGGGCCTAGGGTCGGGCGCGATGACCCAGCAGAAAGCCGCCCCATGACCGACGATCCCCTGCGCTTTGCCCCCGACACCGCCGAGGTCCGGACGCTGTATGCGTTGACGCCCGATGGCTTTACGGCGTGGCAGGACGGCGCGTCCGAGCCGCATCGCGCTTGGGCGGAAGCGGCGGAGTTTCAGGGCAAACCGGGGCAGATGCTGGTCCTGCCGGGACCGAATGGCGCGCCAGAGGCGGCTTTGGTCGGCTTGGGTGATGCGTCGGCGCAAGCGCGCACGCGGTTCTCGGTGGCCGCAGCCCGCGCGACGCTGCCGGCGGGGCCGTGGCGTCTTTCCGGTGATCTGGATGCCGCACAGTTGGACGAAGCCGCGCTTGGGTGGCTATTGGCGGGCTACCGGTTCGAACGCTACGCGACGTCTCCCGCACCCACCGCCACGCTGGTCGTGCCCGCTGGCGTCGATGCCGCGCGGTTGGAGGCGATGGCCGCCGGAGAGGCGCTGACCCGCGATCTGATCAACACCCCCGCCCGTGATATGGGCCCCGCCGATCTGGCCCGCGCGGCAACGACTTTGGCCGACCGTTTCGACGCGCAGATCGCGATCACCGACGGTGACGCCCTCGCGGAAGGTTTCCCGCTGATTCACACGGTCGGGCAGGCCGCGGGAGAGGGGCGATCCCCGCGACTGATCGACATGACGTGGGGCAATGCCGGTCCGCGCATCACGCTGGTCGGCAAGGGGGTTTGTTTCGATACGGGTGGTCTGAACCTGAAGCCCGGTGCCTCTATGGGGCTGATGAAGAAGGACATGGGCGGCGCAGCGACGGTGCTGGGCCTCGCTCAGATGCTGATGGAGACGGGGCAGCCCATCCGCCTGCGCGTCCTGATCCCGGCGGTAGAAAACGCGGTGTCGGGCGACGCCTTCCGTCCCGGTGATATCCTGCCCTCGCGCAAGGGGCTGACGGTAGAGATCAACAACACCGATGCCGAGGGGCGCTTGGTTCTGGCCGATGCGTTGGCCTTGGCCGGAGAGGAAGAAACCGACCTGACCGTTTCGATGGCAACACTGACGGGCGCCGCGCGCGTGGCGGTGGGGCCTGATCTCGCGCCGTTCTACACCGACGACAACGGCTTCGCGCAAGCGCTGTCCGACGCGGGCACGCGCAACGCCGATCCCCTGTGGCGTATGCCATTCTGGGCCCCCTACGAGACGATGATCGAGCCGGGCATCGCCGATCTCGACAATGCGCCCAAAGGCGGTTTCGCCGGGTCGATCACCGCCGCCTTGTTCCTGCGCCGCTTCGTGACGGCACCGCGTTACGTGCATTTCGACATCTACGGCTGGAACCCCAGCGCGTCGCCTGCCCGACCCAAGGGCGGCGTCGGCCAAGGGGCGCGAGCGCTCTTCGCGGCGATCGAGGGGATGGTATGACCGACCGCCGCCTGACCCCCGCCAACGGCCGTGTCGCCGCGCGCGAGTTGATGGGACGCGTGAGTGCCGATGCTTTCGTGACGCCGGAACCTGCGCAGGTAACGGTGCCGGTGGCCGACCTGTGGCAAACGCCAGACCGCACCGCCCGCGATCGCCAGCTTTTGTGGGGCGATCCGGTGGACGTGTTCGAGCGGCGCGGCGGCATGGCCTTCGTCCGCGCGGGCAAGGATGGCTACGTCGGCTACGTGGCCGAGGGCGATCTGGGTGCGCGCGCCGACGCCACCCACATCGTCGGCGTCGCCGCGACCCACGCCTATCCCGCGCCCGACATGAAGCGGATCGCTGTGCATCACCTTGGCTTCGGTGCGCGGGTGAAAGTCGTCGCGGGCGGAGACAAGTTCTTCGAGATCGAGGGCGGTCTGCACATCCCCCGCCCGCATCTGGTGCCCGCCAACCGCGCCTTCACCGACCCCGCGGCGGTGGCGCAGCTGTTCTTTGGCGTGCCTTACCTGTGGGGTGGCAACTCGACTCTGGGGATCGACTGTTCCGGCTTGGTGCAGGCCGCGTGCCTGGCCTGCCACATCCCGTGCCCCGGCGACTCGGACTTGCAAGAGGCTGTGCTGGGCCGTGCCCTGACCGACGAAGTCCCAGAGCGCGGCGATCTGTATTTCTGGAAAGGCCATGTGGCGATGGCGGTGGATGCCGACGTTCTGATCCACGCCAACGCGCATCATATGGCAGTGTCCTATGAGCGGATCGAGGACGCAATCGCCCGCATCGACGCACAGGGCGATGGGCCGGTGACGGCGCGCAGGCGGCTCTAGTCGATGGCGCGGATCAGCTTCTGATCCAGTACCGACAGGGTCGACCGCAGGTCCGCGCCGCGTTTCAGGATCTGGTTGTCCATGCCGATGACCGCATACATTCCCTGCCGATTGCGCAGCTTGGGGCGCTTTTCAATGCGGTAGATCGGATGCTCGGCGCTGCGGCGGAAGATCGAGAAGACGGCGACGTCGCGCAGAAAGCTCATCCCGTAGTCGCGCCAGATGCCGGCGGCGACCGCGCGGCCGTAAAGCGACAGGATCAGGTTCAACTCGGTCCGGTCGAAGGCGGTCCGATCGTGGGGGTCGGGTTTTCCGGGGAACGGCGTGGGGGTCATCACGGTCATCCCTTGAACGTGGGGGACCGTGCGGGTCTTGGCAAGAGGGCGATATTGTCAACGGTTTCGTCTTAATCAAACCTTGGCATGGGCATCATGTCGTCACGCGGCGGGGGCAAGGTGCCATCATAGCGAATAGCTAACCGGTGTCGCGGTCTTCCTTGCCCCCAGCTTGGGCCGCGGCATCGGACTTCACTCTCTCACTCCCCACCGAATGTCATGCGCAGTGCTTTGCGCTGAAGGACTCGACTCCGCATCCCCGCCTCGCTTAGTTAATGGAACATAAAGTGAACAGATTTCCGCTGCCACGGGAGTCGCGCATGGCACATCGTCGTATCCTCTCGCTCTGGTTTCCCCGCATGGGGGCAGAGCGCCTTTTGCGCCGCATGGGTGATCCCATGGGCGCGCCCTTCGCCGTGGTCGCCGACCGGGGCGGGGCGCAGGTGCTTGTCAGCCTGTCGAGAGAGGCTTCGGCAGCGGGCCTGTCGCGCGGGCAGGGCTTGCGCGACGCGATGGCCGCCTGTCCGGGCCTGACGACCCGCTGGCATAGCGCGCCAGCCGACACCGCGTTCCTGGCCGCGCTGCGCCGTTGGGCAGGCAAGTTCAGCCCTTGGGTCGCGGAAGAGGCCCCCGACGCGTTGATCGTGGACCTGACAGGCTGCGCCCATCTGTTCGGCGGAGAGGCCGAGTTGCTGGCGCAGGTGGAACAGGACTGCGCTGATCTGGGCCTGTCGGTGCAGGCGGGCATCGCCGATACGGTGGGCGCGGCTTGGGCATTGTCGCGCTATGCCGGGCGGCGGGCTGGCAGCAGCCGGTCGGGCGATGCCATCGACATGGAGGCCCCTGCCACCCGATCCCGCGCGGCCAAGCGGCGGCAGTGGGAGCGGGGCGGAGACGCCCCCCAGATACGGGACCAGACGCGGCCAGAGGGACGCATCGCCCCACCCGGCAAGATGCATGGCGCGCTGGCCGCGCTGCCGGTTGCGGCGTTGCGGCTGGACGCGAACACGGTGGCCGAACTGGGCCGTCTGGGCCTGCGCCGGGTCGATGATCTGGCGGGTCAGCCCCGTGCCGCGCTGGCCCGGCGGTTCGGGCAGGCGCTGGTGCAGCGACTGGATCAGGCGCTGGGCACCGCGCCGGAACCGGTGTCGCCCGCCGCACCAGAGGTGCGGTTCGCCGTGCGTCTGACGCTGCCAGAGCCTATCGGGTTGGAAGCTGACGTGATGGCCGCCATCGACCGCCTGCTGCCGGCCCTGTGCGACAAGCTGCGCGACAATGGGCGCGGCGCGCGGCGGGTGCGGCTGGAGTGTCATCGCACCGATCACACGATGGGCGTGGCAGAGGTCGGGCTGGCCCGGCCCGCCCATGATCCCGACCGCCTGCGCCCGCTTCTGGCGATGAAGGTGCCCGAGATCGAGGCCGGTTTCGGCATCGACTGCGTGCGGATAGAGGCCCATGTGACCGAACCCGTTTCCGAACGTCAGCATCGCGGCCATGCCGAGGCGGCAGAGGATGCGGTGGCCCGGCTGACGGGCACGCCGATGGACGATCTGATCGGGCGGCTGGGCGCGCGCGTGGGGCTGGAGCGGATCACGCGCCAGCATCCTGCCGACAGCCACATCCCGGAAAAAGAGGTAAAGGTGCTTGCCGCCGCGTGGTCCGAACCCGCCACGGAATGGCCCCGCAGCCCCGTACCGCGCCCGCATCTGATCTGGCCGTCAGAGGCCGTGACCGCCGAAGATACTCCCCGCCCGCCGCCCACGTTCCGTTGGCGCAACCGTGATCTGGAACTGATCGAGGCGACCGGCCCGGAACGCATCGCCCCCGAATGGTGGCTGGACGATCCGGCGTGGCGCACGGGCGTGCGGGACTACTGGCGCGTCACTTGCGACAGCGGCGATCGGTTGTGGATGTATTACGCCCATGGTGCGGGCCTGTCGTCGGGCTGGTTCTGCCAGGGGGCCTTTGCCTGATCGCGGCGCGCGCTACCGTTCCGTGTAACAGATCAACGGAGGATCCCCCATGCCTGACACCATGCTGCACGGTTTCAGCGGCTCGACCTATGTCCGCACCGCCCGCATCATCCTGCGCCGCAAGGGCGTCGACTACGACCAGAACCCTGTGAACGTGTTGGAAGGCGAACCGCGCCAGCCCGAACATCTGGAACGGCACCCCTTCGGCAAGGTGCCAGTGCTGGACATCGACGGCCACCGCCTGCGCGAGACCGATGCCATCGTCACCTATCTGGAAGCGGCCTACGACGGCCCCTCGGCCATCCCTGAAAGTGCGTGGGACAAGGCGCGCGCGCAGGAAATCGTGTCACTGATCCACGGCTACGGCTACGACGCGCTCATTGGCGTCACCTTCTACCACATCAAGCCGGACTTCATCGGCAACCCCAGTGAAGAGCAGCATCACGAGACGCTGGATCAGGCGAAAAAATTCATGAAGCTGGTGGGCGAGATCCGTAATGGCGACGACTGGCTGGCGGGCGCGCATTGCTCGATGGCCGACTACTACCTTGGGCCGCTTGTCTTCTACACGAACATGACGCCCCACGGATCGGAGCTGCTCGAAGCCGGTGGCCTGACCGACTGGTGGGAGCGTCTGTCGAAGGATAGCGACTTCGCCGCGACAGAACCGGATATGGGCTAGCGGTTAGCCGCAGTAGGCGCGGGTCAGGTTGCCCGCGCCGTCCACGACCAGGTTCAGCCGACCGGCAAGATAATCCATCGTCACCATCTGACCCGGCCGTATGACGCGCCGCCCGTCCGGGCCGGTCGCATCGATCTGGTCGACCGGCGTTCCCATCCGGGCGCGCCCGTTGAAACTGGCGGGCGCGCAACCGCTAAGGTCTTCTGTCGCCTTTTCGGCCTTGCCCTTCGGCTGGGCCGACTCGGAGGTCTCCGTCGGCGCTGGCGGTTCCGGCTGGCACGCCGCCAGCATCCCCGCCATCGCAAGGCACACCGCGAATTTATGGATCGATCCTGTCATGCCCCCAATCTGCACGCGCAGGGTGCAGCGGCAAGAGGCTCACGGGGGTTTGACAAGACCCGACCGCTGGCGCAGGCGTAAAGTGCTGTCCCTACCAAGAAGAGGCCCCATGCCCGAACGTGACCGCGACCGCCGCAGCCGTCCACTTTACGCCGTCCTGATCGACGCCGACAACATCCCCGCGAAATATGCGGCGCCGATCCTGAAAGAGATCACGTCTTTCGGCGAACCGGCATTGCGGCGGGTCTATGGCGACTGGTCGTCGGGTCGGCTGAACAACTGGTCGAAGGTGGTGCGCGACCTTGGCCTTGTGGCGCATCAGGAAACCGCGAACACCGTGGGCAAGAACGCGTCCGACATCGGGCTGGTGATTGACGCGATGGATATTTTGCACACGGGCCGCTTCGACGGGTTCGTTCTGGTGTCATCGGACTCGGATTTCACTGCGCTGGCCAACCGCGTGCGCGAAAACGGCCTGGATGTGATCGGCATCGGCGAGAAGAAGGCCCCGGAAGCGCTGCGCAACGTGTGCAACCGTTTCATCCTGATCGAGAACATCGTGGACGAGCCGGTGCAGCCCAAGGCCGCCGAAAGTGGACGTGCGCCAAGCGCCACGGTGTCCGGCAAGGTCGCACCCATTGAGGCGGTGCCCCTTATCCTGCAGGCGATGGACCGGATCGAACAGGACGACGAGTGGTACGCGATGGGTCAGATCGGCCAATACATCACCGCAGAGCACCCCGACTTCGACACCCGCACCTACGGCAAGCGCAAGCTGAGCGATCTGGTGATGGAGCTGAAGCGGTTCGAGGCCAAGAAGATCGGCAACCAGCTACACATCCGGCGCGTGGACTGACCATCTTCACATGATGATGAACGGGAAGGTCGCTCTCGCGACCCTCCTGCCGGGTAGGGCGCTACCACGCCATCTGACGCAGCGCTTTTGCCTCGAACCGCTTAAGACTGCGGCGGGCGATGGTGTAGTTGATATCGACATTGCCGCGTAGTTCGGGAAACAGAGAGAAGATTTCCTCACGCTGGTTCTGCTCGCAGGCGTTCAGTGCGATATCGCCTGGGTAGAACGATTCACAACAGGTGCCATTCGCGAAGACGATTTCGTGTCTTTCAAACATGAAATGCACGTACCTGATCAAACCGCCCGTCTTGCGCTTCACTCCGGGCAGGCCGACAAGGTGCTTGGCCGCAACGAAAACCTCTGGCTCTCCGAACAGAAGTTCGGCTTCCCGACCGGAGATCAGCACGCGATGTTCCGGCGACAGGACCATGGCTTCGGTGTTGTTGATCGAACCGGCCGCAAACCGGATTGGGGCGAAGGCACCGATCGCCCTCACCGTTCGCGCTCCGACCCAGCGGAGCTTCTGGTAGCCATGGTCGCGGGTGATGATCTCGTCTCCGGGCCGCAGATTGCCGGCCATGATCTCACCGGATCGGGTGGCGATCCCGGTGTCGGCGCCGAAGCAGACCGGAATGGCAACATCGTTGCCTAGGTTGAAGGTCAGAAGGGCGTTCTGTTCAAGGAACTGTAGCGGGTTGTTGCCCAGCAGCGGTCTGAGAAGCGGGTTCGTTATGTTGGACAAGAGGCCGTTCAGCAGTGCGGCGCGGTCGCCATCCGGGTATTCCACGAAGGTGCCGTCTGTCGTTTCATACACGTTCACGTTGACCGGGCTGGACGCACTGATCGTAATACCCAGAAGAGTGATACCGGCCGAGGCGGTGCCGCTGGTTGCGGACAGAATCTCTGCCCCTCCAAGCGTTCCATTTTCTGGCGGCGCTTCGAACAGGAAATCGCCGTCGTCATCCTGAAAGGTCGCGGTCCGTGGTGCGACGCTGGTGAAGGATGAGAGAATTACGTTGTTGTTCAGCTGAACAAGGCTTCCGTTGAACCGGTCGAGGTCGTCAATCGTGCGAGTACGAGTGGGCATGATAAGCTCCTACCATGGCGCACAAGATGCGCGGTTACACTAAGTCAACCGCCATCGTCCCCACGTCATATGGCAGTTGCGTGATGCAACCCTGAGGCGATTCGCCGTGCCCTCAAAGTTAAATAAGTATGCCTCCCGAAAATTTCTTATAAAGAATAAAGATTTATTAATACTTGTAATTGAGACTGAATGATAAATTTTGGAATGGAGAAATTTCAGCGGAACGTGACTATTTTTTGTTTTGTGAACAATGCCTGGATCACGGCCTATTGTTTCTGCGTGCCGTACCGCGCCATGAACATCTGGACCGCGCCATCGACGACGCGTTCGCGCTCGGCTTCTGAAAACTCGGTCTGCATCCCGAAGACCAGCCGAGGGAACAGTTCTGCCTTGCATAGCTCGGCGAACTGATGTGCGGCGAGCGAGGTATCCTCGATCCTCAACTCGCCCCGTTCGATGGCTTGGGTGAAGTAGCGCCGCAGTGTGGTTTCCACCTGACCTGGCCCGGATTCCCAGAAGCGTTGGCCTAATTCCGGGAAGCGGTCGGTTTCGGCCACGCAGATGCGGAATACGCGCTGCCCGAACTCTGACAGCATGAACCCCAGCATATGGGTGCCCGCGGTGTGCAGCACCTCTGCCGGGGGGCGGGACATGTTCAGGCTGTCGATGGCCGCAGTCGCCTGCTTGCCACACTCACAGGTGGCGACTTCCATGAACAGCAGGCGTTTGTCGGCGAAGTAGCTGTATAGCGTGGCCTTCGACACGCCTGCGCATTTGGCGATGGAGTCGACGGTCGCGCCTTCGAACCCGTCGGCCATGAAGACGGTGCGGGCTCCGTCGATCACCTGATCGTACTTGCGACCCTTCTTGATCTGCGATTCGACGGTCATGCACCTGCCTTATACTGGTCCGCCAAACTGAACGCGGCGGTTCACTTAAGATGGTCTGTCCGCCGTCTTTCATCAAGCACTCTGTCGCTCTGGGCTGCCGCGTCGGTTGACCGGCGCCCGACGCGCGCTCCATGGTGCGGCACCGTCAGAAGAGGGATGACAGTCATGGAAACGAAGTCCGAGAACGCCTGCTTCGGCGGCACGCAAGGGGTCTACACCCACGCCAGCAAGGCCTGTGCCTGTGATATGACCTTCGGCCTGTTCCTGCCGGAAGAGGCGCGGACCGGCCCGGTGCCGGTGCTGTGGTTCCTGTCGGGCCTGACCTGCACGCATGAGAACGCGATGACAAAGGCGGGCGCGCAGGCTTGGGCGTCGGAATTCGGGATCGCGCTGGTATTCCCCGACACCTCGCCGCGCGGCGAAGGCGTGGCGGATGACGACAGCTTCGATATGGGGCAGGGCGCGTCCTACTATGTGAACGCGACCGAAGCGCCTTGGGCCAAGCACTTCAATATGTGGGACTATGTAACCGAAGAGTTGCCTGCGCTGGTCGGGTCCGAGTTCGCGCTGGACATGGACCGCCAGGCGATCACCGGCCACTCGATGGGAGGGCACGGCGCGCTGACGATCGGGATGGGTCTGGGGCGCGAACGCTATCGCTCCATCTCGGCATTTTCGCCCATGAGCCGGACGATGGACAGCGACTGGGGCACGCGCCAGCTGGGGCTGTATCTGGGCGAGGACCATTCGAAATGGGCGCCGCATGACGCGTCCGAGGTGATGCGCTCCAAAGGGTTTGACGGGCCGGTGCTGGTGGATACGGGAACCGACGACCAGTTTTGGGAAAAACTGAAGGTGCGCGCGCTGGCCGACGCGATGGCAGAGCGCAAGCAGCAGGGCGTTTTCCGTCTGCAACCGGGCTACGACCACAGCTATTTCTTCGTGTCGTCCTTCATCGAAGACCACCTGCGCTTTCACGCCGAAGAGCTGTATCGGTGACTATTTTCGTCGACGCCGATGCCTGCCCGGTGAAGGCCGAGGTCGAGACGGTCGCGACACGCCACAAGGTGGAAGTCGCGATGGTCTCAAACGGGGGGCTGCGACCTTCGAACAATCCGCTGATCCAGATGGTCTACGTCGATCACGGTGCGGACGTGGCCGATATGTGGATCGCAGACCGCTGTGGGCCCGGTGACGTTGTAATCACCAGCGATATCCCGCTTGCCGCGAAGGCCGTGTCGGCGGGGGCCCGCGTGTTGAAGCCGGATGGAGAGGCATTGACCGAAAGGAACGTCGGTCAGGCGCTTGCGACCCGCGACCTGATGACAGACCTTCGCGCCGCGGACCCGTTCCGTCAGGGCGGTGGACGCCCGTTTTCGAAACAGGACCGCAGCCGGTTCGCCGACGCGCTGGAGCGCGCGGTGAGGGCTGCGAAAGGGGGCTGATATGGGCGTCGATCTGGTGGTGCTGGATATCGGCAACGTGTTGCTGAACTGGGATCCCGAAGGGTTCTACGACCGCACCATGGGGCGTGTGGCGCGCGTGCGGATGTTCCGCGAAGTGCCGTTGCACAAGATGAACCTGTCCATCGACGCGGGCGCGCCCTGGGCCGAAACGGTCGAGGAGACGGCTCAGACCTACGCGCGCTGGGGCAAGGATATCCGGTCTTGGCACACCCATTGGGACAAGATGGCGGCCCCGCTGATCGACGACAGCGTCGACATGATGCGCACCCTTCGGGCCAAGGGGATGCCGGTCTGGGCGCTGACCAATTTCGGGCGCGAGACGTTCGACTATGCGCAGGTGCTTTACCCGGTGCTGGCCGAGTTCGACGGTGCCGTGGTGTCTGGTCATCTGGGTATCTTGAAGCCCGAAGCGGGCATCTACGAGGCGCTGGAACAGCGCACCGGCGTGGACCCCTCCCGTATCCTGTTCACCGACGACCGCCCCGAAAATATCGCGGCGGCAGAGGCGCGCGGCTGGCAGGTGCACCACTTTACCGGCGCAAAAGGCTGGGCGCAGCGTCTGGTGGCCGAAGGGCTTCTGGACCCATCCGAAGCGCGGGCGGCCTGACGCCAGCAAGGCGCATATTCTAAACAAGATAAAGGGGCAGCCCGCGACAGATGTGTCGCGGGGTGGAACGTCGCGCGCTGCTTTCCGTTAGCTGATCGAATGACAATATGAACGGGGGTCCGAGATGGACTTGAAGATCAATGGCAAGCGCGCACTCATCACCGGCGGATCGGGCGGGCTTGCGGCCGCTGCCGCTCGGGTTCTGCATGAGGAAGGCGTGAAGATCACGCTGACCGACATGGATGAGAGCGATGTGAAGGCTCAGGCCGAGCAGATCGGCTCGGACGTCGAATACATGGCCGCCGACCTGACGAAGACCGATCACATCGACAAGCTGGCCGATGCCATGAAGGACAAGGGCGGGATCGATATCCTTGTCCACGCCGCTGGTGTCACCGGCGAAAAGGGCGATCCGCTGGAGATGACAGACGACGAATACCGCCGCGTGTGGGAGACGAACTTCATGTCTGCCGTGCGTCTGGCCAAGCGGATGATCCCGCAGATGGTCGATAAAGGTTGGGGCCGGATGGTTTGTGTCACGTCCGAGAACGCCGTTCAGCCCTACTGGGACGAGGCCGTCTACAACACGTCGAAGGCCGCGCTTTTGAATTTTATCAAGGGCGCCAGCTTCGTCTACGGCCCCAAGGGCGTGCTGATGAACACCGTTTCGCCCGCCTTCATCGAAAGCCCGATGACCGATGGCATGATGGAAATGCGCGCCGAGAAGATGGGCGTGTCCGAGGACAAGGCCGTCGAGACCTTCTTGGAAGAAGAGCGGCCCTACCTGACGCTGAAGCGTCGTGGTCAGCCGGATGAGGTTGCCGCCGTGATCGGCCTGCTGTGTTCGGACCGCGCGACCTTCACCAACGGGTCCGCTTACCGCGTCGATGGCGGCGCTGTCGCAGCAATCAACACGTAAGGGGGGCAAGCAGATGGCAACCGATCCGAAGATTCCGCCGCAGACCCAAGACACCATGCCGGGCCGCGAGTCAGAGATGACTCCGGCCCCCGATTGGAAGCCCCGCTTTCCGGGCGTCGGCAAAATGAAGGACAAGATCGTTCTGATCACCGGGGGAGACTCTGGGATCGGTCGCGCAACGGCGGCGCTGTTTGCGCGCGAGGGTGCGAAGATCGCCATCGCCTACCGTTCGGAGACGGGTGACGCCCAAGATACGAAGAAGATCGTCGAGGACGAGGGCAGCGAATGCCTGACCTTGGAAGGCGATCTGGGGAACCGCACCCATGCCGATGACGTGGTGAAGAAGGTGGTCGATCATTACGGCCAGCTCGACACATTGGTCATCAACCACGCCCAGCAGTACCTTGATTCGCCCATCGACGAGAAGCTGTCGGACGAGATGCTGGACGACATGATAAGCTCTAACATCAAGAGCTACTTCTACGTCATGCAGGCCGCCTTGCCGCATCTGGAAGAGGGCGCGAGCGTCGTCATCACCAACAGCGTCAATGCGTTCCAGGGCAACGACAGCTTGATCGGCTATTCCACCACGCGCGGGGCGTCGCTGGCGTTCATGCGCTCGATGGCGTCGGCCTTGACGGCCAAGGGTATCCGCGTGAACGGCGTGGCTCCGGGTCCGATCTGGACGCCGTTTATTCCCGGCACCATGCCCGCTGACATGGTCGAGGATTTCGGATCGTCCACTCCCATGGGCCGTTGCGGCCAGCCGTGGGAGGTCGCGACGGCCTTCCTGTTCCTTGCCGGCCCCGATGGCAGCTATTTCAGCGGCCAGACGCTGCACCCGAACGGAGGCATGATCGTTGGGGCGTAAGTGGCCAGCGAACCCGCTGATTTACGAAGTCTATCCCCGGTCGTTCAACGACACGACCGGGTCGGGCGTCGGCGATCTGAACGGGATTACCGAAAAGCTTGACTACATCGCATCGCTGAACGTCGATGCGGTGTGGTTGTGCCCTTTCTACACCTCACCGCTGCATGACGGCGGCTACGATGTGGCCGACCACCGCGCGGTGGCAGAGCGGCACGGCACGCTGGAAGATTTCGACCGGCTGGTGAAAGAAGCGCACGACCGCGATCTGCTGGTCATGGTCGATTCAGTGTTCAACCACACCAGCACCGATCACGCGTGGTTTCAGGCGTCGCTGGACGGCGACGAGGAAAAGGCGGAATGCTACGTCTGGCGCGATCCGAAGCCGGACGGTACGCCGCCGAACAATTGGATCAGCCAGTTCGGCCCGCCCGCCTGGACGTGGAACCACCGTCGTCAGCAATACTACCACCATCAGTTCCTGTCCTGTCAGGCGAACCTGAACCTGCGACATCCGCTCGTGCAGCGCATGTTTCGCGAAACATTGGAGTTCTGGTTGGATCGCGGCGTCGACGGCTTCCGCTTTGACGTGGTCACGGCGTATCTGTTCGATCCCGACATGCCCGACAATCCGCCTGCGCGGCCCGTTGTGGCATCCCGGGTCACGGGGCCGAACCACAACCCATACTCATATCAAGACCACGTGTACGACCTGCTGCCCGGCGACGGCGCGGCCTACACCGAGAACATGCGCAAATGGGTGGGGGACGACATCTACCTGATCGGCGAAAGCAACACCGGTAACGACGCTATCGAGATATCGAAAAGCTTCACGACCGACGGGCGGCTGGACGGGTGCTACAACACGCTGCCGCCGACTGTTTCCACGAACCCGACCGCTTTGGCAGATATCCTGCGGCAGTTGGACGGGGACTGGTGCGCGCCGTGGTGGTTCTCGTCCCACGATCAGGTGCGCCACAACAGCGATCTGGGCGATGGGTCGCCCGAAAGTGCCAAGTTCTTCGCGATGCTGCTCGCCACCCTTCCGGGGGCCGCGCTGATGTATCAGGGTGAAGAATTGGGACTGCCGCAGCTTGATCTGACAAAGGAAGAGACGACGGACCCCTTTGATCTGCTTTATTGGCCAGACGCTCCGGGGCGTGAGCCGCCGCGCATTCCGATCCCGTGGCGGAAGGACCTGAAAAACTTCGGTTTCACGAAAGGCGAGCCGTGGTTGCCCATGCGTTGGGACAAGGCGTTGAGCGTCGAGGCGCAGGAAGATAACGCGGAGTCTGTGCTGAACTTCTACCGCCGTGCGATGGCGTTCCGGAAAGAGACGCGGATCGCCGCGCCGGACAAGGTGGAATGCGACGCTTCTGATACGGCCATGTCCCTGCGGATCACGAAGGGGGATGAGCGTTGGTTGGTGGTGTTCAACTTCGGCGATGACCAACTGCCCGTGCCGACCCGGCAAGGCATGGCGCCCGTGCTAAGCCATGGCTGGGATGGGCGGCGCCTGCCGAAGTGGGGCGCCGCCGTTTGGGAAGGTGTCGAAGAGCGGGAAGAGACCGCCTGCAACTGATCCCTAACCGATCAGAAGACCAAGGATGAAAGCGACACCCAGCGCACCGCCGAAGATGGCATAGCGCAGGGTGTCGCCATCCATGGTAAAGGCGCTGTCTTCCGCGCGGTCGGTAAAGCTGCCCTTGGCCCCGGCTGCGTGGGTTGCTGGCGTCATCAGGTTGTTCTCACGCCCGCCGGGCTCATTCGCGCCGGATTTCTGCATCTCGGCCCCGTCTTTCGCCAGCTTTTTGTCCAGCCAGTCGGGTGCGATGAAATTGCCGAAGACCAACTGGATCACGGATTTTGCCACGAGGATCTCGCGCGCGTCGGTGTCGATGGCTTTCATCACCGCATTCGCGGCGACGTGTGGCTGGAAGATCGGCGGGGCGGGCTGTGGCTTTTGCTCCAATCGGTTGATCGCCCAATCAAATTGCGGCGTGTTCAGCGCGGGCAGTTGCACCACCGAGAGGGTTATGGGGCGCTTGTCGCGGATCAACTCGCAGCGCAGGGCCGATGTGAAGCCGTTGATACCATGCTTGGCCGCGCAATAGGCGGCCTGAAACGGCACGGAGCGATAACCAAGACCCGACCCGATGTTGACGATATTGCCGCGATCCATGTGCCGTAAAGCAAGGCGGCAGCCGTTCGCCTGACCGTGCAACGTTGTGTCGACGATCTTCTTGAACTCGTCGGCTTCGACCTTCTCGAACGGCGAGAAACTGGTCAGCATGGCGCTGTTCACCCAGACGGTGGGCTTGCCGATCTCGGCAATCAGCGTGTCGGTCGCGGCTTCCAAAGCCGCGGCGTCGCCCACATCGGCGCTGGAGGTGGCGATCCGGTCGCCGAGTGTGTCGCGCATCTCTGCCAGGCGGTCTTCGCCGCGGGCGACAACGCCGACCCGGTAGCCCCTGTCGACAAGGGCGGTGACGACCGCGTGGCCGACACCGGCGCTTCCGCCAAGGACGATGGCTGATTTCTGGGACATGGGAACGCTCCTATACTCGTTGCGGTGGCAACAAAGCGGTGGCGTCTTCGTTCCCGCGTCAGGGCAGCGCGGCAGCCCGTTTGAAGGCCTCGCGGGCGCGACCCTGCTTGATGTAGGCGACGTAATCCTCGTTATCCGTCTCGAACTTCGCGGATTTGGCCCAGCCACCACAGTGAACGGCGATGATGTCGGGAATCGTCATTTCGTCGCCCATCAGCCACGGTCCCTTGCGGCGTTCCATCAGCTTGTCGACGTAGCGCGAGAACTCCCACCGCGCGGTCTCTTTCACGGCTGGAACGCGGCGCTCTTCGGGCAGGATGAAGCTATGCTTGGCTGCCGTCCAAAGCTGGCCTTCCAGATCATCCAGTACCATGAAGGTCAGCGCGTCCTGCTCGGCCCGCGCAAGCGTACCGGCGGGGGCGGTAAAGCGGCCTTCGCGATCCGCCAGATAGGTCAGGATCGCCGTTGAGTCGGTGATCGCGGTACCGTCGGCGTCAAGCACCGGCACCTTGCCCAGATTGCTGAGCGTCTTTAGCGCGTCATGGCGCGGCGGCGTCGGCTCGTGGGTGTAATCCAAGCCCAGTTCTTCCAGCAGCCACAGGGGCCGCAAGGCGCGGGTTTTCGAGGTTCCGTAAAGCGTCAGCATCAGCGTCGTCCCATCATGGCAAGGCGTATGAGTGTGCGTTCCATCAGCGCCATCTGCGGGGCGCGGGCGGTAGACCGCAGGGTCAGGTCGGTGTCGGTCAGAAGCCGCAGCGCGTCTTCCAACCGGTGCATCCCGTAACGCTGGGCCTGTCGCAGCATCGCGTCGCGGCGGGGCCCGAAGACCGGCGGGCGCAGCTTGCCGATGCCCGACGCCGGGCCGCCGGGATCAGCGGCGGCGGCGTGCAAAGTGCGGAAGTGGCGGGTGGCGGCGATCACCAAGGCCACCGGCTGCGCGCCCTGCGCTTCCAGCCGCGCAAGGATCGGGCCGATTTGCCCGGTGCGCCCATCGGCGGCGGCGTTCAACACGTCGTCAAGCTCGGCCTCGGTCGAGGCCGGGGCACAGGCGGCAATGTCATCGGGCGTCAGCGGGGCCGGATCGTTGTGCTTATAGAGCGCCAGCTTGTCGATCATCCGACGCAGGTCGCCTGGCCCGACAGCTTGCGCGATTTCCATCAGCGCGCCCATGGCGTCGCGATCGGGGGCAAGGCCCGCGTCCTTGATCCAACCTTCGATCTCTGCCCGGTCGGGGGGCTGGTCATAGATTGCGATGGCGACGGCGCTGGGGTGTTTCTCGAACGTCTTGCGAATGGCGTTGGTCGGCTTCAGCTGCCCGCCCGTCACGACGATATGCGCGTCGCCCGGTTTCCAATCGCTCAGCGCCGCGACGATCTGGTCGGCATTGTGGGCCGTGACGTCTTCCACCAGTGCAACCCGTGCGCCGGGGAAGAAACCCTGCGCCTTCAGCGCATCCGACAGCAGCGACTTTTCCTTGCGCAGATCGGCGGCGGCGATGCGTGTCAGGCGCATTTCCTCGTCCGCACCGGGACCGGCGAGGTTCGCCACAAGGTCCTGCCGTTTCAGCGCAACGCGCATCGCGTCTTCGCCGTAGATCAGCGTGCCGGGGCGGTCGGGCGGGGGCTTCGCGATCCAGGCGTTCGCGTCGCGGGCGTTCAGCTTCATTGCCGCCAATCGGCGGCGGACGCCTGCAGTTCGGCCGTCAACCGGTCGGCAAGAATCGTCATCAGCCGTTCGGTCGCGTCGCGCCGTGCCGCGCGGACGGTGACCGGATTGCCCGCGATTGTGACGCGCGTGTCGGTGAAGACGGGATCGGAATAGGCAGTGAAGCTTGTGATCTGCCCGCTGCGCACGGGGGCGTTCGTGCCCGCCTGCAGCAACTGGTAGTCCAGCGTCCCGACGACATGCACCCGCGTCGAATCGTTCGATGGCGTGATGCCCTGACGCTCTTCCGAGACATCCAGATCGGCGGCCAGACGGTAGCGCGCGCTGCTGGCGCGGCCCAACCGTTCCTCCAGCTTTTTGACGAAAACGAAGCCGGTCTCGTCCCGCGGTGGGTCGATTGCGATCTCTCCGGTCAGGCCACGGGCAACGCCGACGGGGCCGTAGACGGGGGTGAACCCGCAAGCCGACAGCAGAAGGGTCAGGCAGGCTGCTTTACACCACGACATTCACGATCTTCCCCGGCACGACGATCACCTTCTTCGGTTCCTTCCCGTCAAGGCTACGCTGAACCGCGTCAGAGGCCAAAGCTTTTGCCTCTATCTGGTCCTTCGGCATGTCCTTGGGCACGCGGATCTCGTCGCGGCGCTTTCCGTTCACCTGGATCGGCAGCGTCACCTCGTCCTCCACCAGCATCGCCGGATCGGCCTTCGGCCAAGCGGCGGTTGCGATCAGCCCTTCGCCACCAAGCGCCTGCCAGATTTCTTCGGACAGGTGCGGTGTCATGGGGGACATGAGTTGCGCAAGCGTGCGCGCCGCCTGTACCTGTGCTTTGCGTCCCGCCTTGGATTTCTGCAGCGTCGCCGCGAAAGCATAGAGCCGCGCGATGGCCGCGTTGAAGCCGAAGCTTTCGACGCCCATCGTCACGTCGTGGATGGTCTTGTGCATCTCGCGCAGCAAGTCTTCGTCACCCTGCCCCGTCTCTGCCGCATCGCGGGCGGCCATGGCGGTGCGCCACACGCGGGCGAGGTGCTTCGATGCGGCCTCTGCACCTGCGTCCGTCCATTCGACATCCCGCTCGGGGGGCGAGTCGGACAGGACGAACCACCGTGCGGTATCGGCCCCGAAGCGGTCGATAATCTCGACCGGGTCCACGACGTTGCGCTTGGACTTGGACATCTTGGCGGAGGGGATGACCTTGACCTCGCGCCCGTCGGCAAGTTTGCCGTTCGTCACCTCGTGCGGGAAGTAATAGGTCTTCTTCCCGTCTTCTTCGGTCATGTAGATCTCATGCGTCACCATCCCCTGCGTGAACAGCGCGTCGAAGGGTTCGCGGGCGGCGTCGGGCAGGTGGTCGGCCTCGTTCATCGCGCGGGCGAAGAAGCGGGAGTACAGCAAATGCAAAATCGCGTGCTCGACGCCACCGATATATTGGTCGACGTTCATCCAGTAGGCGGCGTCTTCGGGGTCGGTCGGCGTTTCTGCACCGGGGGAGGTGAAGCGCGCGTAGTACCAGCTTGAGTCCACGAAGGTGTCCATCGTGTCGGTCTCGCGCTTGGCGTCCGCGCCGCACGACGGGCAGGGCACATTGCGCCAGTCATCATGCCGGTCCAGCGGATTGCCCGGGCGGTCGAAGGACACGTCCTTGGGCAGCTCGACCGGCAGGTTCTCTTTCTTCTCGGGCACCACACCGCAGGCATCGCAATGCACCACCGGGATCGGGCAGCCCCAGTAGCGTTGCCGCGACAGGCCCCAGTCGCGCAGCCGGAACTTGGTGACGCCCTTGCCGATGTTCAGACGCTCGGCCTCGGCAATCGCCGCGTCGATGGCTTGCTCGCCGGTCTGTTCGGGAGCGCCTGCGACCAGCTTGATGTAGGTCACGGTTTCGGTCTTCGGCGGGACGTAGGGCGTGCCGTCATTCTCTGGCTTGATGTGCTCTCCCGCGACCGGCTGGAAGGTCGAGATCACCGGCAGGTCGTATTTGCGCGCGAACTCCAGATCGCGCTGATCGTGGGCGGGGCAGCCGAAGATCGCGCCCGTGCCGTAGTCCATCAGGATGAAGTTGGCCACAAAGACGGGCAGGTGCCAGTCCGGGTCCAGCGGATGTGTGACGGTCAAGCCAGTGTCGAAGCCGCGCTTCTCGGCCTTTTCCATGTCTTCTTCGGCGGTGCCCATCTTGCGGCACTCGGCGTTGAAGGCGGCCAGTTGCGGATTGTCGCCTTCCAGCGATTTTGCCAGCGGATGATCGGCAGAGATGCCGACGAAAGACGCGCCCAGCAGGGTGTCCGGGCGGGTGGTGTAGACTTCTATCGTGTCAAAGCCGTCGGCCGCGTCGTCCAGCTTGAAGCCGAATTGCAGGCCGCGCGACTTGCCGATCCAGTTGCGCTGCATGGATTTGACCTTGTCGGGCCAGTTGTCCAAGCCGTCGAGCGCGCCTAGCAGATCGTCGGAATATTGGCTGATCTTGAAGAACCACTGCGTCAGCTCACGCCGTTCCACCAACGCGCCGGACCGCCAGCCGCGCCCGTCTTCGACCTGTTCGTTGGCCAGAACGGTCATGTCCACGGGATCCCAGTTCACCACCGCGTTCTTGCGGTACACGAGGCCCTTTTCCAGGAAGTCGATAAACATGGCCTGCTGTTGGCCATAGTAGTCCGGATCGCAGGTGGCGAATTCGCGGGACCAATCCAGCGTCAGGCCAAGACGGCCGAATTGCCCCTTCATGTTGGCAATATTCTCGCGCGTCCAGCCTTCGGGGTGCACGCCGCGTTCCATCGCTGCGTTTTCAGCAGGCAAGCCAAACGCGTCCCAGCCCATCGGGTGCAGCACGGCATGGCCGGTCGCCAGCTTATAGCGCGCGACCACATCGCCCATCGCGTAGTTGCGCACGTGACCGATGTGCAGGTTGCCGGATGGGTAGGGGAACATCTCCAGCACGTAGTACTTCGGCTTCGCGGCATCGCGCTTGGCGGTGAAGCAGCCTGCGCGCTCCCATTCCTGCTGCCATTTCGGTTCGATGGCGGCTGCGTCGTAGCGGTCCATGGGCGCCCCTTCGGGATGGTCTTCGGTGTGTTGCGGGACTTGATAGGAGCGCACGGGGGCAGGGTCCAGCCAATGCTCCTTATCATCGCCCCAATTTTACGGCATCACGCGTCCAAAACAGATTACCGAGCATGCGATGAACATTCTTTTCCTACACCAGAACTTTCCGGGTCAATTCGCACATCTGGCCCCGGCGCTGGCGCAGGCGGGGCACCGGGTTGTCGCGCTGACAAGCCGGGTCGAAAAATCGATCAAGTGGCGCGGGGTCGAGGTGATCGCCTATAAGTACGACGCGCCGAAGAATCACGTGTTGCATCCGTGGGTGAACACGCTGAACCGCGCGGCGGATCGCGGAGCCATCGTTTATCGTGCGTGCATGGCGCTGAAGGACCGTGGTTTGTCGCCCGATGTCATCGTCGCGCATTCAGGCTGGGGAGAGGCGATGTACCTGCGGCACGTCTGGCCCGACGCACGGATCGGTGTGTTCTGCGAGTTCTACTATCGTGAAAGCGGCGCGGACATTGGCTTCGACCAAGAGTTCGACAGTGCGACAGAGCTTGGGCGCGGGCCGCGTGTCGAAATGAAGAACCTTGCCATGCGCTTGCAACTGGAAGCCGCCGATGCCGGAATCGCGCCGACCTTTTGGCAGGCGGACGGCCATCCCGACGCCTTGCGCGACAAGATCAGCGTCGTGTTCGATGGCATCGACACCGATACGATCAAGCCCGACCCCGTGGCCCGGCTGGAACTGGAGGGCCATCCCCCCTTCGCCGCCGGGGATGAAATCGTGACCTTCGTAAACCGCAATCTGGAGCCGTATCGCGGCTTCCACGTATTCATGCGCGCGCTGCCTGATCTGCTGAAGCGGCGGCCCAATGCGCAGGTCGTGCTCGTCGGCGAAGATGGCGTCAGTTACGGCAGTGCGCCGAAAGAGGGCGGCACCTGGAAGCAGAAGATGCTGGCCGAGGTGGGGGATCAAATCTCCGACGCCGACTGGGACAGGGTGCACTTCACGGGTCGAATCGGGCGCGAGGATTTCACCAAGCTGCTGCAGGTCAGCATGGTGCACGTCTATCTGACGTATCCGTTCGTCCTGTCATGGTCGTTGATGGAAGCGATGAGTGCCGGGTGCGCCATTGTCGCCAGCGACACCGCTCCGGTGCGCGAAGCGATCACGGATGGCGAAAACGGGCTGATGTTCGACTTCTTCGACAAGGAGGCGCTGGTCGACTGCGTCGAAGAGCTGATCGAAGACCCGGAGCTGCGCGGTGATCTTGGGGCCGCGGCGCGCGCACGGGTGCTGCGCGACTACGACCTCAAGCGGGTGTGCCTGCCCGCGCAGTTCCAGTGGATCGAAGAACTGGCCGGTTAAAGCGCGTCGTCGCCCAGGCGCAATTGGCGGGCGCGGGTCAGGATCGCATCCTCGATGGCCTGGCTGGTGGCGCGGGTGACGGGACCACTACGGGTGGCCATGGCAACATTCAGCGACCGGGCGTCCAAAGCGGGGTCCTGCACGAAGACGGTTGCGCGGTAGGATTGCCCACCACCCGGCGGGGTGCCGTAGCCATAGACCAGCACGCCAGAGAACGGATCGGCGGTTTCCAGCGGCAGGAAGTCCAGAACCTCTTGCGCGGCGGTCCAGATATACTTGTTCACCTCGACAGTGCGGTTCGGGTCATCGACGTTCAGGAACAGGTCGAAGATGGTCGACCGCTCTTCGTTCACGCCCAGAGCATTCGCGCGGGCCTCGCGCTGCGCAAGGTTGCCCTCACGGTTTCCGCAGCCTGCCACGATCGCGACCGCCGCAAGCGCCGCGACGATCCTCAAAGGGGTCGATCCCTGCATGACGCCGTCCTCTATATAACAATGTCTCTGCGTGACTAACCGAGTGATTTGCATCGGGCAAGGAACCAAATCCCGGCAGGCGGGTTGATTGAACAGGCATCAGAGGGCCCAACGTGGAAAGTTCGTGTCTTGGAACTTTTTTTGGGCCACATACGTGACTGTATGTAGTTACGATTTAGATGCGAGTTTACAGGGTCCGGCTTCGGCCGGTTCACGCCCGAGTGTGCATAGCCGCCCCGATCCGTCGGGGCACAACAGAACGAAGTAAAAGGACTACTCTTATGAAGCGTATCATCACCCTCGCCGCCGCCACTCTCGTCGCTGCTCCGGCCGCTTTCGCCGCCGCGCACATGACCGAAGAGATGACGATGGTTCAGTCGAAGTTCGCCGAAGCCGTTGCCGATTGTGACTACGAAGTCGACGACGAGCAGATCATGGACCTGACCATGGCGCAGGTCGCTGGCGTTCTTTTGACCGCCGGTTCCGCCGATGAGTCGGAAAAGTGTGACCAGATCGACGCCCTGCTGAACGACTAATCGTGGTGACATGATCGGCTCTCTTGCCGATTGTTCTGAAACGGTCGCCTTCGGGCGGCCGTTTTTCGTGGCGGTGCCAGCATCTGTTGCCCGCAATGGGCGGTGTGACATAGCTGCACCATCTGAAAAGACCTGATCCCCGACTGATCGCTGCGCATTGAGTCGTTCCACCAAAAAGCGCAATCAGCATCCGTACCCACGAGGCAAACCTCTTGGGGCCGATTTTAGATCATGAGGGAAAACATGAAAAATCTTCTTCTCGCCTCCACGGCTCTGGTCGCCTCGACGGCCTTCGCAATGGCCGACGTGGACATCTCTGGTTCCGCCGAAATGGGTGTGTTCGGTGTAAACGCCGACGATGACATCGATGACGGTGACCTGCAGTTCCACACCGACATCAACGTCGTCTTCACCATGGCCGGTGAAACCGATGCCGGCCTGACCTTCGGTGCCGAGGTTGAACTGTCCGACGTTGACGGTCCCGGCGTCGGCGCGACCGACGACGACTCTGACGATGGCGGCGCTGTCATCTTCGTTTCCGGCGTCTACGGCACGCTGACCATGGGCGACACCGACGGCGCGCTGGACTTCGCTCTTCAGGAAGCCATCATCGGCTCCTCCATCGCCGATGACCACGAGCACGTTGGTTACAACGGCAACGCCGGCCTCGACGGCATCTACGACGGTCAGGTCGCGCGTTACGACTACACCTTCGGTGATTTCTCCTTCGCCGTGTCCGCCGAGATCCAAGATGAAGGTATCCGCGGTGCGGCTCTGGGCGTCGATGGTGAAGTCGACGGAACCGTGTTCGGTCTGGACGTCGATGGAGTCGATGTTGATGGTGATCCGGCCCTGGGCGTCGGCATGCGTTACTCCGGCAGCTTCGCTGGCTTCGATTTCGGCGCTGGTATTGGCTACCAGCAGGCCGACTTGCGTTTCAGCGACGGCGTAGACTCGGCGGATTTTGATGTCGACATCTTCGGCATCAGCCTCGACACCACCGTCGCGGGCTTTCAGGTTATCCTGAACTACTCCGAGCTGAACGGCGAAGCCAACGATGGCACCAACGACGTCGATTTCGACGCCGATCACTTTGGTATCGCAGTAGGCTATACCTTCGGCGAAATCCTGGTCGCCGCCAACTACGGCATCTACGACTTCGACGACGGTGGCGAAGACGAAGGCTTCGGTCTGGTCGCCAACTACGACCTGGGTGGCGGTGCCGCTCTGGAGTTCGGCTACGGCTACAACGATCCCGATGGTGACGACAACGACTTCGACACCTACTCCTTCGGTATCTCGATGGACTTCTAATTCCTCGCGGATTGGATGACGGATCGGGCGGCTCTTTACAGAGCCGCCCTTTTCTTTTGCGCAGCCCTCGGCCAGAACGCGTGCCATGGGACTGACCGATATACAGACGCGAATCGCTACCGCCGCCACGGCCTGTGGGCGTGATCCCGGTGACGTGACGCTGATCGCCGTGTCGAAAAAGCAGCCGGACGCGCGTGTCGCAGCCGTGCTGGACGAAGGGCATCGCAGTTTTGGCGAGAACCGCGTGCAGGAAGCCGACGGCAAATGGCCAGGCTTCCGCGACACATACGGCGCCTGCGACCTGCACCTGATCGGCCCGCTACAAACCAACAAGACCCGCGCCGCGATGGAGCTGTTCGACGCGATCCACGTGCTCGACCGCCCCAAGCTGGCGACCACCATCGCCCGGCTGGCGCAGGAAATGGGCAAGTGCCCCGATCTGTTCGTTCAAGTGAACACCGGCGAAGAGGATCAGAAGGCCGGTGTGATGCCCGCCGACGCGGATGCATTCGTCACGACCTGCCGCGATCTGGACCTTCCGATTCGGGGGCTGATGTGCATCCCGCCGGTGGACGAAGAGCCTGCGCTGCACTTCGCCCTGCTCGCCAAGATCGCGGAGCGCAACGGCCTGACCGGCCTGTCCATGGGCATGAGCGGTGACTTCGAGACGGCCGTGCGACTGGGCGCGACCCATGTCCGCGTCGGCTCTGCTATCTTTGGCGAACGCCCCTAGACGATCAGTCGCGTTTCGAACCCGATGCGTTGGGCGACCCACAGCAGGTCGCGCGGGTCCATCGCGATGCAGCCTTCCGTTGGATAGCCACGTCGCCGCCAGCGGTGAATGAATATCGCCGAGCCACGACCCGGCACAGCCATGGGCCAGTTCCAATCCGTCAGGATCACCAGATCATACAGAGGATCGGCACGCCGCAGGGATTCGTGCGAGAACCGCGACGGGGCTATGGCCATTGTGTTGTAGGCCGGGTCGCTGGGATCGTCGGACCAGATGTCGCGCGGGTGGATCGGCACTGCCCAATCCGTCGGGCGGGCGATCCGGTCAGGCCGATACAGCATCCCGACGATGCGATGCACGCCCGTTGGCGTCGCGCCGTCGCCCTCTGCTTTGCGGTCCGTCACCCCGCCGCGTCCAATCGTGCAGGGAATGCACCGACCGGCAAAGCGCAGGCCGGTGGGCGTCAGCACCATGTCACGAACGCTCATTCCAGGTGACCCGAGCGATCTGCTTTCACCCGCAGGTAATCGCGGTTGTGCTGGCTCTGGCCGACCCACAGCGGCACACGCTCTGCCACATGGATGCCTTCCACCTGCAGCCGCGCCAGCTTGCGGGGGTTGTTCGTCATCAGCCGCACGCTGCCGATCCCGAGATGGCGCAGCATCGCCGCCCCGACGCTGAAGTCACGCTCATCATCGTCGAAGCCCAGCCGGTGGTTCGCCTCGACCGTGTCGAACCCCTGATCCTGAAGAGCGTAGGCGCGCATCTTGTTGGCCAACCCGATGCCGCGCCCCTCTTGGTTCAGATAGAGAAGAACGCCGCCGCCCTGTGCGGCCATCCCCTCCATCGCCGCGTGCAGTTGCGGACCGCAGTCGCATTTCAGAGAGCCCAACACGTCGCCCGTGAAGCACGCCGAGTGCAGGCGCGTCAGGACCGGGGCTGCGCGGTCGGGGCGGCCGATTTCCAGCGCGTAATGCTCCGGCCCCGTGTCACCGGGGCGGTAGACGTGCAGAACGGTGTCTTCGGCCACAGCCAAGGGCAGGCGCGCGGCCACCACGTCGATGGGGCGTTGTTGTGGAGTGGCGGTCAGATCGGCCACGTCGATCTGCGTCAGGTCGGGGTGCGCGTGCAAGGCCGGCCGAAGGATGACCGCGGGCAGAATGCGTGCCGACTTCGCCAGCGCCAGCCCGGCCCGCGCGATGGATGCGTCACCTTCACGGCTGGCGCGGAACGGTCCCTTCATCGGTGTCGCCAAGTCGTCGACGGGGTCGATCAGTGCTTTCAACGCGGCTTGATCGGTGTCAGGGGCCAACACGATACGGGCGAGATCGTCATCGTACACGCGAATTTTTAGCGTTTCCGCTCGCCACTGCGTCAGCGCCAGTTCGGCGGTCCCGTCCTGCACCATCCATGCCAGCCGTTGAGGAGACAAAGCCTCTGCCGCCGCGACCAGCATCCGCTGCGGGCCGTTCGTCATGATTATCGGCAACCCCATCGCCAGATCGGTCCGGGCGCGGGTGCGACGTTCGTGGGGCAGGGGGGCTAAAGCGTCCATCGGCAACGGGATAGGCACAGGATGCAGGAAAGTGAAATAAAACCGCCCGTGCGGCCACGCATCCGTGAGCGATTGTCGCATCGGTTGTGCAGAGTGAACCACGATCACATCTGCGCGTTGTCGGACCAAGGAGATTCGAACATGAGCACGTTGAAGAAAATACTATTGGTCGATGACGACGACGATCTGCGCGAGGCGTTGAGCGAACAACTGGTCATGACAGAGGATTTCGACGTGTTCGAGGCCGATTCAGCCGCGCACGCGATGGATAAGGTCAAAGAGGGCCTGTTCGATCTGGTGATCCTCGACGTAGGTCTGCCTGACGCGGACGGGCGTGAGTTGTGCAAACTGATGCGCAAGCAAGGCGTGAAGTGCCCGGTGCTGATGTTGACGGGTCATGACAGCGATTCCGACACGATCCTTGGATTGGACGCGGGTGCGAACGATTACGTGACCAAGCCGTTCAAGTTCCCCGTTCTTCTGGCCCGCATCCGCGCGCAACTGCGCCAGCATGAGCAGTCCGAAGACGCGGTGTTCCAGCTTGGGCCGTATTCGTTCCGTCCCGCGCAAAAGATGCTGCTGGACGAGGCCGACAAGAAGATCCGGCTGACCGAGAAGGAAACGAATATCCTCAAGTTCCTCTACCGCGCGCCTGACGGTGTCGTGCCGCGCGATGTGCTGCTGCATGAGGTTTGGGGATATAACGCGGGCGTCACGACCCACACGTTGGAGACGCACATCTACCGCTTGCGTCAGAAGATTGAGCCCGATCCGTCGAATGCGCGGCTGCTGGTTACCGAGACCGGCGGCTACCGTCTGTCGATGTAAGGAAGGGGCCCGCGGGCCCCTTTTTCGTGTCGCATCGTCGCGGCCCGATCAGTCCTCGGCGCGGATGACGGTCGCTTGAAGGTCAGCGGACATGGTCACGCCCGCTGGCGACACGACAGAGACGTTCTCTTCGGTTTGGGCCATGGTGACGCGAATGTTTGCCGTGACCAACAGGCTTTCGCCCTGAACCTCCAAATTGTTCAGCGACAGGTCTATCGCATCGTCCGTCGCGGTCAGCGGATCGTCTCCGCGTGTCAGGGTCACAGTGCCTTCGGTCATTTCCGGCATTCGCGTGGCGGTCTGGGCGGTGAACTCAATCAGTAGCCGGTTCTCGTCGGACATGGGGCTGTCGGCGGGGTAGGCGTCCAGCGTTACCTGGATGCCGTCTTCGGTGTCACTCCAGCCGGTCTGTGCGTCCTCTCCATCCATCACGACGAATGACACTTGGCGTCCGTCAAGGATGCCATCGATCGAGCCGACGGTTTCCTGTGCCATGGCGGTCGATGATAAAAGAGCCGCGGCAAGGGCGACGGCAGGGGCGAAGGTTCGGGTCATATCGGTCTCCGGTTGGTTTGGCGGACCAACGGGTGAGGCCCTCCCGCGTTCCGGTGACATCGGGTCGCGTGCCCGTTAGAGAGGCCGCGCACCACAGGAGAACGCCGTTGCCTTTCACGATCTGCACCTGGAACATCAACTCGGTCCGTTTGCGCGCCGGCCTGGTCGAACGTCTGTTGGCCGAGGACGCGCCCGACGTGCTGTGCCTGCAAGAGTGCAAGTCGCCGGTGGACAAGCTGCCCTCGTTCGAGGCGCTGGGCTACGGCCATTGCATCGCACGCGGGCAGAAGGGCTACAACGGCGTTGCGATCCTGTCGAAGGTGCCTTTGCGCGAAGTGTCAGCATTGGATCATGCCGATCTGGGTCACGCGCGGCACGTGTCGGCGGCCCTGCCGAATGGCGTCGTGATCCACAATTATTACGTCCCTGCGGGCGGTGATGTGCCGGACCGCGAGGTGAACGAGAAGTTCGGGCAGAAGCTGGATTACCTGACCGACATGCGCGACGCCTTCCGCGCCGAGGTCCCCGAACGCAGCATCCTTGTGGGCGATCTTAACATCGCCCCGCGTGAGGATGACGTTTGGGACCACAAGAAGCTGCTGAAGATCGTCAGCCATACGCCGGTCGAGATTGCCGCGCTGGGAGAGGCGCAAGAGGCTGGTGGTTGGGTCGATGTGACCCGCGCCGACATCCCGGAAGGTAAACTGTATTCGTGGTGGTCCTACCGCGCCAAGGATTGGGACGCCGCCGACAAGGGACGCCGCCTCGATCACCTGTGGGCCACACCGGATATCGCCGGGGCCGCGTATGGCAGCCGGGTTCGACGTGATGCCCGTGGGTGGGAAAAGCCGTCGGACCACGCACCGGTCTTTGCCACCTTCGACCTGCCATTGGCTTGAGAACCCGGGCAGACCGCCCATCTAAAGCAGGAACACGGATACGAGAGGACCACCCATGCTCGAACTCGGCGGCAGCCAGCCCGCAGCGGACACCGATCTGATCAAGGACACGACAGAAGCCACCTTCATGGCCGACGTGGTCGAGGCCAGCCAGGAGGTGCCCGTCATCGTCGATTTCTGGGCGCCGTGGTGCGGCCCGTGCAAAACGCTTGGCCCGATGCTGGAAGACGCCGTGCGCGCCGCGAAAGGCGCGGTGAAGATGGTGAAGGTCGATGTGGACAAGGCGCAGCAGATCGCGGCGCAACTGCAGATCCAGTCCATCCCGACGGTCTACGCATTCTACAAAGGCCAGCCGATCGACGGCTTTCAGGGCGTGCAGCCCCAGTCCGAGATCAAGGCCTTCGTCGATCGCCTGATCGCCCAATCGGGGGGCGAGGCAGAGGGCGACGGTCTAGGCGAGGCCGTCGCCGCCGCCGATGAGATGCTGGAGTCCGGTGCCGCCAGCGACGCCGCGCAGATCTACGCGGGCATCCTGGGCGAAGAGCCGAACCACCCGGCCGCCTACGCCGGTCTCGTGCGCGCGCACATTGCCATGGGCGATCTGGAGCAGGCGGAAGCGATCCTGAACGGGGCCGATGTGTCCATCGCCAAAGCCCCCGAACTGGAAGCCGCGCACGCACAACTGGAACTGGCCAAGCAAGCCGCGAACGCTGGCCCGGTGGACGATCTGCGCGCGCAGGTCGACGCCGATCCGGCGAACCATCAAGCTCGGTTCGATCTGGCTCAGGCTTTGTACGCCACCGGCCAGACCGAAGAGGCGGTCGACGAATTGCTGGAACTGTTCCGCCGCGACCGCGACTGGAACGAAGACGCCGCGCGCACGCAGCTCTTCACCATTTTCGAAGCGCTGCCGCCGCAGGATCCGATTGCGTTGAAAGGTCGCCGTCGATTGTCTTCGTTGATATTTGCCTGATGCGGGTAGCGGCCTACGTCGCCTGACATGCTGAACACCGCAGACTTGCCTTCGGAAATCCCGGTCTTCCCGCTTCCCGGCGCATTGCTGCTGCCGCGTGGAAGACTTCCCCTGCACATATTCGAGCCGCGCTATCTGGCGATGATCGAAGACTGCATGAAAACGGAAGCGCGGCTGATCGGCATGATCCAGCCGCGTGAGACGCCGGGCGGCGAGGCGCGGCTACACTCTATCGGCTGTGCAGGCCGTCTGACCGGCATGAGCGAAACCGAAGACGGGCGCTACATGGTCACGTTGTCCGGTGTGTCGCGTTTCCGTATCCGCGAAGAGGTCGAAGGCTTCACACCCTACCGCAAATGCGCGGTGTCTTGGGACGGTTTCCAGCGCGACCTGGGCCGCCCGGAAAAAGACGAAGGCTTCGACCGTACTCGTTTCCTGACACTGCTGAACCGTTACTTCGACGCGGAAGAGTTGAAGACGGATTGGGAGTCGCTGTCAGATGCAGAAGATGAGTTGCTTATTAACGCGCTGTCTATGCTATGCCCGTTCGAGCCAGAGGATAAACAGGCGCTTCTCGAAGCGCCCGACCTGACGACCCGGCGCGAGACGCTGGTGACGTTGATCGAATTCGCCCTCGCAGGCGGTGGAGAGGAACGACTTCAATGACCGAAGTGAATCGCAAAGCGTTGGAGTCGCTCGTGTGCCCCGAGACGCATGCCGTGCTGTCCTACGATGCCGAGCGGCAGGAACTGGTGTCGAAGGCCGCGCATCTGGCCTACCCGATCCGCGACGGCATTCCGATCATGCTGGTCGATGAGGCGCGCAAGCTGGACTAGGGGCGCTGGCCCTGTAGCAGCTTGGGGCGGTCGCCGGTCAGTCCCGCCGCTTCGCGTATGAATGTGCGGCGCAGACCGGGCAGGCGTTGAACGGCGGCCAGACCCAAGTCACGCGCGGCGCGCAAGAGCGGGTTGTCGTTCGAGAACAGACGGTTGAACCCATCCGTCGCCACGGCCAGTGCCGTCACATCGAACCGACGCCATTGCTCGTATCGTTGCAGAACGTCGACCCGCCCGATGTCTTCACCGCGTCGGCGCGCGTCGATCAGAACTTCTGCCAGCGCCGCCACATCCTTCAACCCTGCGTTCAATCCTTGTCCCGCGATGGGGTGAACCGCGTGCGCCGCATCGCCCACCAGCGCCACGCGGGGTGCGGCGAAGCGGTTGGCGATGGACAGGCCAAGCGGGTAGGTGAACCGCTTGCCGGACAGAGCGATCTCGCCCAGGAAATCACCGAAGCGGGGACGCAGAAGATCCAGATAGGCGTTGTCGTCCAGATCGGTCAGCGCCCGCGCGCGGTCACGCTTTTCGGTCCAGACGATAGAGGATCGGTTGCCAGCCAGCGGTAGGATCGCCAGCGGCCCTTCCGGCATGAAGAACTGGTGCGCGACGCCGTTGTGCGGCTGCTCATGTTCGATGGCGGCGACCAAAGCGGCTTGGCCGTACTCCCACCCCGTGCGCCGGATGCCCGCGCGTTTCGCGATGCCAGAGGTCTTGCCATCGCAGGCGATCAGAACGCGGACCGACACGGTATCTCCGTTCGACAGAAGGGCGTCGATCCTGTCGTCGGCCTCGGTTTGGGCGGTCACTCCGGCCTCGATCACCGTCACATCGCCAAGCGCATCCAGTAGGGCCGGGCGCAGGTGGCGATCCTCGACCATATGGCCCATGGGGCCTTCCTCGATCTCGGTATGGTCGAAATGCAAGGTGAGGGGCGACGGGCCTTCGCCAACGCGCCCGTCAGAGATGCGGATATCAAGGATCGGCCCGGCGGTGTCGGCCAGCGCCTCCCACAGTCCCAGCGCGCGCAGCAGGTTCCGAGAGCCGACCGATAGCGCGTAGCTGCGCCCGTCGAAGCCCTGCGCGCCACGCTCTGTCGCGGGGCGGGGGTCTGCAAGCGCGACGGACAGGCCCGACTGGGACAGGGCGATGGCAAGTGCGGTGCCGGTCAGGCCACCGCCGCCGATAAGGACATCGTAGGTCATGGGGTGGACTATGGGACGCGCGCTGCCATTGTCCATCGTGGGCAGGCAAAGAGGTGTGCGATGGATTGGCTCAGGGTGAGCGCTTCGGAACTGGGACGCGGCATCGGCGCGGGCCAGATCGACCCCGTGGAGCTGTGCGAGGCGCATCTGGACGCCATCGCGGACCACGACCTGTCTGACCGGATCTACGCCCGCACCACGCCGGATCGCGCGCGCGCCGAGGCTATGGCCGCCGCTGGGCGCGCTCGGAATGGCGTGCGGCGCGAACTTCTGGATGGGGTGCCGGTGTCGTGGAAAGACCTGTTCGACAGTGCAGGCGTCGCGACCGAAGCGGGCAGCCGGCTGCTGGAGGGTCGCGTGCCGGAGGCCGACGCGGCGGTGCTGGCGCGTGGTTCGCGCGCGGGCCTCGTGTGTCTGGGCAAAACGCACATGAGCGAGCTGGCGTTCTCTGGCCTTGGGCTGAACCCCATGACCGGCACGCCGCCTTGTGTGAACGATGCGGACGCGGTGTCGGGCGGCTCGTCCTCTGGTGCGGCCACATCGGTCGCGTTCGGGCTGGCGGCGGGGGCTATCGGGTCGGACACGGGCGGATCGGTGCGGGTGCCCGCGGCGTGGAACGATTTAGTGGGTCTGAAGACCACCAGTGGCGTGCTGCCCCTGGATGGCGTCGTGCCCCTTGCGCCGCGCTTCGATACGGTCGGGCCACTGGCGCGCTCTGTCGAGGATGCGGCGCTGCTGTTCGCGGCGCTGGGCGGCGGTGCGTGCGATCTGCGGGGCGTCAGCCTGTCTGGCACACGGCTGATGGTGCTGGAGACAAGCGCGCTTGACGATCTGGAAGGCCCCATCGGCGATGCGTTCGACCGTGCGGTGCGCAAGCTGGAGTCTGCGGGGGCGACGATTGTCCGCCGCAAGGTGCCCGCCGTGGCGAAGGCGATGCCGCTGTCCGCAACCCTCTTCGCCGCCGAGGCCTACGGCCACTGGCGCGACACCATCGAGGCCGCGCCCGACAAGATGTTTGCCCCGGTGAGAGAGCGGTTCCGGGGCGGCGCGGATGTCAGCGCGCCGGACTACGTTGCCGCTTGGGTGCGGCTAGAGGCGCTGCGCCACGACTATGCGGCGGACACCGCGGGCTTCGATGCTGTCCTGCTGCCAACCTGCCCGATGCTGCCACCGAAGCGGGCGCGGCTTGAGACGGACGCCGAATTCTATGCCGAGCGGAACCTTAAGACCCTGCGCAACACCCGGATCGGCAACCTGATGGGCCTTCCGGGGCTGACGCTGCCGACCGATACGCCGTCGGTCGGGCTGCTGCTGCAAACGCCGTCGCGCACGGAAGGGCGATTGTTGCGCTTGGGGCGTGCTGCCGAATCGGCGCTGGCGTAAAAGACACAGGCAAGCCCCCAAGCCCGCGATGCGACATGGCAATTTCTGGACGCGCACGCCGGACACAGGCTAGGATCGACGCAAATGGGGCGTCAGACCCCGACCCGTGAGGCACAGCAATGCAGTTTCCAAGCCGGTTCTCGGCCCTGCCGGACTATGCGTTTCCGCGTTTGCGGGCGCTGCTCGACCCGCATGACGCGGGCGGTCCTGTGCTGCACATGTCCATCGGAGAGCCGCGCCACGATCCGCCCGCCTTCGTGTCCCAGATACTGACCGAAAGCGCCGCCGATTTCGGGCGCTATCCCCCGAACCATGGCCACGCCGATTTGCAGGACGCCATCGCCGAATGGGTGGCCCGTCGCTATCGTGTGACCGTCGACGCCCGCACGCAGGTGCTGCCCTTGAACGGCACCCGAGAGGGGCTGTTCAACACCGCCGTCGCGTTGTGCCCGGAAGACGCACCCGTCATCCTGACGCCCAACCCGTTCTACCAGGTCTATGCCGTTGCCGCGCTTGCGATGGGCGCGCAGCCTGTCTACGTGCCCGCGACGGCGCAGAGCGGGTTCCTGCCGGATTACACCGCGCTGGACGCCAAGACGCTGGATCGCACTGCCATCGCCTACATCTGCTCACCCTCGAACCCGCAGGGCGCGGTGGCGACGGAAGATTATTGGCGCGACCTGATCGCGCTGGCCGAAAAGCATGATTTCCGCATCTTTGCCGACGAATGCTATTCGGAAATCTACCGCGATACCCCGCCGCCGGGCGCGTTGCAGGTGGCGCATTCCATGGGCGCGGACCCCGAGCGGATCGTGATTTTCCACTCGCTGTCCAAGCGCTCGAACCTGCCGGGGTTGCGATCCGGTTTTGCCGTCGCTGGCCCGAAAAGCATGGCGCGGATGAAGCAGTTGCGCGACTACGCGGGCGCGCCGCTGCCCGGCCCGATCCAGACGGCCAGCGCGGCAGTATGGCGGGACGAGGATCATGTCGTCGCGTCCCGTCGCCGCTACGTCGCGAAGTACGACATGGTGGATGCGGTGTTCGACGGCATCGACGGTTGCGCGGCGCCAGAGGCCGGGTTCTTCCTGTGGCTGCCGGTGGACGACGCCGAAGCCGCCACGCTGAAGCTGTGGCAGGAGACCGGCGTGCGGGTGCTGCCGGGCAATTATCTAAGCCGCGATGTCGGCGGCGCGAACCCCGGTGCGGGATACATCCGGGCGGCATTGGTCGCCCACGAAGACGAACTGCAGAGCGGGCTGATCAAGCTGCGCGACTGTCTTTATGCGTAAGAGGAACGGTATGGCTTATCAGACGCGCGGGCGTGACCCCCTGTTCGACAGCGACACCCAGGCGATCCTGGAGCGGCGTGGCAAGGAGTTGTTCGGCATCGCCCTGATCGGAGCGGGGCTGGTGCTGGCACTGATGCTGGGCACCTATGTTCCGGGCGATCCATCTTGGCTGACCGCGACCACCGATCCCGCGCGCAACATCTTCGGGCGGATGGGTGCGTCCGTTGCCGGACCAGCGATCATCATCGCGGGGCTGGCGTCTTGGGGTGTGGTCGCGTCCTTCATGGTCTGGGGCGGCCGCTTTCTGTTCCACATGGGCGCGGAACGGGCTGTCTCGCGCGCCGTTTTCGTACCCATCGGCGTGGCCCTGCTGGCGATCTACCTGTCCACCCACACGCCCGGCGCAGGCTGGGAGCAGAGCTTCGGGCTTGGCGGCTTGTTCGGCGACACAGCGCTCGGCACGCTCTTCGGCCTGTTCGGTGTCGATGGCGCATTCGGCCTGAAGATGACGGCGCTGTTCATCATGGTTCTCACCGTTGCGGTGGGTGGCTTCGTGCTGGGCTTCACAAAGCATGAGGTGAAGACCATCGTGAACTGGCTGCTGGCGGGAACGATTTTCACCTACGCCGGTATCGTGGCGGTTCTTGGCCTTGGCCAGCGCGGTGTCGCGCGCGGTGTCAGCAGTGGTGCGCGCCTCGCGGCGGAACGGCTGGAGGCGGCGCGTGTCGCCCGCGCCGAACGCTCTCTGTCGCCCGAGCCGGAGATGCCCGCCATGCCGAAGCGCCCGGTGCTTCGCGCCACACCGATCCCCGCGCCAGAGCCGGATTGGGACGAGATCGAGGATGCTTACGAGTACGAAGAGCCGCAGGGCTTCCTGTCGCGCCTTGGCGACAAGCTGGGCCTGACCGCGCAGGATGAGCCGGAATACCTGCCCGAAGTCGACATGCCCGACCAATACGCCAGCGGTGAGCGCATCAAGGGCAAGATCAGCGACGCCATCCGCAGCCGTGCGCGCGCACAACCGATGCTGACCGCCGGTCCGCGGATCGAACCGCAGGTCAAGCGCCGTCATCCCAAGGGACCGCAGCCGATCATCCTGCCGAAAGCGCCGGTCATGGCCGACACCGCCATCGAAGAGGATGAGGTGTTCGAGGCCGAGCCGATGACCGCAGCGCCGGTCGAATACGATGCGCAGTCTGCACCCGCTTTCGCCCCGCAGGTCGTGCGCGAAGCCCCGAAGCCGAAGGTGCAGCATGTTCAGAAAAAGCCCCTGCGCCCGTCCACCCGCGCGAAGGAAGAAGCGCAGCCCTCGCTGTCGTTCGAGGACCGCCATTCGGACTACGAGCATCCGCCGCTGAACCTGCTGGCCGACCCTTCTGGTGTGGAGCGTCACGTTCTGTCCGACGAGGCGCTGGAAGAGAACGCGCGGATGCTGGAAACGGTGCTGGACGACTACGGCGTTAAGGGCGAAATCGTCAGCGTCCGCCCCGGCCCCGTCGTCACCATGTACGAGCTGGAGCCTGCGCCGGGCCTGAAGGCATCCCGCGTGATCGGCCTGTCAGACGATATCGCGCGCTCGATGTCCGCCCTGTCCGCGCGTGTCTCTACCGTGCCGGGCCGCAGCGTCATCGGCATCGAATTGCCCAATGAAAAGCGCGAGATGTGCGTACTGCGTGAGATCCTTTCTGACCGCGACTTCGGTGACGGCAACCACCAGCTGCCATTGGCGCTGGGCAAGGATATCGGCGGCGATCCCGTCATCGCCAATCTGGCCAAGATGCCCCACCTTCTGATCGCGGGTACGACCGGTTCGGGTAAGTCCGTGGCGATCAACACGATGATCCTGTCACTGCTCTACAAGCTGACGCCGGAAGAGTGCCGGATGATCATGATCGACCCCAAGATGCTGGAACTGTCCGTCTATGACGGCATCCCGCACCTGCTGTCGCCCGTCGTCACCGATCCCAAGAAGGCCGTCGTCGCGCTGAAGTGGGTCGTCGGAGAGATGGAGGACCGCTACCGCAAGATGTCCAAGATGGGCGTGCGCAACATCGACGGCTTCAATGGCCGGGTGAAGGACGCGCTGGCCAAGGGTGAGCTGTTCGAGCGCACTGTCCAGACCGGCTTCGATGAGGACACCGGAGAGCCGATCTTCGAAACCGAAGAGACGGTGCCTGAAATCCTGCCCTACATCGTCGTCGTCGTGGACGAGATGGCCGACCTGATGATGGTCGCGGGCAAGGAGATCGAAGCCTGCATTCAGCGCTTGGCGCAGATGGCGCGGGCGTCCGGCATCCACCTGATCATGGCCACGCAGCGTCCATCCGTCGACGTCATCACCGGTACGATCAAGGCGAACTTCCCGACGCGGATCTCGTTCAGCGTGACCAGCAAGATCGACAGCCGCACCATTCTGGGCGAGCAGGGGGCCGAGCAGCTGCTGGGCATGGGCGATATGCTGTACATGGCCGGTGGATCGAAGATCACCCGCGTCCACGGCCCGTTCTGTTCGGACGAGGAGGTCGAGGAAATCGTGACCTACCTCAAGTCCTTCGGCCCGCCCGACTACAAGTCCGGCGTCGTGGAAGGCCCGGAGGACGGCAAGGAGTCCGACATCGACGCCGTGCTGGGCCTGGGTGGCAACACCAACGGCGAGGACGCGCAGTACGACGAGGCGGTGCAGATCGTCGCGCGGGATCGCAAGTGTTCGACCAGCTACATCCAGCGCAAGCTGGGCATCGGCTACAACAAGGCCGCGAAGCTGGTGGAGCAGATGGAAGAAGAAGGTGTCGTGTCCTCGGCCAACCATGTGGGCAAGCGCGAGGTGCTGGTGCCAGAGGTTCAGTAAGCAGGCCTATTCGGCAGGTTGCATGGCGTCGTCGCTTACGCGCGCATCCTGCCGATCCTTCTTGCGGGTCATTGCAAGCATGAACAGAACCGGGATCAGAAGCTCCAACATCTCTTCAAGCGTTCCGGCTCCTGCGGACACTTGATCGCTGACGTCGATGTTCAGGGGCGAGAGCTTCCGTGCAAGCCCATCGATCGACTTGCTGAAGGCCGCAATGCCGATCGCCGCTAACAGCAGGATGGCCCAACGCGACCCCGTGCGCAGCGCGGCCGCAAAAGGTGCGGCACGGTAGCGGATCAGGGTGAATAGCGTGCAGACCAGCAGCGCCCATAGGCCGACCGCAAGTCCCTTTTCCCACAGAAGAGTGTCGGCGCTGAAGATATTGGTGCTCAACAGGCCTTCACTGGTAAAGCGTTTGTCGGCATCGAACTCTCGCAGAGCCATCAGGCCAAGGACGACGGGCACTGGCCAGAACGTCTGCTTGCCGGATCGCAGCAGGTACACCGCCAGCGCGGCCAGATATCCCACCATAGACATCGTCTCGACGCTGCCATTCTCTCTGGTCAGGTTTGCGGTGTCGGCGAGGCGGGTCCAGTCCGTCAGAACAACGATGGAAGCCACAATGATGTAAAGCGGGATAATCGAACGCGATGAGAGCAACATGCCGCCGCTGATGATGAAAGTCGGCGGGATGGTCCAGCGTCCGTTACAAAATTGTTACCTGGCCCGAGGGCCAGGTAGGATGACTTTTCGGCAACCGGCCGATCAGGATGCGGGAACGGGAGAGTTTGCGCCGATGAACCACGCGTCCTTGTCGATCTGACGCGAGACTTCGGTGAACAGGTCTTCCACGTCGTCCTCGCCCATCTCGCCAGCTTCGCCGATGGCCGCGCGGACCTTTTCGCCCACATCCAGGAACCGCTCTTTCAGCGCTTCGACGTGGATCTGAAGCTCTTTCTCTTCGACCGGATAGGCGGCCATGGTGGTCTGCTCGGCCACGACCTCGGTGGTGCCCCGGGCGATGCCACCCAGGATCACGGCACGCTCTGCGATCAGGTCAGAGGATTCGCGCAGGCGGTCGGCCACGTCATCCAACAACTCGTGCACACCGATGAAACCGGCGCCCCGCAGGTTCCAGTGCGCCTGCTTCACGGCCATGGCCAGCGAGATAACGTCCGCGAGGCGGGCGTTCAGCAGATCAATGGTTTTGGTGCGGGTGTTGTCGTTCAGGCCTTTGACGAATGCTTCTGGCATGGGAAATCTCCTCGTACGTAATTTCACGGGCGGCGATCCGCCCTTCGACCACTCAAGCGTCCCGCGCAGCGCCCGGTTCCATCCTGCGACACGGCGTCGTTATGCGATGACTTTTGGTGTGCGCGAGGTCCGGGCCTATATCAGTCCCAGCACACAAGACGGAGATTCCCGATGCTCACCCGCCGCACCATGCTTGCAGGAACTGCCGCGACCCTTGGTCTGGCCGCGATGCCCGCCCAAGCCGCGCCGATACCGCTGGCGCAATTGTCGCAATATTTGAACAGCCTGACGACCGCGCAGGCCGGGTTCACCCAGATCAACAACGACGGTACGATTTCGACCGGTACGCTGTATATCAACCGTCCCGGCCGGATGCGTTTCGACTACAACCCGCCCGAGCAGATGCTGGTGATGGCAGGTGGCGGACAGGTTGCCGTGTTCGACGCCAAATCCAACTCGCGCCGGCCGGAGCAATATCCGCTGAGCGAGACGCCGCTGTCGATCATCCTTGAGCAGAACGTGAACCTTGGCCGCGCGGGCATGGTGCAGGGCCACCGCCAAGACGGCAACAAGACCATCGTGACCGCGCAGGACCCCCAGCGCCCGCAGTATGGTTCGCTGGAGATGGTGTTCACGGGCGATCCGGTGCAGCTGCGCCAGTGGGTCGTGATCGACGGTCAGGGCAATCGCACAACCACCGCGCTGGGCGATCTGCAGCGTGTCGGTGGACTGCCGGCCAGCTACTTCTCGATTCCGACCGAGATCAACTCTCGCGGGGGCTGATCCCTACAGACGATTGCAGGCGCGCAGCTGTGCCTCGTAGCGCACGGCGCGCGCCTGCACCCGGTCCGACACCGTCAGCAGCCAAGGCTTCGCGTTGTAGCTGCCGCGCGCGAAACCTGTCCGGCCTTCGTGGTAGGCCAGATACTGGTTCTTCGCGTCGCCCTTGGAGATCCCAAGACGCTGCGTCGTCGCGTCCATGTACCACCCCATGAAATCCGTCGCGTCGTCGATATCGTCCCGCTTTGCACGGCGGCGGCGTTGGTCATCCTTGTACTCTTCCCACGTGCCGTCCAACGCCTGGCTGTAGCCATAAGCGCTGCTTTGGCGGCCCATCGGAATGATCCCAAGCGAGAAGCGCAGCGGCGTGCGCGCATTGCCGATGAACTTACTCTCCTGATGAATCGTCGCCATCTGAACGGGCACAGGGATGCCCCACTTGTTCTGCGTGCGGCGCATCGCGCGCAGGTACTGCGGACGCTCGTCGACGATGTCGCAGGCGTTATCCAGATTGCGGGGGGCGGTTGCCTGACGTTCGCCGCCACAGGACGCGACGAGAAGCAACAGCGCCAGGGCGCGGATGGCTTTGTTCATGGGACTGCTCAATGTCGTTTGTTTGTTTTGCAGAAAGCGTAACAGCAAATCCCGATTTCGCAAAGCGCGACTACATCACCCAAGCAAGGATCAGCGGCAGATACAGAACTGAAGCCAGCGTCGAGACCACCACAAGGCTGGCGACGGATTGCGCGTCGGCCCCGTATTTCGTGGCCAGAAGGTAGGATGTAACGGCGACTGGCGTCGCCACCTGAATGACGAGGGCGGCGAAAGCGACGGGCGGAAGTTCGAAATAGCGACCAACTGCCGCGGCGATGGCGGTGCACGCGGCCGCCTTCAGAACCGACAGGATTGCGGGCCGCCCGAAGCTTTGCGGTGTCAGCCGCGCGACGGCGACGCCTAGGGTGATCAGCATCAAGGGGATCGCCAGCTGGCCGATCAGCGATAGGGTGTTCGTCAGGAAAACGGGCGTCTGCCAGCCTTGCCACAGGAACAGCGCGCCCAGCAGCGTTCCGGCGACCATCGGTTCCTTGATGACGCGAACCAGTGAGCCACCCCCAGACACGATCCAGACGCCTGCGGTGAAGGAATAGATCGCCATGACGGCGAAAACGACGACGGCATAGCCCAAACCTTCGTCCCCGAAGGCGAATAATGCCAGCGGAAGCCCAAGATTGCCGGTATTCCCGAAGATCAGTGGCGCAAGATAAGTTCGGATCTCCAGCCGGAACAGCAACGCCACCGCCAGCATCGCGACGGTCACGGCGGCATAGGCCACAACGGCGGCCACTGACACGACGGTCAGCGCCGCAGGGTCGATTTCAGTGTTCATCAGCGACACGAAGATCAGGCAGGGCACGCCTAGGGTCATCGACATGCGGGTGACGAACTCGATCTCGTAGGCCAGCCCCATACGCACCCAAACGAAGCCGATGGCCGCCAACAGGAAGACGGGGGCGACGACCTCGCCCACTGTGAGGACAAGGTTCACAGAGTGTTTCCTACGGTTGTCATGGACACGGCCTTCAGGTTTCTACATCTTAAATCACGTTTATTGGGGGAATCCGCCATGCTGAAGACCCGCGCACGGTATCATCTCGGGCAGATCGTCCGCCATCGCAAGCACCCTTTCCGGGGGGTGGTCTTCGACGTGGACCCCACATTCTCGAACACCGAGGAGTGGTACGAGTCGATCCCGGAAGAAGCGCGCCCGGCCCGCGATCAGCCGTTCTACCACCTGTTGGCCGAGAACGATCAAAGCTATTACGTCGCCTATGTGTCCGAGCAGAACCTTGAAGCCGACTATTCCGGGGAGCCTGTGGGCCACCCCGACCTTGAAGACTTCTTCGGAGAAATACAGGACGGCAGCTATCCGCTGCACTTCCAACTGAACTAGTCCTGCTCGACCGGTAGGCCGCGGTCCTTCCAGCCACCGAACCCCTCATCCATCTCGGCCACATTGGTCACCCCCATGTCCTGTAGCGTCGCTGCGGCCAAGGCGGACCGCATTGCACCTGCGCAGAACAGGATCAGGGTCTTGTCGGTCGCGAAGGCCGGTTTGTGATAGGGGCTTTCCGGGTCCACCCAGAACTCCAGCATGCCGCGTGGGGCATGAATGGCGCCTGGCACGCGCCCTTCGCGCTGCAACTCGCGCACGTCGCGAATGTCGATCAGCAGCGCGTCGCCCGCATCCGCCATGGCGCGGGCCTGATCGGGCGGCAGCGTCGTGATGCGCGCCTTGGCCTGCGCGACAAGCTCGGACACGGGTGTGATCGCCATGGTCTGCTCCCTCAATAGCCCAACGCACATCCGTCCTTGCGCGGGTCGGACCCACCTTCCAGCACGCCGTTGTCGTGTATCTGGATCGCCTGCGCACCGCCGATGGCCTTCTCCGGCACGCTGACCGAATGCCCCATGTCGGCCAGTTCCTGACGGACCTGCGCGGCGTACCCACGCTCGACGGTCAGCGTTCCGGCGTCCGAGAAGCTGCGCGGCGAGTCGATGGCCTCTTGGGGTGACATGCCGAAATCTGCGATGTTCGACAGGAAATGCGCGTGGCCCGCAGGCTGGTAGGCCCCGCCCATGACACCGAAGGGCATCACGGCCTTGCCATCGACCTTCAGCATGGCGGGGATGATCGTGTGCATCGGACGCTTGTTAGGACCGGCCTCGTTCGCGTGGCCGTCCTCCAGGCTGAAACCGGCGCCCCGGTTCTGGAACAGGATGCCGAACTTGTCGGATGCGATGCCCGATCCGAACCCGTGGAAGATCGAGTAGATCAGCGACACCGCCATGCGATCCTTGTCCACGACGGTGATGTAGATCGTGTCCTTGTGGACCGCACCCGACAAGGCGCTCGGATCGCCCATGGCGCGCTTCGGGTCGATCAACGCTGCCAGCGCTTCGGCGGTGTCGGCCGACAGCATGTGTTCCAGCCGGGTGACGTGGTCTTCGTCTGACAGGAAGCGGTTGCGGGCGTCGTAGGCCAGCTTGGCGGCTTCGGCTTCGATATGGGCGCGCATGGTGCCCACGGGATCCATCGAGGCGATGTCGAAGTGCGACAGGATGTTGGTCATCAGGATCGCGGTCGCGCCTTGGCCATTGGGCGGATGTTCGACCAGTTCATAGCCGCCGTAATGGCCGGAGACGGGTGTGCCGTAGGTGGCTTCGGTCGCCGCGAAATCGGCCAGCGAATGCGTGCCCCCGGCGGCGTTCAGACAGGCGACCATGTCCTCTGCGATCTCGCCCTCATAGAACGCGCTGCGACCCTGTTCGGCCACGCGGCGTAGCACTTCGGCCTGCATCGGCGCGCGGAACATCGTTCCCGGCGCGGGCGCCTTGCCGTCGGGCAGGTAGACCCGCCGAGCGGCACCGGACAGCGTTCCAGCGTCGAGCGCCCAATCGAAGGCGACGCGGTCGGACACGGGGATGCCTTCCTCGGCGTAGTGGATTGTTGGGGCGAGCAGATCCGGCAGTCCAAGCTTTCCGTAGTCTTCCGACATGCGGCAGAAGGCGTCGATCGCGCCCGGAACGGTGACGGCCGCGCCGTGGCGCAGGGGCATCTGGCGGTGGCCATCTGCGCGCAGCTTGGCCGCGTCCATTGCCGTCGGCGCGCGGCCCGACCCGTTCACGGCGACCACGTCTTTGCCGGGCTGCGAGATCAGCGCGAAGCAATCGCCGCCGATCCCGGTCATCTGGGGCTCTGCGATCCCCAGCAGCACAGCGCCCGCAATGGCCGCGTCGACCGCGTTGCCGCCCGCTTCCAGTGTCTGAACGGCGACCTTCGCGGCCAAGGGATGAGAGGTCGCGCACATGCCGTTGGAGGCGTAGACGGGCGACCGGCCCGGCAGGTGAAAATCACGCATGTTGGTAAGTCCCATCGTTGATCGCGGCCACGCTAGGGGCGGTGCGAACGGATGGAAAGGGCACAGCCTAGCTAAGCGTGAGCTTTCGGTGCAGCGAGATTTCCAGCGTCAGAATATTGCGCGCGTCCAAGCGCGTGTAAGAGATCTCTCGGCACAGCGAATGGATCAGATGCCAGCCGAACCCGCCTTCTGGCAGCGCGCTGGGCACTGGCGGATCGCGGCCATCCAGCAGGTGCGTCGGCACCGACGGTCCATTATCCAGCACTTCGCAGGCGACGGAATCCGTGGCGATGACCACGCGCAGTTCCACGATACCGGATGCATCTCCCGGATAGGCATGCTCACCTACGTTGTTCAAAACTTCTGCCAGGACGAGTTCGATCGTATCGCAGTCATCCTGTGCCACGTCGAAGCCGCGCAGGGCATCGGTTGTCGTCTTCAGGGCGGCGCGCACCGCGAAGGGATCGCTTGGGTAGAGGACCCGCAGCTCTCGTCTTCCATCGGGGCGACACAGGGTTTCGCCTGTGATCTGGGGCGCTATCCGTTCAACTGGCATGGCTGGTCTCTGGCTGCGGCGGCGACACGTCGCTGGCGCTGGCATGGATGGTGAAGAAGTTTTCCATGCGCGTCAGTTTGAAGACCTTGGCCACCGCCGGCGTCAAATCCGCGATCTCAAGCCGACGGGCGGGGGCGAGGAGTTTCATCGCGCCGATCACCGCCCCTAGCCCAGAGGAATCAAGGAACTGCACTCCGCCCATATCAAGAATCACGCGAGCCGGGGCATCGATGGGCAGGTCGCGCATCGCATCCTTGAACTGCACGGCGACAGCGGCATCCAGCCGGTCTTCCATGGGGCGAACCATAAGAACATTGTCGCGGGTCTGCATGTCGATCTGCATCGGACACCTCTGTTATCAGCGCATGGCCACCGTGACACACCGATGCTAATAGCCGCTTAAAAGGTAGCATTGTCGGGAAATAGGATGGCACTGACAGACACCGCGCTGGCCGACCGCATCGCGGCGCTGACGGACGGAGAGAGCGACCCCGTGGCCCTGATGGCCACCGTCGCATGCGAATTGCACCACTCGGACCCGCGCTGCGATTGGACCGGCTTCTACCGTGTTGTCGCGCCTGACCTGTTGAAGATCGGACCATATCAAGGCGGTCACGGCTGTCTGACGATCCCGTTTGATCGGGGCGTCTGCGGTGCGGCCGCGCGCACGGGCGAAACCCAGCTTGTCGCGGATGTGGACGCCTTTCCGGGCCATATCGCCTGCGCATCTTCGACTCGGTCCGAGATCGTTGTGCCGGTGCGCGATGCCTCTGGCGAGCTGATCGCGGTGTTGGATATCGATAGCGATCAGCCGGACGCGTTCGATGCCGCCGACGTGGATGCTCTGGAACGGATCGTGCATGCCACCTTTGCCCGCGCCTGACTACGATCCGCCCAGCGGCCCGGTTCCGATCCTGCATCAGGACGATGATCTGCTGGTGGTGAACAAGCCTGCGGGGCTGTTGTCGGTGCCGGGGAAGGGGCCGCAACTGGCCGATTGCGTAATCGCGCGGCTACTTGCGGATGACCCGCGCGTGTTGCTTGTCCATCGTCTGGACCGCGACACCTCTGGCGTGATGGTCTTCGCGCGCACCCTCAACGCACAACGCCATCTGGGTCTGCAATTCGAAAAGAAGGTGACACGCAAAGCCTATGTCGCGCGGGTTGCCGGGGTGGTGGCGCAGGACGCGGGGCAGGTGGATCTGCCGCTCTGCGTCGATTGGGAAAACCGCCCCCTGCAGCACGTGAACTACGAGAAAGGCCGCGCCGCCCAGACCGATTGGGAGGTGCTGGAGCGCCTTGGGGCAGAGACCCGGATGCGCCTGCGTCCGCTGACGGGCCGGTCGCATCAGTTGCGGGTTCATATGCAGCAGCTTGGGCACCCGATCCTTGGGGACACGCTATATGCCAATGGCGACGACCGCGCCCACCCGCGCCTTATGCTGCACGCACAAACGCTGGAGCTGCGCCACCCGACCGGCGGCGCATGGCATCGCTTCGACGCGCGGGTACCATTCTAGTCGCTAAACCAGAAAGTCGCGGATCGCGTCGATCTCGGATTGCTGAACCTCATGGCCGCCGGGGTGCCACGCCAGCAGGCAATCGGCCTTTTGATCGGTGAACCACTCTGCCAGCGCCTGCGTCTGTGGTGCCGGGCAAATCGGATCGTTCTGGCCTGCGGTGATCAGGACGCGCATCATCGCCATCTTGGGCTGCGGTTGTGGCTGCCAAGGGATAAGCGGGTGCATCAGCACCAGCGCGTCGAACAGGTCTGGATGCGCCATCGCGGTGGCACACAGGATATTCGCGCCGTTGGAGTAACCGATGCCGGTGGCGTGGGTCGCCCCGGTGCGGTCGCGCTCTGCCTGAACGAACTTCGCCATCGCCGCGACGCGCGCGGCAAGGTCGTCCATGTCGTAAACGCCTTCGCCTGTACGGCGGAAAAAGCGCGCCGCACCGCCTTCGTCCACGTCACCCTCTGGGCTGACGACGTGATGTTCGGGCAGGAACTGCTGGGCGACGCCGTGTAGTTGCGCAGCCTGCGCCCCGGTTCCGTGGAAGGTGAACGCAATTTTCGGGGCGCTGCCGTCGTGGCGCAAGGCTTCATAGGTCATACTGCCGTCCTAGCGCGCCTAGCCCAGCGGCACGAGATGTTTCTCAAGCCGATCCCGCAGATGCTCGTGCTGGTCGGGCAGCTTCAACGCCTGACCCAACGTCTCGCGCGGCTCATCGGCGTCGAAACCGGGCTCGTTGGTGGCGACTTCGAACAGGATGCCGCCGGGGGTGCGAAAGTAGATGGCCCAGAAGTAGTCGCGGTCGATCTGCGGCGTGACCTGAAAGCCATGCTCTGCCAGCGCTGTCTGCACCTCTTTCTGCGCGGCACGGTTATCGACGGCGAAGGCGATGTGATGCACCGACCCGGCGCTTTGACCGGCGGCAGGCATGTCAGGCGCGGCGACCACGTCGATCAGATTGGCCGTCCCGCCTTCACGGATCAGTCGGGTGGTATCGCCGTCGCGCGCCTGTTCCGTGTAGCCCATGAAGCGCAGCAACTCGACCGTGGGCGCGGCGTCGGCCACGCGCAACGTCGCGGAGTGAAAGCCACGGATCGCGTTCTCGGCGTCGATGGTGGCGGCATATGGCGTGCGCGGATCGTCATCCTCGACCAGCGCGAACACATCGCCATCGGGCGCTTCTGTGCGCACCGATGCCGCACCGAAGCGATCTTCGACGACCTGCGTTCCAAGCCGATCCGCCCAGAACCCGGCGGCACCGTGCGGGATCGCCAAGCGCACTTCGCCGACCTCTCCAGTGCCGCGCTTGCCGGGGCGGGCGTCTGGGAAGGGGAAGTAGGTCATCGCTGTGCCTGGCGTGCCGACCGTATCGCCATAGTACAGGTGGTACACATCGGGCGCGTCGAAGTTCACGGTCTTCTTCACGCGCCGCATCCCCAGCGTTTCCGTCCAGAAGCGGTCGATGGCGCGCGGGTCGGACCCGATTGTGGTGACGTGGTGCAATCCGTTGATCTGGGTCAGCATGGCATCCTCCTTATGTTGAGCCGCTAGATAGAGCGTGCGAGCCATCCACGAAACGCCCGCCCACAAACCAAATCTGTGCGTCCGCGCACGATTGCAAACGCGCGTCCCACGTGGCGCGGATTAGGGCGAACGCCGTCCTGTTTTCTGTTCTGGTGCCTTTGAACCCATGCGTTCGTGATTACTTGTCCTCTCAAGAGACAACCGAAGGAGAGTCCCATGGCCCTGCGCCTCAACGACACCGCCCCCGACTTCACCGCCGATTCCACCGAAGGCGAGATCAGCTTTCACGACTGGATCGGCGACGGCTACGCGATCCTGTTCAGCCATCCCAAGGACTTCACGCCCGTTTGCACGACAGAACTGGGCATGATGGCGGGCATGGCCGAGGAATTCTCCAAGCGGAACGCCAAGATCATCGGCGTTTCTGTTGATCCGGTGGAAGACCACCACAAATGGAAGTCCGACATCGCGACCTTCACCGGCAATGAGGTCTCTTACCCCATGATCGGCGACCCCGAGATGAAAGTGGCCAAGCTCTACGATATGCTGCCCGCTTCCGAAGAGCGCACGGACGGCCGCACGCCTGCCGACAACGCGACAGTTCGGACGGTGTTCATCATCGGGCCGGACAAGAAGGTGAAGCTGTCGATGACCTACCCGATGACCACGGGCCGCAACTTCGATGAGATCCTGCGCGCGCTGGACTCGATCCAACTGACGGCGAAGCACAAGGTTGCGACGCCCGCGGGTTGGAGCCAAGGCGGCGACGTCATCATCACCGGTGGTGTCTCTGACGACGAGGCGCGAGACAAGTTCGGCGATTTCGACCAGAAGCTGCCCTACATCCGCACGACGAAGCAGCCGAGCTGACGCTTCGGCTTCACAGTTCTTCAAATACCTTCCCCGAAGGGCCGGGTCGCCACCGCGCGATCCGGCCTTTTTCGTGCGCCTCCGATGGGATAGCGCCGATGCATGAGACAGGACAACGACATCAAGGGCATCACCATCGCGCTGATCGGCGCGCTCGTGATCGTGCCCGACACGCTGCTGATGCGGATTTCCGGTTTGGACGCCGCGCAGATGGTGGCATGGCGGGGGCTGCTTCAATCCTGTGTGCTTGCGCTGGCGTGGATCATCGTTTCGCGGACCAAGCGTCGCGATCTGGCGGCGCTGATGACGTTGGGCGGCGTTACGACGATCCTGTTGAGCGCCGCCAATGCCGGGTTGTTCGCCACTGGCATCGCGATCGCTCCGGTGTCCGTCGTGCTATTCGCCGTCGCCTGCACGCCACTGATCGCCGCGCTGTTGGGCGCGGCCTTTCTGGGCGACCGCATCAAGCCCAGAACCCTGATCGCTGCTGTCGTCGTCCTTGGCGGGATCGGTCTGTCGGTCTGGGGAGAGGGCGGTGGCGGGTCGAACGCCGTTCTGGGCGCACTTTGCGGGCTGGTCGTCGCGGTGTCACTGTCGGGCACCTTCACCATTTACCGCGCACGACCCGATCTGCCGGTGCTGCTGACCGTCGGCCTCGGCGCGCTGATCGCGGGATCGACCGGCTGGTCGCTGGCCGGACCATTGACGCAGACAGACGGCTATCTGCCCGCGATCTGGGTCACGGGCATCTGCATCCTTCCGGTGTCCTTCACCTGCTTCAACCTTGCCTCCCGCTTCACCGTTGCCGCCAATGTCAGCCTTGTGTTGCTGCTGGAAACGGTACTTGGTCCCATCGTCGTGTGGTGGGGCGTCGGAGAGGCCGTTGGCCCCCGCGGCTTGATCGGCGGGGCCATCGTGGTTGTGACGCTGGCGATCTACCTGTGGGATCAGCGCCGCCGTGCATTGCGCGACGTCAGTTCGTCCCCAAATAGCGCCGCGTAAGGGCACCCCACTCGGGGCTGCGCACATAGGATAGCAACGCGCGGTTCAGCGGCTCACGTAGGTCATCGCCCTCTGGCAGAGCGACGCCGTAGTCCTGACGGCCGACGTTATCGTCAAGGATGCGAACCTGTCCCTGATAGTCTTGATCGGCCGTGAACAGCATCAGCGGGCGGTCGTGAACGAAGGCGTCGATATCACCCGCCAGAAGAGCGTTGAAGCCTGCGTTGACGGTCTCGAACCCCTGACTGTCGATGCGCCGCTCGGTCAACTCTGTCTGGCCCGCGCTGTCCGCGACCACGCCCACGCGCACGCTGTCCAGATCTTGAAGGCCGCCGACGCGCCCGCCGAGCTGACCGACCGTCAGCGACGCAGCAATGGCGGCAGTGAAGCTGGCGACAATGATCATCGCGGTGAACATCCAGATGAAACCGACGATACGTCCGCCCAGTGTGCGTGGGCTTTTGTCGCCGTAGCCCACGGTGGTCATTGTTACCGCGGCCCACCAGAAGCCGTCTCCCAAGCCCTTTGCCGGGGCCTTGGGGAATTCTTCGTTTTTTCCCCGCTCGAAAAACCACATGGCCGCGCCTGCGATCAACAAGACAGCGGATAGGCTGGCGAGCACGGTCAGAAATTGCCACGAAAAGAAGTTTGCCGCGACGCGCAGCCAGCCGCCCGACGCGCCGGGATCGACCGCGATACCAAGGCCTGTTGAATAGTAGGGGAACGAAAAATCAAGCCGCCCCTCGCGTTCGGGCGTGATCGTCAGCGCAGCGACGGCGGCGTCGAAGCGGCCATCGGTGGTGCCTTCGATCATGTCGGCCAGCGACGCCTCTTCCAAAGTGTAATCAAGGTCCAGCTCGTCGGCGAGCGCGGCCCACATCTCGATGGCGATGCCGGTCCATTCGTTGTCGGGGCCGCGAAAGGCGAAGGGCGGGGCCTCTCGGGTGGCGACGGTCAGCGTGCCACTCAAGGCGGCCTCCTCTGTCGCGTCGCCGATGGCGGGCTGGCTTGTGGCAGGCGTGTCTTCCTGCGCGTGAAGAGGGGCGGCCAACAGGGCCAGTGCGGCGAGGCGGATCAGAAAATGCTTCATCCGCGGCCAGATAGGCTCGCAACGTGCCTTGTCTACAAGATCATGGACCGGATGCCGTAGGCGACGATGCCCAACGCCGTGACGCTCAGCACCCAGATCGCTACGAACCAAGCTACCCGGCGCAGCATCAGTGGTAGCCTTCACCGTGCTCCAGCTTCCCGCGGAACACCCAGTAAGCATAGATGGTGTAGGCCAAGATGATCGGTATCAGGATGATTGCGCCCACGAACATGAAAAGCTGCGATTTGAACGGGCTCGCAGCCTCGAACATCGTGACCTCGGTGGGGATGATGTAAGGCCACATGCACACGCCAAGGCCAAGGAAGCACAGCCCGAACAGACCCAGCGTCAGCACGAAGGGCATCCAGTCGTTCGCCTCGTTATACAACTCTCGGCCCAGCATGAACACAAAGCCGATGACGAGCGCGGGGATCGGCAGAACTTGCAGGATCGACGGCCATGCGAACCAGCGCTGGAAATACTCCTGCTCCAGAAACGGCGTCCACAGGGACACGATGCCGATGAAGGCGACGGTGACGAAACCCAGCATTCGCGCGATATATCGGGACTGCTCGCGCATGTAGCCGGTCGTGCGCCAGTTCAGCCAGCACGCGCCCAGAAGACCGTAGCCGAAGATCACCGCAACGCCGCAGGTGACCGAGAACGGCGTCAGCCAGTCCAGCCAGCCGCCGCCATAGGCGCGGCCGTCGACCTCTATCCCCTGAAGCAAAGCGCCCAGAATGATCCCTTGGCTGAGCGCAGCAACGGTCGAGCCGCCGATGAACGCCCAGTCCCAGAATCGACGGGAGAAATCCGAGGCTGCCTTCCAGCGAAACTCGAACGCCACCCCACGGAACACAAGCGCCAGAAGCATCGCGATGATCGGCGGATAAAGCGCAGGCATAATGATCGCGTAGGCCATGGGAAAAGCGGCAAATAGTCCGCCGCCGCCCAGCACCAGCCACGTCTCGTTGCCGTCCCAGACGGGTGCGACCGTGTTCATCATCAGGTCGCGGTCTTCCTTCGCGGGGAAGGCGGGGTACAGGATGCCGATGCCCAGATCGAACCCGTCGAGGATGACGTAGACGTAGACGGCAAACGCCAGAAGGATGGCCCACGCGATGGTCAGGTCGATGCTGATGCCCAGTCCGATGTCCATATCTCGATCCTATTCCGCAGGCTGCGTTGCGGGCAGGCTGCCCGGCGTGATGCCACCCGTTCGGATCGGGCCGCTGTCGTCGGTTTCTTTCTCACCGACGTCCGGCGCGCGGCTCATCAGTTTCAGCAGGTACAGGATGCCTGCGCCGAACACCGCGAAGTAGATGGCGATGAAGATCAGAAGCGACGTACCGACGGCAGAGGCGGCGATGGGCGACACGGATTCAGACGTGCGCATCACGCCGTAGACGGTGTAGGGCTGGCGCCCCACCTCTGTCGTAATCCAGCCCGCGATCACCGCGACCAGACCGGACGGCGCCATCAGCACACCCGCGCGGTGCAGCCACTTGTCTTCATACAGACGCCCTTTGTAGCGCGCCCAAAGCGACCAGAACCCGACGGCCACCATCAGGAAGCCGATCCCGACCATGATGCGGAACGAGTAGAACACGATGGCGACCGGCGGCTGTTCGTCGATCGGCACGGTATCAAGCCCGTCCATGGACGCGCTCAGGCCCTTTTCCAGGATCGGACCGCCAAGGCGTGGGATCGAAAGCTCGTAGCGCATTTCCTGCGCCTCTTGGTCCGGGATGCCGAACAAGATCAGGGGAATACCGTCCTCGCTGCTTTCAAAGTGACCTTCCATCGCCAGCACCTTGGTCGGCTGATGCTCATAGGTGTTCATGCCCTGCAGGTGGCCCGCGCCGATCTGCAACGGGGCCACGATCGCGGCCATCCACATCGCCATCGAGAACATGCGCCGCACGGCGATGTTGTCGCGCTTGCCCCGCAGCAGGTGCCACGCGCCCACGCCACCGACCACAAAGGCTGTGCCCAGATAGGCAGCCGTCAGGGTGTGCAGCAGGCGGTAGGGGAAGGACGGGTTGAAGATGATCTTCATCCAGTCGTCGGGCAGGAACTGGCCGTTCTCGCCCATCACGTAGCCCGCAGGCGTGTGCATCCACGAATTGACCGATAGGATCCACGTGGCAGAAATCGCCGTGCCGACGGCCACCATCAGACAGGCAACCATGTGCAGCGTGGGGCCGACCTTGTCGCGTCCGAAGAGCATGATGCCAAGAAACCCGGCCTCCAGGAAGAAGGCGGTCAGAACCTCATAAGCCATCAGCGGTCCGATCACCGGCCCCGCGCGGTCAGAGAACACGGACCAGTTGGTGCCGAACTGGTAGGACATCACGATACCCGACACGACGCCCATCGCGAAAGAGATGGCGAAGATCTTCACCCAGTATTTGAACAGGCGGTAGTAAACACGCTCTCCGGTTTTCAGCCAAATGCCGTTCAGGACGGCAAGGAAGCTTGCCAATCCGATGGTAAATGCCGGGAAGATGAAGTGGAATGCGACGGTGAAGGCGAACTGGATCCGGGCCAGCACCAATGCGTCCAATCCAAGAAACGTGTCCATTCGCCTACCTTTCGTCGGTGTCGGGATGGAAATAAGCGCTTTTGCGTCGGAATGCACCCGCTCTGCACAGCCGCAGTGTCGCAGTTCGGGCGCTAACACATGAAAAAGGCGCCGCTCTGCGAGCGACGCCTTCAGCGTATCAGAAACCGAGACGGTCGTTCAGACCATCTTGGGATACAGCACCACACGGGTGTTCATCGGAACCTGCTCATACAGCAGTTTCACATGCTCGTTGGTCAGGCCCGCACAGCCGTTCGAAACCGCGCGGCCGATGGTGTTCACGTCAGCCGTGCCATGGATGCGCAGGAACGTGTCGCCGCGGCCTTCCTGGAACAGATACAGCGCACGCGCGCCCAGGGGGTTGCCGGGGCCGCCGGGCATGCCGTCTTCGTATTGCTTATATTTCTCCGGCTCGCGCGCGATCATGTCGGGCGTCGGCGTCCAGGAAGGCCACTCTTTCTTCGCACCCACGAAGTACTGTCCGGGTTCATACAGGCCTGCGCGCCCCACGCGGATGCCGTAGCGCCACGCCTGACGGTTCGGCAGCGTCCAGAACAGCTGGAAGTGATCGGGGAAAACGTGCACTTCGTTCGCGGGTAGGGCATAGCGCAGCTGCACGAACTTGGGCTGCAGGTGTGGCGGCAAGCCAGAGCTCGCCGGTGCCGCGTCCTGCGCGAAGGCGGCGGGGCCGCCTACCAAAGCCGCACCGAAAGCGGCAAGGCCGGTGGTAATGAAGTCTCTTCTATCCATGCGATTCGGTCCTTCGGAAGTCGATCATTTGGTAATTAGGATAGTGCAGTCGCGCGCGGAAGTATCGCGGCTGACGAAGTATTTATCAGGCCTTCCGGTCAAAGGCCCTTCTGGTGCCGAAACGCGATGATCTTGTCGGTCCAGAGGCGTCTTTGTTTGGCCAGCCCATAGGTCGCCGTGCGCTCGACTTTGTCGGTGCGACGGCTCTTGCTGTCGATATCGCTGGGGTGGTCCCCCGCGCGGATCAGGGGGGGCCAGATCGAAAGGCCACCGTCCGTGCGGGTCTGCCAGTAGCGCAGCTGGTTGTCCGCAGGACAGAACAAGCGCGCGGCATCGGCAACGAACGTCTTTGCTGCGGGCCGCGTCCACAGGATCGCGGTGGCGAGCATCGGAAAGTAATGCGCGCGCAGGATGGCGTGGCCTTCGACTGACGCGATCTCTGTGCTGATCTTGTTCTTGTGCGCGCCAAGGTTCGCGATCTGCCAGTCGAGCGCGCTTTCGGCCATCAGCCATTCGCACACCGTGGTCAGCGTCGGGCCATCGGCAATCAGGGTGAAATCGTCTTCCAGGATCAGGCCGTGGCTGGCCCCGCTGTGCAGGAAGGTTTCTGCGGCACGCGCGTGGCTAAGGTGGCACGCGATCTCCGCGCCCGTCATCGACCGGCCCATGTAGCGGCGACAGGCGGCATCATCGTATTGCGGGAAATCAGACGTCGGCTTGCCGCGCCCGTCCACCGCAGGCACTCGAGACCACTTCATCCCGATCCTGTCCAACTGGCTGGCGGCTGTGGCCAGTCGCGCGTCGGAGCCGTCAAGGTTGATGAGAAACGCTTCCAAGCTCATCGAAGGGCCCTTGCTTCACTTGGTGTCATGGCGAACAGGCGCATATATTCGTCGACAATGGCGTCCTCGGTAAACATCTGCTGCAGTCGCTCTGTCGCCGAAGCCGCGTGGCGCTGTGCGCGTGCCGGGTCGTCCAGAAGAGCCTGCAGGGCGGTCACGGTCGCGTCTATGTCATCGATATCCACCATCGGCCCATCGACACCGTCGCGCATGAACCACGATGGCCCCTCGCACCGGGTCGAGATGGCCGGTACGCCAGCTTGCCAGGCCTCCAACAGGATATTGCCAAGCGGCTCGTGGCGCGAGGGCAGAAGGAACAGGTTTCCGGCGGCGATGTAATGGATCGTCTCGTCCACCCAGCCGATGAAACGGGTGCGGTCGGCGATGCCAAGTTCGCGGGCAAGAGCCTCCAGTGCAGCGCGCTCTTGACCGTCACCGATCAGCCACAGCCACAGGCCGGGAATGCGGGCGGCGGCGCGGATCGCAATGTCCATGCCCTTTCGCGGCACGAATCGCCCGCCGGTGACCAAGAGCGGCACATCTTCGGGCGTATCGTGGTCGGCACGAGACACAGGCCGGGGCGTCACCGGCTTGGGAAAATTCGACACCACCGTGCGCCCGCCGCTCCAGCCCAGATCATCCAGCCGTTGCGCGATGCCGGGGACATTGCCGACCACGACATCACAGTTGTCAAAATGTTTGAGGTTTGCGGGGTAGTCTCCCAGCCGACACAGGCGCACACCATCATGCGACGGTGGCAGAGCCTGCGCGGCGCGGTGCATCCAGGCCATCACCGCATCCGGCTGCCAGTCACGGCAGGTCTTGCGAATATGGGCGCGCACGAGGGAGCGCATCGGCGACAACCGCTGGAAGTTGCTGTGACGCACCGGGCCGAGCGCGGCAATCGCGTCGCCCCAACTGCGGTTGGGGCGGATGACGAACCGCTGTTCGACTCCTCGCTTGTCAAAAGCGGTGGCAAGGTTCACGAAAAACCGCTCTGCGCCGCCTTCTTTGCCGAAATGGATGTGCAGGACGCGCGTCACAGATCAGGTCGCGCCTGGGCGTCCGTAAAGCGCCGTCACGCGCCCGAACTGCGCGGCAACCAAGCGGAAACCGTGGTCGACGAGCGCGGTGTTCGTCTCGACGAATGTGTGCTGCTTGTCGGGGCCGCGCTCATATCCGCAATCGACCGCGACCCAGTCGATATGCGCGAGGCTGTCTTTCGCGCCTTCCAGCACCTCTGGCTCTGCGCCTTCGGCTTCCAGCTTGAAGATCACGGGACCGTCAGCGGTGGACAGATCCACGGCATCATCCAACCGCACGACCTCCAATTTGGCAGTCTGCGTGCTGCCCTCGAACGCGATCAGCGAACTGTCGGCGCTGTCGGGGCTGCTATGAAATTGCAGCGTCGTCGTCTCGTTCCACAGGCCTTTGCGATGGCAGGTGTCGGCCCCGTCGAACACGTTCAGATCGACGCAACGCGCTTCCAAATCCTCAGGCTCGAACGGAATATAGGAGAAGCCGCGCACCTTGGCCCACAGGCCCAGCTCTCCCACATTCGCGCCGCAGTCGATGAAGGTGCCGCCGCGCAGGTCCGTCAGCCGATCCAGGTGATACTCGTGAGCCAAAAAATCGACTCGGTTCATGATGCCGTTCTTGTATCGGTTGTGGCGCGGACGGCGGCAGAAATAAATCCGGTCGAACTTATCCTGAGCGATCAGGATGCCTTCCGGCTCGCTCGGCACGGAGGACACATAATGCTGCTTGCCGCGGTAGCGACCGCGCAAATTGGTCCACGCGACGAACCGATCCTCCGGCAGCGTTTTCTCGAGGTCCTTAAAAATACGAACACGCATTCTGCGAGCCCCTTTATGTAGTGTCGGGAACTAGTAGCCGCGTTGCTCGCAGCTACGGCTTGGAAGCTTCGCTTAAGAAATGAGCGATCCCAGCGATTGCGGTTGAACGTAGTGCAGCGAACGATCAAAGAGTAGGGCCGTCGTCTCTGGTCTGCCATCCTCAATCCGTCTGTAGAAGTTACTACCGGCAGCATGTTGGCCACGGGCAGATTTGTAACGTATCGCGCTCATGCCGCCTGCGAAGTTGAAGTGAAGCAGCGCCAAGCGGCGCTTTGAGAGAGCAAGCTGCCCGGACAGGGCATGAGCGCCATTGTAGTAAGTCATTCCTCTGCGCCATTTCACGAGCGGAATCTTAGTCAGATTGAAAAGCGGCCGGTCTGCGAGAGTGCTGCGCACCAACTGACGCAGCGCCACAGCTTTCACGCGATCGCCAGCGGTCGACACGAACCCATTTTCGATCGCGGCGAAATCTAGGAAGGCGCGATGGGTCCACTTCGATCTATCAAACGCCACCGGCTCGAACACCCGCTGTCGCATGCCGCCTACTACCATAAAGAAAGGAGTCGGAAATTTGCGGCGGAATCGCTTAGGCGCGGCGAGGCGATGGTAGCAGTCAGGCGCGTCGAACAGTGGGAAAGCGTCGGTCAAGCGCCCGTTAGAATAGTTCATGTCGCCCAAAGTGCCATCGGCGTACATATCGATCATCGTTGCTTGCGCGGCTTCGCATCCGTCTGCGTCCAAGGCGTCGACAAGCTTAGGAAGGCCGCCATGCTCCATTCCAGCGAAGACCATATGTTCGTCGATGTCGGGAACTATGGCCCAACGACCTGCACAGAATTTATCAAGCAGTTCCGATCGCCACTTGCGCTTGTGTTCTGCGTATGTCGACCCCGCCACTGGCGCGAACGCGGCGACGTCATCTGCTGCCTCCAGTAAGTCATAAGTCCCGTCATCCGAGCGATCGTCCACGATTACGAAACTCGTCACTCCCAAGTCCCTGTAGTGGCGAAGAAACTCCGGTAGCAACGCTGCTTCATTATGAATCAGCGCAACGCATAGAAGCCCCCCCGGATCGGGGAGGCTGCCGTTGAGGTGTTCTAGGTAGGTCAGCGTCATGCGCGCATGGGGGCTCAGCCTTCGGCGTCTGCCGGGGCTTCTTCTTCGCCGGTTTCCTGGTTGACCATCTTCATGGCCAGACGGACCTTGCCGCGATCGTCGAAGCCCAGAAGTTTAACCCAAACTTCCTGGCCTTCCTTTAGCACGTCCGACGGATGGTTCAGGCGCTTGTTCTCGATCTGGGACACGTGGACCAGGCCATCGCGCTTGCCGAAGAAGTTCACGAAGGCGCCGAAGTCGACGATCTTGACGACCGTGCCCTTGTAGACCTTGCCCTCTTCCGGCTCTGCCACGATCGAGTAGATCATGTCGTAGGCCTTCTGGATCTGGTCACCATTCGAGGACGCGATCTTGATGACACCGTCGTCGTTGATGTCGACCTTGGCACCGGACACTTCCACGATCTCGCGGATCACCTTGCCGCCCGATCCGATAACTTCACGGATCTTGTCGGTGGGGATCTGCATCGTCTCGATCCGGGGCGCATGCTCGGAGAACTCGGACGCTTCGGACAGCGCCTTGTTCATCTCGCCCAGGATGTGCATCCGGCCGGCTTTCGCCTGCTCCAGCGCCTTGGACATGATCTCTGGCGTGATACCGGCGACCTTGATGTCCATCTGCAGCGAGGTGATGCCGTTGGCGGTGCCCGCAACCTTGAAGTCCATGTCGCCCAGGTGGTCTTCGTCACCCAGGATGTCGGTCAGGATCGCGTAGTCGCCATCTTCTTCCAGGATCAGGCCCATGGCCACACCGGCCACCGGTGCCTTCAGCGGAACGCCCGCGTCCATCATCGACAGCGAGCCGCCGCAGACAGAAGCCATCGAGGAGGAACCGTTGGATTCCGTGATCTCGGAGACCAGGCGGATCGTGTAGGGGAAGTCCGTCGCAGCCGGAAGCACCGCCTGAAGGGCGCGCCATGCCAGCTTACCGTGACCGATCTCACGACGGCCCGGAGGTCCGAAACGACCGACTTCGCCGACCGAGTACGGCGGGAAGTTGTAGTGCAGCAGGAAGTTCGACTTGTAGGTGCCTTCCAGCGCGTCGATCATCTGCTCATCGTCGCCGGTGCCCAGCGTGGTGACGACCAGACCTTGCGTCTCGCCGCGCGTGAACAGGGCAGAGCCGTGGGTGCGGGGCAGGATGCCGGTTTCGCAAACGATGTCGCGCACTTCGTCGGTCGCGCGACCGTCGATCCGCTTGCCACCCTTGACCACGTCACCGCGCAGGATGGACGACTCCAGCTTTTTGAAGGCAGAGCCAAGGTTCGGATCCAGCTGCTGCTCTTCGTTCAGCTGCGTGACAATGTGGGCGCGCGCGTCCGAGATGGCCGTCGTGCGTTCCTGCTTGTCGGTTATGGCGAAAGCGGCGCGCATCTGGTCTTCGCCGGCGGACTTCACGGCTTGGTACAGGTCGTCGTAGTTCGGCGGGGTGAAGTCGAACGGCTCTTTCGCGGCGTCCTCGGCCAAGTCGATAATCAGGTCGATCACCGGCTGGATCTGCTCATGCGCGAACTTCACTGCGCCCAGCATTTCCTCTTCCGAAAGCTCGTAGGCTTCGGATTCCACCATCATCACGGCGTCCTTGGTGCCCGCGACGACAAGGTCCAGACGCTGCTCGGGGTTGTTGCGCAGCTTCTGCATGTCTTCGATTTCGGGGTTCAGGATGTAGTCGCCATCCGTGTAACCCACGCGGCAGGCCGCGATCGGACCCATGAAGGGGGCACCCGACAGCGTCAGCGCTGCAGAGGCAGCGATCATTGCCACCATGTCGGGATCGTTGACCAGATCGTGCGACAGCACGGTGCAGATCACGAGCACTTCGTTCTTGAAGCCCGGCACGAACAGCGGGCGGATCGGACGGTCGATCAGGCGAGAGGTCAGCGTTTCCTTTTCGGTCGGACGCGCCTCGCGCTTGAAGAAGCCGCCGGGGATCTTGCCCGCGGCGTAATATTTTTCGTTGTAGTGAACGGTCAGCGGGAAAAAGTCCTGTCCGGGCTTTTGCTGACGGGCGTAGGTGACGTTGGCCATCACGGAGGTCTCGCCGTAGGTGGCGATGACCGATCCATCGGCCTGGCGTGCAACCTTGCCGGTTTCGAGCGTGAGCGTCTCTTCGCCCCACTGCATCGATTTCTTAACTTCGTTGAACATCTGTTCTATCCTGTCTGGGCCAGCCAGAGCCCTCTCTGGTGGTCCTATTGATTGGCGGCCCCATTGCCGCCGACCCCATCCATCACTGCCATGCGCCGGGGTCGAAGCGTCACGTCTCAGATGCGCCCGCCCCTACAGGAAACGAAGCGAGTTGGGAAGGCGTGCGTATGGGGATGACTGGCGGCGACCGCCGGGCGGACTTAACCTGCGAGCGCTGCGCGCAGTTGTCCTTCGCTGATCGGTTTGACCAGGACGGGCAGGGGGCCGTTCTTCATAATTCGCGCCATGTTCCGCTCATCGGCGGACGCGGTGACGAAGATGACCTTCGCCCGCGCGTCCGTCCGACGCACGTTCAGCGCGATATCGACGCCGTCTTCACGACCGCCCAGTTGTATATCCATCAACACATGACTTGGGGACAGGGCGGCGATCCGTTCTGCGGCCTTGTGCGGACGTCCGATCAATTCCAGCACGCGCATCCCGGCTTCTTCGCACATGCTTCGCAGGTCTTCGGCGATCACGCGATCATCTTCGACGATCACGACGGTCCCGGAAAGCGAGCCGTTTTCGGTCATGGATGATTTGAGGGTTGTTTCCTGAAGCATCGCACTACGCTCCCGACTTGAAGTTACCGCCTACAACCCTAACGGAGGGTAAGGCGTGATTCTTTGCAAGACAAAAGTGCGGTGAACTGCTCGCGTGTCCAACTTCGGACAATAAAAAGGGGCCGGTAGGGCCCCTTTCTCGTGTCATTTCAAAGGTGCGACCTAGCGGCGGATGCCCAGCCGCTGGATCAGGTCCTTGTAGCGGGCCTCGTCCTTGGCGCGGGTGTAGTCCAGCAGCTTGCGGCGCTGTGCGACCAGCTTGAGAAGGCCACGGCGCGAGTGGTTGTCCTTCTTATGGGTCTTGAAGTGCTCGGTCAGCGCGGAGATGCGATGCGTCAGGATCGCGACCTGGACCTCGGGCGAGCCGGTATCGCCGTCCTTCGTCGCGTAGTCCTTCATCACCTGTTGCTTGTCTTCTGCAGTAATCGACATCGGGTCCTCCTATCGGTTGGATATGTCGGCACCGGCCGGGATGTCGTCCAGCACGGGCCCGTGAATGCGCCGCGCGGACCGCGGCAAGCGCGCCCCTTAGACCAGCTTGGCCGGTTTGGAAAGCCCTGTTGCAGTCGAGCGCGCGTTGACCAATTCGTAACTTCTCGATATGTATAAGAAGCAGTGTCTGCTATGCACGCTGAGAGAGAGTTGCCCCTGAGGACGCGAAGAGGACAAGCGAAATGCTAACGGGTCTGATCCTCGCTTCGGTCATGGGCGCGCTCGCGCTACCTGATTTCGCACGCTTGGCGGACGCGGTGGGAATGGGCGGCACAGACGACGAGGGTTCCGACGACTCGTCCGACGCTGTCGAGACGGCGGAAGCGTCTGATCCACTTGCTGACGCAATGATGTTTGAGCAGAACGCCGTTACGGACGACACGCCAGATGACTTGTCGGTTGAGCCCTTGGAAGACCTGTCCATCATGGAAATTCAAGCCGTTCCCGGTGTTATGGAGATCGCCGATTTCGATCCCGAGACGCAGGAAATTGCACTGAACGTGCCAGAGAACACGACCGGTTATCTGACCTCCCCCGCCGACCCCGATGCCGATCCTCCGGTGCCTGCGATGCTGACTTTCGAAGTGCCTGACGGCGCCGTCGAGATGCGTTTCACCGATATGGATGTGGTTCCGGTCGACGCGATATCCCTGTCTGCCGCAGGTGGTGACGCGGTCGGTATCGAAGCGCTGCTGTTGAACGGCGATCCGGGTATCCTGCCTGACGACCCAGAGACCGTAGCCGACGCCGGTGAACCGGCTAATGAGGCCTTGCTGCCCAACGATCCGGAAGAGCCTGCGCTTGCAGGTGAAGACGTGACGGGCGAGGCGATCTTGCCCGACTTGCCCGACTTGCCCGACTTGCCCGATGACGCAGAGGTAGCGGAAGGGCCAGGGGCTGCTCCGCAGCAAGTCGTCGGCTTCGATCTGGAAACCGACGTGCTTCAGATAGAAGGAAGCGCCGAAGCGGCGCTGGACGTTCTGCCCTCCATCGACGGCGGCGATTCAGAGGTGTTCGTGGACGACACCCTCGTCGCCGTCATCGTAGGTGTCCCAAACGCGACAGCCGATGCGATTCAAATGGTTCCCGGCCCGGTCTGATCTTCCGCGGGCCACGGCCTTGGCGTTTCGGAGTAGGCGATATACAATGGGTGCTTCGGATGCCCTCCCTTCGTTAGTCCAAGATGATGCAACTCGCACCCTGCATCGCGCATCAGTTGTTCCACCGCGACACCGCGATCACCCAGCGCGCCATGGGTGCCCCACGCACAGATCGCCACGTCGGCCCATCCGCAACCGTCGCGGATTGCGGCGTCATTATCCGGCCCGATTGGGTCCACTGCCTGCCGTAGCGCGCGCGGATCGGTGTCGCGCCATGCGAAAATGTTGCATACGCGGAAGGCACCGAACCCCAGCGTCCGCGCGCGGCGCTCACACCGTTCCACGGTCGGATCGTTCTGGACTTCCGTGGCCGTCGAGGGGTTCAGCATAACGAACAAAGCGCGCCGGCGTTCGGACTTCCATACCCGCGTCAGGGCATAGCGGTAGCGTTCGCAGTCCGAATAGAGCGCGACGCTCTCGGCATCGCCCTTCAGGTGACGGCGTTCGATCAAAGGTTCAGAACGCGGCTCGGGTGGAAATGCCCAGCCTTGTAGTGACCCAGCGCCACGATCCGCCCCTGATGCGCCGCCCATGTCAGATCGCCGAATTCGGCGTCGGTGCCGACGACCTCTGCCGGGTTGCCGTTGCGGATGCGGGTCGCGGCCATTTCGGTCACGTGGCAGCGCGGCAGGTCGGACACGCCGGCCTCGACAGGCTGCAAAAGCGCGTCGATTTCGGGTGACTTCGCCAGTTCCTCGATACGGTCCATGCCCACGGCATCGGCCTGATCGAACGGACCGGACCACGTGCGCCGCAAAGTGACCACGTGCGCATGACCGCCCAAAGCGCGCCCGAGGTCGCGGGCGATGGCGCGAACGTAGCCGCCCTTGCCGCAGACCAGACGCAGGGTTGCGGTGTCGTCGTCAGCGTCCAAGAGAGTCAGCTCATCCACATAAAGATCACGGGCGGCGAGTTCGGGGCGCTCGCCTTGGCGGGCCAGATCGTAGGCGCGCTCACCATCGACTTTTACTGCCGACACCGAGGGCGGCACCTGTTGAATGTCGCCCACGAAGGCTGGCAACGCGGCTTCTATTGCGGCCCGCGTGGGCCGCATGTCGGACGTTTCCATCACCTCGCCAGAGGCATCGTCGGTCGTCGTCTCGGCGCCCCATCTCAGGGTGAAATCGTAGCATTTCAGCGCATCGGTGATGGAGGACACCAGCTTCGTCGCCTCGCCCAGCGCCACCGCCAGAACGCCTGTCGCGTCCGGGTCCAGCGTGCCCGCATGGCCTGCTTTTTTTGCATCGAACGCCCAGCGCACCTTGTTCACAACGTCGGTCGAGCCCATGCCCGCGGGCTTATCGACGATCAACCACCCCGAAATCTCGCGTCCCTTGCGTCGTCCCATCAGTTCGCTCCCCGGACCGTGCCGATGATCGGCCCCATGGGCCACCCAGCGTCGTGCCGCCCGCCGTCGGCGTCGTAGAGGCGGCTGATCGAGCCGTCGAGATATAGCGCATTCGGGGTGCCCAAAGCGTCGCGAAACAGCCGCCCAAAAGTGTGGAAGTTCACCGGCGCGTCAGAGATCGCGAAGAACAGCGTGCCATCCGCGCCGACACCGACGCCGTTGCGCACGTTCAGCGAGTCGGAATCAGGTAAAAAGCGCGGGTGCAAAGCGCCGTCGATGACCAGCATCGGCCCGGATTGGGTGGCGTCGCGGCAATCGGGTCGCGCGCTTGCGAAGGCACGACTTTCGATCACCTGCGCCGCATTGTCGGTCAGGCACAGCACACCGTTGGGCAGCAGCCCAAAGTTGCCCGGCCCGGCCGCAGTCACGATGCCTGACAGTTCCTGTCCGTCCTCGACATAAAGTCCTACAGGGCTGCGGTCGCGGTGGTACATGCCCGCGTTCATGGCGATGCCCAGATCGCCCTGATCCAGCGCGTCGTTCACCGCCGAGAAGCTGCCCAGAGTTGCGCCCGTGTCGTCATTCAGAAACAGACGCACGTCTTCGGTGGCCGGGTCGATCCGGCAAACGGTGAAAGACGCGCCGTCGAAATCGGTCTGCTCGCAGGTGCCCGCGACGGCAGGCGCTGCAGCCAATCCCAACAGGATCGCAAAGGCGCGAATCATTCCTCTTCCCCATCCAGATCGCGCTGGACCTCCTCGCGGGCGAAGAGCTCGCGGGTGTCGTCCATCCGATCGAACGTCTCGTCGATGACGAACCGCAAATCGGGGGTGAACTTCAGGGCCGTGTCCTTGGACAGTGCGCGGCGCAGCTCTGACTTGTTGCGCGCCAGTGCGGCGATTGCTTCTGGCCGGTTCTTGCCGCCCAGCGGCAGCACGTAGGCCGTGGCGATCTTCAGGTCCGGAGAGGTCTTCACCTCTGACACCGTGATCGACATGCGGTTCAGGTCCGGGTCGTGGATATCGCCCTGGTTCAGCACGTCCGACAACGTGCGGCGGATCAGCTCGCCCACGCGCAGCTGACGCTGGGTGGGGCCGGAGCCTTGGGAAAAACGGTTCTTTGCCATGCGCTCGCAGATATGGATGATAGACAGCCCGCGCAACAGCGTCGTTGCGACGGGGCGTCCGGCGGGTTAGCCCGAAGCAAAGACGGAGGATGCCATGCAGATCGCGGTGACAGGTGTTTCGGGGCGGATGGGCCAGATGTTGGTCCAGCTGATCGAACAGACGGACGGCGTTGCCCTTTCGGGGGCGATCGAGCGGGCAGGACACGAGATGGTCGGCACGGATTGCGGCGGCGTGACCGTGACGGATGACGCTGCCAAGGGTCTGGCCGGAGCCGATGCAGTGATCGATTTCACCGCACCCGAAGCCACGGTCGCGATGGCGCAGCTTTGCGCCGAGGCAGGGGTTGCCCATATCATCGGCACGACCGGCATGACTGATGACGACATCGCCGCCGTGGACGCCTGCGCCGAAAAGATCGCCATCGTGCGGGCTGGCAACATGAGCCTTGGTGTCAACCTGCTGACCCGCGTGGTCGAGCGTGTCGCGGCATCGCTGGGCATCGACTACGACATCGAAGTGGTCGAGGCGCACCACCGCATGAAGGTCGATGCGCCGTCCGGCACTGCGCTGATGCTGGGAGAAGCAGCAGCCAGGGGGCGCGGTGTCGCCTTGGGCGAGGTGTCCGACCGGGGACGCGATGGGATCACCGGCGCACGCACGCAGGGAGATATCGGCTTTCACGCCATTCGGGGCGGTGACATCATCGGCAATCATGATGTCGTTTTCGCAGGTCCGGGAGAGGTGCTGACCCTGTCGCACAACGCGACCGACCGTTCGCTGTTCGCACGCGGCGCCATTCGCGCGGCGATCTGGGCCAAGGATCAGGCGCCCGGTCATTACGACATGGTGAATGTGCTGGCGTTGGACTGAACCGAGGCGGCGCTATCTTTCGACCAATAGCCGGAGGATGCCATGAAAGCCCTGACACTCGCCCTTGTTGCCCTAGCCGCACCTGCCGTCGCGCAGGATCTGCCCCGGATCGAAACGCGCGATGCGTTCATCGGGACAGTCGCGGGCAAGACGCTGACGACCAGCGGAATCTCGATCCAGGCCACGCCGGGCGGGCAGATCACCGGGCGCGGTCTTGGATTCAACGTGACGGGATCATGGACATGGCAGGACGGCTATTTCTGCCGTGAAATGTCTGTCGCGATTCGGTCGTGGGATATGAACTGCCAGGCCGTCTACTCTGACGGCGCGTCCGTGCGTTTCATCGCGGATCGCGGGCAGGGGGATACGGCGGACCTGTCGATCCGCTAACCCCTAGAAGTCGATGGCGATGCCCTTCTTTTCCCAGTCGCCGTAGCGCACGGCTTCGGGGCCATCGCGCCCGCCCAATTCGGGGGGCAGGTCCAGCGCGGGCTTTTCCTTGCGCCGCGCCTCGGCCTCTTGCAATGCGCGGATCGCTTCGGGGGGCAGGTCTTTACGGTCTGTCATGGCGGCCTCGCTGGTCATCTTGCGTAGCACTACATATACGCGCGCCGACCTGTTCCTCCAAGGGATGCCCATGGATACCGCCCGCGCTGCCGCCCTTGCCCTGCTGAATGCCGTCACCGACGAACAGCGTCTGCTGTCCGAGGCGATGCCGGATATCCTTGCGCCGCTGTCCGGGCCCGAGCGGGCGCGCGCGCAGCGGCTGGCCGTCACGACACTGCGCTGGCGCGACCGGGCGGACCGGGCGCTGGGGCCGTTTTTGCGCATGAAACCTTGGCCTGCGGTGCATAACGCGCTGCGGCTGGCCGTGGTCGAGGTGTTCGTGGACGGCACGGCCTCGCACGGTGCGGTGAACGCCGCGGTGGACATGGTGCGTGGGCTGGAGCGGGGCGGCACGCAGACCGGCATGGTCAACGCCGTGCTGCGTAACGTTTTGCGGGCCGGAAAGTGGGACGATCTGCCTCTGCCCCTATTGCCCAAATGGCTGCGCAAACCGCTGGCCGCCGATTTCGGCAAGGCGGCGATGGTGGACATGGAGGCGGTGTTCGCGCAGGTGCCCCCGCTCGATCTGACGGTGAAGGATGATCCGGCAGGATGGGCCGAGCGGCTGGGTGGGACGGTTACGCCCACAGGATCGGTGCGGCTGACGGCCCCCGGTCAGGTCAGCGCGCTGCCCGGATTCGAGGACGGCGCATGGTGGGTCCAAGACGCTGCCGCCGCGATTCCCGCGCGGGTGTTGGGTGCGCAACCGGGTGAGCGCGTGCTGGATATGTGCGCCGCGCCCGGTGGCAAGACGCTGCAACTGGCTGCGGCTGGGGCGCAGGTCACGGCGCTGGATATTTCCGAAGGGCGAATGGGGCGCGTGACCGAGAACCTGATGCGCACGGGACTGAGCGCCGACGTCGTCATCGGCGATGCGCTGGCGCATACGGGCGAATACGATGCCGTCCTGCTCGACGCGCCCTGCTCGGCGACCGGTACGATCCGACGCCACCCTGATCTGCCCATGGCCAAGGACGGCAGTGAGTTTCCGGACCTTTTCCGCCTGCAAGAGCAGATGATCGACCGGGCGCTCAAGCTGGTGAAGCCCGGTGGGCGCGTGGTCTACTGCACCTGTTCCCTGCTGATCGACGAGGGCGAAGAGCAGGTGCGCGATGCGTTGGAGCGTAATCCGGGCATCACCGTCGAGACCACACCGCTTCACGTGCCGGGGATTGATCCGAACTGGATCGGCGCGGAGGGCCTGCGCTTGCGTCCCGACTACTGGTCCGACATCGGTGGCATGGATGGCTTCTTCGTGGCGGTGTTCCGCACAAACGTATAGGCGCGGATGACAGGGCGCACGTCGCCCGCTAGGCTGCTGCAAACGACTTCGCGAAGACGAGGCGGGCAGTGGCAGACTACAACCTAACCCTGATGGACCGGATTGCGCTGTGGCGCATGCTGCGGCGTGCGCGCCCTGCCGTTCTGCTGCGCCGTCCCGGCCCGCGCAGCGTGGGGCGCGTCGCGCGCGGGCAGGGGATGGCCGTCGGGCGCTTCATGTTCTTCGGCTATCACATCGACGCGGCTGAGACGGCTATCTTCGATCTTCCGGTGCCGGAAGCCGGTTTTACGGATGCGCTGCACGGCTTTGGCTGGCTGGACGACCTGATCGCCTGCGGTGCCGGGGACGAGCGTGCGCGGGAATGGACCGATCAGTGGATCGCCCGGTTCGGCAAGGGTCAAGGCGAGGGATGGCGGCCCGATCTGCTGGGTCAGCGGGCACGCCGTTGGATCGACCACGCCAACACGCTGATCCCGGACGAAAAACCTCGGTCGCAGGATATTTCGGCGTCGTTGCAAGTGCAGGCGGAAATGCTGACCCGAACGTGGAAACGTGCGCCGAAGGGCGCGCGCCGGATCGAGGCTTTGGCGGGGCTGTTGTCAGTCGCGGCGTCGGTCGAGGGCTTTGGCGTACTACGCGAGCCGGCACTGAAGGCCTTGGTGGCAGAGGTTGAAGCGCTCGTTTCCCCGGACGGCACGATCCCGTCGCGCAATCCCGAACGGCTGGCGTGGCTGTTCGAGCATCTGACGCGCGCCCGCACCGATCTGGTCGAAACAGGCCAGACTGTGCCGCCGTCGCTGGCCAAGCGGATCGAGGCGATGGCCCCCGTTCTTCGCACCCTGCGCCATGCCGACGGATCGCTGGCGCGGTTCCACGGCGGTGGCCGTGGCGCGCCGGGGATGCTGGACACGGCGCTGGCGCTGTCTGGCCAGCGCGCGCAGGCCCCGACGGACCGCGCCATGGGATACGCGCGCCTGTCGCATGGACGCACGACCCTGCTTCTGGACGCGGCGCCCCCGGCAGAGGGGCCGCTGTCGATTGCCGCCCACGCCTCTACCTTGGCGTTTGAGCTGACCAGTGGCCGTCGTCCGCTGATCGTGAACTGCGGATCGGGGCGTACCTTCGGCGACCGGTGGCGGCGTGCGGGGCGCGCGACGCAATCCCATTCGACGCTGACATTGGACGGCACATCGTCGGCCCGACTGGGTCAAGGCAGCGAAGACGCCCTGACCGACGCCCCCCGCGACGTGCGGATCGAACGGCGGCGCAGTGATTTGTCCACCGGTATCATCGCGGGCCATGACGGGTATGTCGCCACCCACGGGCTGACCCATGTGCGCCAGCTCTATCTGTCCCACGACGGGCGCGGCTTGCAGGGTGAAGACGTGATCGCGACGGTGGAGCGAGAGGACGAGCGCGCTTTCGACCGCGCCCTGGACAGGGCGGGTGGCGTGATTCCGTTTCAGGTGCGCTTTCACCTGCACCCTGATGTGGTCGCGCAAGAGGCAGAGGACGGTCAGAGCCTGAAGCTGATGCTGAAGTCGGGCGAGCTTTGGATCTTCCGCCACACCGGCGCGGCGGCGTTATCGCTGAATGCGTCCGTCTATCTTGATGTGGGAGAGGCCGAGCCGACGCCGACAGAACAGATCGTGCTGTCGTCCACCGCCGTCGACTATGCCACGCGGGTCAGCTGGACCCTTGCAAAAGCGCGGCAAACCCCCGATGCGGTGCGCGACATCGTCCACGAGGACCGGCCCGTGCTGGTCTGATAGCCCCGGAGCCTGCCGCTTATGTCCGACCTGCACCCCGTCAAACGTGCCCTGATTTCGGTTTCCGATAAGTCGGGCCTGATCGAATTGGGGCAGGCGCTGGCCGACCGCGGAGTCGAACTTCTGTCTACCGGCGGCTCTGCCAAGGCCCTGCGCGATGCGGGGCTGGACGTGCGTGACGTGGCCGACGTGACCAGCTTTCCCGAGATGATGGACGGGCGGGTCAAGACGCTGCACCCGAAGGTGCACGGCGGCCTTTTGGCGCTGCGCGATAACGCGGACCATGTTGCGGCGATGGACGAGCACGGCATCGGCGGGATCGATCTGCTGGTGGTGAACCTCTACCCGTTCGAGGCAACGGTCGCGCGCGGTGCGGGCTATGATGAGGCGATCGAGAACATCGACATCGGCGGCCCCGCCATGATCCGCGCGGCGGCCAAGAACCACGGGTTCGTCACGACGGTCGTGGATGTCGAAGACTACAAGGCCCTGCTGGTCGAACTGGACAGCAACGACGGCCAAACCGGCCTTGGCTTCCGCCGCACCATGGCGCAGCGCGCCTACGCCCGCACCGCCGCCTATGATGCCGCCGTCAGCAGCTGGATGGCCGCTGCCATCGAAGAGCCGGATCCCCGCCGCCGCGCAGTTGCTGGCACCCTGCGCCAGACCATGCGCTACGGCGAGAACCCGCATCAGTCGGCGGCCTTCTACGTGGACGGATCCGATCGGCCCGGCGTTGCCAGCGCCGTGCAGCATCAGGGCAAAGAGCTGTCCTACAACAACATCAACGACACGGATGCCGCCTTCGAGCTGGTGTCCGAGTTCGCGGACGCGGCGCCCACCTGCGTCATTGTCAAGCATGCCAACCCCTGCGGCGTGGCGCAGGGCGCGACCTTGGCCGAGGCCTACGCCCGCGCGTTCGACTGTGACCGGACGTCGGCGTTCGGCGGCATCGTCGCGCTGAATAGGCCCCTGGACGCGGAAACCGCACAGGCGATCACCGGCATCTTCACCGAAGTCGTCGTGGCCCCGGGCGCGGATGACGCCGCCCGCGCAATCTTCGCCGCGAAGAAAAACCTGCGGTTGCTGACGACGGATGGCTTGGCCAATGCAAGCGCGCCCGGAACGGTCTGGAAGCAGGTGTCTGGCGGCTATCTGGTGCAGGACCGGGACGCGGGCCACGTCGCGCGCGCCGATCTGAAGGTGGTCACGAAGCTGGCGCCCTCGGACGCGCAGATGGAGGATCTGCTGTTCGCCTGGACGGTCGCGAAGCACGTGAAATCCAACGCCATCGTCTATACCAAGGATGGCGCGACGGTGGGTGTCGGTGCGGGCCAGATGAGCCGGGTGGACAGCACCCGCATCGCCGCGCGCAAGGCGCAGGACATGGCGGAAGTGCTGGGCTTGGCCGAGCCGATGACCCAAGGGTCCGTGGTCGCGTCCGACGCGTTCTTCCCCTTCCCCGACGGGCTGCTGACGGCAGCTGAGGCAGGCGCGCGCGCCGTGATCCAACCCGGAGGGTCCATGCGCGACGCAGACGTTATCGCCGCCGCGGATGAGGCCGGTCTGGCGATGGTCTTCACCGGCCAGCGACACTTCCGCCACTGATGGGCACGCTCTGGCGCATTGCGGGCGTAACCTTCGCTCTTGATCAGATCACCAAGGTGTTCGTTCTGCACGTCTTGGGTCTGATGTCGCGCGGCGTCGTGGATGTGGTGCCGCCGTTCCTGACGTTCCGCATGGCGTGGAATCAAGGCATCAACTTCGGCCTCTTCGCCAACAGTGCCGAGACGACGCGCTGGATCCTGATCGCCGTGGCGCTGGTAATCTCTGTCTGGATCGCCATCTGGATGCACCGCGAACGGCCCGGCTACTGGGGTCAGGTGTCGGGCGGATTGCTGATCGGTGGCGCGCTGGGCAACGTGATCGACCGCTTCGTCTACGGCGCGGTGGCGGACTTTCTGAACATGACATGCTGCGGGATCGAGAACCCCTACAGCTTCAACGTGGCCGATATCGCGATCTTTCTGGGGGCGGTCGGGCTGATCCTGTTCACGGGCAAGTCGAAGACCGCGTGACGCGGCGCGCAGGATACGTTATTGGCTGGGATCGACGAGACGGGAGTGATCCGATGGGCAAGATTTCCAAACTGGGCGCGTGCCTTCTGCTGGCCGGACTGGCCGCCTGCGCAAGCGGCGAGCCGGACCTTCTGCGCTTGTCGAACGACGGCCCCGGGCCGGATGAATTCGCCGTGCTGCCCAACAAGCCGTTGGAACAGCCCACCGACTTCTCGAACCTGCCCGCGCCGACGCCGGGCGGTGCGAACCGTACTGATCAGACGCCTTTGTCCGACGCGATTGCCGCGCTGGGCGGACGGCAGGGTGGTGCGACCGCGCCGGTGCAGGGCCCCGCTTTGATCGCGCGGGCCACGCGATTCGGCGTTCAGCCAGATATTCGCGCGCAGCTTGCCGCCGAGGACCGCGCGTTCCGCGAACAGAACCGTGGCAAATTCCTGGAGCGTCTGTTCAGCACGAACACCTACTTCTCGGCCTACGAGCGGCAGGAGTTGGACCAGTATATCGAGCTGGAGCGTCTGCGCCGTGCCGGTGTCCGCACCCCCGCCGCGCCGCCCGAGGCCGTCGAGAATAACTGACACGTCGATCACGACCGCGTAGCGCCGATTGCAGCCGCGCAGATCGTTCCTAGATCAAGCGCGACTGTCCGTCCCATAGAGGTGCCCATGTTGCGTCGTCTCGCGGTTCTCGCCGCTTCGATCTTCCCCCTGTCCGCTACCGCCGCCGATGTGTCGAGCTTCGAGCTTGATAACGGGATGGAGGTCGTCGTTCTGGAAGACCACCGTGCGCCTGTCGTGGTCCATATGGTGTGGTATCGCGTCGGTGCCGCCGACGAAGAGCCGGGCGTATCCGGCGTGGCGCACTACCTGGAACACCTGATGTTCAAGGGCACCGACGATCTGGAGCCGGGTGAGTTCAGTCGCGTCGTCGCCAGCCAAGGCGGCACCGACAATGCGTTCACCGGTCCTGACTACACCGCCTATTTCCAGCGCGTCGCCTCTGACCGGCTGGAGCGGATGATGGAGATGGAAGCCGACCGGATGCGCAACCTGCAGCTGGACGACCGCGATATCGCCACCGAACTGCGCGTCGTTCAGGAAGAGCGCAACCAGCGGATCGAAAACGACCCCGGCGCGCTGTTTTCCGAACAACGCGATGCCGCGCAATACCTGAACCATCCCTATGGCCGCCCCGTGATCGGCTGGATGTCGGAAGTCGAATCGCTGGCCTTGGAAGATGCGGTATCCTTCTACGAACGCTTCTATGCACCCAACAACGCGATCCTGATCGTCGCTGGTGATGTGACCCCGGAAGAGGTGCGCGCACTGGCCGAAGAGCATTACGGCCCGTTAGAGCCCACCGAAGGGCTGGAGCCGCGCGAGCGCCCGCAGGAACCCCCGCAGACCGCCGAACGCCGCTTGGTCTATGAAGATGCACGCGTGGCGCAGCCCTACGTGATCCGCACCTACCTTGCCCCCGAACGTGACACCGGCGCGCAAGAGGAAGCCGCCGCTTTGACGCTGCTCGCGCAGGTACTGGGCAGTGGGCAGACGTCGGAATTGAACTCTCGCCTGCAATTCGGCAGTCGCGAGGCGCTGTATACCAGCGCGTTCTACAACGGCACCTCCTACGACGATACGACCTTCGGGCTGGTGATCGTGCCCGCGCCTGGCGTGTCGCTGGAAGAAGCCGAAGCCGCGCTGGACCGCGAGATCGCCTCCTTTATCGAAGACGGCGTGGATCCTGAGCAGTTGGACCGCATCAAGCGCCAGATCTCGGCGCAGGCGATTTATGAAGCCGACAGCGCACAAGCCTTGGCCAACCGCTACGGCCGCGCGCTGACCTCTGGCCTGACGATCGTGGACGTCGAGGCGTGGCCGGACGTTCTGCAATCCGTCACCGGAGAGCAGATCATTGAAGCCGCGCGCGACGTGTTCGACCGCGACCGTGCCGTCACCGGCTGGTTGACCGCACCGCCGGAGGCAGAGCCGACAGAGACCGAAGCCGCGTCCACCACCATCGTTCCCGACCAGACGGAGACCGTCCAATGATGATGCGCCTCGCCCTTGCTGCCGTTCTTTCGCTGTCCGCTCTGCCCGTTCGCGCGGCGGTGGATATTCAGGAAGTGACTTCTCCCGGAGGGATCGACGCTTGGTTGGTTGAGGATCACACGATCCCCTTCACCGCGCTGGAAATCCGTTTTGGCCCCGGTGCGGTCTTGGACCGTCCCGGCAAACGCGGTGCCATCAACCTGATGGCCGCAACGCTGGAAGAGGGCACCGGCGATCTGGACGCGCAGGCCTTCGCCGCCGCGCGTGACGACCTGGCCGCCGATTTTTCCTACAATGCCTACGACGACGCCGTCAGCATCTCGGCCCGGTTCCTGACCGAGAACCGCGATGACGCCGTGGACCTGCTGCGCCGCAGCCTTGTCGAGCCGTCGTTTCCGCAGGATGCCGTGGATCGGGTGCGCGATCAGGTTTTGTCGAACATCCGCTCGGACGCGACCGATCCGGGCTCTATCGCCCGTCGCGAATGGGACGCCCGCGCTTTCGGCGACCATCCCTACGGTTCGGTGTCAGACGGCACGATCGAGAGTGTAACGGACCTGACCCGCGATGACGTTGTGCAGGCCCACCGCGACGTCTTGGTGCGCGACAACGTGTATGTCGGCGCGGTCGGTGACATTACGCCGGATGAGTTGGGCGCGATCCTGGACGAGCTGTTCTCCGATTTGCCGCAGTCTACCGCAGCAGAGATTCCGGGTGATGCAGGCTGGAAGATCGCGCCGGGCGTGGAGGTGATCGAGTACCCGACGCCCCAAGCCGTGATCCTGTTCGGACACGAAGGCATCGAACGCGACGACCCGGACTTCTTCGCCGCCTACATTCTGAACGAGATTTTCGGCGGCTCGGGCTTCAACTCGCGGCTGATGGAAGAGGTGCGCGTGAAACGCGGCCTGACCTACGGCATCGGCACGTTCCTCGCCCCCATGGACTTCGCAGAATATGTGGGCGGACAGGCGCAATCGTCGAATGCGACGGCGGCAGAGCTGATCGACGTGGTGCGCGCCGAATGGGACCGCGTGGCGGACGGCGTGACCGAGGAAGAGTTGGACGCCGCGAAGACCTACCTGACCGGATCCTATCCACTGCGGTTCGATGGCAATGCCAACATCGCGTCGATCCTTGTGGGCATGCAGTTGGATGATCTGCCGACCAGCTACATCGCAACGCGGAACGACAAGATCGAGGCCGTCACGCTGGACGATATCGCGCGGGTGGCCGAGCGGGTGTACCGGGGCGAAGACCTGTCTTTCCTGGTCGTCGGCGATCCCGACGGCGTAGGCGGCTGACTGTTGCGGTGTCGCGTTAACATCTTTTTTTCGTAGCTGGATTTTTCAGCTACGAAAAAAAGTCGTAAACCGCGCCCGATCTCTCCACAGATTTCTGAGCTTTGCGCGCAAGACAGCCGTTTCGCGGGCACCGCAATCCATGCTATCGCTAGTGGCATGACCGCGCATGACCCCAATATCCGCCCAGTCATCCGACAGCTGGACGACTCCGCCATCAACCGCATCGCTGCGGGTGAGGTGGTCGAACGCCCGGCGTCGGCGGTCAAGGAACTGGTCGAGAACGCCATCGACGCCGGCGCGACACGGATCGAGATCGACTATGCCGACGGCGGCAAGACCTTAATCCGCGTCACCGATGACGGCTGCGGCATGACGCCCGAGGAGTTGCCCCTTGCCCTGTCGCGCCACGCCACATCCAAGATCGACGGCAGCGACCTTCTGAATATCCGCTCTTTCGGCTTCCGAGGAGAGGCGTTGCCTTCACTCGCCGCCGTTGGACGTCTGTCCGTCACATCGCGCGCCATGAACGGTGAAGGCGCTTGCATGACCGTCAGCGGCGGCCACGCCGATCCGGTGAAGCCCGCCGCCCTGCGCCGAGGCACGGTAGTGGCATTGCGCGACCTGTTCTACGCCACGCCCGCGCGCCTGAAGTTCCTACGATCTGACCGTGCTGAGGCGCAAGCTATCGGCGATGTGGTCAAGCGGTTGGCGATGGCCGAGCCGATGGTCGGCTTCTGCCTGCGCGATGTGTCTGGTGGCGGTGAGGGGCGCGAGATATTCCGCGCCGATGCCGGACAGGGCGACCTGTTCGATGCGCTCCACACCCGGCTTTCCCGGGTGATCGGCAAAGACTTCGCCGACAATGCACTGCGTCTGGACGCCACCCGAGAGGACGTGACCGTCACCGGCTTCGCCGCTCTGCCCACCTACTCTCGCGGCAACGCAACGCACCAATACCTGTTCGTCAACGGCCGTCCCGTGCGTGACAAGCTGCTGTACGGCGCGCTGCGCGGCGCCTACCAGGACTTCCTGTCCCGTGACCGCCATCCCGTTGCCGCGCTCTTCGTCGAAATCGACCCCACACGCGTCGACCAAAACGTTCATCCCGCCAAGACTGAAGTGCGCTTCCGCGAGCCGGGCGTTGTGCGCGGCCTGATCGTGTCCGCGCTGAAGCATGCGTTGGCCGATGCCGGGCACCGCGCGTCGACCACCGTCGCCGATGCCACGCTCGGCGCGCTGCGGCCAGAGCCGTCGCAGCCGCACGTCTATCAGATGGACCGTCCGCGCTCGGGTTTCTCGGAAGCGCCGCGTGGTTTCGAATGGGGGTCTGCGCCCGTGTCCGCCCGCGTGGATGATCCTGTGATCGACACACCCGTCGAAGAGCCGACCGATCACCCGCTGGGGGCCGCGCGCGGGCAGGTGCATGAGAATTACATCATTGCCCAGACCGCGAGCGGGATGGTCATCGTGGACCAGCACGCCGCGCATGAGCGGTTGGTGTATGAAAAGCTGAAGACGCAGATGGCCGAGAACGGCGTCGCTTCGCAGGCGTTGCTGATCCCCGAGATCGTGGAGTTGGGCGACCAAGACGCCGCCCGCCTTCTGGATCTTGCGGATGAGTTGGCGCAGGTCGGGCTGACGCTGGAGGCGTTCGGCCAAGGTGCCATCGCCGTTCGCGAAACCCCCGCGATCCTGGGGGAGATCAACGCCGAAGCGATGCTGCGGGACATTCTGGACGAGCTCGACGACCTTGGCGAAACCCTTTCAGTGCGCGCGCGGATCGAAGCTGTGCTGTCGCGCATGGCCTGCCACGGCTCTATCCGGTCGGGTCGCCGGATGCGCGCTGAAGAGATGAACGCCCTTCTGCGAGAGATGGAAGCGACGCCCCATTCCGGCCAGTGCAACCACGGGCGACCTACCTATGTCGAACTCAAGCTGTCCGACATCGAACGCCTGTTCGGGCGTAGCTGATGGACGATTGGCTGACCCGCATCGCGCAGGGCGATCCTGTCGCTTTGGGCCTGACCGCCGCCGCTCTGGCCGGGCTGCTGGCGCTTGTTCTGCTGTTCGTCGCCATCGCGCGCACCGGACGCTCTGCCCGCACCACGGAACTGCTGGCACATGAGTTGCGGCGGATGAATGGCGACATGGCACAGCTTGGCACCGGGCAGACGCAATTGTCCGGCGCGTTGCAGGCCGTATCGGACACTGCCGCCAAGACCCAGCTTCAGGTGCTTCATACGGTCGAAGCGCGTCTGTCCGAAGTGCAGCGCCAAATGGGGGAGCGCTTACATGACACCACGCTGAAACAGGCGCGGTCCATGTCTGAGCTGCAAGAGCGCATGAACGAGGTGCTGAACGGCCAGACCACCAAGACGACCGAGTCGCTGACCCGCCTGCAGGAACGGCTCGCCACGATCGACAAGGCGCAGGACAACATCCAGAAGCTGTCGGGCGATGTTCTGTCATTGCAAGACATTCTGTCGAACAAGCAGCGGCGGGGGATGTTCGGGGAAATCCAGCTGCACGACATCGTGTCCAAGGCGCTGCCGGCCGACGCCTATTCGCTGCAAGCCACGCTATCCAACGGCAAGCGCGCGGACTGCATGATCCACCTGCCGAACCCGCCCGGCCCCATTGTCATCGACGCCAAGTTTCCGCTGGAAGCCTACGAGGCGCTGGTCGCCGCCGAAGGGTCGGATGTGCAGGCCCGCGCGCTGAAAGCGCTGGGTCAGGCCGTTCTGGTTCACATCAAGGCGATCAGCGAGCGCTACATCATCGAAGGCGAGACAGCGGATAGCGCACTGATGTTCCTGCCGTCCGAGGCTGTCTACGCCGAGTTGCACGCCCGTCTGCCCCATATCGTGCGGCAGGGCTTCGAAGCGCGCGTCTGGATCGTGTCGCCGACCACCTGCATGGCCACGCTAAACACTATGCGCGCGGTTTTGAAAGACGCCCGTATGCGCGAACAGGCAGGCGCGATCCGCAAGGAGTTGGGGATGCTCTACGGCGATCTGGAACGCCTCGGCACGCGCGTGAACAATCTGGACAAGCACTTCGAGATGGCGCGCAAGGATGTGTCAGAGATCAAGATATCTGCCGAAAAGGCGGGGAAACGATCCAAGCGTCTGGACAACTTCGACTTCGAGGAGCTGGCTCCCCAGATCGATCCTCCGACCACGGTTGCCAGCGAATGAGGCCAAGCGTCGCGCCTGCTACGCTTGCCCCCGCTTGTTCTCTATGTCTTCTGCCACGATGAAACTTGCCCGCGCGCACCTGCGTGCCTGATCTGGACACGCGGAGACACGATGCCTTTCGACACCAGCACCAAGCCTCGCATCGCCATCATCGGTGGCGGCATTTCCGGAATGGCCGCCGCTTGGCGCCTGAAGGACGCCGCTCGCGTCACGCTGTTCGAAGCGGCCCCAAGGCTGGGTGGCCACGCGCGCACGGTGGTGGCTGGCAAGCGCGGCGATCAGCCGGTGGATACCGGCTTCATCGTGTTCAACCGCGTGAACTATCCGCATCTGGTCCAGATGTTCGAAGACCTGAACGTGCCCATCACAGACAGCGATATGAGCTTCGGTGCATCCTTCGGGGGCGGGCGGTTCGAGTACGGCTTGCGCAGCCTGGGCGCTCTGTTCGCGCAGAAACGCAACGCCGCCGATCCGCGCTTCTTGCGGATGATCCGAGATATCCTGCGGTTCAACGCCCGCGCGCTGGAGACGGCGCAGCCGGGCATGTCGCTATCCGATCTGCTCGACCGGCTGGGCACCGGCGATTGGTTCCGCGACCGATACCTGCTGCCGCTATCCGGCGCGATATGGTCGACGCCCTCGCAGGGCATCCTTGATTTCCCCGCCGATGCGCTGATCCGCTTCTTCAAGAACCACGCCCTTTTGCACCACACCGGCCAGCACCAATGGCTGACGGTCAAGGGCGGCTCGGTCGAGTATGTCTGGCGTTTGGAAGCAGCCCTGCGCCATGCGGGTGTCACGATCCGCACGGGGGCTGCGGTGCAATCGGTTTCGCGTGCCGGGGGCGCGCAGGTGCGCATTGCGGGAGCGGAGGTGCAGTCTTTCGACCAAGTGATCTTCGCCACCCATTCCGACGATGCGCTGGCCTTGCTGGCTGATCCCTCGCCCGAGGAACGGGCCGCGCTGGGCGCAGTGCGCTACCAGTTCAACAGCATGGTGCTCCATGCTGATGCGCGCCAGATGCCCAAACGGCGCGCGGTCTGGTCCGCTTGGAACTACTGTGCGCCCGATGGTCCACGACCGGAACGGATCGACCTGACTTACTGGATGAACACGCTGCAACCGATCCCCAAGGACGATCCGCTGTTCGTGACGCTGAACGCCACGACGCCGATCGACGAAGCGCTGATCTACGACCAATGCGAGTTCCGCCATCCGGTCTATGACGCCGCAGCCGAACAGGGCCGAAGGGCCATCCGCGCGATGAACGGTACGCGCGCCACGTGGTTCTGCGGCGCGTGGATGCGGGACGGTTTCCACGAAGACGGCTTCGCCAGTGCCGTGGATGTGACCGACGCCCTGCTGGCGCAATCGGCGCGGCTGGCGGCCGAGTAGCGTGCCACGGGTCGAGCATATCGCGGGCACGACCTTCCACGGGCGCAAGGATCGAATCGGAAACCGCTTTACCTACGGAATCGACTACGTGCTGCTCGATGCAGAGGATGACGTGACGGGGCCCGCTTTGTTCTCTCGCAACGGTGGCAATCTGCTGTCGCTGCACGATTCCGACCACGGCGGTGCGCCAAAACAGGGGCAGGGGGCCGCTTGGGTGCGGCAAGTGCTGGACGACCATCAGCTTGCCCACATCGCCCACCGGATCGAATTGCTGGCCCAACCGCGCGTGCTGGGGCACGTGTTCAACCCTGTCAGCTTCTGGCTGATCCGGGACACGGAGGATGATCTGCGTGCCGTGATTGCCGAGGTGTCGAACACCTTCGGCGACCGTCACTCCTACCTGTGCCACCGCGACGACCTGGCGGCGATCACAGCCTCCGACACGTTGCGCGCGGCAAAGGTCTTCCACGTCTCTCCCTTCCAGCGCATCGGGGGCGATTACGCCTTCACCTTCGACATCCGCCCCGACCGGATCGCCATCCGCATCGACTTTTCGGACGGACCCGACGGCCTGGTCGCCACGTTGACCGGTAAGCGGGCCCCAATGACGACCGCGAGCGCGGCGAAAGCCATGTTGCGGCGGCCTTTCGGGGCACGGCGCGTGCTGGCTTTGATCCACTGGCAGGCACTGGTCCTGTGGTGGAAAGGCGCGCGCTATCGCCAGCGTCCTGAGGCGCCCGACCATGAGGTCAGCGCGTCGCCATCGGGCAAAGCTGTGATGGAACCGATCTTGTCGCACCACGATTGAGTTTTACGACGAGCTAGCGATGTGATTTGACATAGTTAACCCCGGATCCGGGGCGTGGAGAGCTACGTGGAAGTCTTTGTCTACCTGACGGTTCTTTTGTCGATTGCAGTCGTCGTTTTTGTAATGCGCAGCAGATTTCTGTCGTTTCGGGGCCAATCTCCATCGGACTACCTTGGACTTGGCCCCGACTTGGATCCGCGCGTGCATCTGGCCGGTCGCAACATCTGCGACGGTGTCATCTTCGGCCCGACCGGGCGCGTGTCGTCGCGATTTCGCGCGGTGATGACCGGCAGCTTCGACGGGGACAACGGCATGATAGAGGTCGATTTCCGCTACGACGGCGGGGCCGAACAACACCGCGCATGGCATCTGCAGGTTGACGATACTGGACGTGTCGTAGCCGAAGCCGACGACACCGAAGGGCGCGGCCGCGGCCAGATCGTCGGCCCGGCGATGCAGTTGAACTACCGCATTCGCATTCCCGAAGACGCAGGCGGGCACCTGCTCGACGTCTCTGATTGGATGTACCTGAACGACAGCGGGACCATCGTGAACCGCAGTCAGTTCCGCAAAGGCGGCGTGCTGGTCGCCGAACTCATCGCCACGATTTCCCGAGAGGACCGCACCGTATGAGCCGCGATTTCACCAACAAGCGCTACTGGATCGTCGGAGCCTCCGAAGGCTTGGGCCGTATGGTCGCGACGCGGCTGAGCGACGCGGGTGTAACCGTCATCCTGTCCGCCCGGTCCGAAGATCGCCTGACCGATCTTGCGTCCGAGCTTTCGGGCCCGGCAGAGGTCGTGGCTTGTGATGTGTCCGATGACGACAGCGTCGCGGTGGCGGCGGAAAAGGTCGGACAGATCGATGGGCTGGTCTTCCTGGCAGGCGTCTACTGGCCCCAGGGGGCGACCGAATGGACGCCCAAGGAAATCACCGCGATGGCCGACATTAACTTCACCGGCGCTGTCCGCGTGCTGGGCCACGTCGTGCCCGCGATGGTCGCGCGTGATGCAGGCCATATCGTTCTGACCGGGTCGCTTTCGGGGTTCCGGGGGCTGCCGAACTCCATCGGCTACGCCGCGTCCAAAGCGGGCGTCATGGTGCTGGCCGAAGGCATGTATGCTGATCTGAAAGACACCGGCGTCGACGTGCAACTGGTCAATCCCGGTTTCATCCGCACGCGCCTGACCGACAAGAACGACTTCAAGATGCCCCAGATCATGGAGCCGGAAGAGGCGGCGGAAGAGGTGTTCAAGCACATGGGTACCAACGGCTTCGCACATAACTTTCCCACCGGTCTTGCCACCGCTCTGCGCGGCCTGAACTTCCTGCCCGATAGCCTGTACTACAAGATCGTCAGCTAAGGCGGTCCACCCGTTCGACGTGCTGCGCGAGGCTGCGCACCTCGTCGATGAAGGCTGCGACCTGATCGGGGCGCGACGGCGCGGCCTGCACGCCAGACGGCATGTCGCCCGCCGCTACGGCCTCGACCGCGCGGGCCACCGGGTTGGACACAAGACGTGCCATCGCGGTGCCGTCTGCATCGCCCCAGGCATCCATGACCCAGGTCTTGTGATAGACGTCCGCGCCGTCCCGCGCCGCGCGTAGATCGACCACCATCACCACGCGGTCCGGCTCGCCCGCGTCGTAGGCATTGTCGCGCCAGAAGGCCCGCGCCATGTCGCGCAGGGTGGCGTCGTCCGCCGTTTCGACGCGCTCGAACACCTCGCCCCAAGCGCTCGCCCAGCCGTCCAACCGCAGCGTGCCGCGTACGAAGTCGCGCACGTCCCATGCCGGATCGAACCCGTATTCCGCCATGAACGGCAGCGAGTCGCGGTTGGGGTAGACCTCGAACGTTTCGGGCTGGGGCAAGGGCGCATCGTAGCGCGACAGTGCCTCCCACGGTCGGGCCGCGTCGAAGACGTCCCCGTTCCGCAAGCTGCGCGACGGCGAGCGCAGGGCCGTCAGCACCCCCAGCGGCGACCATGAGAACTTGTATCGAAATGGGTTCGGGACCTTAGGGATGCCGCCGCAGTAGCTGAGGAAATGTAACTGGTTGGCCGGATCGAATGCATCCGAGGCGCGATAGTCGGCCATCAGGTCGTGGGCGAACAGGTGGTCGATACCGGGATCGAGGCCGATTTCGTTCACCACTGACACGCCCGCTTCGTGCGCGGCGTCATCCAGCGCGCGCATCTCTGGCGCGATGTACGACGACGACACGAAATGCGCGCCCGCGTCGATGGCGCGGGTGGCCAGCGCCACATGCATCGCCGCGGGCAGCATCGACACAACCACATCGCCTGCCTGCAAAGCCGCCGCCAAGGCGTCCAGATCGAAAGCCCGCACATCGGCGTCCGGCCCGGCCACGGCGCGCGCCGTCTCAACCGTGCGGTTCCAGACCACCAGGTCGCGGCCTGCATCGAGCAAACGCTTCAGCCCCGGCACCGCCGACAGCCCCGTTCCGCACCAATGGATCGTCATGCGCCGTCTCCTTGTTTCATCGTTCTACAAATACCTGGATCCCGCGTTCAGCCCGCATGACGCTTGAACATCGCGTGCGCCCGGCCCCAAACGCCATCTTCCATCGCATCCAAAGCCAAAAGATGCGGCAGCAACTGGCCCGCGAAGTCTTCCGAGGATTCCACGGGCAGCATCGCGGGCAGGTTGTCGATCGCCATTACATCCAGCGGCGGCGCGTCCTGGACCCGCACCACCGGCGCGTCCCACGTGGTCGCTCGGTCATAGACCGGGACCGGGTTGAACGGGCTGGTGGGGTCGCAAGCGATATCCCCGATCACCGACAGCGCGCGGGTGCGCTTTCCGGCGTCGGCGGGCACGAAAACCGGCGTCTGCGGTCCGGCGAGGATGCAGTTCAGGAAAAGCCCGTGCTCCAGCACCTGCGGGAACGGTCCGCCGCTTGCCGTTTCCGCCATGTCCCACTTGGTCGTCGCAATACCAAGCCGGTCGCACAGGTCCGCCGCACCCGTGCCCACGCGCCCCAGAGCCCCGATGATCAGCGCATCGGGGACGGCCAAGGCATCCCGGTTTATTCCGTGCCGCAGCTCGGCCACCAAAGCGTCGGCGCTGGTATAGGTGCCGACTGCGGGGCAGACCGCGCCGCGCTGTTGCGCGGCACAGGCCATGACCGATACGGCCGCGCCCGCGAAGCCCGCCCAGTAGCCGAAGGCGGCGACGCGGCGGCCATCCTCATCCACGAGATACTCCAGATCATAAAGCGCGCCGCCGCCCTCGCGGAAGCGGGCGAGCAGGCGTTTCCCGTCGGCCTGATCCTTGTAGGCATGGCCGAACATGATGTGGCGGTGGGGTAGGGGAGTTCCATCGTCGGGCAGTTCCTTCAGCCCGAAGATCAGCGCATCGCGCGGCGCGTCCACCCACGCGCCCTCGTCCGCGCGGTCGGCCCCGGCCTCCAGGTAGGGCTGCAACGGCAGCGCGCGCTGGCGGCTGTCTTCCACTGTCACGCGCATCCCCTGTGCGATCAGCGCGGCGACGCCGTCCGGCGTGATCCCCACCCGTTCCTCGTTGTCGCGGTTTTCGGCGCGGACCCAGAGATGCGTCATCGGGTGCCTCCTAGTAGTGCGTGCGCGCATTCGGATACGCGTCAAGATGCGGGGTGGCGTTGTACTGGCTCATCACCATCGCTTCGGGGCGGATGTGGAAGCGGTGGATCGACGCGTTGTGGATCGGCAGCATGGCGTAGGCCAGCCGGTCGGTATCGAGCCCCAGAACATGCCGCAGAGCGATCCCGATGACACCGCCGCTGGTCACGCAAAGCACGCGCCGCCCCGGTGCGGCGGCTTCGGTCAACACATCGACAATCCGGCCTTCAAAATCCGCAAAACTCTCGTTGCCCATGATTTCTGCCGCGTGCCAGGCGCGCATGACCTTGGGTGCGTGCTCTGCGAACCCATCACTGTCGGGCATGGGAATGCCGTGCCGGTCGGCTAAAGCGCGGCCAAGGTTGAAGTAATCCATCTCGTTCAGGCGCGCGTCGGCCTTAGCATCCACGCCCATCGCCTGCGCGGTCTCTCTGTGGCGGCGCAGGGTGCCGGACAAGATGGCATCGAACGGCGTCTCGAACCGCGTCAGCCACTCTCCCAGCCAGCCTGCCTGCTGAAAGCCCAGATCGCTAAGGCGGTCGTAGTCCTCTTCCGAGGTCGCCTCGCTGTTGGCCTGTCCGTGCCGGACAAGAACGATCTCTCCCATACCGCTTGTCTCCCTATGCCTTGCCGAAACGGCCTATCGAAGCCCCGCGCCGCCGACAATGCCCGCCCCAAACCCAGTGTGTGCAATCGTCGACTTGACCCTTTGACAAAACTCCGCAACGCTCTGTCCCAAGCCGTCGCATCGAACGACGGATCCGGTCGAAACATCGACCACCGGGAGGATCAGCTTTGACCGAGACCGTCGTCTCCATCCCTGCGCTGTTGGCGCGGAACGCAGACCGTTTATCAGGCCGCGCGGCCTATCGCGAAAAGGAATTCGGGATCTGGCAAAGCTGGACCTGGGCCGAAACGCGTGACGAGATCGAAGCGCTGGCGCTGGGCCTGATCGACGCCGGGCTGCAGCCGCGCGAACATGTCATCATCTCGGGCCGCAACCGACCGGGCCTGTATTGGGCGATGGTTGCTGTGCAATGCGCGGGCGGGATTCCGGTGCCGATCTATCAGGATGCCGCCCCCGAAGAGATCGGCTACCAGCTGGACCATGCAGAAGCCGTCATGGCCATTGTCGGCGACCAGGAGCAGGTCGACAAGATGATGGATGCCGCGCAGGACAACGACCGCATCCGCAAGATCGTCTACCTCGACCCGCGCGGCCTTCGGAAATACGACGACCCGCGTCTGATCGCCTATGCCGACCTACAAGATCGGGGCCGTGCCAAGCGCGACGATCTGGGCGCAGAGATGCAGACCCGCCGGGATGCCGCGCAGTACGATGATACCTGCATCATGCTTTATACCTCTGGCACGACGGGCCGCCCCAAAGGCGTCGTTCTATCGAACCGGAACATCATCGAAACCGCCAAGGCATCTTGCGATTTCGACAACCTGACCGAGCAGGAAGAGATCCTTGCCTACCTGCCTATGGCCTGGGTGGGCGATTTCATCTTCACCATCGGGCAGGCCTATTGGGCGGGCTTCTGCGTCAACTGCCCCGAAAGCCCCGACACGATGCAGGCCGACCTGCGCGAGATCGGCCCCACCTACTACTTCGCGCCGCCCCGTGTGTTCGAAGGCCAACTGACCACCGTGATGATCCGGATGGAGGATTCGGGTCGTCTGAAACGCGGCATGTTCCACCACTTTATGGACCATGCGCAGAAGGTCGGGCCGAAGATACTGGACGGCGAAATCGTCAGCGCGTGGGATCGCCTGAAATACCGTATCGGCGAGGCGATGGTCTACGGCCCGCTGAAGAACACCTTGGGTTTCAGCCGTATCCGCGTCGGCTACACAGCGGGAGAGGCCATCGGGCCGGAGATCTTCGATTTCTACCGCGGCCTCGGCATCAATCTGAAGCAGCTCTATGGCCAGACAGAGGCGACCGTCTTCATCACCCAGCAGCCTGACAGTCAGGTCCGGTCCGACACCGTCGGCGTGCCATCCCCCGGCGTCGAAATCCGCATCGCCGAGAATGGAGAGGTCTACTACCGTTCGCCCGGCACCTTCGTGGAATACTTCAAGAACCCCGAAAGCACGGCGGACACAAAGGATTCCGAGGGCTGGGTCGCCACCGGCGATGCAGGCTTCATCGAGGACGACACCGGCCACCTGCGCATCATCGACCGGGCCAAGGACGTGGGCAAGCTGGCCACGGGCGGTATGTTCGCGCCCAAGTATGTCGAGAACAAGCTGAAGTTCTTCCCCAACATCCTGGAGGCCGTCGTCTTCGGCGCGGGCCGTGACAACTGCATGGCCTTCCTGAACATCGACCTGAACGCAGTAGGCAACTGGGCCGAGCGCAACAACGTCTCTTATGGCTCTTACCAGGAACTGTCGCAGCATCCGAAGGTGCTGGAGATGATGGCCGAACACGTGGCGGAAACGAACGAAAGCGTGGCGCAGGACCCCATGCTGTCGGGCTGCCAGGTCCACCGCTTCTGCGTGCTGCACAAGCAGCTCGACGCGGACGACGGCGAACTGACCCGCACCCAAAAGGTCCGCCGCAAGGTGATCGGAGAGAAGTTCGAGGATCTCGTCGGCGCTTTGTACGAGGGCAAGGACGAGATCTACACCGAGACCGAAGTGACCTACGAAGATGGCCGCAAGGGCAAGATCAAGGCGACGCTTAGAATCGTGGACGCCAAGGTGTTTCCCGTGCGGAGTGACATGCGGGAGGCGGCGGAATGAAGCCTTTGAACACAGTCAGTCTTTTTGTAGTCAGTACAATTCTTACAGGCTGCGTGAACACCGCAGAGGTTTCACGAAATTCCTTAGACGGAAGCTATTCTGGAAACGGCGACAATGCCTCCCTTTCTATGTTTGTGCAGGGCCAAAACGCAAATCTGATTCTTAAAGGTCGCGGCTGCTTGGGCGAAATCCAAGGGAGAGTTGATGAATTGAGTAATGGGAACTGGACCGTAAGTACCGCCGAATTTGGCCAGTCTTGCAAAGTAACGATGAAACAGGATGGACCTTTATCCTATATCGTAGATCAAGGGCCGGGTTGCAGTAGCTTCCATGGCGCTGCCTGCGGTTTCTCGGGTTACGTTCGAAAGACGGGCTCATGAAAGATACCGCCGACATCAAACCCCACATCACCGCCGACGGGCGCACCATTGGCGGCCAGATCCTCGATCTGCGCAACATCACCCTGCGCTTCGGCGGGGTGGAGGCGATCAAGAATATCTCTTTCGACATCCGCGAAGGCGAGATCCGCGCCATCATCGGTCCGAACGGGGCGGGCAAATCGTCAATGCTCAACGTCATCTCGGGCTTCTATGTCCCGCAAGAAGGCGAGGTCTGGTTCCGGGGCGAGCGCCGCCCGCAGATGAAGCCCTATCAGGTTGCCCGCGACGGCATCGCCCGCACCTTTCAGAACATTGCCCTGTTCGAGGGGATGACGGTCCTCGACAACGTGATGACGGGCCGCCTGAACGACATGAGCGCGGGCCTGTTCGCGCAGTCCATCTGGTTCGGCAAGGCCAAGCGCGAGGAAACCGAGAACCGCGCCAAGGTCGAGCGGATCATCGACTTCTTGGAGATCCAGCACATCCGCAAGACACCCGTGGGCCGCTTGCCCTACGGCCTTAAAAAACGCGTCGAACTGGCGCGGGCGCTGGCGGCGGAACCCGATCTGCTGCTGCTGGACGAGCCGATGGCGGGCATGAACGTCGAGGAAAAAGAGGATATGTCCCGCTATATCCTCGACGTGAACGACGAAATGGGCACCACCATCGCCCTGATCGAGCATGATATGGGCGTGGTCATGGACCTGTCGGACCGTGTCGTCGTCATGGATTACGGCCGCAAGATCGGCGACGGCACCCCGGACGAGGTGCGCAACAACCAGGAAGTCATCGACGCCTATCTTGGCGTCGCCCACGACTAAACCGACCGCAAGGAAGGGCCGCCCCGCCCCTTCTTTGTTTTCAAAAATACTCCGGCGAAACGTCGGTCACGGGGCGAAAGGGAGGAGAGGCCGAGATGCCCGATCAACTGCTCTTCGCGATGGAGGTCACGCTGAATGGCCTGATGGCGGGCGTGCTTTACGCGCTTGTCGCACTTGGCTTTGTGCTGATTTTCAAGGCTTCGGGTATCTTCAACTATGCGCAGGGCGTCATGGCGCTGTTTGCGGCGCTGACGCTGGTGGGGATCATGGAAGGGCAGGTGCCGTTCGAGCATCTGATCAACGCCGTCTTCGGCACCGAAATTCACGGCTTCGGATGGGAGGTTCCGGCGCTGGCCGCGATCCTGCTTACGATGGCGGTGATGGTGCTGTTCGCGTGGATCGTGAACCAGCTCGTGTTCCGTCACCTTGTGAATCAAGAGCCCATCATCCTGTTCATGGCGACGATCGGTCTGGCCTATTTCCTAGAAGGCCTGGGCGACATGATGTGGGGGTCCGACATCAAGACGCTGGACGTGGGCCTGCCGCAGGGCATCAACATGTGGATCGACGAAAACACCTATGGCGTCTTCGGCTACGGCTTTTTCATCGACAACCTGGACATCACCGCGACGATCATCGCAGCGATCCTTGTGATCGCGCTGGTGATGTTCTCGCAATATACCAAGCAGGGCCGGGCCATGCGTGCGGTGGCGGACGATCACCAGGCCGCACTGTCGGTCGGGATTTCGCTGAACTTCATCTGGGTGCTGGTGTGGTCCCTTGCGGGTTTCGTGGCCTTGGTCGCGGGCGTCATGTGGGGCGCGAAATCGGGAGTGCAGTTTTCGCTGTCATTGATCGCGCTGAAGGCGCTGCCGGTGCTGATGCTGGGGGGCTTCACCTCTATCCCCGGCGCGATCGTGGGCGGCCTGATCATCGGTGTGGGGGAAAAGCTGTTCGAATTCCTGATCGGACCCATGGTCGGCGGCGCGACCGAAAACTGGTTTGCCTATGTGCTGGCGCTGGTCTTCCTGGTGTTCCGTCCGCAGGGCCTGTTTGGGGAGAAGATCATTGAGCGTGTCTAGCGTCGCGCCGCCTCCGGCGGAGGTATTTTCGGAACGATGAAGATGGTCAGTCAGACACTCAGCCTGCTGGGCATGATGGCCATCGCGGTGCTGATCGTGGTGATCTATCGCGCCGCAATTGCCGAGACGGGTGGGATGCCGTGGCTACGGGTTGCGGGTGTTCTGGTCTTCGCGGCCCTGTGCTTCTGGGGCGCGGGCCGGGTCAAGGGAAAGGGATAGGCGATGCTGTATCGTGAGGCAGGCGACTTCAAGACAAGCTATGGCGACGACAGCCAGACTTTTCCGATCAAGCTGGATCGGTGGGCCTACTGGGCGTTGCTGGCGGTGGCGTTGGCGGTCATTCCGTTCATCGTCAACGACTATTGGGTCAACGCGGTATTCTTGCCGTTCCTGATCTACGCCATCGCCGCACTGGGGCTGAACATCCTGACCGGCTATTGCGGGCAGGTCTCGTTGGGCACGGGCGGGTTCATGGCAGTGGGGGCTTATAGCTGCTACAAGCTGATGACGGCATTCCCGGACGTGAATATCGCGTTTCACGTCATCATCTCTGGCCTGATCACCGCCGCCGTGGGGATGTTGTTCGGTCTGCCGAGCTTGCGGATCAAGGGGTTCTACCTAGCCGTCGCAACGCTGGCCGCGCAGTTCTTCCTAGTCTGGCTGTTCAACCGGGTGGGGTGGTTCTACAACTACTCTGCTTCAGGCCAGATCAGCGCGCCCGAGCGGACGCTGATGGGGTTCCGCATCACCGGGCCGGAGACGCAGGCCTGGGCGACCTATCTGTTCTGCTTGGTTTTCGTAATCGCCAGCGCCTGGATTTGCCGCAACCTGACGCGCGGGTCCATGGGCCGCAAATGGATGGCGATCCGCGACATGGACATCGCGGCAGAGATCATCGGCGTGAATCCTCTACGGGCCAAGCTATCGGCTTTCGGTATCTCGTCCTTCTTCATCGGTGTGTCGGGCGCGCTGTTCTTCGCCGTCTACCTTGGTGCCGTCGAAGTGGGCGAAGCCTTCGGCATCAACAAATCGTTCCTTGTGCTGTTCATGATCATCATCGGGGGGCTGGGCTCTATCCTTGGGTCGTTCCTTGGCGCGGCCTTCATGGTCTTGCTGCCGGTGCTGCTGAAGAACGTGCTGGTGGACGGGTTGGGCTGGCCCACCGATCTGGCTGCGCATTTGCAGTTCATGATCTCTGGCGGGTTGATCGTTCTGTTCCTGATCGCCGAGCCGCACGGGATGGCGCAGCTGTGGCGGATCACGAAGGAGAAATTGCGGATGTGGCCGTTCCCGCACTAGGGTTCAGTCATGGGGGCCTTGCGCCCACAACAAACTGCCCCGGCGAACGGGGCCTTCTGGGAGGAAGACACATGAAGAAGCTAATCACCGCGATGGTGCTGGGATCGGTTTGTGCCGGACCTGTCATGGCGGAACTCACGTTCCCGTCGCTTAGCTACCGCACCGGTCCATATGCCGCTAACGGCATCCCCTTCGCCGACGGCTACGCCGACTACTTCACGCTGATCAATGAGCGTGATGGCGGTATCGGTGGCGAAATGATCAACATGATCGAATGCGAGACCGGCTATAACACCGAGAAGGGCGTGGAATGCTACGAGTCCACCAAGGGCGAAGGCGCACTGCTGTATCAACCGCTGTCCACCGGCATCACCTACCAGCTGATCCCGCGCGTGTCCGCCGACGGCATCCCGATGCACACGTTGGGCTATGGCCGCACCTCCGCGTCGGACGGTGAGGTCTTCGAGTGGATCTTCAACTACCCCGCCACCTACTGGGACGGCGCCTCCGTTGCCATCAAGTACTTGCTGGACGAGAACGACGGATCGCTGGAGGGCAAGAAGATCGCGCTGGTCTACCACAACTCTGCCTACGGCAAGGAGCCGATCCGCACGCTGACAGAGCTGTCCGAAGAGCATGGGTTCGAACTGATGGAACTGCCCGTCGACCACCCTGGTCAGGAGCAGAAATCCCAGTGGCTGCAGATCCGCCGCGAACAGCCCGACAATGTGATCATGTGGGGCTGGGGTGTGATGAACCAGGTTGCCATCCAGGAAGCGGTGAACATTCGCTATCCGATGGACCAGTTCATCGGCATCTGGTGGTCCGGATCCGAGAACGACGTGCGCCCTGCGGGTGACCGGGCAAGTGGCTACAAGGCGCTGAACTTCCACGCCGTGGGCGATGACTTCGCGCTCTACGACGACCTGGAAGAATACGTCTGGTCCAAGGGCTTGGCCGCAGGCGCTGGCGATCAGGCCGGAACGGTTCTGTACAACCGGGGCATCTATGCGGCGATGATCGCCGTGGAAGGCGCAAAGAAGGCGCAGGAAATCCACGGTGTGACCGACATCACGCCCGCGCAGATGCGTGACGGGATGGAGCAGCTGGAGATGACGGAAGAGACCATGACCGAGCTTGGTCTTGAAGGGTTCGGCCCGACGTTCTCGGCGTCCTGTTCAAACCACGGCGGATCGGGTCAGGCCGCGATCAACCAGTGGAACGCCGAAGCCGACAGCTGGGAAGTGCTGACCGACTACATTCAGTCGGATCAGGACCTGATCCAGCGCTTGGTGGAAGAGGACGCGACCGCCTACGCGGCCGAAAACAACATCGAGCGTCGCTGCGAGTAAGGCGACTCCGGCTCGGGCGGGCAACTGCCCGAGCCATTCCCCAGCCGTATGAAGGGTTGATTCATGACCGCGACCGACACTGAAACGCTGACCCGTGCCACGCCCGAGGGTGACGACACGCTTCTCGACGTGAAGAACATCGAGGTGATCTACAACTCGGTCATTCTGGTTTTGAAGGGCGTGTCCCTGTCGGTGAAAAAGGGCGGCATCACGGCGCTTCTGGGAGGCAACGGCGCGGGCAAGACGACCACGCTGAAGGCCGTATCGCGCCTGCTGAAGTCCGAACGCGGAGAGGTCACCAAGGGGCAGATCCTGTATCGCGGCGACCGGATCGAAGGGATGGCTCCAGCCGATATGGTCAAGCGTGGCGTCATTCAGGTGATGGAGGGCCGCCACTGCTTCGAACACCTGACCATCGAAGAGAATCTGATGACCGGCGCCTATACGCGCGGTGACGGACGGCGGAAGGTCGAAGATGACCTGGACCTTGTCTACACCTATTTCCCGCGCCTGAAAGAGCGGCGCAAAAGCCAGGCGGGCTATACCTCGGGCGGCGAGCAGCAGATGTGCGCCATCGGGCGCGCGCTCATGTCCCGGCCCGAAACCGTGTTGCTGGACGAGCCGTCCATGGGCCTTGCTCCGCAACTGGTGGAAGAAATCTTCGGGATCGTGAAGGACCTGAACGAGAAAGAGGGCGTGTCCTTCCTTCTGGCCGAGCAGAATACCAACGTCGCCCTGCGCTTTGCCCATCAGGGCTATATCCTGGAGTCGGGCCGCGTCGTGATGGACGGCAAGGCCGCCGACCTGCGCGAGAACCCGGACGTGAAAGAGTTCTACCTTGGCATGTCGGACGAGGGGCGGAAGTCGTTCCGCGACACCCGATCCTACCGCCGTCGCAAGCGCTGGCTTAGCTGATTTTTCCCTCGATATGAGTATTTTCGACAAGATGAAGGGGGCGTTATCCAATAGCGCCCCTTTGACATGGCATGGCCCGCGATGGGTCGGATAGAGAGGCCGCATGAGCACCAAACTTGAATTCCGTAGCGCGGATGAGCGCGCCGCCGACATCGCCCGCGACCTGCCTGCGCAGATCGCTCGCGCGCAGGGCTTGCCCGGTTACGATCTGGATAGCGTTGATGCGGGCGAGATCACAGATGCTGCCGCGCTGGCCAACCTGCCGGTGATGCGTAAGTCGGACCTTGTGCGCCTGCAGTCCGAGCATCCGCCACTGGGCGGGCTGACCGGTCCGCTGTCCGACTTCACCCATGTCTTTCAATCGCCCGGCCCGATCTATGAACCGGGCCGCGTCGATGGCGATTTCTTCCGTCTGGGGCGTTTCCTGCGCGCTTGTGGGATCGGCGCGGGCGACATGGTGCAGAACTGTTTCGGTTATCACCTGACGCCCGCCGGCATGATGTTCGAGTCCGGCGCGCGGGCTGTGGGCGCGGTGACGCTGCCCGCCGGAACGGGCCAGACCGAACTGCAGGTGAAGGCGGCGGCCCAGCTGGGCGTCACGGCCTACGCAGGCACTCCGGACTACCTTAAGGTCATGCTGGAAAAGGCGGATGAGCTTGGCCTGTCGCTGGCGATCACCAAGGCTGCTGTCTCTGGCGGTGCGCTGTTCCCATCGCTGCGTGACGTCTACACCGAGCGCGGTATCGCTTGCCGCCAGTGCTACGCCACCGCAGATCTGGGCAACATCGCCTACGAGTCCGATGCCATGGAGGGTTTGATCGTCGATGACGGGATGATCGTCGAAATCGTCACTCCCGGAACCGGTGATCCCGTGGCCGAGGGAGAAGTAGGCGAAGTTGTCGTCACATCGCTTAACCCGCTGTACCCGCTGATCCGGTTCGCTACTGGCGATCTAAGCGCCGTTCTGCCAGGCCAGTCGCCGTGCGGGCGCACGAACATGCGGATCAAGGGCTGGATGGGGCGGGCGGATCAGACCGCCAAGATCAAAGGCATGTTCGTCCGCCTCGAACAGGTCGCCGATCTGGTGGCGAAGCTGGGTGTGGATCGCGCCCGTGTCACAGTCACCCGCGACGGTGAGGCCGACGCGATGCACGTGGCTCTGGAAGGCGGCGATCCGCAGAACGCCGATGACGTCGTGCGCGACATTCTGAAACTGCGCGGCACGGTGGAAACCGTCGCCCCCGGCAGCCTGCCCCGCGATGGCAAGGTCATCGACGACCAACGCGACTACAGCACCTGAAGGAGCCTGCCCCATGCGCCGCCTGATCGCCCTGCTTTGCCTACTGGCCACGCCCTCTTTCGCGGAAGAGGCGGCTTTGGTGATTGCCAATGCGCGTTATGACACGCTGGATCGCACGCGGCAGGAATTGCGCGGCTACGCGCGGGCGGTCGACGCGCTGGAGGATGCGGGCGTAGCAACGGTCACGGCGCGTGACGCCGATCGGGCGACGATATTCGCCCGCCTGCGCGCGTTCTCGCAGATGGGCCGTAGTGCCGATGCGGTGGCTGTGGTGCTGACGGGGCGTTTCGGGATCATCGAAGATACGGCTTGGTTCTTGCCGGTGGAGGCTGAAGGCAACGGCGCGATCGACAGTGCCGAGGCGGGCGTGCCTGTACTGGCGCTGACGGACCTGATGGCCGATGCCGCCGGGCGCAGCGTGCTGGTTCTGGGTGCTGCCGACCCCGATGCGATCCCCGATCTTGATCTGCCGTCTGGCGTCACCCTCGTCGTCACCGACCCGGTGCGCGCCCTGCGCTTCACACGCGACGTGCTGGCGGAACCAGGTGCGTCCATCGAGGCGGACAGCGGTCTACGCGTCGACGGGTTCGCCCCGCGTGATCTGACCTTTCTGCTGCCGGGCCGTGAGACGGCCCCAAGTGAAACGACAGAAGAAGAACGCTACTGGGCGCTGACCCAGCAGCGCGACGACGCCACTGCCTATCGCGCCTATCTGCAACGCTATCCCGACGGCGCCTTCGCTCTGCCCGCGCAACTGCGCTTGGATGCACTGACCGAAACGCCGGAACAGCGCGCCGAACGAGCGGAAACCGCGCTTGGCCTGTCGCGGCCGCAGCGGCAGGACGTTCAGCGCGACCTTTCCGTTCTGGGTTACGACACGCGCGGGATCGACGGTATCTTCGGCCCTGGCACGCGCGGGGCCTTGCGGTCTTGGCAGTCGCGCAACGATTTCGAACAGACAGGCTTTCTGACGTCGCGACAGGTACAACTGCTCGACGCGCAAGGCTCTGCGCGCGCGGCCGAACTGGAAGCAGAGGAACGCCGCCGTCGTGAGGAACTGCGCCGGCAGGATGAACAGCTTTGGTCGTCCATGGGTAGCGAGCGCTCGGAGGCGGAACTGGCCACCTATCTCGACCGCTTCCCCGATGGCATCTACGCGGGCCAAGCCCGCGAGCGACTGGCCGAGATCAGGGATCGCCGCGCCGAGGATGAAGGCGCGTCCGAGCGTGAGCGTCAGATTTGGCGGGCCACGCGGGCGCAGAACACGGTGCAGGGCTATCAGACCTACATCAACGCCTTTCCCGATGGGCAATTCGTGGCAGAAGCCCGCGCCGCCATCATTGAGCTGCGCGGCGCGGATAGTCGCAACGCAGAGGCAGAGGCGGCAGAGGCCGCCGTGGGGCTGAACAGCATCTCTCGGCGCGCTATCGAAACACGGCTCGCCCGGCTGAATCTGAACCCCGGCTCCGTCGACGGCACGTTCGACGATGCCACCCGAGCCGCGCTGCGTCGCTACCAGCAGGGTGCCGGACTGCCCGCCACGGGATACGTCAACCAAATCACCGCGGTGCGCCTACTGGCCGATACGTTGCGCGACGTTCTAAGGTGAATGGCGTGCGTCTTCCATGAACTTTCACGGCGCGCTAAACAGCTTGAAGAACAAAAGGACGCGCCCATGACTGACCGCCCGATTCCGCCCCGTCGCCCCATGACCCTGCGCGACGTTTCAGAGGCCTCGGGCGTTTCGGAGATGACGGTCAGCCGCGTGCTGCGCAACCGGGGCGATGTCAGCGACGCGACCCGCCAGCGCGTTCTGCTGGCCGCCAAGGAACTGGGCTACGTGCCCAACAAGATCGCCGGGGCGCTGGCGTCCAGTCGGGTGAACCTTGTGGCGGTGATCATCCCGTCGCTGTCGAACATGGTGTTCCCGGACGTTCTGTCGGGCATCACCGATGTGCTGGACGAAACCCACCTGCAGCCGGTCGTCGGCGTCACCAACTACCGCCCCGACCGCGAAGAAAAGGTGATCTACGAGATGCTGTCGTGGCGTCCGTCCGGCGTCATCATCGCGGGGATCGAGCACAACGACGCCTGCCGCAAGATGCTGCGCGCCGCCGATGTTCCGGTCGTCGAGATCATGGACGTTGACGGTCAGCCCGTGGATAGCGTCGTTGGGATCAGCCAACGCCGTGCGGGCCGCATGATGGCAGAAGCCATTTTGGGCCAAGGGTTCGAACAGATCGGCTTTCTTGGCACCCAGATGCCGCTCGACCACCGCGCGCGTAAACGGTTCGAAGGGTTCACCGATACGCTGGCCAAGGCAGGCCACGAGGTCGCGGATCAGGAATTCTACTCCGGCGGTTCTGCCCTGAAAAAAGGGCGCGAGATGACGGAAACGATCCTGACCCGGAACCCCGACCTGGATTTCTTGTATTACTCCAACGACATGATCGGCGCGGGCGGTCTGCTGTGGTGTCTCGAACAGGGGATCGACATCCCTGGGCGGCTGGGCCTTGCGGGCTTCAACGGCACGGCGCTGCTGGACGGTCTACCCCGTCAGCTGGCCAGCATGGATGCGGGGCGATCTGCCACAGGACGTGCCGCAGCTCAGATCATTGTGGATCGCAACGCAGGCACTCTGTCCGACCCGAAACGGGTCGAGATAGAACCCAAGATCGCCTTCGGGGACACGCTGCGCCGCTACAAGCCCTGACGCGTTGGTCTATTCCGGCAGTGCGCCCGTCAGCACGTAGCGCAAGCACGCCGCGACCTGTTCGGGTGTTTCGCACACGGCATTTGCAGCGGCGTCCACTTCCTTCAGCGCATGGGCATGATCCGGCTGATGCAGAATAATCAGGGATTTCCCCAAAGCCGCCGCATAGCCTGCGTCGAAAGCGGCGTTCCACTGCTTGTACTGCTCGCCGAAGCGCACGACGACGATGTCCGCGCCCTCGATCGCGTTGCGCGTGCGGATAGCATTCAACGACGCGCCCTTTCGGTCGTGCCAGAACTTGTCGTCCTCGGCCCCAAGGATCGCGACACCGCAATCGTCGCTGGCCGCGTGATCGGTGACGGGGGCGGAGAATTGCAAATCGAAGCCGTCGCAGGCCGAGATAACACGGTCGCGCCAGTCGGTGTGGATTTCGCCGGAAAGGTACACCTTCATGCCGCAAGCCCCTTGGATCCCATGCCCACGAACTTCTCGCGCCGCGCGGCACGGAGCTCATCCGGGATCATGCCCTGCATTTCGTCCAGCATGTCCACCAGCGCATCGCCGACCTTCAGGATCGCGCGTTTCGGGTGACGCTGCGCGCCGCCGACGGGTTCGGTTATGATGCGGTCGATCACGCCCAGCTTCTTCAGGTCCTGCGCCGTCAGACGCAGGGCCTCTGCCGCTTCGCGCATCTTTTCGGCGTCTTTCCACAGGATCGACGCGCAGCCCTCGGGGCTGATGACCGAATAGATCGAGTGCTCCAGCATCGCGATCCGGTTCGACGTGGCAAACGCCACCGCGCCACCCGATCCACCTTCGCCGATGACGACGCTCACCAAGGGCACGCCAAGCTGCAGGCAGCGCTGGGTGGATCGCGCGATCGCCTCGGACTGGCCGCGTTCCTCTGCACCCTTGCCGGGATAGGCACCGGGCGTATCGATCAGCGAGACGACGGGCAGGCCGAATCGGTCCGCCAGATCCATCAGGCGGATCGCCTTTCGGTAGCCTTCGGGGCGGGCCATGCCGAAGTTATGTTCCAGCCGCGATTTAGTGTCGTGGCCTTTCTCGTGGCCGATAACGACAACAGGCCGACCGTCGAGCCGCGCAAGACCGCCCATCACGGCATGATCGTCCGCGAAATTGCGATCACCGGCGAGTGGCGTGTATTCGGTGAACAACTCGCGGATGTATTCGTGGCAGTGGGGACGCTCGGGGTGGCGGGCGACCAGGCATTTCTGCCAAGGCGTCAGGTTGGCATAAAGCGCTTCCAGCCGGGCCTTCGCCTTTTCGTCCAGCGCGCTGGCCTCTGTCGCGACCGAAGCGTCGTCTTCCGCCATCGCGCGCAGCTCTTCGGCCTTGCCTTCGAGATCGGCGAGCGGTTTCTCGAAATCCAGATACTGTGTCATTCGGTCTCCCCTTCAGGGGGTCAAATGGCGCGCGATGGGGCGGGGATCAAGTTGAAAGGCTTTTTGCCGGGTCGCTTTGGGGTGCGCCGGACGACATCTGCCTCGATGGAGGGGTAGTGCGGTACGCGTGCATCTTAGGATGCGGGCCGCCCCTTGACCCATTGCTGGGCGGCCCGCGGTGGCGGGACTTGGCGACCGATCACGACCGACGCGCGATCATTTCTGACTGTTTCACGATTACTTCCGCTTGCCGGATCGAGGCGAGATCGACCAGCCGCCCTTTATACACGGCGGCGCCTTGCCCGGTGCGCTTGGCCTCTTCCATGGCGTCCAGGATTTCTTGCGCCTCGGCCACGGCGTCATCCGATGGGGTGAAGACTTCGTTCGCCAGCGCCACCTGCTTGGGGTGGATCGCCCATTTGCCGACCATGCCCAGGGTCGCTGACCGTAGCGCTTGCGCGCGGTAGCCTTCATCGTCCGAGAAGTCGCCGAACGGGCCGTCGACCGGCAGGATGCCGTGGGTGCGGCAGGCAGCGACGATGGCGGTCTGCACCCAGTGCCAGGGGTCGGACCAGTGCTTTTGGCCGTCGTGCAGCATGTAGTAATTTTCCTGTGTGCCACCGATGCCCGTGGTCGCCATGCCCATCGAGGCTGCGTAGTCCGCGGCGCCAAGGCTCATCGCTTGCAGGCGCGGCGTGGCGGCGGCGATCTCGTTCACATGGGTCAGCCCGGCGGCGGTCTCGATGATGACTTCGAAGGCGATGGGCTTGGTGCGGCCCTTGGCACTTTCGATGGCGGTCACCAGCGCATCGACGGCATACAAGTCGCCTGCGTTTCCGACCTTGGGGATCATGATCTGGTCGATCCGGTCGCCCGCCTGTTCCAGCAGGTCGACCACATCGCGATACCAGTAAGGCGTATCCAGACCGTTGATCCGCACGCTCAGATGCTTGTCGCCCCAGTCGATATCACCGATGGCCTGGATGATGTTCCGCCGCGCTTCCGGCTTGTCGTCCGGGCTGACTGAATCTTCGAGGTCGAGGTTGATGACGTCGGCATCGCTGCCGGCCATCTTTTCGAAGATCGAAGGGCGAGAGCCAGGACCGAACAGTTGGCAACGGTTCGGGCGGGCCGGAGGTGTGGGCTGGATACGGAAGGACATGCGCGGCCTCGCAACTTTATGTCGTTTGAGTTGCGGGCAGGGATAGAATGCTGCGCATGCATTCGCAAGCCCCGACGGCCCCGGCTTCTCAGCCCGGCAGGATGCGCTTCATCTCTGTATCGAACTCTCCCCACGTGATCGTGGCGCGATTGCCCGCGTGCCCGTGATAGTATGACCGGCCCGATGGCGTTGGCAGCCCAGCCCAGATCTTCGCAAGGTTGCGCATGAAGGTGATCCGGTCCATCGCGCCAATCCGCAATTCGGCGTATCCGGCATCGCGTAGCAGCACATGGGCCAGCTTGTCTTGTAATTCGGGGGTGAAGCGCGATTGCGGGGGCGCGCCGATCTGTTTCACTAGCCGCCGCAGGGTCTTCGGAATGAACTGGTAGCGCCCGATGGCGTGGTGCTGGCCGGGGGTCGCTCGGGTCCAGGCGTCGATTTCCGCAAGAGTCATTTGCGTCGGTTTGCGCGGTGGCTTGATCCGCGCGCTAAGCTGCACGGCGTCATACCCGGCCTTCCCCGCTTCGGCGCGGGCGATGAGATCAAGGATCGCAGCACGGTCGTCCCTGCTGTCGCGCAGCGGCGCCCGCCGAACCAGCGCGGGATGCGGCGCCGGGCGGGGGGTGGCATCAAACAGCGTGCCTGCGGCCCTTCCTGCAAACAGGCTACCCTCTGACCTGGATGGCGCGGGATCGTCCTGGGGGTAGGACGCGCGCACGGCGACAGGCGGCGCGTCCAAGACGATGAACGCAGACGGCGACGCCACCATCGGGCCATCCCGCAGGGACACGCCTTGCGCCACGGCCGCGCCGAACCCGATGAAGAAAAGACTGAGAATGCGGACGAATAAGACTGCCATGCGGGCAAGCTGACATAAATTTATTGCCAAACCGTTGCCGCCAGCCCGTTTCGGGCGCTATCTGCGCCCATGTCGTTTCGTCATGATCATCTGTTGGGCATAGAGCCCCTGTCGCCGTCCGAGATCACCGAGATCCTCGACCTGGCCGACACCTACGTCGACCTGAACCGTGGCGCGGAAAAGCACGGTCAGGCGCTAAAGGGCCTGACGCAGATCAACATGTTCTTCGAAAACTCCACCCGCACGCAGGCGAGTTTCGAAATCGCGGGCCTGCGGCTCGGTGCGGACGTGATGAACATGGCGATGCAGACTTCCAGCGTGAAGAAGGGCGAGACGCTGATCGACACCGCCCTGACGCTGAACGCGATGCACCCCGATCTGCTGGTCGTGCGCCATCCGCATTCCGGCGCCGTGGACCTTCTGGCGCAGAAGGTGAACGCTGCCGTGCTGAACGCGGGCGACGGGCGGCACGAACACCCCACGCAGGCGCTGCTGGACGCGCTGACGATCCGCCGCGCCAAGGGCCGCCTGCATCGCCTGACGGTCGCCATTTGCGGCGACATCGCGCATTCCCGGGTGGCACGCTCGAACATCTGGCTGTTGGGCAAGATGGAAAGTCGCATCCGACTGGTCGGCCCGCCCACGCTGATGCCCTCGGGCGCAGCGGATTGGGGTGTCGAGGTGCATCACGACATGAAGGCGGGCCTGAAGGACGCCGATGTCGTGATGATGCTGCGGCTGCAGAAAGAGCGGATGGACGGCGGTTTCATCCCGTCCGAGCGCGAATATTTCCACCGCTACGGTCTGGACGCCGAAAAATTGTCGCACGCCGCGCCCGACGCCATCGTCATGCACCCCGGCCCCATGAATCGCGGGGTCGAGATCGACGGGACCATAGCCGACGACATCAACCGCTCGGTCATCCAAGAGCAGGTCGAGATGGGTGTCGCCGTGCGCATGGCCTGCATGGACCTGCTGGCGCAGCGGCTACGGGACCGGCGCGCGGCGTGATGGAGAGGCCCGTGTGGCTGCCGGATGATGCGCCGGATGTGCTCGCTGCTGGCGATAGGCGAAACCTGCCTGCGTGGCGCAAGGTGCTCAATCACGCCCTTCCTGTTGTGATTATCCTCACTTTTCCAATCTTGTTCTGGGTCGCAAAGGGCATGCCGAGCTTGATGCGGGATTCGCCCATAGGTATTGTTGGTTAGCTGCTGATTGGGGGGGCATTTTCTCTTCTTATCGCCATGATTATGTCAGGTCTGGCGATTACGTTACCTATCGATAATCGCTGGGTCATCTCGTCTGATGGTGTCCGGTGGGAGGATGGTTTCCACGCACCCTTGCATAAGATCAAACGGGTTCGGTTTAACGCGGTCGAACTGCACTCCGGCAGCATCAAACACATCACGGGATCTGGCGATCCGCGGCAAACGCGGCAGCTTCTGCGCCGCCTTCTGGCCGAACACCGATCCGCGCAGGACCCGTCGAACGGCTTGCCGCGTTAGGGTCGCACAGCCGAAAGGACGCCCATGACCATCGAAACCACCATCGACACAGTCCACGTCTTCGCCGTCGATCTGCCCATGGCAGAGGTGGCCGCACTGGCCGACGATCCCGCGCGGCTGGCCGATCTGCTTGGCACAGAGATCGACGCGACACGGGTCGAGGCCTTGGATACCACTGCGCTGGGTGATCTTGGCCTGTCTGCCTACCTCGTCGAAGGTGAGGGCGTCGAAGGCGGCCCGGTGCGCGGCGACGCGGGGCGGTTGAACGGGCGCAAGGGTCCGGTTCTGATCCTGCGCACGCGTGCGGCGACCAAGGCTCTGTCGCCGAAGCCGCCGCTGCAGCACCTCGGCTCTTATCGTACCGAGCGCCCGACACCTGCCGTAACCCCTTTGCGCGCCGCATCCGCCGAAGGCAGCGCCGCTGGCGTACCCCCCGCAGCACCAGCGCCCGGCAGCGCGGATCGAAAGGCCAGTGGCAAGGTCGCGATGGTCGCCCTCTTCGTGGCGCTCTTGATCGCCCTGATCGTCTGGCTGGTCGCGATCTGATCGCTTCATCGTTCCGCAAATACCTTGGGGGGAGCCGCGGATGCGGCGGGGGCAGCGCCCCCATGGACAGCCCAACCTTGCTTGGCGTAAGCCCTCGGCCATGGACCTGACCTTCCGCAACGCCCGCCTGATCGACCCCGAAACCGGCACCGAGGATATCGGTGATCTATACGTCGTCGCGGGCCGGATCGCGGAAGCGCCCTCGGAAACCGCGCAACCCATCGACTGCAACGGCAAGTGTCTTGCCCCGGGCATCGTGGACCTTGGCGTGAAGGTCAGTGAGCCGGGTGAGCGACACAAGGAATCCTTCCGATCCGCTGGGCGCGCGGCAGCGCGCGGGGGGGTCACAACCATCGTCACGCGCCCCGATACGGACCCGGCGATCGACACGCCCGAAGTGCTGGAATTCGTTGCCCGCCGGGCCGAGGTCGACGCGCAGGTGCGGGTGGCCCACATGGCCGCGCTGACCAAAGGCCGCGATGGGCGCGAGATGGTCGAGATCGGCTTCCTGCAAGACGCCGGTGCCGTGGCCTTCACCGATTGCGACCGGGTCGTCACCGACACGCGCGTGCTGCAACGTGCGCTGACCTACGCTGCCGGTCTGAGCGCACTGGTCGTGGGGCACGCTCAGGAACCGATCCTGTCGCGCGGGGCGGCGGCCACCAGCGGCAAGTTCGCGTCGCTCTACGGGCTGTCAGGCGTATCGCCCATGGCCGAGCGCATGGTGCTGGACCGCGACGTGTCCCTGCTGGAAATGACGGGCGCCGCCTACCATGTGGACCAGATCACCACCGCCCGCGCCCTACCCAGCCTGGAGCGCGCCAAGCGCAATGGTCTGAACCTGACGGCGGGCGTCGGAATTCACCACCTGACGTTGAACGAGTTCGACGTCAGCGGCTATCGGTCCTTCTTCAAGCTTAAGCCGCCTCTGCGGTCTGAAGATGACCGCCTTGCCGTAGTCGAGGCCGTCGCCAACGGCCTGATCGACGTGATCTGCTCGATGCACACTCCGCAGGACGAGGAATCCAAGCGCCTACCGTTCGAAGAAGCCGCCTCTGGCGCGGTGGGCCTGGAAACGCTGCTTCCCGCTGCCCTGCGCCTTGTCCACGCGGGCCACCTGACCCTGCCGCAACTGTGGCGCGCGCTGTCCATGAACCCCGCCAAACGCCTTGGCCTGAATGCAGGCGCCCTGTCCCCCGGCACCCCCGCCGATCTGGTCCTCTTCGACGCCAACGCCCCCTTCGTGCTGGACCGAGAGATGTTGGCATCGAAATCCAAGAACACACCCTTCGACGGCGCGCGGATGGAAGGCAAGGTTCTGGGCACTTGGGTCGGTGGCGTGCAGGTCTTCGACGCCTAGCGCCGCCGGGCCGTCACGCCCCACACCAGCAGCCCCGCCAGCACGCCCCAAACCGCGCCGGAAATGCCCAGCAAGGTCGTCCCGCTGGCCGAGATCAGAAGGGTCAGTGCCGGGCCCTCGATCCGCTTGCCCTCTCCGAACGCGCCTGAAAGCGCGCCCACGAGCGCCGGGATCAGCGCCAGACCGGCGACGGCAGTGATGACGCCTGCGGGGGCGACGGCGGCCAGTGCCACGACCGGAGCGGCGAAGACCGCGAGCACCACGTAAGCAACGCCAGAGGTGATGGCCGCCCAGTAGCGGCGCGCAGGATCGGGGCCTGCGTCCTCACCGCTCATCATGGCCGCCGTGATCGCCGACATGTTCACCGGGATCGACCCGAAGGGCGCGAAGGCCGCGCTGACGATGCCGGTGCGGCGCAGAAGGGGCGGGCGGTCGTAGGTGTAGCCGTGCAGGTCGAGCACCGCGAAACCGGGGATGTTCTGGCCCGCCATGGTCACCAGATATAGCGGGATCCCGATGGATATGACGGCCTGCAGACTGAAGACTGGCGCGATGGGCGTCAGGTCGGGCAGGCCACCCATCTGCACGGCGGCACCGTTGTCCGATCCGAAGGCGATCACAGCGATCAGTGCAAGAATCGTAGCGGGCATCGCGGCCAGTCTGTGAAGGGCCAGCCCGACGATCCAGGCGCCGACCAGCGGCAAGATCGCCCAAGGGGCCAGTCCGGCTGCCTGTGCGGGGGCTAGGCAAAGGGGCAGAAGCACGCCTGCCAGAAGGGCGTTCGCGATGGGCTTGGGAATGGCCGCGACGGCGCGGCCCAAGGCGGGGATCAGGCCCGTCAAAACGATCAGTCCGGCGCAGACGATCAGCGCGCCGACAGCCTCGGGAAAGCCGCCGGGGAGGGCTTGGGTGGAGGCCAGAAACGCCGCTCCCGGCGTGGACCAAGCGACGGCGGCGGGGATGCGCGTGGCGGCGGCCAGCCAGATGCTGCCGATGCCCATGCCCAGCGTCGCGAAGAACAGCCCTGTTGCGACCTGGCCCTCGGTCGCGCCCATGGCCGACAGGCCGGCCAGAACGATGGCGAAGGACGACGAAAAGCCCACGAAGGCCGCGAGAAGCCCCATGTAAATCGCGGGAAAGGTCAGGTCTTTCAGCACTGGGTAGGCTCCGCGTCTGCTCACCGGCGTCCTAGCGGGATCGATGCCGACAGGCGAGAGGATCGTTTCCGTCAGCTCCCAGGTGTCCGCGCCTTGATCCGATCAACTCGCTGCCGGTCTTTCGGGCGCATGGCATCGGGCCCCAAGGCTGTCGCCAAGGTCCAGCACAGCAGGGTTCGGGCCGAAGAGATAGCCAGTCTCGGCCGGTCTGTCCCATTCGAGTGTAGAGGTGAACAGAAGCGCCGCGTCATCGGCCACGTCGGGTCTGGTGCGCGTATGATCGCGAACGAAGGTGCCCGTTAGGCTGAAGCCCAATTGCTGCGTATAATGCGCCGCCTCTATCATCGGTCGAATGAGAATGCCGCAGTCGTGCCTGTAGGACACGAGTGCCTCCAGAATGTGGAAGTGGGGTAGGTGATAGCCCATTCCACCTGTACGCAAGTAGGCGATTGGCTGCGTTTCGATGCCTTGTGCAGACCAGTGATCTTTGATGTCCTCCGCATCCGCTTCCAGCATCTTCGCAAACTGCCCGAACGCGTGCGGCGTGACGAATTGATATTCAGCATAGGCGGCAGACAGCCCCGGCAGACCGGCCAGTGGTGCCGGGTTCACGCCGACGGTCAGAACGACGGCTGCCATGACGGCTTGGACAGCTGATACGATGACAACGATGGCACGGCGGATGTTCGGCAGGGACAATGTTACGACCAACGCGGCCGCCGTCAGGTACGGCATGAACATGCGGTAGCCGAACATCATGTGCTCTCCGGCGGATCGGCTGGCATAGAAGACGAACAGGGCGAACGCGACGCCGCCCCCGATCTGGATCGCGCTTGTCAGTTTCGGGCGTGTGTCGCGGGTGGGGCGCCACAGGAGTGCCAGAGGGGCGAGGAAGGACAGCAAGGCGAAATTCAGCAGCGCCGAGATGCTGTCGATCGAGGCACGGCTCGAATGGGCGAGCTTGATGTAGTAGGATGTTGGCAGAACGTCCCCGTAATAGAGCCACGCGAACAGCAGCCAGCTTCCGGCGATGGCAGCACACAGCAGGCCGCCGACCCAGAGCATCGGACGCCGGTAATCCACGCAAAGTATCGCAAGCAGGAGCGGACCCGTGATCAGGACGCTGTCGTGCCGCGTCAGGAACATCATGCCTGCCAAGGCGCCCAGAGCGAGATAGTCGCGATCCCGCGCGGACCCTGCACGGCCTAGCACGACCAGCCAAGCGGCGAAGACCGTTGCCAGAAGGCTAAGGATCGCGGTTTCCAAACCGCCGACAGACCACAGCGCCAGAAACGGAGAGCCGAGCGACAGCGCGGTGAACAGCGCCAGTCGTGTGCCGCCGATCCCGGTGCGCCGGATGGCAATGGCCCAGCCGACGACGATCAGACAGAGCGCCAGCAGCCGATAGCTTTCGACAGGATGAAAGCCTGCGCGCGCTATGGCAGAGGCCAGCAGCGCGTGCAGCGGTGATGTCAACGCCGACACCCGCTCTCCGACATTATAGACCAGACCGTCGCCCGCCGCCGCGTTCAGCGCATAGCGTCCGACGATGTAGGCATCATCGGCGACAAAGGGCCAGAATAGGACGCAGAGCAGCGTGAATGCGGTCACGCCGATGCCCATGATGCAGGTGTTGGGATCAACTGCGACGCGGCGGATTGGGGCGGTCAGATAAGTCATGGCGTGAACAATCACATATGACTTCGGCTTATTGATGGCAGGTTCCGGTCAAATGTTGAATCTGGGTTTCCTGCAGGTCAGATACCGGAGGTCTATAATTCCCGCAGGATAGCCTCTATTTCGCGGATGCGGTTTTGCGGGGCGGGATGGGTCGCCAAAAATTCCGGCGTTCGCGCGCCGCCAGCCGCTTCCATGCGCTGCCACAGGTCCACCGCCTGCCTGGGATTGTAGGCGGCGCTGTCCATCAGGCGCAGGCCCAGCGCGTCGGCTTCCAGTTCCTGTTCGCGGTTGAAGGGCATCAGCAGGCCGTATTGCACGCCCATGCCCAGGGCCGCTGCGATTTCCCGGCTGTATTCGATGCCGCCGAGGTTCAGGAAAAAGGCGACGATGCTTATGCCGGTGTCGGTGGCGACCTGCGCAGACATGCGCTCTTGCGGGTGTTCTGCCTGCAGGTGCCCGATTTCATGGCCGACGATGGCGGCCAGTTGGTCTTCCGATCCGATGACGTCGAACATGCCCTCGTAAACGCCGATCTTGCCGCCGGGCAGCGCGAAGGCGTTGGCGTCGGGGGTGGCGAAGACCTCGATCTCCCAATTGCGGTCGGTCAGGGAGGCCGCGTTGATCAGGCGGCTGGACACGCGGTCCAGAGTTTGACGGTACGTCGCGTTGCGGCTGATCGGCGTTTCCGACTTGATCTGTGCCCACGCCGCCTCGCCCATTTCGGCGGCTTCCGCCTGACTGACAAGGTTCGGCCCGTCATCGCAGGCCGACAGCGCCAACGGCGCGGTGGCAGAGAGTGTCAGGAATTTGCGGCGAGACAGACAGGAGCGGCACATGGCAAGTGAACGCCACTCAAGGGCATGGCGTTCCCGGCTCCCTGGAGGGAGCCGGGATTAGATCAATGGCTTGACGCGCCGCCGGCGCCGCGCGGGATCCGCACGTTTTCGATCATCGCCTTTACATCATCGGGCGTGTCCGCTGTGCGGCCAGAGACCACGAAGGCCACGATGAAGTTAAGTGCGGCCCCGACACAGCCAATGGCTGTGGATTCGATGCCGAATAGCGATCCTTCGATGGTGTCGGGGAAGCTGTTGGTTCCCGGTACGAAGAACCAGCCTTTGTGCAGGAAGATGTAGACCACCGTGAATACCAAGCCTGTCACCATCCCCGCGACCGCGCCTACATTGCTGATGCGCTTCGAAAAGATGCCCATCAGTAGCGCCGGGAAAATCGTCGCTGCGGCAATGCCGAAGGCCAGCGCAACCGTCTGAGCCGCAAAACCCGGGGGGTTCAGGCCCAACCAGGTTGCAACAGCGACCGCGGCTGCCATCGAGATCCTCGCCGCCAGCAACTCTCCCTTCTCGGAGATACCCGGCGTCAGTGTCCGCTTCAGCAAGTCGTGGCTGACCGCAGAAGAAATCGCCAAGAGAAGGCCTGCTGCCGTAGACAGGGCGGCCGCCATGCCTCCGGCCGCCACCAGCGCGATGACCCAACTGGGAAGCTGCGCGATTTCGGGGTTCGCCAGCACCAGGATGTCGCGGTTGAACTCGACAAGTTCGTTGGTTTCGGCCCCTGATGCTTCGGCGACCGGCGGCAGGGTCTCGGCGTCTTCGTTGAAATATTGCAGCCGACCATCGCCATTTGCGTCCTCCAGCCCCAGCAAACCCGTGGTCTGCCAGTTCTCGAACCACGGTGGAGCCTCTTCGATAAGCATTGCCTCGCCTTCGGCGCCGCCCGGCCAGATAGTGTCCATGATGTTCAGCCGCGCCATCGCGCCGACGGCTGGCGCAGTCAGGTAGACGATCGCGATGAACAGCAGCGCCCAACCTGCCGACAGTCGCGCGTCTGACACTTTCGGCACCGTGAAAAAGCGGATGATCACGTGGGGCAACCCTGCCGTGCCGATCATCAGCGTAAGCGTGAAGAGCGTCATATTCAGGATCGGCAGAAAACTTGTGTCCTGTTCAGTGTAGGACGCAAAGCCAAGGTCGGCGAGCGTTGCGTTCAGTGTTGTCAGGATTGGCTCTCCCGTCGCCTCGAAGTTCGAGAACAGACCTAAGCCGGGAACAGGGTTTCCGGTCAGTTGCAGCGATATGAAGATCGCAGGCACGGTGTAGGCGAAGACCAGTACGACGTACTGCGCGACCTGCGTGTAGGTCACGCCCTTCATTCCGCCGAGCACGGCGTAGAAGAAGACCACCGCGGCACCGATGAAGAGGCCGGTTGAATTCTCGACCTGAAGGAAGCGCGAGAAGGCGACCCCAACGCCGGTCATCTGGCCGATGACGTAGGTCAGCGAGGCAACGATCAGGCACAACACCGCCACCAGCCGCGCGGTTGAACTATAGTAGCGGTCGCCGATGAACTCTGGCACCGTGAAGCTGCCGAACTTGCGCAGGTAGGGGGCAAGGCACAGCGCCAGCAGTACGTAACCTCCGGTCCACCCCATCAAATAGCTGGAAGCCGAATAGCCGTTGAAAGCCAGAAGACCGGCCATAGAGATGAACGACGCAGCTGACATCCAATCCGCCGCCGTTGCCATGCCGTTCGTGACCGGATGAATGCCGCGACCCGCTGCGTAGAACTCGTCGGTCGAACCGGCCCGCGCCCAGACCGCGATGCCGATGTACAGAAGGAACGAGCCGCCAATGAAGAGAAGGTTGAGATAATACTGATCCATGGCTCAATCCTCCTCGACGCCGTAGTCGCGATCCAATTTGTTCATCCGCCAGGCGTAGAAGAATATCAGGACAAGAAACGTCAGGATCGAGCCTTGTTGCGCGAACCAGAAGCCCAGATCGGTTCCGCCGACTTCGATCCCGGCCAAAAGCGGGCGTAGTAGTATGCCGAAGCCGAAGCTGACGAGTGCCCAGACGATAAGGCAACCGTAGATCGTGCGAAGGTTCGCCTTCCAATATCCCGTTGCGTTGCTTGGTCTGCGTTGCGTTCCACTGGTCACTGGTTCCTCCTTTACCGGGCGGTTCGGTCTTGGTTGACGACCGCCTCTAAGAGCGGAGCTAGGTGAAAATTTGCAAAAATGGCTTAGTCTTCTACGAAAGTCGTATAATCGTGTCTTCCGAAAGGACCTTGTGATGCGCTGGGTTTGCGTCGTTCTGTTATGGCTGGGTTCCACGGCATTTGCCGAAGATACCGATCTGGAACTGGTGTTGTTGGCCGATGCTTCCGGTTCTATCGACGCGCGAGAAATCGCGTTTCAGCTCGAAGGCTATGCGCAGGCGATCACCGATCCGCAGGTGCTAGAGGCGATCGCGCGCACGGCTTACGGCGAGATCGCGGTGACTTACGTGGAATGGGCGACGAACCAGGGTGTCGTTGTGGATTGGATGCGGATCCGCGATGCCGAAGACGCGGAACGTTTTGCCGAGGCGCTGCGCAATGGACCTCGTTCCGCCTACGGCAGCAATGCCATCGGCGCGGCCTTGCTGGAAGGGCTGCGGATGATGGACGAGAACGAGATGGTCGGCTTTCGCCGCGTCATCGACTTCTCTGGCGACAGCGTGCGCAACTACACCGGACCTTCCATCGAAGAGGCCCGCACCCGTGTCGTGGCGGCCGGCGTGACGATCAACGCGCTGCCGATCCTGCGCCCCGACGATCCGGGCCGCGCACAGGGCGGACTGGAAGATGCATACGAGAGCCAGATCATCGGTGGTCCGGGTGCATTCGTGGTGACGGCAGAAGACCGCGAGAGCTTTGCCGAGGCGGTGCGTCGCAAGCTGTTTCTGGAAATTTCGGACGCTGGCGCGGGGCGCGTGGTCGCCGGAAATTAGCGGGGGGCGGCGGCCCGGCGCAGGCGGTCGTTGATGGCACGCCCAAGGCCGTGGTCTGGAATAGGCGATACGGCTATGCGCTGGACCTGCATCGAGTCGAGCTGTTGCAGACAGTCGAACAGCCGCGCTGCCGCTTGCTGCAAATCTCCCGTTTCCGACAGGTTCAGCGCGGCATCCACCGGGCCGAAACCCAACAGCACCTCTTCCTGCTCCGGCGTGGTCACATTCAGCCGCACTCGGCCCGCAGGCGCGTAATGCGAGGCAAGCTGGCCCGGCGCAGTGATGGCCGAGTCATCGGCGGGCAGCAGTGGGTCGCCCAGCAGCGTTTCGATCTCTTCCGTCGCCAGCCCGCCCGGGCGCAGCAGACGCACGCCGTCCGCGACGGGCATCAGGATGGTCGACTCGACCCCCACGCCGCAGGCGCCGCCATCGAGCACCGCCTCGATCCGTCCCCCAAGGCCCGCCATGACGTGTTCCGCCATCGTCGGGCTGACCCGACCGGACGGGTTCGCCGACGGGGCGGCGATGGGGCGGTCCACGGCTGACAAAAGCGCGCGCGCAAGCGGCGTGGCAGGAACGCGAACGGCGAGGGTGGGCAGGCCAGCGGTCGTCAGGGATGCAACGGGTGCGTCATTGTGTATCGGCAGAACCAGCGTCATCGGTCCGGGCCAGAAGGCATCGGCCAAAGCCTGCGCGCGAGCGTCGAACGCCACCAGCCGCTCCGCCGCGTCCGTATCCGGCACATGCACGATCAGCGGATTGAACGCGGGCCGCCCCTTGGCCGCATAGATGCGCGCCACGGCATCCGCGTTGGTTGCATCGGCACCCAGCCCGTAGACCGTCTCTGTCGGAAAGGCGACCAACCCACCATCCCGCAGGATCTGCGCGGCACGATCGATCTGGTCCGGGGTCAGGCGTTCTGTCATGGGGAATCGCCTATTCCGACAGCGCCATGCGATCAAGCCGCAGTCTCTGACGCAGGGTTTGACTTGCCGAGCGATGGGCCGCGGGCCACTTTAACTACATAGTCTAAGGGGGATTATTTCATGCCGTATCGCGCACCGCTCAAGGATTTCCGCTTCCTGTTCGATCACATAGTGGGTTTCGACTGCGTCACAGAGACCGAGCGCTTCGCCGAGGCGACGCCGGAGGTTGTTGAGCAGATCCTGAACGAAGCTGGCCGCATGTGCGAAGAGGTGCTGGCCCCTCTGAACCGCGCGGGTGACGAGAACCCCGCCAAGCTGGAAAACGGCGTTGTTCGGACGTCTCCGGGATTCGACGAAGGTTACAAGGCGATTGCCGAAGGCGGTTGGGTCGGCATGGCCGCTGACCCCGAATACGGCGGCATGGGCCTGCCGATGACAGTGGCGAGTGCCGTGAACGAAATGATGTCGTCCGCCTGCCTGTCGCTGCAACTGTGCCCGATGCTGAGCCAAGGCCAGATCGAGGCGCTGGAGCATCACGCCAGCGAAGAGCTGAAGCAGACCTACCTGACCAAGCTGACCAGCGGTGAGTGGTCTGGCACAATGAACCTGACCGAGCCGCAGGCTGGATCGGACGTGGGCGCGCTGCGCTCGAAGGCAGAGCCGAACGATGACGGCAGCTATAATATCACCGGCCAGAAAATCTACATCACTTGGGGTGACGCTGAATTCCTGCCGAACGTCGTGCATCTGGTGCTGGCCCGTCTGCCGGACGCGGCTCCCGGCACCAAGGGCATCAGCCTGTTCCTTGTCCCGAAGTACCTGCCCAAGGACGACGGCACACCCGGAGAGCCGAACGACCTGCGGGTCGTTAGCCTAGAGCACAAGATGGGCATCCACGGATCGCCCACCTGCGTCATGGAGTATTCCGGCGCGAAGGGCTGGCTTGTCGGTCAGGAAAACAAGGGCATGGCCGCGATGTTCACGATGATGAACAACGCCCGTCTCGGCGTGGGCGTGCAGGGTATTGGCGTGGGCGAAGCCGCCTATCAGCATGCTTTGGCGTATGCGCTGGATCGCACGCAAGGCAAAGCAGAAGGCACTGGTACCATCGTAGAGCATGCGGATGTGCGCCGGATGCTGACGGGCATGAAGGCGGATCTCTTCGCCGCACGCTCCATCGCGATGATGAATGCCGTAGCCATCGACATGGCGACGGCTACCGGGGATACGTCGTGGAAGGCCCGCGCCGCGCTTTTGACGCCGATCACCAAGGCCTTCGGCACCGACATCGGCAACGAAGTCGCGCATGAGGGCGTGCAGGTGCACGGTGGCATGGGCTTCGTCGAGGAAACGGGCGCCGCGCAATACAGCCGCGATGCCCGGATCACGCCGATCTACGAAGGCACGAACGGCATTCAGTCCATGGATCTTGTCGCGCGCAAGATGATGGACGGGGGGGACGCCGCCTTCGCCCTGATCGACGAGATGCAGGCCATGATCGAAGAGGCGCGCAAGTCCGAAGATGCGCTGGCTCAAGCCGTCTGGGACGCGACCGAGGCATTGCGGGACGCGACGGATGTGCTGGTGGCCCAAGACATGCAGGACCGCTTCGCCGGGGCCGTTCCCTATCTTCGCGCCTTTGCCCGTGTGCTGGGCGGCGTTGCGCATCTGCGCGCGGCGGTGAAGGGCGACGCTGGGCGTCGCGCGCTGGCGGCCTTCTACATCGAACGTTTGCTGCCCGAGCACGCGTCGCTTCTGGTGCACGCCAAGGCGGGCGCAGATGGTCTGTATGCGCTGACGCTGGACGATCTGGCCGCTGCCTGATCTAAGCACGCCGATCGAACACCGAGAGGCGATGCGATGAGCGGAAACGACACGATCCGCTACGAATGGCAGGACGCGCCGGAGTTCGGCGCGTCCTTCGCGGTCGCCGAGGGGATCGAGTGGCTGCGCCTGCCGTTGCCCATGAAGCTTGACCACGTGAACTGCTGGATCCTGACAGAGCCGAACGGCAGCGTGACCGTCGTCGACACGGGCTTCGACAGCCGCAAGACGCGTGACATGTGGGTGCAGGCCTTGCATGGGCGGCGTGTGTCGCGCGTGCTGGTGACGCACCACCATCCCGATCACGTCGGCCTCGCTGGCTGGTTCATGGCCGAGCACGGCGCGGAACTGCTGATGCCGCGCACGGCCTACTTGATGGCGCGGATGCTGCTTCTTGATGAGCAAGAGCGTCCATCGCCTGAGACAGCCGCCTTCTGGCGTGCCTGCGGCATGGATTCAGAAGTTTTGGCGACCCGGCTGGAAGAGCGCCCGTTCAACTTCGCAGACGTGGTGCATCCGCTGCCGCTGGGCTTCAACCGTCTTGTCGAAGACCAGATGATCCAGATCGGCGGGCGCTGGTGGCACGTTCACATGGGCAACGGCCACGCCCCCGAACACGCGACCTTGTGGGAAGAGGACGGGCCGCTGGTGCTGGGGGGCGATCAGCTCTTGCCCTCGATCTCTCCCAACCTCGGGCTCTATGCCACCGAGCCCGAAGGCGATCCAGTGGGCGACTTCCTGATCTCGTGTGAGACGTTTCAGGGCATTGCAACGCCTGACCGGCTGGTCCTGCCCGGCCACAAGCTGCCATTTCGCGGCCTGCCGCTGCGGCTGCGTCAACTGACAGAGAACCACACCGGTGCGTTGGATCGTCTGCGGACCCATCTTGCCACCTCCCATAGCGCGGGCGAGTGTTTTCAGCCGATCTTCAAGCGGCAGATCACGGGCGGCGAATACGGACTCGCACTGGTCGAGGCGGTCGCCCACTGCATGCATCTTTGGCATCTGGGAGAGGCGGATCGGCACGAGGATGATACCGGCACATGGCAATTCGTCATGCGTCAGCGCGACGCCAAGCGCGCGTGACAGGCCCGGACGAATCGTTTATCAGCCGGAAAACGCAAATTGTCGGAGCGGACCATGGCAAAGCACTCGCACGGATCGATGAACATCGAAGAGCAGGAAAAGACCTTCGAGGGGTTCGTGAAGTGGACCGTGCGGACGGTGATCGCGATCATCGTGGCGCTGGTCCTTCTTGCCCTGATCAACGGCTAAACCCATGATCCGCGCCCTGATGCTGGCCGTGCTGGCGGCCCTGACGTTGACAGGGTGCGGCACGAACAATCCGCCGCCCGCCGATCCTGCCGAAGTCGCGCGCGCGGCCTATGTTCATTCTGGCCCGCCGCAGCTGACACTGCTGACCGTGCGCACGGTCGCGGGCGACTCGGGCGCACACACCGCGCTGATGGTGAACGGGTCGCAGCGGGTTCTGTGGGACCCGGCTGGGTCGTTCCGCCATCCCAACGTCCCGGAAGTCGCCGATCTGCATTACGGCATCACGCCGAACATCGAGCGCGGTTACATCGACTATCACGTGCGCGAGGACCACTACGTCGTGCGGCAGGACCTGGCCGTCGATGCGGCCACGGCCAACCGCTTGATCTCTGCCATGCGCAATCACGGCGCGGCACCGCAGGCGACCTGCGCGCGCTCGACCTCTACGCTGTTGCGTCAGGCGGGGATCGACGTCGGGACCACATGGTATCCCAACGCGCTAATGAACGATTTCGGTCAGGTGCCCGGCGTCAGCACGCAGAGGATCGACAACAGCAATGTCGACCGGCGGCATAACATCGTGTTCGGCAAGGACGGCGTTCCACTTCCGCCGACCTGATCACGCCACACCGAAGCCCGCACGCCCGACAGCCGCATAGGCGGTAAAGCCCGCGCGCTGCACATCCGCAATCGCATAGACGTTGCGCAGGTCGGCCATGCGAGCGGTGCGCATGGTGTCCGACAACTGCGACAGGTCGAGCGCGCGGAACTCGTTCCATTCGGTCAGGATGACCAACAGATCGGCGTCCTGCGCGGCGTCGTAGGGATCGGCGTGCCAGCTGACGCCCGGCAGCAGCTTCTCACCCTCATGTCGGCCCTGCGGATCGCAGACGCGCACCTCTGCCCCGCCGCCCACGAGCGCGGGTACGATGGTAAGGGACGGCGCGTCGCGCATGTCATCGGTGTTGGGCTTGAAAGTCACGCCCAGCACCGCCACACGCTTGCCGTTGAAACTGCCGTCGCACAGGTCGCGCAGCTTTTCGGTCATGCGGCGCTTCATCTCTTCGTTCACCTCGATCACCGCTTCGGTGATGCGCATGGGGGCCGCGTGTTCCTGCCCGATGCGGGCCAGAGCCTTGGTATCCTTTGGGAAGCAGGATCCGCCGTAGCCTGGCCCCGCATGCAGGAACTTGTTGCCGATGCGCCCGTCCAGACCCATGCCGCGGCTGACCTGTTTGATATCCGCGCCGACGCGCTCGCACAGGGACGCGATCTCGTTGATGAAGGTGATCTTCGTCGCAAGAAAGGCGTTGGCGGCGTATTTGATCATCTCTGCCGATTCCAGATCGGTCACGACGATGGGAAACTCGCGCAGGAACAGCGGGCGATAGATTTCCGACATGACATCGCCGGCGCGGTCGGACTGCACGCCGACGACCACGCGGTCGGGGCGCATGAAGTCATCGATGGCGGCGCCTTCGCGCAGGAACTCGGGGTTCGAGGCGACCTCGAAATCCAGATCGGGGTTCGCCTGCGCCACGACCTCGGCCACCTTGCGGTTGGTGCCGACGGGAACGGTGGATTTCGTGACGATGACGACACCGGGATCGGCAGCGCGCGCGACCTCTTCTGCGGCGGCCATCACGTAAGTCAGATCGGCGTGGCCATCACCGCGCCGGGTGGGCGTGCCGACGGCGATGAAGACGGCCTGTGCGCCTTTTAGCGCGGCGGCCAGATCGGTGGTGAAGGCCAACCGTCCGGCAGCGACGTTCTTCTCAAGGATCACATCGAGGCCCGGCTCGAAGATCGGGATTTCGCCGTTCTCCAGCCGGGTCACCTTGGCGGCGTCTTTGTCGACGCAGATCACATCATGGCCGAAGTCCGAAAAACACACACCCGAAACAAGGCCCACGTAGCCGGTGCCGATCATCGCGATTTTCATGGAGAGTGTCCTTACTGCGTGCCTCTTCGCGCGGGGTAAACGCCGCGCGGGCTGTATCTGTCAACGTGCGCCCGCTTCTGCGCTTCCAATCCGGCATCAATTGCGGGCGTTGCGCAACTGTATTGCCGAACGCGCGGTGTGTTCAGGCGCTCGTAATGCGGATCGGCGCAGGGTGCCGCATCCCGGTTTGCGAAAGGTTGCGCCCGATGTCCGACAACTCTCCCAATCTCGATCTTCCCTTGATCCAAGCCGCGCAGGCGCAGAAGCACGTGACCCACAACGAAGCCCTGGCACGGCTGGATGTGCTGTCGCAGCTTGTGGTGCAGGGCGTTGACACGGTGTCGCCGCCCGACACACCCGTGGATGGACAGGCTTGGATCGTGGGTGCGGACCCGACCGGGGATTGGGTGGGCGCGGACGGGCAAATCGCGGCGTGGTTGAACGGCGGCTGGGTTTTCGTGACGCCGCAGATCGGTTGGATCGCGGTCGAGGCGACGACAGGCGCTTTGCGCGTCTTCGGGGCCGCGGGCTGGCGCGGTCCGGTTTTGTCGGACATCGATCGGCTGGGCGTCGGTGCTGCGGCGGATGACACCAATCGGCTAAGCGTCGCCAGCCCCGCCACGCTTCTGTCGCACGCGGGTGACGATCACCGGCTGACGGTGAACAAGGCGAACACCTCGGCCACCGGATCGCTGTTGTTCCAAAGCAATTTCTCGGGGCGAGCAGAGATGGGCCTTGCTGGAGAGGATGCGTTCTCGGTCAAGGTTTCGGGCGATGGCGCATCTTGGACAACTGCGTTGCGCGTTGACCCCACCTCCGGCACGATGGACGGGGCCGCGGTTCAGCAAGCGCCCACCGACACCACCGCAGGTAGGTTGATGCGCGCGGATTACGGATACGGTCCGGGCAACGTGTTGGCCGCAGTGGCAATGACCGGGGATGTGCCCACGGGCGGACTGATCGAGACGGACGGATCGGCCACCGCGCGCTATACACGCTTCGCCGACGGCACGCAGATCTGCACCGGGCGGTTCGAGGATATCGACATCACGCTAGACATCGAAAAAGCGGGTGGCTTCACAGGGCCGCGCGATCAGGTGGATTACCCGATGCCCTTCGTCGAGCCGCCCATTGTCATGGTCAATCTTCTGAACACGACCGACGCGATCCTATTCAACGCCACGGGCGGGCTGACACGAGTCGCTTACGGTCTGTGGTCTGCCGTCAGTGCGACGGTCAGCGTCCGTGCGCGTTACGTGGCCTTCGGACGGTGGTTCTAAAACAGCCAAAGCCCCAGATACAGCGCCGCCCCGCCGCCGAAGAGCGCGAGCAACAGGTTGCGTGTGGCCACAGCAAGGCCAAGCGTAACGGCAGCGGCCACACCGCGGGCGGGGTCGAACACCCCGTCTGTCGCGGCTGGGAAGGCCACCAACGGCGCGATGATACCGGGAAAGACGGCGACCGGCGTGTAGCGCAGAAGCCGTAGAACCAGGGGCGGCAAATTGCGGTCGCCCAGAAGGCCGAGGAACGAAAACCGCAGCAGAAACGTGCCCGCGCCCAGCGCGGCGATGACGCCCCAGATTTCCCAAGCGGATGCATTCATTTCCGACGCTCCTGCCATGTCTCGACGCTTGCGCCGACAACGACCGCGATGGCAGCGGCCAGCATCAGCCCGACACCGGGCGGCAGGTCTGCCAGCAGCAACGACAGAACTGCCGACACGATGGCCGCCGATACGTGCGGCAGTGTCCGCAACAACGGGCCGACCATCGCGATGAAGGTCATCGGTAGCGCGAAGTCGAGCGCCCAAGCCTCTGGCACCGTGGCGCCCAAGGTCGCACCGACGAATGTCGCCAGATACCACATCGGCACGATGGGCGCGGCCACGCCCAGAACGAAGGCGACCTTAGCACCCACGGTCATCGACGGGTGCGTCTCATACTCCACGATGGCCGGGGCGTAGCATTGATCGACCATCACATAAGCGACCAGCGCCCGCTTCCACAGCGGTGCGCGGCCCAGGTGCGGCACAAGGCTGGCTGAATACATCGCCATGCGCAGGTTCACCGTCAGCGACGCGGCAAGCACCAACAGCACCGGCGCGTTCTCGGTCATCAACTGCACAGCGGTGAACTGTGCCGCCCCCGCGATCACCAGAACGGTGAACCCCATGACCTGCGCGATATTCAGCCCCGCCTCTGCCCCGACGACGCCGAACAGCAGGCCAAAGGGCACGATCACCAGCACATATGGCAGTCCCTGCACCGCGCCGCGCGCAAAGGATGATTTCGCGGTGGTGGACCCCATGTTGCCGCCCTATCGTTGGTCTTCGATCCCTGTGCCCCAGCCGGTAGCGACCCGCAAATGCAATTCCGTGATCCCCCCCATCACATCGCCCCCAACCCCGGGAACCCGCGCCTGACGCGCAGGGTGCAGGGCACCGATCAGACGGGTGCGGTGCAGGACATATCCGTAGTCGAAGAGCGGCCCCTGACGATCTACCTGAACGGGCAGGAAATCGTGACCGCGATGACCATCGGCGACTACCCCGAATACCTCGCCCTGGGGTTCCTGAAAAACCAGGGGATGCTGCGCGATGGGGAGACCGTGACCGGCGTGGATTACGACGAAGAGGTCGAGACCGTCGTCGTGCGCACCGACCGCCCGACGAACCACGAGGAAAAGCTGGCCAAGAAGACCCGCACCAGCGGCTGCGCGGTCGGCACCGTCTTCGGCGACATGATGGAGGGGCTGGAGAACCTGCGCCTCCCACAAGCCGAGTTGCGCACAAGCTGGCTGTACGCGCTGGCCAAGACCATCAACACCACGCCGTCGCTGTACCTTGAGGCGGGCGCGATCCACGGCACGGTGCTGTGCCAGGGTGATGAGCCTCTGGTCTATATGGAGGACGTGGGCCGCCACAACGCGGTGGACAAGATCGCGGGCTGGATGCTGGCAACGGGCGCCGATCCGACCGACAAGATCCTGTATACGACCGGGCGGCTGACATCGGAGATGGTCATCAAATGCGCCCACATGGGCATCCCCTCACTGGTCTCGCGCTCTGGCTTCACCGCCTGGGGGGTAGAGATAGCGACCCAAGTGGACCTGACTCTGATCGGCCGGATGCGCGGAGAGCGGTTTACCTGCCTGGCGGGGGAACACCGCCTGATCCGCGATGCTGCTCCGGGGGCAAATGCACTATCGGCAAGCCGATGAGCAATGATCTTGTGTTCCGGTTCGAGATCGAGCCCGCTTTGTATCGCCGCGCGATCACGACGCCTATCGACCCGCCCCGCAAAAACGAAGATGGGTTTCGCGCGCTCGCTGCTACAGTAGGCGCGGTGCTGGCCATTGTCTGCACGGATCTTGCGCTGTTCGGCGGAGGGTCCCTGGTGCCACTTTCGGCCGGAGCCTGCCTTGGGGCAATCCTGGTACTGCTGGTCTGGTGGCGGCAGCACAGACATCAAGTGAGCATGCATGCGGCGTACAACCAGACCGGTGGAGAAATGGCTTTGCGCTTCGATCCGAAACGGATCGTGGCCAGTCGGCCCGGGATTGAAAGCCACGTAGAATGGCGGTTCGTGCGCGCCGTTCGCCACATCGACGGTGCGATCCTGATCGAGCTTCCAACCGCAAGGTTGATCCTTCCTGAAACCGCGCTGCCGACGGAAATGAACGCGAGCGATCTGCTGCGGACCCTGTCGGAGTGGCATCGAAAGGAAGCGCCATGATCGCCCCTCTTGGCGTAATCCTTGCAGGTGGCCGCGCGACCCGGATGGGCGGTGGCGACAAGGGGCGGCTGATGCTGGGTGGCCGGTCGATCCTGGATCACGTTATCGACCGCTTCGCGCCGCAGGTGCCTGATATGGCGCTGAATGCGAATGGCGATCCTGATCGGTTCGCCGATCTTAGGCTGCCGGTGATCCCCGACAGTCTGGCCGACCATCCCGGCCCCCTTGCAGGCGTTCTGGCCGGGCTGGACTGGGCTGCTACCAAAGGCGCGACCCATATCGTTACCGTCGCCGCCGACACACCGTTCTTCCCCGCCGATCTGGTGCCGCAGCTTCTTCTGGCTGCCGAGGCGCAGGGCCATCCCATCGCGCTTGCCGCGACACCTGATCCCGAGCGCGGGATCGCACGGCACCCGACCTTCGGCCTTTGGCCCGTCGCATTACGCGATGACCTGCGCGACGCCCTGAAGGACGGCACCCGGAAGGTCGTCGCATGGACCGACCGGCACGGCACCGCGCTGGCAGCCTTCCCGGTGGATCGCGGCGATCCATTCTTCAACGTGAACACGCCAGAAGACTTGGACACCGCACGGGGCATGGCATGAAGCTTTACGGCGTCACAGGCTGGAAGAACGCGGGCAAGACTGGGCTGATGGTGCGTCTGGTGGCCGAGTTTCGCGCGCGGGGGGTGACGGTCAGCACCCTGAAGCATGCGCACCACAGCTTCGACGTGGACCAGCCGGGCAAGGACTCGCGTCGTCACCGAGAGGCGGGGGCTCATCAGGTGCTATTGTCGTCCGGCACGCGCTGGGCGTTGATGACGGAACTCGACGATGCGCCAGAGCCGCCGCTGTCGGACCTGTTGGCGAAGTTGGCCCCGGTCGATCTGGTGCTGGTGGAAGGCTGGAAGCGCGACACCCACCCCAAGGTCGAAGCTTGGCGTGCCGAAACAGGTCGCCCGCTGATCGCACCCGACGACCCGACGATTCGTGTGGTCGCGGCGAAAGGGGACACGGGACTGACCGACCGCCCTGTGTTGGACCTTGATGATACCGCTGCCATCGCGGACTTCATCGCAAGCCAGGTAGGGTTGTGAGCGGGTTCGACACCGTCATCGTCGTGGATTGGTCCGCCGCTCAGGGCGTGCGCCCCATTGGTAAAGACGCGATCTGGATCGGCGTTGTGTCGCAGGGTGAGGCGGAAGAGCCAGTCCATATGCCGACCCGCTTGGCCGCCGAGGCATGGCTGGCCGACCGTCTGCGCGCAGAGATCGCCACCGGTCGGCGCGTTCTGGCAGGGTTCGATTTTCCGTTCGGCTATCCGGCAGGCTTCGCGCGGCAGGTGACGGGGTCCGATGATCCGCTGGTTCTGTGGGACTGGCTGGCCGAACGGATCGAGGATGACGCGAAAGGCGTGAACAATCGCTTCGAAATCGCATCCCAGCTTAATCGGATATTCACGGGTGTCGGGCCATTCTGGGGCAAGCCGTGGCAATGGAAGGAGCGTTTCGACGATATACCGTTCAAAGGCACGGACCGGACCCAGACAACGGTCGCTGAGAAGCGGGCCTGCGATACCGTGGCCAAGGCATCGTCCAGCGTCTGGCAATTGAACGCCCATCCGACCGTTGGCGGGCAGGCGCTGATGGGGTTGCCGATGCTCTCAAGGTTGCGGCGGATCGATGGTGTCGCGGTCTGGCCATTCCAAGACTGGCGGGATGCGCCTGCGGTTCTGGCAGAGATCTGGCCGGGACTGATCGAAAGCGCCGTGCCGAAGGATGGCATCAGGGACCGTCATCAGGTGCGGCTGTTGGCTCATGTGCTTGCCGCGCTGCCTGCTGACGAACTGGCGGCGATGATGCAGATCGACGCGCCAGAGGAAGGGTGGATTCTTGGGGCGGAACATCGTGACCATCTGACGGGGCTGGCACGAAATGCCCCTCCGGAGGCGTACGGCGCGCGCGTTAAGCCGGACCATTCCGACCTGACCCCGCCGCCATTGTCCAACGACTGCTTCGCCCTGCCGCCCGGTGTCGACTGGACCCCGGTGGACACGGCGCTGGACCTGTTGCGCAAACGCCTGCGCGGGGTGACTGGCACCGAGAGCGTTGCCGTGCTGGGTGCCGACGGACGCATCCTTGCCTCGGCCGTCAACGCGATCCGCGCCAATCCACCCGCGCCGAATGCGGCGGTGGATGGCTACGGATTCGCCCATTCCGCAACGGGCGATGGCGCGCAATCCCTGCCACTGACCAATGGACGGGCGGCGGCGGGCGCGCCGTTCACAGGGACGGTGCCGCAAGGCCACGCCATTCGCATCCTGACGGGCGCGATCCTGCCGAACGGTGTCGATACCGTCGTGCTGGAAGAGGATACGCGCACCGATGCCACCCACGTCGCCTTCAATGGTCCGGTCAAGCCCGGCGCGAACACCCGGCGCGCCGGAGAGGATGTGGATGTCGGCGCCCCGCTGTTCGACGACGGCCATCGCCTGACGCCACCCGACCTTGCGCTTCTGTCTGCCACCGGCTCTGCGACTGTGCTTGTGCGCAAACGCCTTCGCGTCGGGGTCTTGTCCACGGGTGATGAACTCGCGTCGCCCGGCGCAACCGAGGATCCTGCGCGCACCTATGACGCCAACCGCCCAATGCTGCTGGCCATCGCGGCACGTTGGGGGCATGAGGCGGTCGACTTGGGTCACGTCGCGGACAATCGCGACATTCTGCGCGCGGCGCTGGACGCTGCTGATTGTCATGCGATCCTGACGAGCGGCGGCGCATCCGCAGGCGACGAAGATCATGTATCGGCCCTTCTACGGGACGAGGGCGCGTTGTCATCCTGGCGGATCGCGTTAAAGCCGGGCCGCCCGCTGGCACTGGGAATGCGCGGCGGCGTTCCGGTCTTCGGCCTGCCGGGAAACCCCGTCGCCGCATTCGTTTGCGCGTTGATCTTCGCGCGCCCGGCCCTTTCTGTGCTGGCAGGAGGCACTTGGGTCGAACCCGAAGGCTTCACAGTACCCGCAGACTTTTCCAAGATGAAGAAGCCCGGACGCCGCGAATACCTGCGTGCGCGCATGGGGCCGGATGGCGTGCAGGTCTTCGGGTCCGAAGGTTCCGGCCGTATTTCTGGATTAAGCTGGGCCGATGGACTTGTGGAATTGAAGGAAGGCGCGGCTACGATCACACCGGGCGATCCGGTGCACTTCCTGCCCTACGCAAGCTTCGGCTTGGTCTAGGATCCTGCGTCAGGCGATCCCGCGATGCCGCCGATGGCGTCCGCAGCCGATTGAAGTGCATCGTTCACGATCTGGCGTAGCGCGTTCGCCCCGTCCACATAGGCGCTTAGCGCGGGTTCCAGCGCGGGCACGGCAGCGGCGACGCGTGGAGCCAACAAATAGATCGCGATCAGAAGCAGCGCGATCAAGATCATTGCGACGAACCCACCGCGGAAGCCCGGGTCGCCGGTGGTGTCTGCTTCGTCGGTGATTGTCATAGCGTCTGAACCGTAGTGCTGCTCTGGTGGCCGGGCGTCGAGTGTAGAGTTGATCTCTTCAATGTCCGGCAGGCGGCCACTGCGCGATTCCGTTCGGGGAGAGGGCGCCGTGTCCAAGTCCGCGCTCGCCTCCGTGACGCGTTCCTCTGGCGTTTCATCCAGCCCTAGATCGGCTTGCGTCTCCAGCGATGTCTCTGCCGCACGGCGGCGCGCGCGACGGGCGGCTGCTTCTCGCTCGGCCTCTTCCTTCAGGATGCGACGCGTCTCGTCATCCATCTGACGGCGGGCGGGTGGCTTAGGTTCAGCCGTCTCTTCGGGGACAACGGCTTTGTCTTCCGCGGGGGGCATCGCTGCGGAAGGAACTGTGATCTCTTCGGCGTGACCGTCGCTGAACTGCATCCAAGTGTGACCGCAGGCCGAACACTGCACGTCACGGCCCGCGTCGGGGATCATGTCAGCCTCGACTTCGTATTCCGCTGCGCAATTGGGACAGGTGATCCGCATGATGCCTCGCCGGGAGTTCCCGATCGTCCTTTTATAGTTAACATCACGGTAGCGACAGCATCGCACAAATCCAACACCAGAGCCGACTGCCGATTGAATCGCCCCGCCCTGTGAGGCAAAACGGTCGCGCGAAGGCGAGGCGACCCGTGATCGAGCTGAACGACGTCAGATACGGCTACGACACAACGGCGCTTCTGAGCGGGATTTCCCTGCGGCTGGCACCCGGTTCGTTCCATTTCCTGACCGGCCCGTCCGGGGCGGGAAAGACGACCCTTTTGAAGCTGTGCTATCTGGACCTTGCGCCATCCCATGGTGAGGTGATCGCCTTCGGGCGCCCCGTCTCGGAACTGGGCCGTGACGGCGTGGCGCAATTCCGGCGTCGCGTGGGCGTTGTGCATCAGGACTGCGGCTTCCTGAACCACCTGTCGTTGCGTGACAACGTGGCCATGCCCCTTGCTGCGGCGGGAGAGGACCCAACGCCCCGGCGTGCGGAACTGGACGAATTGCTGGCTTGGGTCGGGTTGGGTCATCGCGCCGATGCGCTGCCGCCGGAACTGTCGGGCGGAGAGCGGCAGCGTGCGGCGCTGGCGCGGGCCCTGATCCTGTCGCCGGACGTAATTCTGGCGGATGAACCAACGGGGAACGTCGATTGGGAGATGTCGCTTCGCCTGTTGCAACTGCTCGTCGAATTGAACCGCATGGGCAAGGCTGTGCTCATCGCCACCCATGACCTGAACCTGATCCGCGCGGCGAAATCGCAGGTGTCCGCGCGTGTGCTGCGGTTGCGGCAGGGGCAGTTGGATATGGCCGGGGCCGATCTGTGAAGAGCGTGTTGGAAACGATGAAGGGCGACACCAACGCCGACCGGATCGTCCCGGCGCGTGGTTTTTCGGCTCGGCTGACCGTCTTCACCGCGGCTGCTATGGCCTTTCTTGCGGTCTTCGCGATGGCTCTTTCCCTGGCGACCAGTCGGTTGGCCGAGCGATGGTCAACCTCGCTGGCGCAATCCTCGACGATCCGCATCTCTGCGCCGATGGACCAGCGTGAGGTGCAGGTGGCGGCGGTGCTGCGTATCCTGTCAGAGACCCCTGGCGTGGCCTTCGCCCGCGCGATCCCGGCGGAAGAACAGCGCGCGCTTCTGGCCCCGTGGTTCGGCCCGGACCTGCCGGTAGAGGCATTGCCGATCCCGCAACTGATCGAGGTGATCGAGGATGACGCGGGTTTCGATGCCGAGGGTCTGCGCCTGCGGCTGGGCGCGGAAGCGCCGGGTGCCGTGCTGGACGATCACACCCGCTGGCGCAGACCGCTGGTGCGCGCGGCGGATCGGCTGAACACGCTTGGACTAGGGATTCTTGCGCTGATCACGCTGACGATGGCGTCGATGGTAACGCTTGCGGCGGGATCGGCGCTGGCGGCGAACCGCGAAGTCATGCGCGTGCTGCGTCTGATCGGCGCCCGGGACGTCTTCATCGCCCGCGCCTTCGTTCGCCGGTTCACCTTACGTGCGCTTGGCGGCGCGGCGCTGGGAACGGTTGCGGGCATGATCGCGATCTGGGCTCTGCCCAGCGTCGAGGCGGCGGGCGGCTTCCTGACGGGGCTGGGCTTCACGGGATTCGGGTGGCTCGCCCCTATGGTCATTCCGCCGGTCGCGGGTATCGTGGCCTTCTGGGCCACCCGTATCACCGCCATGCGCGCCTTGAAGGACATCCCATGATCCAGGCCATCCGCTCGTTCATCTTCACGATCCAGATGTATGTCGCCATGGCGCTGATGGGACTTTGGTGGGTGCCGGCCACCCTTCGCGATCCGGCCAACGGCAATCGCGCGATCCAGGCCTATTGCCGTTATGTGCGTTGGTCGGCGTCCTGGATGATCGGGCTGACGTCCGAAGTGCGCGGGACGCCCCCCACGGGTGCCGTGATGATCGCAGCCAAGCACCAGTCTTTCTTCGACATCATCATCCTGTGCTCGGTCCTGCCAGCGTTCAAATTCATCATGAAGAAAGAATTGACGCGCACACCCGTGCTGGGTTGGTTCGCTCTCAAGATCGGCTGCGTGCCGGTGGATCGCGGTAAGAAGGGCCAAGCCATCGCGAAGATGCTCGCCGATGTGCAAAAGGGCGCGGCGCGACCCGGCCAACTGATCATCTATCCCCAAGGCACGCGCGTCGCGCCGGGTGTCGAGCTTCCCTACAAGACGGGGACGGCGGTGCTGTATCAACAGCTGGGCCAGACCTGCGTGCCGGTTGCGGTGAACGTCGGCGTCTTCTGGCCGCGCACCGGTATCGTGAAAAAGCAGGGTCACGCCGTGATCGAATTTCTGGAGCCGATCCCGCCGGGTCTGGATAAGCAGCCCTTCGTGGATCGACTGCGTGAGGCTGTCGAAGAGCGTTCAGACGCGTTGATGGCCGAAGCCGGATGGGCCGCGGTCAAGGCCTGAGGGTTGTTTTCCTTGGTCGCCGTCCGGCTTGAGTATTGGGAAAACAAAGAAGGGGTGCGCCGCGCTTTAGCTGCGCAGCGTACCGCCTGTTGCCCCTTCGACCTTCTGGACGATCTTGGCCGCAATGGCCTCGATCTCTTTATCAGTCAGCGTCTGGTCCTTCGGCTGGATGCGCACCGTGATCGCCAGCGATTTTTTCCCATCACCCAGCGATCCACCGATGAACTGATCGAAAACGCGCACCTCGTCGATCAGCGCCTTGTCCGCGCCCTGCGCGGCGGCGATCAGCGTCTGCGCCTCGACCCGCGCGTCCAGAACAAAGGCGAAGTCCCGTTCCACCGCTTGCAGATCACTGATCGCCAGCGCCGGGCGGGCGTTGCCGGAATTGCGCGGCACGGGTACTTCGTCAGGCCAGATTGTGAAGGCCATCGCGGGTCCTTTGACGCCCATCGCGCGCAAGATTTTCGGATGCACTTCACCGAATGCGCCAAGCACCTTCTTCGGCCCAAGCCCGATGCGCCCGTGGCGACCGGGGTGCCACCAGGCGGCCCCATCGCGGAAGATCTGCACCTTTGCGGGCGCGCCGAGCGCGGCCAACACTGCCTCTGCATCGGCCTTCACATCGTAGACATCAACCGCGCGGGTGCTGCCATGCACATCCTTGGGGCCGGTGCGCCCGGTTACCAGACCGGCGACCTGCACCACTTGCTCACCCGGTTCACCGCCGTGGAAGGCGCTGCCGACCTCGAACAGCGCCAGATCGCCTTGGCCGCGTTTCTGGTTGCGCGCAGCGGCGTGCAGCAGGCCTGCGAGCAGATCAGGACGCAGGTGGCTCATCTCGGAGGAGATCGGGTTCTCGACGCGCGTGGCATCCGTGCCGCCACCGAAAAGATCGGCGGTGGGCTGGTCGATGAAGCTGTAGCTGACGACTTCGTTGTAGCCGAGAGCGGCGCAGGTGCGGCGGGCGGTCTGCTCGCGTCGCTGGGTCTCTGTCAGGATCGGCTTGGGCACGCCCGTCTGCGCGCGAACCATGGGTTGCGGAACAAGCCGGGTCAGGGACGCGACGCGCGCCACCTCTTCCACCAGATCGGCCTCTCCCTTCACATCGGGGCGCCACGTCGGCACGTGGGCCATGTCGCCATCCATGGCGAAACCAAGTGCGGTCAGCGTTGCGCGCTGCTGGTCTTCGGGTAGATCCATCCCCACGAGCGACGCGCAGCGCGCCGCGTCGAGCTTATACGCACGGGCGTGGTCCGGGGCGGCGCCGGCTTCGACCACCTCGGACGCCTCACCGCCGCACAGGTCCAGGATCATCTGCGTCGCGGCGTCCAGACCGGGGCGCGTGTAGGCGGGATCGACGCCACGCTCAAACCGGTAGCGTGCGTCAGAGTTGATCTTCAGCGCACGGCCCGTGCGGGCGATGGTCACCGGCTCCCACCAGGCGGATTCGAGGAACACGTCGGTCGTGCCGTCCTCCACGCCCGAAGGCGCGCCGCCCATGATGCCTGCGATGCTTTCAACGCCGGCGTCGTCAGAGATGGCGACCATGCCGGGCGCGAAGGTGTAGGTGCGCTCGTCCAACGCTTCCAGCGTCTCGCCGCCGTCGGTCAGGTGAACGCGCAGGTCGCCTTTGACGCGGGCGGCGTCGAAGACGTGCAGGGGGCGGTTCATGTCGAAGGTGAAGAAGTTGGTAATGTCCACGAGGGCCGAGATCGGGCGCAACCCGATCGCCTTCAGCCGCGCCTGCAGCCAGTCGGGCGAGGGGCCGTTCTTCACGCCCCGGATCAGCCGCCCGGTGAAGTGGGGGGCATGGGGCAAGGCCGCGTCGTCGATGGTCACGCCGATGGGGCAGGGGAAGCCGCCGTCGATGGCAGATGTCTCCTGCGGCTTCAGCGTGCCCAGACCGCGCGCCGCCAGATCGCGGGCGATGCCGCGCACAGCCAGCGCGTCGGGGCGGTTGGGGGTGATCGCGATCTCGATCATCGGGTCGATGGCGTCGGGGCGGTTCGTGGCCAGCCAGTCGGCGAAGGATTGCCCGACCTCGCCCGACGGCAACTCGATGATGCCGTCATGCTCTTCCGACAGTTCCAGCTCGCGCTCCGAGGCCATCATGCCGTAGCTTTCGATGCCCCGGATCTTGCCGACCGCGATGGTGGTGTCGAGGCCGGGGATATAGGTACCGGGCTTGGCGACGACGACGGTGATGCCTTCGCGCGCGTTGGGTGCGCCGCAGATGATCTGGGTGGGGCCGTCGCCCGCCTCCACAGTGCAGACGCGCAGGCGGTCTGCGTCGGGATGCTGGGTCGCGGCGGTGACGCGGCCAACGGTGAAGGGGCGCAGGGCGGCGGCGGGGTCGACGACCTCTTCGACTTCCAGCCCCAGATCGGTCAGAGCCTCGGCGATCTGGTCGACGCTTGCGTCGGTGTCCAGGTGATCCTTCAGCCAGGAAAGGGTGAATTTCATCGTCGCGGCCCCGTTTGTCGTTCGCCAGCGGCGATACCGCAGGGGCGGGCGAATGGGAAGCGGATCAGTCCGACTTGTGCGCGGCGGCCCATCGGGCGACGGCGAACGCGGGCAGGATGACAACGGCCCAGCCGACAGCGTTCAGGATCGTGAGTTGCAGCTTCAATTCGGTCGGCCAGTCGGGCGAGAGCCATAGTGCGACGTGACCCGCGATGACGAGGGCGGCGAGGAGAAGGAAGGTCGCGATCTTGAGGCGTTTCATGGTTGGAAGATGGGGGCGGCCAGAGCGTTGCGAAATGCGTCACAAACGCTCGGACAGGTCCTTGTTATCATCCATCGCCGCCAGCTTGACCTCTCGCCACAGCTTCAAGGTCGGCTTCACCGCAAAACAGACCGAGCCGATGACGAAGAACCAGATCGCCAAGGTCTCCCACGTCGGCCAGAAGAACAGCACTGAGCCGATCACGAAGCACATGGCTGCGGTGAAATCGACCAGCGTGTAGGCCATCTCGACCCGCGCGTAGAAGCGCTTGGAGCGTTCGGACTTCTGTCGGTTGGCGTGGTGGAAGAGTTGGGTCACACTCCGCCCCGCAATGTTGGTACGCGCAATCCGCTGAACCCGTAGTGGCGCAGCCAGCGCAGGTCGCTGTCGAAGAACGCGCGCAAGTCGGGGATGCCGTATTTCAGCATGGCGATGCGGTCGATGCCCATGCCGAAGGCGAAGCCCTGCCATTCCGTCGGGTCGATGCCGCCCGCTTTCAGCACCGAAGGGTGGACCATGCCAGAGCCGAGCACTTCCAGCCAGCCGTCGCCCTCGCCGACCTTCACGGTGCCCCCCTCGAACGAGCACTGGATGTCGACCTCTGCCGACGGCTCTGTGAAGGGGAAATGCGACGCGCGGAAGCGGGTTTTGACCTGTTTGCCGAAGTAGGCCGAGAAGAACTCTTCCAGCACCCACTTCAGGTTCGCCATCGAGATGTCGCGGCCCAGCGCCAACCCTTCGACCTGGTGGAACATGGGGGTGTGCGTCTGGTCGTAGTCGGCGCGGTAGACGCGGCCGGGGCAGATGATGCGCAGCGGCGCACCCTGTTCCTGCATGGACCGGATCTGCACCGGAGAGGTATGGGTGCGCAGCACGTGCGGCGGGCGATTGCCGCCTTCCGCGCGGTGCATGTAGAAGGTGTCCATCTCTCCACGGGCAGGGTGGTGGTCGGGGATGTTCAGCGCGTCGAAGTTGTACCAGTCCGATTCGACCTGCGGACCTTCGGCGACAGCGAAGCCCATGTCGGCGAAGATTGCGGTGCATTCCTCCCACACTTGGCTGACGGGGTGCACTGATCCTTCGGCCACTGATCGGGGGCCGCGACGGCCCGGTAGCGTCACGTCCAGCCATTCTTCGGACAAGCGGGCGTCCAGCGCTGCATCTTCCAGTGCCATCTTCTTGGCGGCGATGGCGCTGGTGATTTCGTCCTTCAGGGCGTTCAGGCGTGGGCCTTCGACCTGCCGTTCCTCTGGCGTCATCTGGCCCAGCTTGCGCATTTCCAGCGCGATCTCGCCCTTCTTGCCGATGGCGGCCAGCCGGACCTCTTCCAGCGTGGTCTCGTCCGCTGCCTCGGCGATCCGGGTCAGGTAGGTGTCGCGCAGATCGCTCATGGTGTGGGGCCCCTTGGATGACGCAGGCGTGCTACCGCGCCGCCCGGCGCCTGACAAGGTGCCGCTCTTGCCGCCGTGCCCTGCCGGGCCACCATTCAAGGCGTAATCAATGGGAGAGACAGCATGTATCGTTATCTGATCTGCAGCGCACTGATGGCGGCCCCGGCGTTGGCCGAAGATGTGGACTACGACTACGAGGGCGTCGCGCACACTGGCTATTTCGCGGCCGCTGAAAATCCGCGCGGCTTGGTTCTGATCGCGCACGATTGGGACGGGCTGACCGACTACGAGAAGATGCGTGCCGATGAGCTTGCGGGCATGGGCTATGACGCCTTCGCGATCGACATGTTCGGGGCCGACAGCCCGGCGGAGAGCATGGACGAACGCCGGGCTGCGACGGGCGAGCTGTATCAGGACCGCGAAAAGATGCGCGCTCTGATCGCTGCTGGTGTTCAGGCGGCGCAGGGTATGTCCGATGCGCAGTCGATGGTGATGGCGGGCTACTGCTTCGGCGGTGGTGTTCTGCTTGAAGCCGCGCGCTCGGACATGGCGTCCGACTTTGCAGGGTTCGCCAGCTTTCATGGATCGTATGAGACGCCAGAGGGCCAAAGCTATGCTGAAGGCGCGGGCCCGATCCTGATCCTGCACGGTGCCGCCGATCAGGTGGCGACGACTGAACAGCTTGTGGCTTTGATGGGAGAATTGGACGACGCCGGCATCGCCTACACCTCCGAGATCTATTCCGGCGCGCGCCATGCCTTCAGCGTCGAAGGGTCGGATCGCTATCAAGAGCGAGCGGCGACTGAAAGCTGGGAAGCGTTCACCGACTTTCTGGACGAAGAAATCGGGGCCTGAGCGGGGTAGGGCGCTTGGGCTAGTCTGACGGGATCAGTCGACCCGAGCGCCAGATGTCATAGTAAATTGCGACACGCCGGGCAAAGCTGTCCGGCGTGTCGGCCATCAATGCGGCGCCGATGTCGAAGAGGATCGGGCGTAAGCGGTCCTGTTCTTCACTTAACGCCAGCCGCGCCTTAGCTAGCGCATCGTCCGGCACTGCGCCGTCCTGCTGTGACAAGATGGCATCCAGCAGGGTAGCGTCGCGCGTATCTGCCAGCCCGTCCAGCAGCGCATCGGCCAAAGCAAGATGCGCTTCCATCGGGCCGGGCATCGTGACGCGCAGCAGACGAACATGGGTGCGATGGTAGGCAGTTTGTGTGCGCCATACGTGCAGCCTTTGTGGAGTGGCGTCTGTAACGGCAAGCGCCACTGCACGGTCCGCGCGGCGGTGCGTCTTGGCAAGCGCACGCTCCAACGCGTCGCGATCCATGATCGTAGGCCAATCCAGCACCCGCTCGCGCGCAGACAAAAGGGCTATTTGAAAGCGCTGCAGCAGATCGGGGACATCGTCGCCGCGCAGCCGCTTTTCGGCCTGTTGGGCGATGGCGGCGCGCAAAGAGACGGCGGCGTCGTGCCCCAAGCCATCGATCAGAAGGTCTGCGAAGCGATCAATCGCAGTCACCATTTCGACGCTGTCGCATAGGTCCACAACGATGCGTCCCGCATCCCGCAGCGCAAGGTTTTGCGCGGGATGGTCCGGCAGGATCGGCCGCACAAGTCGCAGCAGACCTCGCACCTTTTTCAGATGTGTGCGGCCCAATCGGGCCTTCCGATCGACGGGCAAAGCGCCGTTCCCAAGCGCGGCCAAGGCCGCGTCCAGTCTGGCTAAAGCGATACGCTTCACCCCCGCCGCGATATCCGCGTCGTCGGGTTGCAGAACATGCACCAACCCGATTTCCCAATGTTACCCCGACATCAGCTTACGGATTTTTCCATCTGCCCGGCAAGCGTTGGATGCCCAGAATTATGCCGCATTGCAGGAACGCCGCCACAGACAATTGCACGGCAAGGCGTCCTGGTACCGATCGCAGGAATGGCCCTACGAACGCAAAAGGCCGCCCCGAAGGACGGCCTTTCTTCTTCAAATCGTGTAGGTTCAGGCGGGCAGGGCGCCCTTGGCCTGATCCACGATGGCGTTGAACGCCTCGGGCTCGTGCACGGCGAGATCGGCGAGCACCTTGCGGTCCACCTCGATCCCGGCCAGCGCCAAACCGTTGATGAAGCGCGAATAGGTCAGCTGATCATCGTGGGCGCGCACGGCGGCGTTGATCCGCTGGATCCACAGGGCACGGAAGTTGCGCTTGCGGTTCTTGCGATCGCGCGTGGCGTATTGGTTCGCCTTGTCGACGGCCTGCGTGGCGGTTTTGAAGTTCGTCGAACGGCGGCCGTAGTAGCCTTTGGCGGCCGTGATGACCTTCTTGTGGCGGGCGTGGGTGACCTTGCCGGAAGTAACTCGGGACATCTGCTGTTCTCCTTAGCGCGCGTAGGGCATGAAGTGGGCCTTGATCGTCTTCTGATCAGGCTCGCTGAGAACTGTCGTGCCGCGTGCGTCACGGATGAATTTCTTGTGGCGCTTGATCATGCCATGGCGCTTACCGGCCTGACCACCCATGACCTTGCCGGTCGCGGTCACCTTGAAGCGCTTCTTGGCGCTCGATTTCGTCTTCATCTTGGGCATTTCCGTCTCCTATCGGGTCGGTTGGCGCGGAACGCTCGGCATGCCACTTGAGCCGGCCCCCGCGGTATTCAGGCGGCCCCTTTACCGCCGGCCCGCGCGGAACGCAAGTCAGTTCACGATAGAGGCGATGACTTCGATGAAAGCCATAGGCACATCTTCCCAGACGTAGTCGCCCGGATAGGTGTTCAGCGTCCAGAAGGTCATCAGCCCGCCGACAACAATCAGCACCAGACCGATCTTCGGAATGCGCCGATCCACCCAGGCCGCGAAGATGGACGGCACCGCCAGCGCCAGAAAGACGACCGAAATCACGATGGCACTGTCGCGCGACAAGTTCAGATGGATGCTGGCCACCCAGCCACCAAAATCCGACGCCAGTTCCCCGGCGTCGGCGCGCAGATCGGACGTGCCGTCCCACAGGTCCGTGACCGAAGACGCGATCCGGCCCCGCAGATCAGCGGTAGAGGCCCAGAGATCGCGCAGCCAGTCCAGCGACCTACTCCGGATCGCTGGCGTAGATCAGCCGCTCTTCGCAGGGCGCGACGCGCAGAATGTTGGTTGTCCCGGCCTGACCGAACGGCACACCGGCGGTGACGACGATCTGGTCGCGCGCCTCTGCAAAGCCTTCGGCACGGGCGGCGCGGGCCGCGTTGATGACCGCCTCCTTGAAGCGCGTCACCTCACCGGTCATTACGCAGTGCATTCCCCACGACAGCGACAGCCGACGGGCCGTTCCCTTGCGGGACGTCAATGCGATGATCGGAACCTCGGGACGCTCACGTGCTACCAGAAGCGCGGTCGTGCCCGACTGCGAATAACAGCAGATCGCCTTGATGTCGGTGGTTTCGGCAATCTCGCGCGCGGCAGAGACGATGGCGTCGGCCACCGTTTCCTTCGCACCGGCACGGCTGGCGTTGATGATGTCGCGGTAGGTGGGGTCTGCCTCGACCTCCATGGCGACGTTGTTCATCGTCTGCACCGCTTCCATCGGATACTGACCGGCGGCGGATTCGGCGGACAGCATGATGGCGTCCGCACCTTCGTAGATCGCCGTTGCCACGTCAGAGACTTCTGCGCGCGTCGGCATCGGGCTTTCGATCATCGATTCCAGCATCTGCGTCGCGACGATCACCGGTTTGGCCACGGCGCGGCACTTACGCACCAGACGCTTCTGGATCGGCGGCACGTTCTGCACCGGCAGTTCGACGCCCAAGTCACCGCGGGCGACCATGATGCCGTCCGAGGCTTCCAGGATTGCTTCGAAGTTCGTCACGGCCAGCGGCTTTTCGATCTTCGAAAGGATCGCGACGCGTCCGCCCGACAGATCGCGCGCTTCCTGCACGTCGCGGGGGCGCTGCACGAAGGACAGGGCCAGCCAGTCGACGCCCAGCTTGCAGACGAATTCCAGATCCTTGCGGTCCTTGTCGGACAGCGCGGCCAGCGGCAGCTCCACGTCGGGCACGTTCACGCCCTTGCGGTTGCTGATGGTGCCACCAACGATCACTTCGCAGTTCGCGTAGTCCTTGCCGTGGTCCTTGACCTTCAGCCGGATCTTGCCGTCGTTCACCAGCAGCGAGGCACCCGGCTCCAGCGCATCGAAGATTTCCTTGTGCGGAAGCTGAACACGCGTGGCGTCGCCCTCTGCGCTATCAAGGTCCAGACGGAAGTCCTGCCCTTCCTCCAGCTCTGCCGAATCGCCCTTGAACACGCCCACGCGCAGCTTCGGACCCTGAAGGTCCGCAAGGATGGCGATGGGGTGGTCCAGGTCTTCTTCGATCTGGCGGATGATCTTGTGCTTTTCCGCGATCTCGTCGTGGCTGCCGTGGCTCATGTTCAGGCGGAACACGTCGGCTCCGGCCTCGGCGAGGGCACGGATAGTATCGTAATCGGATGATGCGGGCCCCAGCGTGGCCACGATCTTGATCTTGCGAAGGCGTCGCATGAAGGGCTCCTGTTAGCGTCGATCAGGCTTATGCGGCAAAGCCCGTGGGCTGACAACAGCGCCGCGCACCCTTGGGCGTCAATCCTTGAACTTCGTATCGGCGCTGCCCAATCTTGCATCGAACCGCAGGAGAGACACCCATGGACGACGCCACCCGCACCGAGCTTGAAGCCGCCGCCTTCCGCCGCCTGCGCTACCATCTGCAAGAGCGGACGGACGTGCAGAACATCGACATGATGAACCTGACGGGGTTCTGCCGGAACTGCCTGAGCCGCTGGTATCAAGAAGCCGCGAACGAGCGGGGCATAGAGATGGACAAGCCGCAGGCGCGTGAGATCGTCTATGGCATGCCCTACGACGAATGGCAGGCCAAGCATCAGACAGAGGCGACCGCCGACCAGAAAGCCGCCTTCGACGCCGCGCCCAAGGCGCACTGATGGCCCAGCGCGGAGAGTTGGATCGCTTCGTGCGCGACGCGCTTGTCGCGGGACGCAGCCGTGACGACATCCGCGCAACGCTGGTGCAGGCCGGATGGCGCGCCAAGGACGCCGACCGCGCGCTGGGTGCCTTCGCCGATGTGCCCTCTATCCCGCCGGTGCCGCGCCCGCGTCCCTTCGTTTCAGCGCGAGAGGCCGTGATCTATGGGCTGGCATTCCTGTCCCTGTCGGTCGTTCTGGTGAACCTTGTGGGCATGCTCTTCGACGCCATAGAGACGTTCACGGGGACGGATGCTCGCTGGCGGCTGGACATGCAGGCATGGCGCGTGGCCGCCATCCTTGTGTTCGCGCCCATCTTCGCGCTGATCGACTGGCGTGCGGATCGCGACAGCCCGACGCGCAAGATCATGGCCTACGCCGCCCTCTTCTTTGCCGTCCTGGTACTGCTGTTCACGCTCGTCGGCGTTATCGCGCTGGCGCTGGGCGGTGGGTTGTCACTGGAAGTTGTGCTGAAGGCATTGGTGCTGGCGGGAACTGCCATGCTGGTCATAGGCTATTACCGCAGAGACTTCATTTCCGACGGAGACAGACCATGATCCGCACCACCGCACTTGTTCTTTGCGCCGCCCTTGCTTCGCCCGCTGTCGCGGCACCCAACGCGCAACTGACCAACTCTATCGCTCAACGGCTGGATCGGGTGGGGATTCAGATCATCCCAGAGCGCCTGACCAACAGCCAAGCCGCAGCGCTACATATGATGCTGGTGTCCACGCGCGGCTACGTGGAAAAGCGCAGGAAGGCCAAGGCGATCCTGCGCAACCCCGATTTCCTGGACTGACAGGGATCAGCGGTAGACCATATCGATGCTGTCGAACGCGCCGGCCTCGAAGTCTTCGATGAACGCCTTGTGGTCGTGCTTCAGCCGCTTCGCCGTTTCCTCGGTGAAGCGGATTATATCGGCGCAAAACAGTTCAGTCGGCTCGCAGGCCGCCACGATGGACGGCTCGACGTCATAGTCCACCTGACCCAGATCGTCGGACAGCGCATGGGCTTGCGCCAATGCCGCACCGCAGACACGGGCGTATTTGCGCCAAGTCTTCTTCGACAGTTCATCCAGGTCGATGTCATCCCGGAATGGGGCACGTTCGCGTGACATGAAGGGTTTGCCGTCGATTTCCACCGCACCGTAGAAGATGTCGCCCTGCGCAAGCTGCACACTTTGCCCATGCGCGATACGGTCTGCCTTTCTACCGGCGTCAAATTCCGTAGGCGGCACAAGGCCTTCCAAGGCCGAGCGGCGGGCGTCCTTGAACTCGATAATCAGATCGTCCGTCGCATCCTTGGACGGCCCTTCGATCAGAACATAGTAGCGCGGCAGTCCAAGCGACGCGGTGCCCTGACCGTGCCGTTTGCACACGTCCTTCACCTTCAGCTCACCCGCGCGATCCGGCGCGTCGATTCCATTTTTCTCGGCCAATTCGTTGATGGCCTTCTGGAACTTCTCGACCTCTGAACTGATCGGCTCCAATTCGTCATCCGCCCGAAAGCCACGGCCGTTCTCCTTCAGGTAGTCGCTCCACAACCAGTCCTTGCGCTCTTCCCAGGCATCTTCGAACAGCCTGCGGATCACCTTCGGAGAGTTGTCCATCCGATAGGCATCGTTCTTCTCGGTTTCATTCTCGGCATAGGCGCGCATCTGTTCCAGATAGCCCTCGACGAAGGCCTTGATGATCTTGCGCCGGTGCTTCTTCGACAGATCGCCCTCTTCCTTCGCGGCCAGCCAAAAGCCCACCGCGCCGCGTTTGATGTCCCACGTGAAGGGGGCGTAGATGACTTCGTCGAAATCGTTGACCGAGAAGATGGGCACGCCGTCCTTGTTCGGCATCACTCCAAAGTTCTCGGGGTGCACGTCGCCTAGCGTCAGAACTGTGGGCATGTGGGCGTCGTGGCCGGTCATGTCGCGGTAGAACAGCAGGGCGGTGCCGCGAAAGAAGCTGAAGCGGCTGCCTGCAAGCTTCTTGAACTTGTCGCGGGTGCCGGCGGCCTGTTCCTCGATCCGGGTCTGGTGGTCCTCGCGCAACGTGGATCGCACGTGCTCGCGCCGGGCCTGACCGCGCAGCATGTCCGGCGGCACGATCTGCTTGCCGCTGGTCATGTTCTCGCACAAGGCGCGAAAGTTTTCGACCCGACCTGCCGCTTTCTTGACGGGATCTAATGTGTCTTTCTTCGTTTTCTTCTGCGCCATAGTGCCCTCGGTTCTTAAACTCCCGTGATCAACGCGACGCTGCGGGTGCGCGTTCCCCTTCGGCCAACTGTTGTGTCGGTTCGTGGCGGAAACAGCCGGTCAGATGGTCGTTCACCAGCCCGCAGGCCTCCATCCACGCATAGACGATGGTGGGGCCACAGAACTTGAAACCCCGCGCCTTCAGCGCTTTCGACAGGGCGACCGACGCGGGTGTTTGGGTCGGCACAGCTTCCATGGTATCGAAGCGATTTTGCACCGGCGCGCCATCGACGAAGGACCAGCAGAAGGTCGCGAAGTCTTCGGGCATGTCCAGATAGGCGCGCGCGTTGCCGATAGTCGCCGCTATCTTGCCGCGATGGCGCACAATCCCCGGATCGGCCAGCAGGCGCTGGACGTCTTCGTCGCCCCAGCCCGCGATCACCTCTGGGTCGAACCCCTCGAACGCCGCGCGGAAGGCGTCGCGCTTGCGCAGGATCGTGATCCAGCTCAGCCCCGCCTGAAACCCGTCAAGGATCAGCTTCTCCCACAGGGCGCGCGAATCGTACTCCGGCACGCCCCACTCTGTGTCGTGGTAGGCAACGTAGACAGGATCGGTCCCGCACCACGGGCATCTGGTCGAATGGTCCAAACAGTAAATCCACTAAAGTTGTTTATTTTTACGCGATGTTAGGAGCCTTGGCGCAAGGTGGCCTTCAGATTGGAACGGGGGCGCGACATGCGCGAAGATAATTCACCAGTGGTTCAAGGCGACGCCAGCAGCGATCCGCTGAGTGATGCCGTCAGCAGGCGCGACCGCGATGTCGTGCAGATGGTGGCCGATGCTGTGGATGGTGGCAATGCCATGCTGGCCTTCCAGCCCGTCGTGGCCGCCGGTCGAAACGTGCGCCCTGCCTTCTATGAAGGGCTGATCCGGGTGCTCGACCGCACTGGGCGCATCATCCCGGCCCGCGATTTCATTCTGCAGATCGAAAACAAGGAGCTTGGCCGCCGCATCGACGCGATATCGTTGCGGCTGGGGTTGGAGGCCCTGCGCCGCCATCCGGGGCTGCGCCTATCGGTGAACCTCTCGGCACTGTCCATCGGCTATCCCCTTTGGACGCAAACGCTGAACGCGGGTATCGAAGCCGATCCCACCGTCGCGGAGCGCCTGATCCTGGAAATCACCGAAAGTTCCGCGATCACCGCGCCACGCCTGGTGTCCGATTTCATCTGTGCGCTGCAGGATCGTGGCGTCGCTTTTGCCTTGGACGACTTCGGGTCGGGCTACACCTCCATGCGGTATCTCAAGGATTTCTGCTTCGATATCCTGAAGATGGATGGAGAGTTCTGTAACGGCGTCGCCCGCAATCCTGATAACATGGCGCTGGTGAAAGCGATGATCTCTATCGGCGCGCATTTCGACATGCTGACCGTGGCCGAGTCGGTGGAGAACCAGCAGGATGCGTCGGCGCTGATCGGCTTGGGCGTGGATTGCCTGCAGGGCTATCTATACGGCGCCCCAACGATCCGCCCCCGGTGGGAGCCGTGCCGAAATGTGGCCAACGGTTGACGGCCTGAGTTCGGCATTGGGACTCTACGACTATCGGGCACCTACCGAGGTTCGGGTAGAAAGGTCGTACAATTCGTTTTAGTTAAGATGTGACCCAGCGCATCCGCCGCTGTAATCCGAAGGGGACCACCATGACCAACGTCGTTATCGCATCCGCCGCCCGCACCGCCGTCGGCACCTTCAATGGGGCCCTGTCCGATGTGCCCGCTCACGACATGGGGGCCAAGGTTCTGGAGGCGATCTGCGAGCGTGCGGGCGTCGACAAGGCCGATGTGTCGGAGACCATTCTGGGCCAGGTGCTGACCGCCGGTCAGGGCCAGAACCCCGCCCGTCAGGCACACGTCAACGCCGGTCTTCCCCTTGGTTCCGCTGCGTGGAGCATCAACCAGGTCTGCGGTTCGGGCCTGCGCGCCGTGGCTCTGGGCGCACAGCACATCCGTCTGGGCGACGCGCAGATCGTCGCCGCCGGTGGGCAAGAAAACATGTCGATGAGCCCGCATGTCGCCAACCTGCGCAAGGGTCACAAGATGGGCGACCTGAAGTTCATCGATTCGATGATCCGCGACGGTCTGTGGGACGCATTCAACGGCTACCACATGGGTCAGACCGCCGAGAACGTAGCCGAGCAGTGGCAGATTAGCCGCGAGCAACAGGACGAATTCGCCGTCCACTCGCAGAACAAGGCCGAGAAGGCCCGCGCCGAGGGTCGTTTCCAGGACGAAATCGTTCCCTACACCATCCAGACCCGCAAGGGCGACGTGATCGTCGACAAGGACGAACACATCCGTGATGGCGCGACCGTCGAGGGCATGGCCAAGCTGCGGCCTGCTTTCACCAAGGACGGCTCTGTCACCGCCGGCAACGCGTCCGGCATCAACGACGGTGCTGCCGCGACCCTGCTGATGTCCGTCGAGGAAGCGGAAAAGCGCGGGATCGAGCCCCTCGCGCGCATCGTGTCCTACGCGACCGTCGGTCTCGACCCGTCGATCATGGGCACCGGCCCCATCCCCGCCAGCCGCAAGGCGCTGGAGATGGCCGGTTGGAAGCCTTCTGATCTTGATCTTGTAGAAGCCAACGAAGCCTTCGCCGCACAAGCCTGTGCTGTGAACAAGGACATGGGTTGGGACCCCGAGATCGTGAACGTCAACGGCGGCGCGATTGCCATCGGCCACCCAATCGGTGCCTCTGGCTGCCGCGTCCTGAACACGCTGCTTTTCGAGATGAAGCGTCGTGGCGCGAAGAAGGGTCTTGCGACCCTGTGCATCGGTGGCGGCATGGGCGTCGCCATGTGCGTCGAGCGCGGCTAAGGGAGCGCGCCGCGCCCCGTGCGCGGCGCAACCATGCCGGACACGCTCTTCGATCAGGTCGTCTTCTCTGGCGGCGGAACGCGTTGCATGTGGCAGGGCGGTTTTATGGATGTGCTGCGCGCGGAAGTTCCGATCTCGCCGCAGCGCATCACCGGCGTTTCGGGCGGGGCCTGCACCGGATGCGGCTTTCTAACGAACCGGGGGCCGCGCGTGCGCGATACCTTCATCGAAGCCTTCGCGGCCCACGACCGAAACGTGCCGCTTCACGAACCTTTTGATGATGAAACCGGCAATTCGCCGCACCAGCAAATCTATCGCGGGATCGTCGAAGACTGCTTTGGCGACACTGAAGCGCACGGCTTGATCGCCGAAGGGCCGGACTTCCACATCCTTTTGGCCCGCCCCCCGGACTACGATTGGCCGAAGCTAAGCGGCGCCGCGATGACGCTGGTTTATGTTGCCGACACGAATGTTCGCTCGACCCCGCATCTGAAGTGGGCGCAAAAGGCCGGTCTGACGGCAGAGCTGATCGACGCGAACGCTGCCGCGCGGGCGGGCGATCTGACCGACCTTGTGTGCGCCGCCGCCACGATCCCGCCCGCCTTCGACCCACCCGAATGGGACGGCGCGCCGGCTGTCGATGCGGGGATGGCCGATCAGGCGCCGCTGCCCAAGGATGACGCCGGGCGCACGCTGATCCTGCTGACCAAACGCTTTCGAAACCTGCCGCAAGAGGATCGGTTGACCTATGTGCAGCCCTCGGAAGAGGTGCCCGCCGACAAGATCGACTTTACGGACCCCGACAAGCTGCGCGAGACTTGGGCTATCGGAGAGGAAGACGCCCGCCGTTTTCTGAAAGACAACAAGAACCTGCAACGACTCTAGGGAGGAGCACAGCATGGGACGAACAGCCATCGTGACCGGAGGCAGCCGCGGCATCGGCGCGGCCATCGCCAAGGCCTTGAAAGAGGCCGGCCATCAGGTCGCCGCGACCTACGGCGGCAATGACGAGGCCGCCGCCAAGTTCACCGACGAGACGGGCATCAAGACCTTCAAGTTCGACGTCGGCGATTACGACGCCTGCAAGAAGGGCGTGGCCGAGGTCGAAGACGCCATGGGCGGCGTTGGCATCTTGGTTAACAACGCGGGCATCACCCGCGACGCGCCGTTTCACAAGATGACCCCGGAGCAGTGGCATGACGTCATCAACACGAACCTGACCGGCGTGTTCAACATGACCCACAACGTCTGGAACGGCATGCGTGAGCGTGAGTTCGGGCGAATCGTCACGATCAGTTCGATCAACGGACAGAAGGGGCAGTTCGCACAAGCCAACTATGCCGCGTCGAAGGCGGGCGATCTGGGCTTCACCAAGTCGCTGGCGCAGGAGGGGGCCAAGAAGGGCATTACCGTGAACGCCGTCTGCCCGGGCTACATCGCGACCGATATGGTCATGGCCGTGCCAGAAAAGGTGCGCGAATCCATCATCGCGCAGATCCCCGTTGGCCGTCTGGGCGAGGCTGAGGAAATCGCGCGCTGCGTGGCGTTCCTGACCTCTGACGACGCGGGCTTCATCACGGGTGCCACGATTAGCGCAAACGGCGGCCAGTACTTCGCCTGATGCACTGCTGTGACCAACAAAAAAGGCCGGTGCATGATGCACCGGCCTTTCGCGTTTCCGGCGGGCCGGATCAGTGCGTCAGACGCGTGATTTCTTCCTTGAGGCGCAGCTTTTCGCGTTTCAGGGCCCGGATTTCCAGATCATCGGTCGACGGGCTGCGTTGTGCCTGTTCGACCTGCGATGAGAGAGCCAAATGCTTCTTGCGAAGTTCCTGAACGTGAGAGCTCATGGACATGCGTCACCTCCTGTTGGTTGAGACTTTCAACGTAGGAACGATTTTCGCTTCTGTCATCTACGCGTTACAGAATGTAAGGATTATTGCGTGCTGCGCTGCGGAAACAGGCGGATTGATGCCGTTTCGCGCAGAACGGCGTCGGCGGCTGGGGTGAAACCGTGCGCGTCGTGGAGAATCATCGGGGGTAACAAACGCGCGGGTGCGCGCCCTCCTTTAATGCCCTGTGCGATCACGAGAGTCGCGTCGCGGCTGTCCCTTGGCTGGATCGGCAGGACCGCCAAGCTACCGACCACAGGCCCCAATGCGGTCAGCAGATCGGGCAAGCGGCCGGCTTTCTGTATCACGGTCAACGTGCCGCGTGGCGCAACCCGTCGCGCGGCGATGGTGATCCAGTCGGTCAGCGACAGCGCCTCTCCCAAAGCGGTTTCGCGTAAGACATCGGGGGACGCTGAGCCGCTGCGCCTGTCGAAATAGGGGGGATTCGTCAGAACGTGATCGAATCGCGTCTGTCTTAGCGCGGGCGACATATGGGCGATGTCTGCGTGATAAATGGTGGCTTCGATAGCGTTCAATGCGGCGTTCTGCCCGGCGAGATCGGCGTAGCGCGCCTGCACCTCGATCCCAGACACGTGCAGCCCCGGCACGCGCGCGGCCAGGCACAGCGCAGCCGCGCCGGCGCCGCAGCCGACGTCCAGCACCGATTGGCCCGCACGGGCCGGAACGCAGGCGGCCAGCAAGACCGGGTCGGACCCCGCGCGATAGCCGCTGACAGGCTGGATCAGGCGTAGCCGTCCGTTCAGAAAGGCATCGGTGGTGGTGTCAGTATCCTTGGTCGACATCGTTGTCCCGCAACGTGGCGACGGCCAGAAAATGATCGCGGTCGGCGACCATCAGGCGGCGCGGCAAAATGCCGATAGAGCCTTCCAGCACGCTTGTATGGACGTCCAGTTCGAACACCTCTATCCCCTCGCCGGACAAGAGGGCCTTGGCGAACGCAATGGCCGTCGGATCGTTGGATCGCATGAGTTCCTTCATGGCGCGGACGCTAGGCGTTGCGGGCGATGGGGGAAAGGGGGCGCGGATGGACAAGCAGATCAAACCGCACGAACGCCTGGCGCAAGCGCTGGCCGAACCGCTGGCCGAGGTCGACGCGCTGATACGCGCGCGCATGGCGTCCGAGAATGCGCCGCGCATTCCAGAGGTGACGCAGCATCTGGTGGGCGGCGGCGGCAAGCGCATCCGCCCGATGCTGACGCTCGCCAGCGCGCGGCTGATGGGCTACCCCGGCCCCTTCGACGTACATCTGGCCGCGACGGTAGAGTTCATTCACACGGCGACGCTGTTGCACGACGACGTGGTGGATGAATCGAACGAACGTCGCGGACGGCCCACGGCAAATTTGCTGTGGGACAATAAATCCAGCGTGTTGGTGGGCGACTACCTTTTCGCGCGATCGTTCCAACTGATGGTCGAAACGGGCTCGATCCGAGTGCTGGATATCCTGGCCAACGCAGCGGCGACGATCGCCGAGGGCGAGGTGCTGCAGCTGACCGCCATGGCGAATCTTGCCACGACCGAAGACACCTACCTGCGGATCGTGCGCGGCAAGACGGCTGCGCTGTTCTCTGCGGCGACGGAAGTCGGCGGCGTGATTGCGGGCGCGCCAGAGGACAATGTTCAGGCGCTACACACCTACGGCGACGCGCTGGGCATCGCGTTCCAGATGGCCGACGACGTGATCGACTGGATGGACGGCACCGGCAAAGGCGTTGGTGACGACTTCCGTGAGCGCAAGATGACCCTGCCGATCATCCGCGCGGTGGCGGCGTCCGACCGCGATTTCTGGACCCGCACCATCGGCAAGGGCGTGCAGAAAGACGCGGATCTGGAGCGGGCCGCGGTGTTGCTGGCCGAGACGGGTGCACTGGACAGCACGCGTGCGACAGCCGTCGACTGGGCCGAGACGGCGAAAGCGGCGCTGGCCGATCTGCCGGACGCGCCCCTGCGCGACATGCTGCGGGATCTGGCGGATTACGTCGTGGCGCGGTTGCGCTGACCTTGCCCGACGGGATTTGAGCATTCTTGAAAACAAAGAAGAGCAGAGTCAGGCGCGAATAGCGGCTGCTGTGACCCACCAGTCGGAGTAATCCGATTTGATCTTCTCTGCGGCGCTTTTGGCGTTTTCGGCTGTGGCGTAAAGACCGAAACAGGTTGCACCCGAGCCGGACATGCGGGCGAGGCGGCAACCAACGGTGTCGGCAATCCTGTCCAGTACCGTCCCGATAACGGGTGCAATGGCGCAGGCCGGGCGTTCAAGATCGTTGCGGGTGCCTAGGAGCCAATCGGTAAAGGCAGGCAGATCCGGCCAGTCTGTAACAGCAGGCAAGGCCGGGTTGTCGCGACTGTCCAGCGCGGCAAAGACCTGCGGCGTAGAGACAGCGATGCCGGGGTTCACGAGGCACAGGTGCGCTTCGGGAAGCGGGGGCAATGGTGATAGGTGCTCTCCGATCCCTTTCATCAGCGCGGGCTTGCCGGCCAAGCAAACCGGCACGTCAGCGCCAAGGTGCAGCACGTCAACGGGAAGCGCGCGGCCATCCATGGCACGCAGCGCATGCAGGGTGGCAGCAGCGTCGGCAGAGCCTCCTCCGATTCCCGAGGCGACGGGCAGGTTCTTCGTGAGGGTCAGCGCAGCGGGTGGCCCTGCGGTCAGACGAGCAGCGCTGAGGCACAGGTTGTCGGTGGTCGAAAGACCGTGGGCGAAGGGCCCATTGATGTTCAGCGACCAGTCCGGCGCGGCGTGAATTTTGACCCAATCGCCCACATCGGCGAAGACCACGATCGACTCCATCAGATGATAGCCATCGTCTCGGCGACCGATCACATGCAGCGCAAGGTTGATCTTGGCGGGCGCGAAGGCCTCAGCCGCCATCGGCCATCCGCAGGGGCGGTGCGCCTTCTTCTTCCAGAACCGCGTCCAACCCGACCTCCAGCTTGCGGCGGATGCGGTCGGGATCGACCTCTTCATTCTCGTCGTTTTCGACAAAGCTCAGCGCACGCTGCCATTGGAACCGGGCTTCCAACTCGCGGCCCACGGCCCAGAGCACGTCGCCCAAGTGATCGTTCACGACCGGGTCCACGGGCATCAGCTCGACCGCGCGCTCCATCGGTTCGACGGCTTCCGCGTAGCGGCCAAGGCGGTAGAACGCCCAGCCAAGGCTATCGACAATAGGGCCGGAATTCGGAGCGGCGGCGACGGCCTCCTGGATCATGACCAGCGCTTCGTCCAAACGCTCCTGCCGCTCGATCAGCGAGTAGCCCAAATAGTTCAGCACGGTCGCGCGGCCCGGTGACAGTTCCAGCGCCTTCTGGAAATCATCCTCTGCCGCGTCCCAGTCGTCTTGGCGTTCGCGCACGATGGCGCGGGCGAAATAGACGATCCACTGTGCGGCAGAGTCCCCTTCGAACAGAGCGACGGCATCGTTGTAGGCGGCTTCGGCCTCTGCGTAGGCGCCGTCTTCGCGCAGGGCGTCGCCCAGCGTGATGTGGATCAGGGCGTTGTTCGGGAAGTCTTCCGCCAAAGCGCGAATCGCGTCGATCCCGGCCTCTGCCCGGCCCGCTTCGCGCATGACTTCGGCGCGGCCAAGCTGGGCGGTCACGTAGGTCACATCATCGGTGGGAACGCGGCCATAGGTTTCGATGGCCAGATCGTACTGTTGCATGTCTTCCAGTAGCAGCGCGGACAGAAGGCTCGCCTCTGGATGGCCGGGGCGCAGGTATTCGGCGATGCGGGTGTAGAGCAGCGCGTAGCTGGGAGCGGTTTCGCCGACAATTGTGTTGGCGATATCGAAGGCGATTTCGGCGATGGCGGCCTGCGGATCGGGGGCGATGGTCAGCGGCAAGGTCTCTCCGGCATCCAGACGCGCCGCGATAGCGTTCAGCGTTTCATCCAGGTTGCCACTTGTCTCTTCCAGCAGCACGGCGCGCGCATCGTCGTTACGGCCGACGTTCGACAGGATCTCTGCCTGAGCGCGCACACCGCGGCGGGTCAGCCGCAATTCATCTTCTTCGTCGAGCAGGGTCGCGGCTTCATCGAAACGGCCAAGCTGGGCCAAGGCGAGGGCGCTGTAATAGACGCCGAAGGCGCGGGTGCCGGGGGCGTTCTGCACGGCCTGCAACTGTGCCAAAGCCTCTTCCACGCGACCATCGCCCAAGAGCGCAAAGGCGCGGACCACGCCGTCGAACAGGGGCGCGACGGTGAGCCCTGCGTCGAATTCGTTGAGGATGTCCGCCCAGTTCCGCGCCTTTGCAGGCACGGCGAACAGGGCGAGCGCGGCGATCTGGCTTTGCACTTCCGCCTGCGTCAGATCGGTTGCGACGTCCTCTGCGGCGTCCATCTCCAGCAAGGAGATGTAGGCGCCCACGAGCGTCTCCATCATCATCGGGTTCAGACTGTCGTCTTGCAGGGCTTCCGCCAGGTAGCGGCTGGTCGCTTCGAAATCGTTCTCGATCTGCGCAGCGCGGCCCGCAAGATAGGCCCCTGCGTTCTCTCGGGCGTATGCGGGAAGGGCGGCGACGAGGCTGGCAGCCAACAGCAGAGGGCGGATCATGCGCGGTCCTTCATGGGTCAGACGGACAGAAGGGTAGTTTGCGCCCCGCCAAAGGGCAATCGGGGGCGGCAACGATGTGCCGCCCCGTTTCGTCACATGTTCGGGTAGTTCGGCCCGTCACCACCCTGCGGCGTGGTCCAGACGATGTTCTGGCTGGGATCCTTAATGTCGCAGGTCTTGCAGTGGACGCAGTTCTGGAAGTTGATGACGAAGCGATCCTCGCCCGACTTGTCGTCCTTCACGAACTCGTAGACGCCCGCCGGGCAGTAGCGTTGGGACAGGCCCGCATATTTCGGCAGGTTGACCTGCACAGGCACGTCCGCATCCTTCAGCTTAAGGTGCGCGGGCTGGTTCTCGTCATGGTTGGTGTTGGCGAAGGACACGTTGGTCAGCCGGTCGAAAGACAGTTTGCCGTCGGGCTTGGGGTAGTCGATGACCTTGTGCTTGTCCGCAGGTTCGGTCGCCTCTGCATCCGTCTTGCCGTGCTTCATCGTGCCGAACAGCGAAAAGCCAAGCGTGTTGGTCCACATATCCAGACCACCCAGCGCCAAGGAAGCCTGTAGACCGTACTTCGACCACATGGGCTTCACGTTGCGCACGGGCTTGAGGTCCTTGCCGATGGGGCCTTCGCGCACGTCGCGGTCGTAGCTTTCCAGAACGTCGGACTGACGCCCGGCCTCGATCGCCTGATGCGCGGCCTCGGCGGCAGACTTGCCGGACAGCATTGCGTTGTGGTTGCCCTTGATGCGCGGGACGTTGACCATGCCCGCCGCACAGCCCAGCAGCACGCCGCCGGGGAAGGCGGTCTTGGGCAGAGACTGCCAGCCGCCTTCGGTGATCGCACGCGCGCCGTAGCTGACGCGCTTGGCGCCCTGAAGCAACTCTTTGACGTAAGGATGGTGCTTGAACTGTTGAAACGCGAGGTAGGGGTTCACGTGGGGGTTGGCATAGCCAAGGTGGACCACGAAGCCCACGTAAACCTGATTGTTCTCTAGGTGGTAAATAAACGAGCCACCACCAGCAGAATTGCCCAGAGGCCAGCCCATTGTGTGAACAACCGCGCCTTCGCGGTGCTTTTCGGGATCGACCTCCCACAGCTCTTTCATGCCAAGGCCGTACTTCTGCACATCGCTGTCGGTGGCCAGATCGAACTTCTCGATAACCTGCTTGGACAGAGATCCGCGCACGCCTTCGCCCAGCATCACATACTTGCCGTGAAGCTCCATGCCCGGCTCATACCCGTCGCCCTTGGTGCCGTCGGGCGAGATGCCGAACTCACCGGCGACGACGCCCTTCACGTTGCCCGCCTCGTCGTAGACCAATTCAGAGCAGGCCATACCGGGGAAGATCTCGACGCCCAGCTCTTCGGCCTGTTCGGCCAGCCAACGGCAGACGTTGCCCATGGAGACGATGTAGTTGCCGTGGTTGTTCATCAGCGGCGGCATCAGCTTGGTGGGGACCGATACCTTGCCGGACTCGCCCAGGTAGAAGAACTTGTCGGACTTCACGGGGGTGTTCAGCGGTGCGCCCTTGTCTTTCCAGTCGGGAATCAGCGCGTTTAGACCCACCGGGTCCAGCACTGCGCCCGACAGGATATGCGCACCGACTTCCGATCCCTTTTCCAGCACCACGACCGAGCGTTCGGGGTCCAGCTGCTTCAAACGGATCGCGGCGGACAGGCCGGACGGCCCCGCTCCGACGATCACGACATCGTATTCCATGGCTTCGCGCGCCGTATCGGTCATCTGGATCCCCTTGGGTCAGGCATTTCGAGTGCTGACCGTCAATATCGGGGGCCGGGATGCAAGGGTCAATCGCAACGGGACGTTACGCGGGGGCGCTTTGCCCTTCGCCAATCGTCGCACGACGGCGCAAAACCGCAAGTATCGTGCAGATCACGATGATCGAGGCATAGCCGTCGATGGCGTAGTGGTAGCCGGTGTGAACCGACAGGAAGAGGATCGCACCAAGGAACGCCCAGCCCACCGAGGCTGCGGTGCGCAAACGGGCCTGTAGATACAGTGCCGAAACGCAGGCAACGGCCACATGAACTGATGGGAAGGCCGATATACCGGCGGCAAGTGCGTAATCGCCCTTTTCATACGCGCTCCACAGTGACGCCTGGATCGATCCGACGAAGCTGTCGGCGATACCGCTGGAAGCCAGTGCGCCGTGCAGGTCTGCGAAGCGGTCAACGCCGGTCAGCCCTGCATAGTAAACCGGCCCGCCGGACAAGCCTGCAAGCGCCATCACGTTGCCGCAGATGACCCAGGCCGACAGATACAGCGTCAGGAACACGCGCTGCCGCGCCGCATCCGGGTCCAGCGCCAGCGCTATGGGCAGGCCCAGAACGATCAACGACCACGCTTTCACGTAGATCAGATCGACCGTTTCGGCCGGCAAGCTACCCGCGACCGCGTGGGTCAGGCTCCACGGATCCGTGCCCAGGTGCAGGGCGGCGTCCAGATCGGCGAGCAGCGGGTCGGCGAAATAGGGCAGGACGCCCGGCATCGCGGCCTTCAGCGTCATGAAACTGGCCATCAGAACCGCCGTCGCGCCCAAAGCCAGCGCGGCGTCACGCACCTGTACCAGTAGCCCGCGCTTGCCGAACCACCACAGCCCCGCGATCAGAGGCGCCGCCAGAATGGCGACCGGCAGTACCATCCGCACCGCCGTCATCAGCCGCAGCGTAGTGATCTGTGCCGCAAGGCCCGGATGCATGCCGGCGACGGTCGCGAAGACGATGGCAACGCCGGAATAGATCACGGTGAAGAGAAAAAATTCGCGCATCGCCTTGATCGCCTTCCAATCGCTGCTTTCTGTCAGAGCACTGGGGTGTCATGATCCTTGAAAGATTGAATACCCTACGATTGTGGCCCCCTCTGGGCAGAGAGGTTGAGAAAAAATGGATAAGATACCGCTGACGCGCCATGGCCAGACGACGCTCAATGAAGAGCTGAAGCGTCTGAAATCCAAGGACCGGCCAGAAATCATCCGCGCGATTTCCGAAGCGCGCGAGCATGGCGACCTGTCAGAGAACGCCGAATATCATTCGGCGAAGGAGAAGCAGTCCTTCATCGAAGGCCGCATCAAGGAAATCGAGGGCATCCTGTCCCGCGCGGATGTGATCGACACCTCGAAGCTGTCCGGTTCCGTGAAGTTCGGCGCATTGGTCACGCTGGTCGATGAGGACACCGACGAAGAGAAGGTTTATCAGATCGTCGGCGAGCCAGAGGCCAATCTGGAGAACGGCAAACTGAACCTGAAGTCCCCGCTTGCCCGTGCCCTGATCGGCAAGGACGAAGGCGATTCGGTCGAGGTGCGCACGCCCGGTGGCCAGCGGTCCTACGAAATCCTGTCCGTCGAATATCGCTAGGCGTTTGGAACATCATCAGTCGATAGCGCGCCCACCGACGGCGCTGGCCTGGATCGGAACGGTTCTGTGGTTGGGACTGGCGGTGTGGATCGTCTTCGCGGCGGGTGTCACGCGCACGAATCTGGCGCCGCTGCTGATCCTGATGCTGCCCGTGGCGGTGTTCGGCCCCGTGGCGTTGATCTGGGGCCTGTATCGGCAAGCTCAAGCCACTGCGGCGTTGGCACGCGACCATGCGGCCTTGCGGCGCGAGATGGCGAAACTGTCGGACGCCGCGAAGACCTCTGCCCAGCGTCCGGCTGTGGCCCAGCCTGCGCCGCCGTCACACGGGCAATCGGCTTTGAAATTGGCCGAGCCGTCTGCAGACATGCCTGCGCCGGTCTCGACTGCGGACTTGGTCTTGGCGCTGAACTTTCCCGCCGATGCAGAGGATAAGGACGGCTTTCGCGCCCTGAAGCGCGCGCTGACGGATCCGGCGATGAAGCCGATCGTGACCGCTGCGCAAGACGTTCTGACGCTGCTCAGCCATGACGGGCTGTACATGGATGATCTAGCTCCCGAGCGTGCCCGGCCCGAAACATGGCGTCGGTTTGCGCGGGGTGAACGAGGCGCGGCTGTGCGTGATATCGGTGGCATTCGCGTACCCGAGGCCGTTGCCACCGTGTCTGACCGCCTGCGGTCCGATCCGATCTTTCGCGACACCGCGCTGCATTTCCTGCGGATCTTCGATCAACTCGTCACGCGCGTCGAGCCGCGCATGACCGATACGGAACTGTCGCGGCTGGGCGACACCCGCTCGGCGCGGGCGTTCATGTTGGTGGGACGCGCGATCGGGACGTTCGACTAACCTGGCGGCGCGCGGCCCTAGAACCGATCGAGCAATCTGTTCAGGTAGTCGCGTTCCGCTTCTGGACGGTCTTGCTCACCAGAGCGGCGGCGGATTTCGCCCAGTAGTTCCTCGGCCCGACGGCGCACGTCGTCATCGCCCAGCATCTGCTCGTTGCTGCCCATCTGACCGCTTTCACCGGCTTCACGACCCAGCGGATCGCGCGATTCGCCGCTTGGATCGCCTTGCGCCTGCGATTGGCCCTGACCCTGCTGCTGTTCCTGCGCCATGGCCTCGCCCAGATTGCGCATGCCTTCGCGCAAGGCTTCCATGGCGTCGGCCTGCCGGTCGAGTGCGCGGGGTGTGTCGCCCTCGCGCAGTGCGTCCTCCGCGCCTTCCATGGCGCGTTCGGCGTCGTCCAGAGCGTCGCGGGCCGCGTCACCGGCTTCGGTGCCCGCGCCGGGCAGGTTGCCGCGCTGGCGGCCCAATTCGTCGCGCAAGGACTGCTGGCGGTCGGCCAGGCTTTGGGGGCCACCTTGGCCCTGCTGCTGACCTTGCCCTTGTCCTTGACCTTGCCCCTGTTGTTGCCCTTGCTGCTGGCCCTGACCTTCGCCGGGTTGCTGGCCTTCACCGGGCTGTTGCCCCTGTTGACCTTGCTGACCCTGCTGCTGCCCGTCCTGCATCTCTCCGAAGCTGTCGTCGGACAGTTTCTGCTGGTCGCGCAATGTCTCTTGCAGGCCTTCCATGGCCTCTTGGCCTTCGCCCTGACCCTGCTGTCCTTGGGTGACGCGCATGTTCTCCAGCATCTGCTGAAGCTGCTCCATCAGGCGCTGCGCTTCGGCCATGCGGCCTTCTTCCATCAGGCGCTGGATCTCGTCGAGCATCTCTTGCAACTGGTCGCCCGACATCTGCTGGGTTTCGCCCTGCGGCTGGTCTTCGCCATCCTGTTGCTGACCCTCGCGGGCAAGTTGCTGGATGTAGTCGTTCATCGCCTCGCGCAGTTCCTGCATCAGCTCGGCGATCTCGGCCTCGTCGGCGCCATTCTCCATCGCTTCGGCCAGCCGCTCCTGCGCGCGCTGCAGGCGTTCGCGGGCGTCGGCCAGATCGCCGAACTCCAGCTCTTCCGCGATCGCCCAAAGCTCGGCAGCGATCTCGTCCTGCCTTTCGATGCTAAGCGGCGTCACGTCCAGTCCGGCTTCCAGCCGCCGTACAGTCGTGCGCAAACGCAGATACAGCGTTTCGGACGAGAAGACATCGGCGGGCTGCCACGACACGGCGCGCAGAAGCTGCGCCACCTGCCGCGCGTTGCTGCGCGACCACAAAAGCGCGCGGCGCTGTTCAATCACGGCCTGCGCCAGCGGATCGAAGAATCGCTGGCCCATCAATTCAGTCTCGAACGGCAGATCGCGCCCGGTCTGGCCGCGCTCATCCGTCACTTCGTAGGTGATCTTCACGGGCAGATTGGCCCACGGGTGCTGGGAAAAAGTCTCGACCAGAGTGCCCTCGAACTCTGAGCGATCGCCAGAGATCGGCAAAGGAAGATCGACGACAAGCGGATCGCGGTCGTCGGGGTCGGCGGCCAGCCCGTAGCGGCGATCGATCCGGTCCATATCGAGCGTCACGCTCGCCTGACCCGACACGACACCGTAGTCGTCATTGGCGCTGAAGGTCTGCCGGAACTCTCCGCCCGCGGCGCGCTCGGGGGCGTCGCGGACACGCACACGGGGCGTGTCGTCGGGGATCAGCGCGATGTCCCAGACGCGCCCGCCCGGACCGTCAATGCGGATCTGCCCGTCGCGTACCACGTCGAACGCGCTTTCGGTGCTTAGCGCGACCAACGTCTCATCCGGGGCGTTCGACACGCTTTCGGTGACGGTCAGCGCGCCGACTTCGCCGTAGACGCGAATCGTCACGCGGGCGCCTTCGGGCACGGGAATTGTGCTGTCTGGCAGGTCCGACAGGTAAAGCGACGGCAGATCGGTGTAGGCGGGCGGCTCTATCCAGCCTTCCCACGACGGACCGCTGGCAAGGGCCTGACCCGCGCCGGGGGCCATGCCGGTCACACTGCCGATCCGCGCGGTCGAGCCGAAGATCAGCGCAACGGCCAGCGCCAGTAGAGCGGCGTAGCGCAGGGCGAAGGGGTCTTGTGATGAAACCTTCAGATCGGGCTGGACGGCGCGTGCGGCGCGGATGCGGTCGGCCATGCGGATGACGTGGGCATCCCAGATCGCGCGGCTGGCGGCATCGCCCGAGCCGATGGCCTGCTCATCCGTCAGCGCTGCGATGGGGCGGCCGGGCAGGGTGGCATCCAGGCGTGCGAGCGCCTCTGCCTCGGACGCGGGGCGGAAGCGGCGCAGGCCAAGGACGGTGAAGACCAGAAGGCCAAGAACCGACAGGACCGCGGCGACCCAGACCAGTTCCAACGGGGCCACGTCCTGCGCGCCCAGCATCAGCAGGGCCAGCACGCCGATCAGGATCGTCCACACGGGCCAGAACGCCCGCACCGCGCGTTCGGACGTCATGCCCAGCCGCGTCAGCCGAAGCGGTCGGATAAGGCCCTTGCGGGCGGCGTCGGGAAGTGGGCGTTTCGGGGTCATGGACCTTTGCCGGGCGCTTAGGGGGCCCAATGCGAAGGATACCGCGTCAGAGCCATTCAGGGATCGTATCGCGTGCCAGCATATCGTCAATCGTCGGTCGGGCGCGGATGACGGCATGGTGATCGCCGCTGACCAGAACCTCCGGCACCAACGGGCGCGAGTTGTATTCGCTGGCCATCACGGCGGCGTAGGCCCCGGCAGAGCGGAATGCGACCACATCGCCCGCCTTCAGGGGCGGCAGGGTGCGCGCCTTGGCGAAGGTGTCACCCGATTCGCACACGGGGCCGACAACGTCGACGGGCGTCATCTCGGACCCGGCGGCAGGCTCGACCAGCGGCACGATATCATGGTGCGCGCCATACATTGCAGGGCGGACCAGATCGTTCATCGCGGCATCAAGGATCAGCCAACGGTGATCCGATTCCTCTTTCAGATACAGCACTTTCGACAAAAGCACGCCTGCGTTGCCGGAAATCAGGCGTCCCGGCTCGATTTCGATCTCGCAGCCCAGATCGCCGACGGTCCGCTTGATCAGCGCGCCAAGATCGGCGGGCAGGGGCGGGGCGTTGTTGTCCCGCGCGTAGGGGATGCCAAGCCCGCCGCCCAGATCCAGCCGCTTGATGGTGTGGCCCTCGGCGCGCAATTGGTGCGTCAGGTCGGCCACCCGCAGATAGGCCTGCTCGAACGGCTCCAAAGAGGTCAGCTGAGAGCCGATGTGAACGTCGATCCCGATAACCTCGATCCCCGGTAGGGACGCCGCCAGCGCGTATATGTCGCGGGCGCGGTCGATCGGTACGCCGAACTTGTCGGTCTTGCGTCCTGTGGCGATCTTCTCATGCGTCTGTGCGTCCACGTCAGGGTTCACGCGCAGGGTGATCGGGGCAGTGGCCCCCATCCCGGCGGCGACTTCGGACAGCAATCGCAGCTCCGGCTCGCTTTCCACGTTGAACTGGCGAACGCCGCCGTCCAGCGCCAGCGCCATCTCTTCGGCGGTCTTGCCAACGCCGGAAAACACGATCCGCTCGCCCGGCACACCGGCGGCGCGGGCGCGGGCGTATTCGCCGCCAGACACCACGTCCATGCCGGCGCCCAGATCACCCAGCAGTTTCAGGACCGCGACGTTCGACAGGGACTTCATCGCAAAGCAGATCAGGTGATCCATACCCGCCAGCGCGTCCTCGAAGACCTGATAGTGGCGGGTCAGCGTTGCGGCGGAATAAACGTAGCAGGGCGTGCCGACCTCCTGCGCGATCTGCGCCAGATCGACATCCTCGGCCATCAGCCGCCCGTCCCGGTAGAGAAAATGATCCATGTCCGCCCCGCTATTCGCCGCGCGCCGAAGTAGGCGTTGGGGGCGGTAAGGGCAAGGTGGGGTGCCATTGTGGCGATTCGGCCCCCAGCAAAGAAAAACCCCCGAACGCGGGGCGTCGGGGGTCATCCAAATCAATCGAAAGCGATGATTACATCATGCCTTCGCGCTGGGCCTTTTTACGGGCAAGCTTACGCTGCCGGCGGATGGCCTCGGCCTTTTCGCGTGCCTTCTTCTCAGAGGGCTTTTCGAAATGCTGCTTGAGTTTCATCTCGCGAAAGACGCCTTCACGCTGCAGTTTCTTCTTCAGGGCGCGAAGCGCCTGATCGACATTGTTGTCACGAACACTGACCTGCATGTGGTTTTCACCACCTTTCTAGTCTGGAGTTTCGGAACTGCAGGAAGTGGCTATCTACAGTCTGCTCGCTAGTTTGTCCAGTCAGAACCGCCGTAGGAGCTTGCCATGACCGATCCCGCCGCCCGTATCCTTGACGCCGCGCTGATGCACGTCCCCTTCGATGGCTGGAGCGATGAGACACTGCGTCGCGCCGCCGAAGACGCAGACGTGCCGCTGGTCGAGGCGCGTTCGCTGTTCCCGCGCGGCGCCGTCGATCTGGCACTGGCTTTCCACCGTCAAGGCGATGCGCGGATGGTCGAGCGGATCGCGGAAGAGGACATGGATGCTCTGCGCTACTCCGAGAAGGTCGCACGGGCTGTCTGGCTGCGCCTTGATTCGGTGGACAAGGAAGCCGTCCGCCGGGGCACCACGCTGTTCGCCCTGCCGATGCACGCCGCGGATGGGGCGCGGGCGTTGTGGCAGACGGCAGATACGATCTGGACGGCGCTGGGCGACAGCTCGACCGACGGCAACTGGTATTCCAAGCGGGCGACCCTGTCGGGCGTTTACGCGTCGGTGGTCTTGTATTGGTTGGGCGACGACAGTCTGGACCATCAAGACACCCGCGCCTTCATCGACCGCCGCATCGACGACGTGATGCGGATCGAAAAGGTGAAGTCGGCGATCAACAGCAACCCGTTGGGGCGCGCGGTAATGGCCGGGCCGAACTGGCTGATGTCGAAGATGAAGCCGCCGAAGGACGCGCGTGCGGGTTTTCCCGGTAGCTTCGGAGGCGGTCGATGACCCTGCCTGACACCATGCGTGCTGTCGAGATCACTGAGGCTGGCGGCCCGGAGGTTCTGCGCGAGACCACCCGCGATGTGCCGCAGCCGGGCGCGGGAGAGGTTATTATCAGAGTGGCCTACGCCGGGGTGAACCGGCCCGATGCGCTGCAGCGCGCGGGGGCCTACGATCCGCCACCGGGCGCGTCTGACCTGCCGGGGTTGGAGTGCTCGGGCGAAGTCGTTGCCGTGGGGCAAGGCGCGGGCCTTTCGGTGGGCGACCGCGTGTGCGCGCTGCTGCCGGGGGGCGGTTATGCTGAATATGTCTGCACCCCCGCCGCGCACTGTTTGCCCGTGCCGCAGGGGCTTTCGATGAAGCAGGCGGCAGCGCTGCCGGAAACCTACTTCACCGTCTGGACCAACGTGTTCGACCGGGGCCGCTTGCAGGGTGGTGAGACATTGCTGGTGCATGGTGGCTCCAGCGGGATTGGCACAACCGTGATCCAACTGGCCAAGGCATTCGGCGCGCGGGTCTTCACGACCGCTGGCACGCCGGAGAAGTGCAAGGCCTGCGAAGACCTCGGGGCCGAACGCGCCATCAACTACCGCGAAGAGGATTTCGTGGCGGTGACGAAAGATGCAGGCGGCGCGGATGTGGTGCTGGATATGGTCGGGGGCGACTACATCGCCAAGAACGTGAAGCTGCTGAAGCCCGACGGACGGCTGGTGATGATCGCCTTCCTTGGCGGCATGAAGGCAGAGCTGAACTTCGCGCAGGTCATGGTGAAACGCCTGACGATCACCGGATCGACCCTGCGCCCGCAGTCCGACAACGCGAAGGCCGCCATCGCGGACGCGCTGCGCGAAAACGTCTGGCCGTTGATCGTTGAGGGACGCGTGGGCCCGGTCATGGATCAGACCTTTCCGCTTCACGATGCCGCGAAGGCCCATGCCCGGATGGAATCCTCGGACCATATCGGAAAGATCATGCTGGAGGTCGCGGGCGAATAGCCGGGCCTTTGCCCGAACCCGGAGCTTGCTCATGCCGATTCTGACCCGTCGATTCGTTGTCGCATCCGGTGCCGCAGCCTGCGCTGCGCCGGTGTTCGCGCAAACCGATAGATGGACAGCACTTGCCGATCGCGCGGCGGGCTTCGATCAACTGCATGCCATCGCCGTCTGGCGCGACGGTGAAGAGGTGTTGCGCCGCCGCGTGCGCGGACCGGGTCTGGGAGAAATCGTCAACGTCAAATCCGTGTCGAAGACCTGGGTTGCCGCCTGCCTTGGCGCGGCGCTGGACCGGGGAGAGGTGCCGTCGCTCGATGCGACGCTGGGCGATCTCACGCCCGGCCTGATCCCGAACGATGCCGACCCAGTGGTGGCTGACATCACGGTAGGCCACCTTGCCTCCATGCGGGCGGGCCTCGACCGGACGAGCGGCGGCAACTACGGCCGCTGGATCGCCAGCGGCAACTGGGTTGCGAACGCACTGGGGCGCGAGATGGTGGATCAGCCGGGCGGTCGGATGTTGTATTCCACGGGCTCGACGCACGTTCTTGGCGCTGTGCTGGCAGAGGTGACGGGCCAGTCGCTGCTGTCGCAGATGCGCGACCGGCTGGGTGCGCCGCTGGGGATAGAGATCCCGTCGTGGGTCACCGATCCGCAGGGCCGCTACCTTGGCGGCAACCAGATGGGCATGACGATCGACGCCATGCTGCGCTTTGGAGAGATGCATCGGACGGGCGGCACGTGGGATGGCACGCGGGTACTGTCGGGCGATTGGATCGCAGAAGCCACCCAGCCGCGCACCCGATCCCCTTGGTCGGGCCTTGGCTACGGCTATGGCTGGTTTTTGGGCGAAGAACGCGGCGCGGATTTCGCCGTTGCGCGCGGCTACGGTGGGCAGGTCATCGCGGTCGGGCCGCGCATGGTCATGGCGATCACGTCAGACCCCAATCAGCCCGCCCGCAGCCAAGGCTACTTCGGCGAACTGATGGGGCTGGTGCGGGGCGGGATCCGACTGGCGGCCTAGTCTACCGGGTCCAACAACGCGTCCTGTTGCGTGCAATCGTGGATCACGTCCGCGCCGCAGCGCACGGGGCCCAGGTCATCGCGCGACAGGCAGATGCGAGCCTCTTGGATGCGGCGGTTCTTGCAGGTGATCGTGATCGCGTCGGGGAATAGGTATGGGTTTTCGGCCAGGAACGCCTCTTCGATGACTTTCGCGGGCACTTTCACGGGCGCGTCCAGCTTTCGCAGTACCTCTGGTCGGGTGACGGACTCGAACGCTTCACGGGCCAGCGCAAAGTAATCCTGCGCCTCTAGTCCGGCACAGCGACCGTGCTTCTTCCACTGGTACCACGCCGATCCGCCATCGCCCATGATGTCGGACATTGCCGCCGTTTCGCGGCGGGACGGATCGCGTACGGGCAGGGTGCAATACTCTGGATAGCCGCGATCATACTGCGGCCAAAGGCCGTGCATCACCCATCCCAGGGCACGGTCGCACTGCGGTGCGTCCCGCGCGTCGCCTTCCAAAGCGCACCACGTCGGCGACCATGACAGGGCCAGAACGTAGTAATCGAACTCTCCGGCGGTATCGGCAGGGGCCGTGCCGGGCAAGGTAAGGGATAGCAGCAGGGCAAGGCGTTTGAGCATTTCGACTTCCATCACGGGACCGTCGCGACTATATCTGCATCGAGTTCCCCCACAATGCGAACTTGGCCCGGACCCTCCGGGTCGGCCCGAAGCCGGGCCACGGGACAGGTTTGCTTGACGCTAAGGAGTATGGACGGATGAGCGATAAACCGATCATGGCGAAGGCCACGGCCGTCTGGCTGGTGGATAACACGACACTGACCTTCAAACAGGTCGCCGATTTCTGCGGTCTGCACGAGCTTGAAGTGCAGGGCATCGCTGACGGCGACGTGGCTGCCGGTGTGAAGGGGTTTGACCCCATCGCCAACAACCAGCTGACGCAGGACGAGATCGACGCCGCCGAGAAAAGCCCGACGCACAAGTTGAAGCTGAAGTTCAACAAGGCCGCCGTGGGCGAGGAAAAGCGCCGCGGTCCGCGTTATACGCCGCTGTCCAAGCGTCAGGACCGGCCGGCATCGATCCTGTGGCTGGTGAAGTTCCACCCCGAATTGGCAGACTCTCAGATCAGCAAGCTTGTCGGCACCACCAAGCCGACGATCCAGGCGATCCGCGAGCGCACGCATTGGAACATCAACAACCTGGAGCCGGTGGACCCGGTCGCGCTGGGCCTGTGCAAGCAGTCCGAGCTTGACCTTGCGGTTCAGAAAGCCGCCGCCAAGAAGGCGCGCGAAGGTGGCGTGATGACCGATGACGAGCGGCGCAAGCTGGTGTCGACCGAGCAAAGCCTTGCCGGTGAGACCGATCCCAAGATGCCGTCCGCGATCTCTGGGCTGGAAAGCTTCACCCTGTCTGACACCGGCGAGGAGTTGGAAGAGAAAGATGACCGCGACGTCAGCGACGCGGACAGCTTCTTCAACCTGCCGGAAGACGATGCCGACAAGGACGAAGACGATCGCTAACGAAACGTCATTTCTATAGCTTGATCGGGGCGCCCTTCGGCGCCCCTTATCTTGTGTGCGCCTTGCGCGGCGTGGTTCGAAAGACACGCGGCATGATGTAAGCGCACAAATCTCTCGCCAGGTTGCTGCAAGTGCGGCTAGGTTAAGGCCAATGTCGGGCGAAGATCCGACGTCGGGGCCTTTCTGAAGGGCACTCGGACACAACGAAGAGGAACGAGCAGTCGTCGCCTGATCCGTCACAGAACGGGCAAGCGGTGTCGTCCCTCCAGACTGAAGCGCGGTTCCCTGTCGGAACTGCCAGGGCATGGTATTGGGGACCGAGCAGGTATGCAGGCTTTAGCCGAATTGCGCCGTCACGCGAGGGGTGTGCTTGGACTGACGCTGTGCGTGGTGCTTGTGGCCTGCGGACAGTTGGAACTGTCCTCAACCTCCACCCGCTCTGAGCGTATCGAGACAACGCAGTATCGCATGATGCCTGCGGGCCGCGCCTGGCTTTATGTGCCGGGGGGGCTTCTGACGCTGGAGCGTGATCTGGGTCACGTGCAGGAGCAGAGGATCGCGCTGCCAAACCAGACCACAATGGATGGCGACAACCTGATGCTTCTGCGCACCCGCAAGGCGCAAGGCCGGTCGCGTGGACGATTGAAGCTGGAAACCTTCTTGTCTGAATCCGGCGGCCTGCCGGCCCCGTTCGAAACCGCCAAGCACGGCCAGATGCAGATCGCCGAAGACGCGCTTGGTCCATATTTCTTCCTGTCGAAGGCGATGGGGCCGGGTGTGACCTGTGTGCTGGCGATTCGGCCGATTGCGGGCTCGTCGCGGATGTTGCCCAACGGCGCGGACGCGGTGGACGTCATGCTGCGCAATTGCGTTCCCGGCGATCAGATGCAGGCGCTGGAACCGATCAAAGCCGCCGCACTGGGTCGCGCGGTCGGTGTCACGGCGGACGGCGGGCAGGCCCCGCTGCATACGCAGTCGCCCTTTGCAGCACCGGGAGCGGCCGTACGATGAGCTTGATCGCGATCAACCGCAGTCGCCAGATCCCGCTGTTTCAGGGGATGTGGCTGGCCATGTGGCTGGTCTTGTTCATGGTCATCGTGATCCTTGCCGCTGTGCCGATCTCGGTCTGGGCGCAGGCGCTTCTGGGTGTGACAGGCGTGATGCTGGTTGTATCGCTGCGGCCGTTTTCCGAAGTCGCCCCACTGCGCTTCATCATGCTGGCGACGGCGATCACCATGGTGCTGCGCTACTGGATCTGGCGCGTGACGGAAACGCTGCCGGGTTGGGACTCGCCGGTGTCGATGACCGCTGCGATCCTGTTGCTGGCGACAGAGACCTACACGATCTTCATCTTCTTCCTGACCTGTTTCATGACCGCCGATCCGGTCACGCGCCCCGCGCCACCAACGGTGGCCACCCGCGATCTGCCGACGGTCGATGTTCTGGTGCCGTCGTATAACGAACCTGCGTCGATGCTGGCCGTCACGCTGGCTGCCGCAAAGAACATGCACTACCCCAAGGACAAGCTTCGGGTCGTTCTGTGCGACGATGGCGGCACCGACGAGCGCATCAATTCCGACGATCCCGTGAAGGCAGAACAATCCGCCGCGCGGCGTGTCGAGCTGAAAAAACTTTGCGCCGATCTGGGCTGCATCTACTCCACCCGTGCCCGCAACGAGCACGCCAAGGCCGGCAACATGACGGCCGCTTTGGATCGTCTGGACGGTGATCTGGTCGCGGTGTTCGACGCAGACCACGTGCCGACGCGCGACTTCCTGGCGCGCACCGCAGGGTACTTCGTCGAGCGCGACGACCTGTTCCTTGTCCAGACCCCGCACTTCTTCCTGAATCCCGACCCGATCAATCGCAACATCGGCCTTGTCGATCACTGCCCACCCGAGAATGAGATGTTCTATGGCCACGTTCACCGTGGCCTTGACCGTTGGGACGGCACGTTCTTCTGCGGGTCTGCTGCGTTGATACGTCGCGAGGCGCTGGATTCGGTCGGCGGCTTTTCGGGCGAGACGATCACCGAGGATGCGGAAACCGCGCTGGATATTCACGCGACTGGTTGGAAGTCGCTCTACGTCAACCGCGCCATGATCGCGGGTCTGCAGCCTGAATCCTTCGTGTCCTTCATTGAACAGCGCGGGCGTTGGGCAGCAGGCATGATGCAGATGCTGCTGCTGAAGAACCCCCTGATGCGCAAGGGCCTCGGGGTCACGCAGAGGCTTTGCTATATCAACTCGATGAGTTTCTGGTTCTTCCCGGTGATCCGCATGATCTTCATGCTGGCCCCGCTGCTGTACCTGTTCTTCGGCCTGGAAATCTTCGTTGCGACCTACACGGAAGTGATCGCCTACATGGTCACCTACGTCGTGACCGCTTTCGTCGTGCAGAACGCACTATTCAACAAGACGCGCTGGCCCCTGATGTCAGAGCTCTATGAGACCGCGCAATCGCCCTATTTGGTACGCGCCATCGGTAAGACGTTCCTCAAGCCGCGTGGCGCGAAGTTCAACGTCACGGCAAAGGACGAGACGCTGGACCAGGAGTTCGTGTCGCCCATCGCCGGGCCGCTTCTGTGGCTGTTCGCGCTTCTGGGTGCCGGCGTGCTTATGGCCGGTATCCGCTATGTCATGTTCCCCGGCGACCGTGAGGTTCTGCAACTTGTCGGCGGTTGGGCGGTGTTCAACTTCGTTCTGGTCGGTGCCGCGCTTCAGGTTATCCACGAAAAACAGCAGCGCCGCGGTGCGCCGCGTGTGACGGTGGACGAGCCTGCCGATGTCGCTCTTGCAGGCCATCCCGAACGGTTGCTCCGTGCGCAGGTCTCTGACGCCTCAATCTCTGGCGTTCGCCTTATCGTCCCTGTGTCGAACGAGATTCTGCCCGGTCAGGTCGTCGAGGGCGCACCGATCGCCTTTCGTCCATTGCTGGAAGACGCGCCGTCGCTGTCGCACCCGATCAAGGGCACCGTTTGTTGGAGCCGCCGCAACGGCAATGCCATCGAGATCGGTGTCGAGATGTCGGAAGATCAACCCTGGATCGTCGCCGAAACGGTGGGCCACATGATCTACGGCAAATCCGCGCGCTGGGACGCCATCCGGCAAGGCTACTTCAAGGAAATGGGTTTGATCAGCGGCATGGCCTACATGCTCAAGCTGTCCGCGCGTGGCATGGTTCTGACCGCGAAGGCGCTGGCCGCCGAACCCGCCCGTCGGCGTCGCGTGGCAGAAGGCGAGGCGAAGCCGGGTATCGCCGCCGATGCTCCGGTGCATGTATCCGCCTTCGATGGCTACGTCGATCCTGTGCAACGCGGTGGGGCTGGCACGCCCGCATCCGTCACGTCGCTGCCGACCGCCGCGCGCAAGCCCTCTGGCGATGATGACACCTTCGTCCTGCCGCCAGAACCCATGCGGGCAGGGGGTGATCGCTGATGCGTCTGTTCCTGATGTCTCTGGTCGTGGGGCTGTGTGCCGTCGCGACGGCACACGCGCAGTCGGGCGAGGACGCGATCATCATGATCCCATCCTTCACCGCGCCGTCCGACGACACCGTCGATCCGCTGACTGAAGCCGACCCAGAAGTTGCGATGCAATCGGGCCTGGCGCGTCTGTCTCGCCAGCGTTCAGCGGATGTAACCGTCGATGAGCGCGGCCCCGACATCGCGCCGCTGCTGTCGCATCGTGCCGGCGCCAATCCGGGCCGGACCCTGCGGCTTCAGGGCGAAAACCCCTACGCCACCTTCTCTATTTTCCTGCCGCGCGAAGCGGTGCCCGGTAATCTGCGCATCCTGCATATGTCGGGCGTCGACGTGTTGCCCGAACGCTCGATCATGGAAATCACGGTCAACGACCGGGTGATCGGCTCTGCGCCGCTGGGCAATTTCGACCCCGAAGCCGAAGAACTGTTCCCCGTCCCCGGTGACATCTGGCGGCCCGGCACCAACGAGGTGAAGATCCGGCTGGAGCAGACGCACCGCCTGTTCTGCGGACCGGAAGCGGCCTTCGATCTGTGGACGGACATTGATCTGACACGTTCCGGCGCGGTTCTGGAATCCCGTCCGCTGGATCCCGGTGCCGTCGATTTTCTGGCCGGTATGGCGCATGATGCCGGTTCGGGCCTGTCCATCGCCCTGCGCGATCCAGAAGGACTGTCGCCCAAGGCGCAGCCGATGCTGGACGGATTGGCGCGCGCCTTCACCGAACTTCTGCGCGGACGGGTTCTGACGTATGAGGACAGCCCTCCGTGGGGCATGGCGCCCGCCGCCACGCTGGACCGCTCGAAGCTGCCGCCGCGTATGGCACGGATCACGCTGATCCCGACGCTTGGGCCTGCTGGGGCAGAGTATCGCCGTGGCGGCGATGGCGCGCTTGTGCTGGTGATCGCCGTGCCGCCTGACGGTATCGACGCTGCCGCCGCGAAAGCTCTGCTGGATGGAGCGCTCAGCGACGTGTCCACCGCCGCCTTCGCGCGGGATGCCGACGCCGTGCAAAAGGGCATCGACCCCCGCACGCGCATGGCCGCCGGAGAGCCAGTGACGCTGGACAGCATCGGTATGGGCACCACCCGGACGGTCAGCCACTACTTCCGTCGCGACCAAGTGTTCACCCTGCCGCGCGATTGGCTGGTTTTGACGGCGCAGAAGGCGATCCTGCACCTGGATTACATCTACGCACGCGGTCTGCCCGAAAAGTCGATGCTGCTGATCCGCATCAACGGCGAGACGGTGCGCCTTCTGCCGCTGGTGGAAGACGGTGGCGAGTTGATCGAGCAGTTCCCGATCAAGTTTTACGCCAACCTTCTGAAGGAAGGCCCGAATCTGCTGCAGTTCGAAGCGTTGATCCCAGGCGCGTCCGAAGACATGGCCTGTCCAGAGGCCCGGTTCCCGAAGCTGGAAATCAGGGGAACCTCGACCCTGACCGTTCCCCCGTCGCCCAAGTTGCGGCTGAACGGGCTGCGTCTGCCGGTCTACGCGCTGCGCGGTGGCAATATCACGCTGAATGGCGCACCGCTGGACAGCCTGCCCGCCGCCGACCGTATGACGGTCGTGGCCACGCTGGGCGAGCCGTCGACCTACGCCAGCCGCCTGACCGCGGTGACCGCCGATCAGGTCACCGGGCTCCCGATGGGAGATTATGATCTTGCGCCCGACGCCATTGCGCAGGTCGTCTCTCGTGCGCCCGAAATCGCTCCATTGGCCATGCCGTCTGTCGACAAGATAGGTGAACTGCCCGAGGACCTGTTCGGTGCGCCGCCGGGTGTCGCGCTGGACCCAAAGCCGTTCCTTGGCAGCATCGTGTCGGGCTGGGGCGCGCGCGCCGATGGGCTGCGCAACCGCATTGGCAGCATTCGGGATCGGATTTTGCCCGACGCCGACGCCGAGGCGAAAGCCTGGCTGGACCGTCAATCCGGGCGCGCCGTCCTGGTGCAACTGGACGACAGCGATCCCCGCTCGATCCACCTGATCCTTGGGCGCGATGTGCCCCTGACCGAAGTGGCGGCCTCTATCTCTGCAGCGCGCCGCACGATTGGTGGCCCGCACGGTCAGCTTTCCGTTCTGGGTGACGACGGGCTGTGGCGGTCGTGGGCCGACAGCCGTCGTCTGCCCGTGTTGCGCGAGCCGCTGACGTTACGCAACGCGCGGCAAGTCATGGGCAACTATGCCTCGTGGTCGCCGGTGGCGTTTACCGCACTGCTGTTTTTCCTGGCGCTTCTGGCCGCGATGGTCGCGCTGCGCCTTGTTGTGATGACCCGAGGAGAGAAGTGATGAACCGCCGCTCGGTCTTGGCCCTCTTGGCCGCAACTCCACTCGCCGCGCAGACCGCCGCCGCGCGTGGCTGGGCAGACGAGGGCGCGGCCCACCCTGTCGCCGCCGCGTGGGAGGCGTGGAAAGACGCGCATCTCGACGAATCGGGCCGCGTGATTGACCGCCTTCAGGGACTTGTCAGCCACTCCGAAGGGCAGGGCTACGGCATGACGCTGGCTGAACGGATGGGCGATCAGCCCGCGTTCGAGGCGATGTTCCGCTGGACCGAAGAGAACCTGGCCGTGCGCCCCGATGCACTGCTGGCGTGGCGCTGGGCACCGGATGCACCGAACCCGGTCGCTGATTCCAACAACGCCAGCGACGGCGATCTTTTCTACGCATGGGCGCTGATGCGCGCCGCGGTCCGCTTCGATCGGCCGGAGTGGCATTCCCGCGCAGAGGCGATCACCCGTGATCTGGAAGCGAAATGCGTGGTGGATTTCCCCGGCCACACGGGCGCGTTCCTGTTCCTGCCGGGGGCCTTCGGGTTCGAGTTGGAAACCGGATACGTGATCAATCCATCGTACTACATGCTTCGCGCGATGGAGGATCTGGGCAAGGCTTACGGCGCGCCGCGTCTGGTCACCGCAGCTGCCAACGGTGACGTGTTGTTGGCCGAACTGGCCCGAATGGGGCCGGTGCCCGACTGGGTCGAGGTGACGGAAAGCGGGCTAAGCCGGTCCGAGCAATTCTCGGCCAACTCTGGATACGAGGCGCTGCGCGTGCCGCTGTGGATGATCTGGTCACGCAAGCCCGAGCACCCCGCCCTGACCACGGCGTTCCGGCCTGAGACCGCGCGCGAACTGTCCGGTGAACTGGCTGCGACTGTCGTGGATTACAAGACCGGCGCCGTGCTGGAGACTTCGACAGAGCCGGGCTACCGCGCCGTGTCATCGCTGGCTGCCTGCATGGTCCAGAACCAGCCCGGATCGGCGATGCCGCCTTTCGATCCCGAACAGACCTACTACCCCGGAACGCTGCACCTGTTCGCGTTTCTCGCCCAGATCGAGGTTACGCCCGAATGTTTCCCCCTATGAGTTTCGCGCCCCTGTCCAGCCCACGCGATGCCGCCCGTCTTACATGGCGGCTGGTGCGCAACGCGGTCCTGATCGGGATCTTCGGCATCCTCGCGCTGGCTGAAGTCGCGCGCGCTGAAGAACTGGCGGCGGGCGAATTGCGCGCCCTGCGCTACTATCTGGAGCAAGGCGACCAGCGCTCGGCACAGGCCGAGATGCGCCGCTTGCGCGCGCTTCATCCCGACTGGGTGCCGCCAGCGAGCTTGGAAGAGTTGAAGCAAGTTACCAGCGCGCCCTCTGGTCCGGGCGAAGACGCCAACCGCATCTGGAAGCTGATCGAGATCGGCAACTTCACCGCCGCACGCGGGCGACTGGATCACCTGCGTGGCGTCCATCCCAACTGGGAGCCGCCGACCGAGATGGTGCGTCTGCTGTCGCTGGGCGAGGCGCAACAGAACTTCGACGCCGCCGTGTCTGCGGGCGATGCGGGGACTGCGATCAACGTGGTGCGCAAGACCCCGCAGATCCTGCGCTGCGACCGTGTGAACAACGCGTGGCAACTGGCCGTCATGCAGCGCAAAGCGGGTGATACGAACGGTGCTTTGAATACCTATCGCGGGGTTCTGGGGTCCTGCACCGACAGCTCTGTCGTCGTGGCCACTTTGGAAAAGTCGAATGAGATCGCCAGCCCCGAGCAACTGTCCGAGCTTGCCGATCACGCGCGCCGCTCTCGTCCCGCGCTGACGCCCTCGATCGATGTGGTCGAGCGTCGCTTGCTGGGCGGCGGCGCGCCGCAGAAGCAGACTGCCGAAGCCCCCGCTCCGGCGGCGCAGAAGCCCGCGGTTCCCGCGGCTCCCGCCCAAACGCCCGCTCCGGCGCAGACGACGCAAGCCACGCAACCGTCGCAACCCGTTCCTGCTGGCAAACTGCCCGCCAAGGGCGATGGACGGGTCGATTCGGTGCGCGCCGCTGCCAAGATCGGTGACTGGGCCAGCTGCCTTGCCCGCTCTACCAACCCGCGCTCCATCGATATCCTGTATGAGCGCGCGTGGTGCGCCTACAACAAGGACCGCACGCTGGAGGCGCTGGCCGCATTCCGCGTCGCCTCGACCGCGCCTTTGGGGGCGACCGTGCAGCGCGACGCGCGCTTCGGCATGACGCTGGCCCTGCTGGCCAACTGGATGACGGAAGACGCCGCGCGGCTGGCTGCATCGACGAACCTGACGCAGACCCAACGCGTGCAGGTCGAAGGCGCGATCCTGGACCAGCGTGGCGTGCGTGCGTTCCAGCTGGATCGGTTCGAGGAGTCGATCAACTATCTGAACGCGCTTGAAAAGCTGACAGGCTCGATCCGCCGCGATCTGGCCGTGATGCGCGCCTACGCCTATCTCAACTCCGGCCAGCGGCAGGTCGCGCGAGAGCAGTTCCAGATGCTGCATGACCAGATGGCGACGACCGAAACACGCAAGGGCCTGAGCGCGGCGATGAACTGACGGGCTGTCGCGCGGCAAACCCGCGCTAGGTCTACCGGGAAAGGAGAGCCCCATGCTTCGTGTCATCGCCCTTACGCTTTTTCTGCCCGCCACCGCGCAGGCGCAGTCCTTCGTGGACTGCGACCACTTCGCCGCGAATGCGCGCAATCTAACGCAGCCCTTTGCGGACGCCACGCGCACCTACGCCAATGGCGCGATCTCGCTTCTGTCGCTGGATACCGGGGGCGAGCCCGCGTGCTGTTCGTCCTACGTCATGGTGCTGGCACCGGACCCGGAGCAGCCGTTTCAGATCTGTCAGCTTCTGACGCAAGACGGTGACAGCGGGTATTCGGGCGTCGATCTGACAGGCGTTCGGTCCAGCTACGACGCCGCCACCGGTCTGACGCTGCGGGTTCCGGTGGGCATCTACAATGGCGCGGGCAGCGATCCTGCGACCGTGGCGATCACCATAAACCAGCAGACTGGCGTAATCCGCGCGCGATGATCTTGGGAATCGGCACCGATCTGGCGAATATCGAGCGCATCGCGGGCGTGCTCGACCGCTTTGGCGACCGCTTCCGCAACCGCGTGTTCACCGACACCGAACAGCGCAAGGCAGTGCGACGTCAGGACACCCCCGGCACCTACGCCAAGCGCTGGGCGGCGAAAGAGGCATGTTCGAAGGCACTGGGCACAGGCCTGCGCATGGGGATCGCTTGGAAAGATATGGCGGTGACGAACCTGCCGACCGGCCAGCCCGTCATGCATGTAACCGGCTGGGCCGCCGACCGACTGGCGCAGATGACGCCGGAAGGGCACGAGGCGATCATCCACGTCACGCTGACCGACGACCATCCCTGGGCGCAGGCCTTCGTGGTGATAGAGGCTCTGCCTGTCAGCCGTTAGAACCGCCTCCGGCGGAGGTATTTACGGAACGATGAAGTCGCAGGAACCGCGTACCGACCGGGCCGTTGGCCGGGGTCACAGCGAGGAGAGGCTTCATGTCCGACACCGACCACCAGATCGAACCGACGGACGCAGAGCGCGCCGCCTTGGGTAAAGCCATCCGCCGCGCATTCGAGATCAGCGAAAGCCACGACGACCGCGCGCCCATCGTCGCGGCCATCCTGATGGACGACGAGGTGATCGCCTGGGGCGATAACGAAGTGCATGTGGACGACGACCCCTCGCGCCACGCCGAAATCGTCGCGATGGCGAATGCCGCCGCCGATAACCCGGAGAAGGGCCTGAAAGGAGCGTCCATCGTCACGACCCTTCAACCCTGTGAGATGTGCGTCGGCGCCATCGGCATGGCCGGGATCGAACGTGTCATCTTTGCCGCCGGCCGCCCTGCCGTGCGGGATCGCTATTTCGCCTACCACGGTCTGTCGCTGCAGGATTTTGCCGCCGCAGCCGATGCGCCCTTCGGCTGGGCCGGGCCGGTGATGCAGGATGACGTGCTGCGCCTCTATGCCGATCCGTCCGACGTGCCGGACCCCGAGGATTGACACCACCACCGCCCCCGCCCATTGAAGCGCGGCATTCCAATGGGGACCACGCGGCATGGCCAAGGAAAAAGACGGCGGCATTCTGGAGACCGTGAAGACGGTTGTCTCTGCGCTGCTGATCGCGGGCATTTTCCGCACGCTGTTTTTCCAACCCTTCTGGATTCCGTCGGGGTCCATGAAGGACACGCTGCTGGTCGGCGACTTCCTGTTCGTCAACAAGATGACCTACGGCTACTCGCAGTATTCCTGCCCGTTCTCTGTCTGCACCTTCATCGACGGTCGCTGGTTCGGATCGCAACCCGACCGTGGCGATGTTGTCGTGTTCCGCCATCCGGTGACGGGCAGCGACTTCATCAAGCGTCTGATCGGCCTGCCGGGTGATACGGTGCAGGTGCGCGACGGCGTGCTGTACATCAACGATCGCGCCGCTGAGCAGACGCCCGATGGCACTTTCGTCGAGACCTTCGAGAAGCAGGGCCCACTGGGCAACCTGCCGCAATGCGCAAACGCTGGCGTGGCGCTGGGGGGAGAGTGCATCAAGGAGAAGTTCATCGAGCAATTGCCCGATGGCCCCGCCCACTCGATCCTGAACGTCCGCGAAAGCCGTCTGGATAACACGCCAGTCTATACGGTGCCCGAAGGACAGTTCTTCTTCATGGGCGACAACCGCGACAACTCGACCGACAGCCGCGTCAGCCAGAACGCGATGGGCGTCGGGTTCGTGCCGTTCGAGAACTTGATCGGTCGCGCGGACCGGGTGATCTTTTCGTCCGCTGGCCGGTCCATGCTGTTCTTCTGGACGTGGCGTCCCGACCGTTTCTATGAGAAGATCGAGTGAGCCTGACGGCCGAGCAATCCGCGCTTGCGGGGCGGTTGGGCCATGACTTCGCCCGCCCCGAATTGCTGATCCGTGCGTTGACGCATGGCTCTATCGCCAGTGCCACCCGTCCGGACAATCAGCGTCTGGAATTCCTGGGCGACCGGGTGCTGGGGCTGGTCATGGCAGAGGCGCTGCTGGAGGCCGACACCAAGGCCGCCGAAGGCCAGCTTGCCCCCCGGTTCAATGCGCTTGTGCGCAAGGAAGCCTGTGCCGAGGTCGCGCGGTCGATTGAGTTGGGCGAGGTGCTGCGGCTGGGCCGGTCAGAGATGATGTCTGGCGGACGGCGGAAGGAAGCGCTTCTGGGCGACGCGATGGAGGCGGTGATCGCCGCCGTCTATCTGGACGGCGGGTTCGAGGCGGCGCGGCAGGTGATCCTGCGCCTTTGGGGCGGACGAATCGATGGGGTTGAGGCTGATGCCCGCGATCCCAAGACCGCGCTGCAGGAATGGGCGCAGGCCCGCAAGCTGCCCCCGCCCGAATACGTCGAGGTCGCGCGAAGCGGCCCCGATCATGCGCCTGTCTTCACCATCGCGGCAAAGCTGAAGGGCGGACAGACTGCCGAGGCGACGGCCAAGTCGAAGCGTGAGGCCCAGCAGAAGGCGGCGGCGGCCCTTCTGGCGCAGGTCGAGGGATGACACCCCCCGTCGCGCCATGAGATCGCCCAACCTGATCGGCAGCGCCTTCATGGTGCTGGCCATGATCGGCTTCGGGATCGAGGACGCCCTGTTCAAATCCGCCACCGCCAGCGTCTCTGCCGGAGTCGGCACGTTGATCTTCGGGCTGGTTGGGACGGCGCTGTTCGTTGCGCTGTCGATGCACGCGCGCGAATCCGTCTGGCCCCGTGCCCTGTTCTCCACCCCGCTTCTGTGGCGTTCGGTGTGTGAGACCGGCGGACGCCTGTTCTTCGCCCTCGCGCTGGCCTTCGCGCCGCTCGCGACGACGTCTGCCATCCTGCAAGCCGCGCCGCTGGTCGTGACGGCAGGGGCGGCACTGATCCTGGGAGAACACGTTGGCCGCGCACGTTGGGTGGCCATGGGAGTCGGGTTCGCGGGCGTGCTGTTGATCCTGCGGCCATGGGGTGCGGACTTCAGCCCCGCGCTTCTGTTTGCCGTCGGCGGGATGCTGGGCTTCGCGGGCCGAGACCTGGCCACCCGCGCTTCTGCCCCCAGCCTGTCGGCACGCCAGCTGGGCACATCCGGCTTCGCCATGGTCATCTTGGCGGGCGCAATCATCACCCTTTTCGAGCCTGTTAGCCAGGCGCCAGACGCCCGCGCCCTGATCCGCCTGCTTGCCACGGGGTGCGTCGGTGTCCTTGCCTATACCGCTCTCACACGCGCCATGCGCAGCGGAGAGGTCTCGGTCGTCGCCCCCTTCCGTTACGCTCGCTTGCTGGTCGCGCTAATCCTGGCGTTCTTGATCTTCGCCGAACGCCCCGACGCCATCATGCTGATCGGCGCGGTCTTGATCGTCGGCAGCGGCATCTACACCTTGGCGACCTCTGGTCCCGCCCGCCGATCCCGGCTAGAACCACCCGCCTGACATCGAAGGACACGCCCCATGACCACCCGCGCCGGATTCGTCGCCCTGATCGGAGAGCCCAATGCGGGCAAGTCGACGCTGCTGAACCGGATGGTCGGCGCGAAGGTGTCGATCGTGACGCACAAGGTTCAGACGACGCGCGCTCGTATCCGGGGTGTGGCGATGGAGGGCGATGCGCAACTGGTCTTCGTTGACACGCCCGGCCTGTTCCGCCCGCGTCGCCGTTTGGACCGCGCCATGGTTGCCGCCGCTTGGAACGGGGCCGCCGACGCCGATCTGGTGGTCCTGCTGGTCGAGGCACATCGCGGTCTGACGGACGGGGTCGAAGCGGTCATCGCCTCGTTGGAAGAGCGTGAGGCCAAAGGCGTCATCCTTGCCATCAACAAGATCGACCGGGTCGAATCGCCCGCCCTGCTGGCGCTGACCAAGAAGCTGAACGACCGCTTCGCCTTCGCCGATACCTTCCTGATCAGCGCCGAACGTGGTCACGGCACCGACGATCTGCGCCGCGCCCTGGCCGAACGCCTGCCTGAAAGCCCGTGGCTCTATCCCGAAGAGCAGATCGCCGACCTGCCGCTGCGCATGATCGCCGCCGAAATGACGCGCGAAAAGCTGACCCTGCGCTTGCATCAGGAACTGCCCTACCAGCTGACGGTGGAAACCGAGGCGTGGGAGGAAAAGGACGACGGGTCGGTAAAGATTTCCCAGCTGATCTACGTCATTCGCGACGGCCACAAGGGAATCGTGCTGGGCAAGAAGGGCGAGACGATCAAGGCTGTGTCCCAGGCCGCCCGCGCCGAGATGGCAGAGTTTCTGGGCCGCACCGTGCACCTGTTCCTGCAAGTAAAGGTCCGCCCCGGCTGGCTGGACGATGCCGACCGCTACACGGAAATGGGCCTCGATATCCGCGATGCCGAGTAGCCCACGGCTGGCCAGTGGCCTTTGGGTCGCAGCCTATCTGCGGCGGCTGTCGCTTGCCGATATCCCCGCCTTCGTGGTGGCACGCGGCGACGACACGGCCGGTGCGGTTTTGGTGAAATGCGCGACGCTGGACGGTCAGGCAAAGGCCTTCCAGCGACAGTGGGACTTCGAGACCGATACGCGCGTCTGGATCACCTTCGCCGCAGGGGCCGAGCGTGACGTCGATGATGCCATTGCCGCCCAACGCCGATCCGACCCGGACATCTGGGTGATCGAGGTCGAGGATCGCGCGGGCCGCACGCTTCTGGACGAAGACGGGCTGGCCTGATCCGCAAGCTCGGTCCATGATCCCGGCAAAACGGGAGGGACCGATGAGAACACGTATCGCCATGCTGTCCGAGATGGGCTTGCCGCGCCCCTATACCGACTCGCAGCCGCTGAAGATCGTCGAGGCGATGCTGGACGACCCCGGCCCCAACGACTTGCGCGTGAAGATAGCGGCGGCGGGCGTCTGCCACTCTGACCTGTCATCCATCAACGGCGACCGACCGCGCGTCATGCCGCTGGCTTTGGGGCACGAAGCGTCCGGCGTCGTCGAAGAGGTCGGCGCAAACGTCACCCGCTTCGCTCCCGGCGATCACGTTGTTCTCGTCTTCGTGCCGTCCTGCGGCCAGTGTCTGCCCTGCGCCGAAGGCCGCCCGGCCCTGTGTCAGCCCGCCGCCGGGGCCGCAGCCAGCGGCACGCTTCTGTCGGGAGAGCGCAAGATCAGCGTGAACGGCACCAAGATCGACCATCACATCGGCGTCTCGGCCTTCTCGGACCGCGTGGTGATCGACCAGGGATCCGCGGTGAAGATCGCCACCGACATCCCGCTGGAGCAAGCCGCGTTGCTTGGCTGCGCGGTGCTAACCGGTGCGGGCGCGGTGCTGAATTCCGGGGCGCTGAAGGCGGGGCAAAGCTGCGCCATCGTCGGTTTGGGCGGTGTTGGTCTGGCGGGCCTGCTGGCCGCACTCGCAGGCGGCGCGCAGCCGGTGGTCGCCGTCGATATCGCGGCAGACAAGCGCGAAACGGCGCTGTCGCTGGGCGCGCACCACGCCATCGACCCGGCCGCGCCCGACGCGCTGGAGCAGTTGCAAAAGCTGACCGGCGGTGGCGTCGATCTGGCGGTGGAACTGGCAGGTTCTGCCAAGGCGCTGAAATTCGCGTGGGACGCCACCAAACGCGGCGGCACGACCGTAACGGCTGGTCTGCCAAACCCCGCCGACGCGCTGTCGATCCCGGTTTCGGCTCTGACCGTCAGCGAAAAGACCCTCAAGGGCAGCTACGTCGGCTCCTGCGTCCCCAAGCGCGACATTCCGCGTTTCGCCGCACTGATGATGGCGGGGCGCCTGCCGATCGAGAAGCTGATGACCCACCGGATCAAGCTGGAAGACATCAACGAGGGTTTCGAGCGCCTCGCCGCCGGAGAGGCGATCCGGCAGGTCATCGTCTTTGACTAACGCTTCATCGTTCTTGAAATACCTCGGGGGAGCGCGAAGCGCGGGGGCAGCGCCCCCTTAACCGATCCGACCGCGCGGACCCTCTCCAACCTGCGCGCGGTGGAGCAACAAATGATCCAGCATCACCGCTGCTGCCATCGCCTCGGCCACCGGGACGGCGCGGATGCCGACGCAGGGATCGTGACGGCCCTTGGTGATGATTTCGGCGGGGTCGCCCGCCTTCGTGATCGTCTTGCGAGTCGTCAAGATCGAAGACGTCGGCTTCACGGCGAACCGCACGACGATATCCTGCCCGGTGGAAATCCCGCCCAGAATGCCGCCCGCATGGTTCGAGCCGTAGACCGGCCCGTCCGGTCCCATGGAGATCTCGTCCGCGTTCTCTGATCCCGTCAATAGAGCGGCGGCCATGCCATCGCCGATCTCGACACCCTTCACGGCGTTGATCGACATCATCGCTGCGGCAAGATCGGTGTCGAGCTTGGCATAGACCGGCGCGCCCAAGCCTGAGGGTGCGCCGGATACCCGGACCTCGATCAACGCGCCGACCGAGTCGCCCGATTTGCGCAGCGCGTCGAGGTAGGCGGCCCAGACCTCGGCGGCTTCGGCGTCGGGGGTCCAAAAGGGATTCTGTTCGATCTGGTCCCAGTCGTAGTGCGACGGGTCCGCGCGGTGCGGGCCCATCTGCACCATGTAGCCGGTGATCTTCATATCCGGCACCATCGACCCAAGCACCGCCCGCGCCACCCCGCCCGCAGCCACGCGCGCCGCCGTCTCGCGCGCCGAAGACCGCCCGCCGCCGCGCGGATCACGGATGCCGTATTTCTGCCAGTAGGTGATATCGGCATGGCCGGGGCGGAATTTCTCGGCGATGTCGCCATAGTCCTTCGAGCGCTGGTCCGTATTGCGGATCGCCAGTTGAATGGGTGTGCCCGTGGTCTGGCCCTCATAGACACCCGACAGGATTTCCACCGCATCCGCTTCCTGCCGCTGGGTGGTATAGCGGTTTTGCCCCGGTTTGCGCTTGTCCATCCAGACCTGCAGGTCAGCCTCGGTCAGCGCCACACCCGGCGGGCAGCCATCCACCGTCGCGCCCAGGGCAGGGCCGTGGCTTTCGCCCCAAGTGGTGACGCGGAAGAGGTGTCCGTAGGTGTTCAGGCTCATGGCGCGGCTCCGGTTTTACAGGCTTCACGCGCAGTTATCGGGCCGGTCACGCCTTGTTCAACCCATATCCCGCCATGCGTGGGGTGGACGCGGGGCGCGAACGGCGTATCTGGCATCCCATGGACTGGACCCTTTTCTTCATTTTTCTGCTGGCTTGCGCCGGTGCCGCCACGACCGGAGCGATGTTCCAGCCGGGCAAATGGTACGATGAGCTGCGCAAACCGGGCTTTACGCCGCCCAACTGGGTGTTCCCGGTGACGTGGACGGTCCTCTACATCTGCATCGCGGTCGCTGGCGCTCGAGCAGCACCGCTGGACACGACGGGTCACGCCATGGCGATCTTCGCCGTGCAGATCGCGTTCAACACGCTGTGGACGCCGGTCTTCTTCGGGCTGCACAACACCAAGGCTGGACTGGTCGTCATCGGCATCCTGTGGCTGTCGGTGGCCGGAACGCTTTGGCAGTTCTGGCAACTCGACTGGATCGCCGGTCTTTTGTTCGTGCCGTATCTTGTGTGGGTAACCATCGCATTCGCGCTTAATTTCGAGGTTTGGCGGCTGAACCGGGCCCGCCCCATCGCCACCTGACCCCATCCGACGGAGCCCCTTCATGGCCCTTTCCGCAAAGTTGCTTCGGCTGCTGATTCTGCCGCTATTTCTTGTCATTGGCACATCCGCCATGGCGCAGGACGATGCGACGGCAGAGACCGGCGCGACCGAATTGCAGACCCTGATAGACGTGCTGGAAAACGATACGGTCCGCGCCGATCTGATCGAACGGCTAAAGGCAGAGGCTGCCCCGGAAGAGGCGGATATCCCGGACATCATCGATCCGTCCTCGCAGATATCGGTTGCGCGAAAGGTGGCCCAGTTCACGCAGGACGCGGCGCAGTCCGCCGCGAACGGCATTCAGGACGTGCTTGGCGCGATTGACCGACTTCCGGACATCTTCGGCGGATTGTCCGGCCTGAACGCGGCATTCTTCATCGAGTCCTTCGGAGAGTTGCTGGTTCTTTTCGTCGGCACCGTGGCGATCTTTTACATTCTGCGCCGCATCGCGATGCTTGCGTTTCGGCGGCTGAATTCCAAAGTCGAGCGCAGTTCGACGATGATGAAGATCGTGATCTTCATCATATCATTGATCATCGACCTTCTGCTTGTCGTGGTGGCGACGGCGTTCGGCTATGCCCTTGCCGTACTTGCCTTGGGCGAGGTGGGCCAAATCGGTATTCGCCAGACGTTGTTCCTGAACGCCTTCTGGATCGTCGGTGTGATCCGAGTGGGCGTGCGGATGATCCTGTCGCCCGCCGCCGGTCAGATGCGCCTACTGCCCATGAAGGACGATACAGCCACAGGCTTGAACGCTTGGGTGTCCCTTATGGTGTCGCTGGTTGGCTACGGGCAGCTTCTACTGGTGCCGGTCGTCAACCAAGAGGTGTCCTACGCAGCCGGATCGGCTCTGACGGCGTTCATAGCGCTGCTGGTTCTGGCCTTTGCCGTCATCATGGTGCTGCGCAATCGTACTAAGCTCGCGGATTGGCTGACGGGCGATCAGGGCATCGTGCGCAAGCGTGGTGGTCTGGGCTGGCTGGCACGCCACTGGCACTGGCCGGTGCTTGCCTACCTTTTCGCGATGTTCATCATCGTGCTCGCCAGCCCACCCAATCTGGTCTTCAGCTCGCTAGCGACCTCTGGGCAAGTGGTGCTGGTGGTTCTGGCCGGTGTCGCGCTTAGCACGTTTCTGACCCGTGTGATGCAGAATGGCATCCAGATCCCGGCATCCACGAGGGACCGTCTTCCGCTGCTGGAAACCCGCCTGAACCGGTTCGTGCCGAAAGCGCTTGCCGTTCTGCGGTTTATCATCGTCGCTTTCGTGATCCTGTTCGCGCTGAACGCCATCAACCTGGTATCCTTCACCGAATGGCTGAGCAGCGAGATGGGACTAAGGTTTACCGGCAAGTTCATTTCGGTGACGCTGATCCTGCTGGTGGCTTTCGCCATCTGGGTCGCGCTGACGTCTTTCGTGGACTACCGGCTGAATCCACAATACGGCACCATCGCCACCAGCCGCGAGCAGACGTTGCTGTCGCTGGCGCGCAATGCGGGCACGATCACACTGTTGATCATCACGTTGATGTTCGTGCTGGCAGAGATCGGGCTGAACATCGCGCCGCTTCTGGCCTCTGCCGGTGTGCTGGGTCTGGCCATCGGTTTCGGTGCGCAGAAGTTCGTGCAGGACATCATCACCGGTCTGTTCATCCAGTTCGAAAATGCCTTCAACGTGGGTGACGTCATCACCGTGGGTGGCATAACCGGCACGGTAGAGCGGTTGACGATCCGCTCGGTCAGCCTGCGCGACGTCTCCGGCGTCTATCACATCATCCCGTTCAGCAGCGTGGACATGGTGTCGAACTACATGCGCGATTTCGGTTACTTCCTCTGCGATATGGGCGTCGCCTACCGTGAGAACGTGGACGAGGTGAAAGTCGCCATGACCGATGCCTTCGACGAACTTCGCGCGGGGGAGGCCTTCGGCGGTAATGTTATCGGCGACTTCGAGTGGTTCGGCGTTCAGGCACTGGCGGACAGCGCCGTGATCTTGCGAGCTCGCATAAAGTGTATCCCGGGCACGCAATGGGGCGTCGGTCGCGAGTACAACGAGATCTGCAAGCGCATTTTCGATGAGCGCGGTATCGAGATCCCGTTCCCGCACCAGACGCTGTTCTTGGGCGAATCGAAAGACGGCAAGACGCAGACCTTCAACGTCTCTGGCCGGACGCAGATCGAGGGGCGGGTCGGAAGCTTGTCCGAACCAGACGAGACCAAGCGACGGGATGTGGACGACGCCCGCACGGTCGAACCCGCTCAGGACGCACCGCTCGACGACGGAGAGTAGGGTGGCAGGCCGCTGTAGGGGCTGACATCGGCGGCGAATGGAACATGGCGTCGGCGGAAGTTGGTGCCCTCGACCCGTTCGGGAACGGCGATCCGGTCCATGCGGAAGTGCCGGAAGTCATCGCGCGCCGGGTCCCAGGCCACCATATACCACAGCGGCGGCAGGATCAGCATCGCCTGCGGCTCGACGATGCGTTCGGTTTGCCGGCCCTTGGCATCCGTGTAGGTGAACCGCAGGTGCTGACGCTGCAGGAATGCGCCCTCGAAGGCGGACAGAAGATCGGGGTCCATCTGGCCGACATTCGATAAGTCCTGCCGGGGTGGAATCTCACCTACGTAGAGGCACGCCATGAATTCCCGCAGGTCGCGCAATCGGTCAGCGGGCAGTGCCGCCTCGATCCGGGCGAGCCCGCTGTCGGCAAGACTCTGGAATGGCAGACTGCGGGCGGCTCGCATTGCCGCGATGCCAAGGATCAACGCGAAGACCTCTGATACCGACAAACGCGCAATTGTGCGCACCGATTGCGCGTCAAGTCGTACGCCCCCGCCGCGGCCCGGATCGGTGTCGATCACGTAGCCCTCTTCGCGCAGCGCGCCGATGTCTCGCAAGACCGTGCGCCTGGATGCGCCGACAACCTGAGCCAGTTCGGCAACCGTGGCTGACCCGTTCCGGCGCAAGTGGCGGATGATGGCATCTTGGCGGTGGCGAACGGTCATCGCGCTCCACGCGTCTGTATGGTGACAAGATATGACACCTTTTGACTCTAGGTCGTGGCATCGCAACCCGACAAGGAGAATTGTCATGCAACGTACACCCGTGAACCCTTGGGACTGGTCCCTTTCGCTTGGCTACAATCAGGCCGAGATCATAGAAGGCGCAACCCGCCGCCTTATCTGCTCCGGCCAGACGGCTGTGGATTCCGGAGGCGCGCCGCAGCATCCCGGCGACATGCGCGGCCAGATCGCTCTTGCGCTGGATAATCTGCAGGCCGTGCTGGAGGCTGGTGGCATGGGGCTTGGAAACGTGACCCGCCTCGGCGTTTACGCGACCGACGTCGATGCGGCCCTCGCAAACTTCGATCTCATGGGCCAGCGGTTCGGACCAACGGGCAACACCCCTCCCATGACGTTGCTGGGTGTCACTCGTCTCGCCATTCCAAGCCTGATGTTCGAGATCGAGGCAGAGGCATTGGCGCGATAGGCGCCTAGAACCGCCACCCCGCCCGGCGTGGCACACGGACGGCGAGCATCGGCATCAGCCACGGCCCGCGCAAGCGGTTCAGGTCAAGCGCCTCATGCACGCCGGTCGTGGTCTCTCCGTCGATCACCGTCTCTACCGCCGCGCGACAGTAGAACGGCGCGTCGAGCATGGCTTTCACCTGTTTCGGTTTGGTTCCCGCGTCCCCCCGTGTCTCGCGCCGCACGGTCCAGAGCGAGCGGCGCATGGGGCGTTTCGGCGGCGGCGTCACCTCTGTCGCCGTCCCATCCGCGCCGAACACGAAGCCCGCCGCCAGTTCGCTGCCATCGCGGCGGGTGGCGTCGTAGAAGCAGGACGCGCCCTGCGACGTGGGGTAGCGGCCCCATGTCCAGTAGTCGAAATCCGCCTCCAGCGCGCGGGTGCCGAAGTTGGCGTCGAAGTATCCGTGGCCGGACCATTGGCCGTGCTTGCCCAAGTCCACCTCGATCCGCGACACAGGGGCGAAGGGGCGCCAGACATGGGCGCCGTCATCGGTCAGCAACAGCTCTTGGTCCGTTACCGCACTGGGTGTGACCGTGATGGTTCCGACAACGCGGCTGATGACGGGCAGGCCGCTGATCTCGTTCACTTCGATCACCAGCCGGTCGCCCTTCCACCGCATGGACGATGGACCGACGGTCAGTTGATCCGGCGTCTGACGCAACGCCGCGCGGCCCCGGTCGGTCATGGTGAACCGCCCGCTCGGCCCATAGGTGGCGACGTTGATACAGCAGTGATTTTCCGGATCGCGCCGCCCGGACCAGCGATACCAGGGCGAAAAGACCGATCCTATGAACCCGATGATCGAGACGGCGCGCGAACCGTCGTCGCTGATCCCGTCGACGTACCACCAGGCGTAGCCGTCCGGCGGGACGGCAATGTCGAAGTTCGGGCGCTGATGATCGCCTCTGCCGCTTGCTTTCCGGAAAGCGCCGCCATCGGCACCCCCGCGCCCGGATGCGCCCCGCCCCCCGCAAGGATCAGCCCCTTCATCGCCGTTCGCGCCGTCGGTCTCTGGAAGGCCGCCATCGTTCCCGATGGGGATCGCCCGTAGATCGACCCGAGAGAGCCCGGAAACAGCGCCGCGAACCCCTGCGGTGTAGTTCTGGTCGCCGGGTTCGGCGTCGGCGTGAAGGTCAGGCCGCGTTCGGCCAGCGTCTGGAAGGTTTGATTGTAGCATGGGGCCTCTGAGTCGTCGTGGGGCAGGGGGGCGGCGTTCACGATGGTTTCGAACCGTTCAAGGGCGGGCGGCGTGCGCCCGGTCCCGTGATCCATCGCGCAGATGTAGACGGTGGGGTCGTGAGGGACGCCGCCTTGGGCGAGTAATTCGGTCTCGGTCGTGTAGTCCGCGCCGAAGAAGACGTTGTGGTGGTGCAAGTCCGGGCCGTGGGGCGTCGCGGCAAAGGCCCAGACCTCAGCCGACAGGCTGCGCGGTTCGGTGGCGGATTGCTTCACTGCGTGGGCGGGATTGGGCCCCAGCAGGCTTTGCCGCAGTGCGCGCGGGTCACCATTGAAGACGACGTGTTCGGCTGGGTGGCGGGTGCCATCGGCCAGCACCACGAAAGGCCCATCTTCGATCCGTGCCACGGGGGTGTCGTAAACGACGGTAGCGCCAAGCCGTTCAGCCGCATCCGCCATGGCGCGGGCGAGCCTGTGCATTCCGCCCTGAACCCGCCAAACCCCACGCGACTCGGCCTGCCAGATCAGCGCGAGCAACCCCGGCACCTGCTGCGGCAGACCGCCGACATAGGTGGCGTAGCGCCCGAATAACTGAACAAGGCGCGGATCATCGAAGCGCCGCCCCAACCGCTGGGCCAGCGTGGACAGGGGCGTCATTGCGCGCATCAGGGCAGGATCGGCGGCGACGCGCAGGATCATCGAGACCAGGGACGGTTTGGCGGATCGCATCATTGGCGCGTCGAAGGCGCGGAACAGGCGGTCGGTTTCGGCGTGAAACGCGCGGAACTGCTTGGCGGCCCTCGCCCCCGCGAAATCGTGGATCGCCTTGACGGAACGGTCGTGATCCGCGTGCAGGTCAAGCCTGCTACCGTCGGGCCAGAAGTGCCGCGCGAGGACCGTTTCAGCCTCCAGCGTCACATGATCGTCTAGCCGCATCCCGCAGTCGGTGAACAGGTCATCGAACACATCGCGCAGGGTCAGTACCGTCGGTCCCGCATCCACCGGCCCCGCGTCAGAGGGCAGCGTGCGCATCTTGCCGCCGGGAGCGGAGGCCGACTCAAAAACGGTAACATCGCAGCCCGACGCGGCCAGACGCATGGCAGCGGAAAGGCCGCCCATACCGGCACCGACGACGATCACACGGGAATTGGACATGGCTTGGACGTTGACATCTGACACCTAAAGTGTCCACATAAGTTTACACTTTAGCCGTCGGCTCGATCCGACAGTCAGGACCGATATGCTCGCCAGCCGGATCGAACCCGCCATCGAAGCCGCCCTGCGTTTGGGGCAAGCGGGCAGTGCGCCGCCGCGTTTGGCCGCTGCGTTGCGTTACAGTTGCACGCCCGGTGGCGCGCGCATTCGGCCAACGATCCTGACAAGCGTGGCGCTGGCCTGCGGCGATCCGACGCCGCGCGTGACGGACGCGGCCGCCACCGCCATCGAGCTGATCCACTGCGCCAGCCTTGTCCACGATGACCTGCCGTGTTTCGACGATTCGGACTTGCGGCGCGGCAAGCCCAGCGTGCACCGTGCGTTTTCCGAGCCGCTGGCCGTGCTGGCGGGCGACAGCCTGATCGTCATGGGGTTCGAGGTGCTGGCCCGCGCTGCTGCGGACTCTCCTGACCGCACTGTTGCCCTGATCGGCCTGCTGGGCCGCCACACCGGCATGCCCGGTGGCATCTGTGCGGGGCAGGGGTGGGAGAGTGAGGACAAGATCGACCTGCGCGCCTACCATCGCGCCAAGACCGGGGCGCTGTTCGTCGCCGCGACGCAGATGGGCGCGGTCGCGGCGGGGCAAGACCCCGAGCCATGGGAAGAGCTTGGCGCGCGCATCGGAGAGGCGTTCCAGGTCGCCGACGACCTGCGCGATGCCCTGATGAGTGATGATGACCTGGGTAAGCCCGCCGGTCAGGACGACCGCCACGGTCGCCCGTCCGCCGTGGCAGAGTTCGGCGTGCAGGGTGCTGCGCAACGATTGGATGACATCCTGTCCGGTGCCATCGCCTCGATCCCGTCCTGTGAAGGCGAAGCGATGCTGGCCGACCTGGTCACACGCTACGCCCGCAAGCTTGCGCCGCGCGAAGCGATGCGTCAGCCCGGCGAATGAGGCTGCCCTTTGCCGGGTGGATCGCTCGGACGGTCTCTGACCCTGCGTTTCAGAACAAAGCTGCGCGCTTCCCGCTGACCCGCCCGTTCGTGCGGGCCGAGGGCGCGCGCATGTTCGATCTAGTCGCGGGTTTTGTGCAAAGCCAGATGCTGCAGGCGCTGGTGAAGCTGGACGTGCTGGAGCGATGCCGCTCACCCCAGACCGTAGCCGCCCTTGCCCCCGATCTGGGCCTGTCAGTCGACCGCGCGGACCTGCTGTGTCGCGCCGGTGTCGCCATGGGGCTGCTGTCTTTGGATGGCGCGCACTTCACCACCACCCCGCGCGGCGCTGTGCTGGGCTCCGTGCCCGGCCTGACCGACATGATCCTGCACCATGATGTTCTGTACCGCGATTTGGCCGATCCCGTCGCCTTCCTGCGAGGAGAGACCAAGCCGGAACTGGCCAGCTTCTGGCCCTACGTCTTCGGCGGCGGTGCTGGAGTGGAAGAAGCCACGCGCTACAGCAAGCTGATGGCCGACAGTCAGGCGCTGGTGGCCGAGGACACGCTTTCGCAAGTCGATCTGCGCGGCGTGGCGCGGCTGACGGATGTGGGCGGCGGATCGGGGGCCTTCGCAGCGAAGGTGCTGGAGGCCTATCCAGACGCTGCCGTCACCTTGTTTGACCTGCCAACAGTGCTGGACACGGTGCCCGAAGCGTTGGCGGGGAAGGTGACAAAGGCGCCGGCCTCGTTCCGTGAGGACGCGCTGCCCGAAGGGCAGGGCGCGATCACCCTGATCCGCGTGCTCTACGATCATTCCGATGACACGGTGCAGGCGCTTCTGGCCAAAACGAAGGCTGCGTTGCCAATGGGTGGGCGGCTCATCGTGTCAGAGCCGATGACCGGCGGAGACGCGCCCCACGTCGCAGGGGATGTCTATTTCGCGACCTATTGCGCCGCGATGGGCACGGGCCAAGCGCGCTCTCAGGCCCGTATAGCAGCGCTGATGCGCCAAGCAGGCTTCACGGATATCCGCGCGCCGAAGCCACACCGAGCCTTCGTCACCTCGGTGGTCGAGGGTCGCGCCTGACAGGCAATCTGTCTAATTCATTTGACACCAAAGACTGTAAAGTTAAACTGACACTCAACCCGTCGTGATGACGGAACACCGTTCTGTCCTGGGGAGGATGCGATCATCGACACCACGGCCATCATCTTGGAAGGACCGCGCAGCCTGGGGCTGGACACCGTGGCTTTGGCCGCCCCGACCGAGGGCGATGTTGTGGTAGAGATCGCAACCTCCGGCGTGTCGACCGGCACCGAAAAGCTGTTCTGGGATGGGCGCATGCCGCCGTTCCCCGGTATGGGTTACCCGCTGGTGCCCGGCTACGAGAGCCTGGGAGAAGTCGTCGAAACCACGCCCGGCGCGGGCCTTCGGGTCGGTGATACGGTCTTCGTTCCCGGCGCCGACTGCTACGACGGCGTGCGCGGTTTGTTCGGTGGCGCATCCAAGCGAATCGTCTCTGCCGCGTCACGCCTGACGAAGGTCGATGCTGGCATGGGTGAGAATGGCGCGTTGCTGGCGCTGGCCGCCACGGCCCGCCACGCCATCGCCGGGCTACGCACCGAATTGCCCGATCTGATCGTCGGCCACGGGACCTTGGGCCGCCTTCTGGCCCGCCTGACCGTTCTTGCCGGCGGTGGGCCGACCGTTTGGGAGGTCGCGCCCGATCGCATGGGCGGCGCAAGCGGCTATGATGTGATCCATCCAGACACCGATGAGACGCGCGACTACGGCTGCATCTTCGATGCCAGCGGCCGCGCCGACCTGCTGCCCGAGCTGATCGGGCGCATCGAAAAGGGCGGAGAGATCGTGCTGGCCGGGTTTTACACCGACCCCATCAGCTTCGCCTTCCCGCCCGCCTTCATGAAGGAGGCCCGCCTGCGGGTGGCTGCCGAGTGGAACGCGAATGACATGAGCGTGACCCGCCAACTGGTCGAGCAGGGCGCCCTGTCGCTCGACGGGCTGGTTACGCATCGACGCAGCGCATCGGACGGAGCGGAGGCCTATGAGACCGCCTTTACCGATCCCGCCTGCCTGAAACTACTGCTGAATTGGAAGGACGTGGCATGAGCCTCGACGATCCGAACACCGTTCCGAACCTCAAGGACTATGACGCCGGTCTGCGCGCGGAAGCCGCCGAGCCGACGTTGGAAATCCCGCAGGGTGAGCCGACGAGCAAGTGCCAGATCATCGCGATCTACGGCAAGGGCGGCATTGGCAAATCCTTTACGCTGGCGAACCTGTCCCACATGATGGCCGAGCAGGGCAAACGCGTCCTGCTGATCGGCTGCGATCCGAAATCTGACACCACGTCGCTGCTGTTCGGCGGCAAGGCGTGCCCCACGATCATCGAGACCAGCACCCGCAAGAAGCTGGCTGGAGAAGAAGTCGCCATCGGTGATGTCTGCTTCAAGCGTGGCGGCGTCTACGCAATGGAGTTGGGTGGACCAGAGGTTGGTCGCGGCTGCGGCGGGCGCGGCATCATCCACGGCTTCGAGCTGCTGGAAAAGCTGGGCTTCCACGACTGGGATTTCGACTACGTGCTGCTCGACTTCCTGGGCGACGTGGTCTGCGGCGGCTTCGGCCTGCCCATTGCCCGGGATATGGCGCAAAAGGTGATCCTGGTTGGCTCGAACGATCTGCAGTCGCTGTATGTGGCAAACAACGTCTGTTCGGCGGTGGAATACTTCCGCAAGCTGGGCGGCAACGTCGGTGTGGCCGGATTGGTCATCAACAAGGACGACGGATCCGGAGAGGCGCAGGCCTTTGCCAAGGCCGTCGGTATCCCCGTGCTGGCCGCGATCCCGCAGGACGACGACCTGCGCAAGAAATCGGCGAATTACCAGATCGTCGGCACCGAAGAGTCCCAGTGGGGCAGCCTGTTCGCGGGGCTGGCAGAGGAGGTTTCCGCCGCCGGACCGCAGCACCCGACCGCGCTGGATCAAGACGGCTTGCTTGCGCTGTTCGACAGCAAGGACACAGGCGGCGACGTGACGCTGGTGCCCGCCACCGACGCCGACATGCGCGGCACGAAGAGCGCGCCGAAGGCGTCGCTGGAAGTGATCTACGACGAGGCTTGAGTGAGACCGGCGGGGGCTAGCCCCCGCACCCCCGAGGTATTTGTGGAACGATGAAATGAGTGATGACGTGGCATATGACGGAACCGAGACGACGCAGGCGTTGCCTGTGGCCGACGCGCCTGTCGACGGCATGGGCTGCCATGCCGGGTCCACGATGGAGGCGGCGGCGCGTCAGGCGGGCCAGTCCGAGTTGCTTGACCAGTTCGCAGCCGATTATCCCAAGGGCCCGCACGATCAGCCCCAGAGCATGTGCCCTGCGTTTGGCTCGTTGCGGACTGGTTTGCGGATGCGCCGGGTGGCGACCGTGCTGTCCGGTAGCGCGTGCTGCGTCTACGGGCTGACCTTTGTCAGTCATTTCTACGGCGCGCGGCGGTCGGTCGGTTACGTGCCGTTCGATTCCGAATCGCTCGTGACTGGCAAGCTGTTCGAGGATATCCGCGACAGCGTTCACGACCTTGCCAACCCCGATCAATACGACGCCATCGTGGTGACGAACCTTTGCGTTCCGACAGCATCGGGCGTGCCGCTTCGGTTGCTGCCGAAAGAGATCAACGGTGTGCGCATCATCGGCATCGACGTGCCGGGCTTTGGTGTGCCGACCCATGCGGAAGCCAAGGACGTCCTGGCCGGTGCGATGCTTGCCTACGCTGCCGAAGAAGTGGCAGCGGGCCCCGTCGCGAAGCCGGCCAGCGGTACATCGGATCGTCCGGCGGTGGCGCTGTTGGGAGAGATGTTCCCCGCCGATCCCATGATGATCGGTGCGATGCTGGCCCCCATGGGCCTGGCTGCCGGGCCGGTCGTGCCCGCCCGCGAATGGCGCGAGCTTTATGCCGCGCTTGATTGCGGTGCGGTGGCAGCGATCCACCCGTTCTACACCTCTGCCACCCGTGTGTTCGAGCGGGCTGGGCGGCCTGTGATCGGATCAGCCCCGATAGGCCTCGACGGAACGGACGCCTGGCTGTCGGCCATCGGTGATGCGTTCGGCGTGGCCGAGGCGCAGATCGGTGCAGCGAAGAACGCCTTTCTCCCCGCGATCAAGGGGGCGCTGCAGGGCGCGCGGATCGACGGGACGATCACGCTGTCGGGCTACGAGGGCAGCGAATTGCTGGTGGCCCGTCTGCTGATCGAGAGCGGGGCGAACGTGCCATATGTGGGAACCGCCTGCGCCAAGTCTCCGGCAAGTGCGGCGGATCTGGAGTGGCTGATGGCCAAGGGCGTGAAGGTGAAGTTTCGCGCCAGTCTTGAAGACGATCTGGCAGCGATGGAGGCTGTGAAGCCAGACCTTGCAATCGGAACCACGCCGGTCGTCCAAAAGGCCAAGGAGGCGGGTATCCCGGCGCTCTATTTCACGAACCTCATTTCCGCCCGGCCTCTGATGGGTCCGGCGGGCGCGGGCAGTCTGGCGCAGGTGGTCAACACCGCCATGGCGAACCGCGACCGGATGGCCAAGATGCGCGCGTTCTACGAAGGCGTGGGCAGCGGCGATACTGCCGGTGTCTGGGAGGGTGTGCCGAACATTCGCGCCGATTTCCGTGCGCAGAACCAGAAGAAGCTGGAACGGGCCGAGAAGGCCCGCGTCGCGGCGAATGGCGGTGTCAAATGCTGATCACCGACCACGACCGCGCGGGCGGGTATTGGGGGGCGGTCTACGCCTTTACCGCCGTCAAGGGATTGCAGGTGGTGATCGACGGCCCCGTAGGCTGCGAGAACCTGCCCGTGACCTCTGTTCTGCACTACACCGACGGCCTGCCGCCGCACGAGATGCCGATCGTGGTGACGGGCTTGTCGGAAGACGAGATGGGTGCGGGCACCGAAGCGGCCATGAAGCGCGCTTGGGACACGCTCGACCCGGCGCTGCCGGCGGTGGTGGTCACCGGCTCCATCGCCGAGATGATCGGCGGCGGTGTCACACCGCAAGGCACCAACATCCAGCGTTTCCTGCCCCGCACCATCGACGAGGATCAGTGGCAATGCGCTGACCGCGCGATGACTTGGCTGTTCACCGAATGGGGCCAGACCAAGGGGCGGATGCCGCCCGAGGCCAAGCGCGAAGAGGGCGCCGCTCCGCGCGTGAACATCCTTGGTCCGATGTACGGCGTCTTCAATTCGCCCTCCGATCTGGCCGAGATCCGGCGTCTGGTCGAAGGGATCGGCGCAGAGGTCAACATGGTCATGCCGCTGGGCTGCCATCTGGCCGAGATGCGCAATCTGGTGAACGCCGACGTCAACATTTGCATGTATCGCGAATTCGGACGCGGGCTGTCGGAAGCCTTGGGCAAACCGTATCTGCAAGCGCCCATCGGCGTCGAAAGCACCACGCGGTTCCTGGAAACGCTGGGCGCGATGCTGGGTCTGGACCCGCAGCCCTTCATCGAGCGCGAGAAACATTCGACGCTGAAGCCGGTGTGGGATCTGTGGCGCTCTGTCACGCAGGATTTCTTTGCGACCGCAGAGTTCGGCATCGTCGGTACCGAGACCTATACCCGTGGCATCCGCCACTATCTTGAAGACGAGCTCGGCTTTCCTTGTGCCTTCGCGGTCTCACGCACCGCGGGCAAGAAGTCCGACAACGAAGCCGTGCGCTCGATGATCCACGAGAAACGGCCGCTGATCCTGATGGGATCGATCAACGAGAAAATGTACCTGGCAGAAACGAAAGCAGGCCACGGCCCGCAGCCCTCGTTCATCCCCGCCAGCTTCCCCGGTGCCGCGATCCGGCGTGCGACGGGCACGCCCTTCATGGGCTATGCCGGCGCCACCTATCTGCTGCAAGAGATCTGCAACGGGCTGTTCGACGCGCTCTTCCATATCCTGCCGTTGGGCAGCGAGATGGACGATGCAGCGGCCACGCCCGCGCAACTGCGCCGCGATCTGCCGTGGGAGCCCGAAGCTCAGGCAGAGCTTGACCGCATCGTGGCAGAGCACCCGGTGCTGACCCGAATTTCCGCCGCCCGCCAGCTGCGCGATGCAGCCGAGCGCCAGTCCCTCGCAAACGGCGATGAGACGGTGGCCAAAGAGATCGTGCAGGCCCTGCGCCCCGCACGGAACCGACCCAACAGGGAGAACGACCAATGAGCGACATGACCAACACGGGTTTCGCAGCCGCCGAGCGCGGCAAGACCGGCCTGAAGACAGAGTTCGCAATCTATTTCGCGATCATCTTCGCCGCGACCGTTCCGCTGGCCTGCCTGACTTGGGCACTGACGGCGATCCGCTCGAGCGGTCTGCCCGAGCGCGGACCCATCAAGCGCGCCTGGAGCCAGGCACGCATCATCACGCCGATGATCTTCTCGGCGTGATCCACACACGAAATTCACGGGGGCCCTCGGGTCAACGAGAAGTCCGGCGTAAGCTGGAACCCGGCCGCGGGGCCCCGCGGCGTCAGCACGATACTCTAGGAGTGTTCAATAATGGCTGATAGAACCGACCTGTCCTTTACGGGTCTTACCGACGAGCAGGCGCAAGAGCTGCACTCCGTCTATATGAGCGGACTTTGGCTTTTCTCCATCGTCGCGATTCTCGCTCATATCGCGGTGTTCATCTGGCGCCCGTGGTTCTGAGGGGGACTTAGACAATGGCAAACTTTTACAAGATCTGGCTGGTTTTCGACCCGCGTCGCGTTTTCGTGGCGCAGGGCGTGTTCCTGTTCCTGCTTGCAGCGATGATTCACCTCGTCCTGCTCAGCACGGACCGGTACAACTGGTTCGAGACCTCGGCCGCCAAGTATGGCGTGCCCGGCGAGTCCTCGGCTGCCGAGTGATCCGGCCCTGACAACCGCGTCGGGGCGGGTCCGCCCGCCCCACGCCTTTCAATTGTAAGACACGACGGCCCACCACGCCGCCAAGTAACGGAGTCGAAAGATGGCATTGCTCAGCTTCGAACGAAAATACCGCGTGCCGGGTGGCACGCTTATCGGTGGCGATCTGTTCGATTTCTGGGTCGGCCCGTTCTACGTAGGCTTCTTCGGGATCACGACGGTTTTCTTCGCCGGTCTCGGAACCATCCTCATTTTCTATACCGCAGCGATCCAGGGCGTCTGGAACCCGTGGCTGATCTCGGTCAACCCGCCGCCCATTTCCTACGGTTTGGGGGCTGCACCCCTGCAATTGGGTGGGTTGTGGCAGATCATCACGATCTGCGCGCACGGTGCTTTCCTAAGCTGGGCGTTCCGCGAGATCGAGATCTGTCGCAAGCTGGGAATCGGCTTCCACGTGCCGATCGCCTTCCTCGTCGCGATCTTCGCCTACACCACGCTGCAGGTGATCCGTCCGGTGCTGATGGGTGCCTGGGGCCATGCGTTCCCTTACGGTATCTGGAGCCACCTCGATTGGGTCAGCTACACCGGCTACCTGTACGGCAACTTCCACTACAACCCGGCGCACATGCTGGCGGTGACCCTGTTCTTCACCACCACACTGGCGCTTGCGCTGCACGGATCGCTGATCCTGTCCGCGGCAAACCCCGAAAAGGGCGAGCCCATGAAGTCGCCCGACCACGAAGACACGTTCTTCCGCGACTTCATCGGCTACTCGATCGGGCCGATGGGTATCCACCGTCTGGGCTGGCTGCTGGCGATCAACGCCGGGTTCTGGTCGGCGGTCTGCATCGTGATCTCTGGCACCATCTGGTTCGACCAATGGGTCGTCTGGTGGGACTGGTATCTCAACCTGCCCTGGTGGGCCGACCTGTAAGGAGGGTCTGAGACATGGCATCGAAAATCCAATATCAAAACATCTTCACGCAGGTGCAGGTTCAGGGTCCGCCCGAAACCGGCATGGTCGGCGCGGGACTGGACGAACGTGATCGCACAGATCCCGGTGGCTTCAGCCAGCTGCTGGGCTGGCTGGGCAACGCGCAGCTTGGACCGATCTACCTGGGGCCGTTCGGCGTGCTGTCGTTCATCACGGGCGGGCTGTGGTTCTTCTTGGTGGGCATCAGCTTCTGGGTGCAGGTGGACTTTAATCCGGCGCTATTCTTCCGCGAGCTGTTCTACTTGGCGCTAGAGCCGCCTTCGCCTGAGTACGGCCTGTCGATCCCGCCCCTGTGGGATGGTGGCCTGTTCCTGATCGCCTCGGCGCTTTTGTTGGTTGCGGTGATGTCTTGGCTGGCGCGCAGCTGGCAGTTGGCGGCGCAGCTCAAGATGGGCAAGCACGTGTTCTGGGCCTTCGCCAGCGCGGTGTGGTTGTTCCTTGTGCTGGGCCTGATCCGTCCGCTGCTGATGGGATCGTGGTCGGAAGCCGTGCCCTACGGCATCTTCCCGCACCTTGATTGGACGAACCTGTTCTCGCTGACTTACGGCAACCTGTTCTACAATCCGTTCCACGCGCTTTCGATCGTGTTCCTCTACGGCTCGGTCCTGCTGTTCGCCATGCACGGCGGCACCATCCTGGCCTGTTCGCGCTACGGTGCGGACCGCGAGTTGGACCAGATCCACGACCGGGGCACGGCCTCTGAACGGGCTGGCCTGTTCTGGCGCTGGACCATGGGCTTCAACGCCACGATGGAAGGTATCCACCGCTGGGCGTGGTGGTTCGCGGTGCTGACGACGCTGACCGGCGGCATCGGTATCCTGCTGACCGGCACGGTCGTCGACAACTGGTTCATCTGGGCGCAGGACCACGGCTACGGTGCGCAGAACAACTACGTTCCCGCCCGCACGCCGGAAGAGTTCATGATCTACAGCCCCCCAGTGATGGAGTGACGCAATGAGCGATATGACCGAATCCGCCAAGAAGTTCGCCAAGCGCCAGGACCAGCCGTCGGGTTGGCACCTGGAGCACGACACGGCACCTTCGCTGTATAGCTGGGTGGCGCTGCAGATGGGTAAGGGCGCGTTCTATGCCGCCGTCCTGTTCTTCGGAGTGGTGCTGTTCATCTACGCGCTGCGCCTGCTGTCGCGGGTGCTGCCGGAAGACCCCTATGCGGCGATCGACGCCGTGCAGCGGGTCCTTACCTGATCGAAACAGAAGCGCGGGGCTTTGCCCACGCGCTTCTTCCGGGATCGCACGACCCATGGGTCACGCGATAAAGGGGCCCTTGGCGGGGCCCCGGTTCCCTTCCTGTTGGCTACAGGAACCTTGCACCGCCCGGCATCGCCGTGGCGGTGCTTTTTTGGTTGGGAAGAAGCTTTCGGTGAATCTTCGAGCGGATAACAATCACTAATGGCCAAGCTTGCAGATGCACTATTGAAGGAAGGGCAGATCCAGATCCGCGTTCTTGTACTCATCCGTCACATCGGCGGTTTCCAGCACCCGTTTCATGTCGAGTGCGAATTCGGGAAAGCGGTTGACGGGGATTGGTGTGGGTACTGCGGGCGCGACGCTGAGAAAGAGAAGGCTCGCCCAAATCTCCCCCTAGCCGATATCCAGAAAGCACCGGCCTTGCAGCGCATACGGTGGAACGACCGGCTGCGTACACTCGAACAGATGCGGTGGCAGCGCATCCTCCCTCGTCACGTCGTCCGTCTTGTAGACGAATGTTGCACCGCCCAGATCTCCGTCAGGTCGAACGTAACGGTAAATGCTGTAGGTCGCGCCACCGATCTGCTGTGCGCCGACATACTGGTGCCGAGAAAGAGTCGATTGAAGCTTTTCAACCCAAGGAGAGAAAGCGTTGACCATCAGGCCCGTCATGACTTTGACGCTGGATAGACCTTCCACGCGCTCGGGGTTGTAGAAGAAGCGCATCGCTCTTTCGCCGGGTGCCGACCTGCTAGGGCCGTTGAGGCAAACCCGAAGATAGTACGGTCCAACCTGGGCTATTGCGCCGTCCGGGACGTATCTCTGCGCGCCAGGTGACATGTAGAGGTCGTCCGTACACCAGGCCGCCGACGGATCGAATGGCGGCGCGTCGGCGTAGGGGTCTTGAGCGCGTGCGTCGGACGCCCAAAGGGCAACGGCAATTCCCAGGAAGACTGTAATCAGCGCCATTGAAACGCCCCTGCTCGCAACAGGGAGGGGACGCAGCATCAGCGGCGCACACAGTCTCGATGGCTGAAGCACCTTAGACGTAAGTCGTCACACGCGTTCCGGTGGCGACGTTCGGATACAGCTCGATCACGTCGTCATTCGTCAGGCGGATGCAGCCAGAGGATGCGGCCATGCCGATGGTCCAGGGCTGGGGCGTGCCGTGAATGCGGTACATCGTGTCGCGGCCATTGCGGTACAGGTACAGCGCGCGGGCGCCCAGCGGGTTGTCGGGGCCGCCTTCCATGCCGCCGGCATACTTCGCGTAGACGTTGGGCTCACGGCGGATCATGTTCTGCGTCGGAGTCCAAGACGGCCACTCTGCCTTGCGCTGGATGACGGTTGTGCCGGACATGTTGCGGCCCTGCTCGCCCACGGCGATGTGGTACTCGCGCGCCTGACCGGGCGAACGGACGTGGTAGAGCGAGAAGTACTCCGGGAAGATATGGATCGTATCGACGGCCACATCCGACCGCACCGGAACGTCACGCGCAGTCATCGTATCGCGCGAGGTGTGGGGCAGTCCGGCGTGGCCCAGAACGGCAGATGGGCACAGGACCGTCAGTCCGGTCGCGATGAAGTGGCGTCGTGTCAGCTGCATGTGTCTGGTTCCGCGAAGTCAGGGTTGGGGATGATCTGCCATCCCCGATCTGCAATCACAACGCACGACCGCGCAACGGGGTTCAGGTGTGGCCCCAGCGCCCGTCAGGAGGCGAGCCGCTCTCCGAAGATCGCTTCGCCATGTTTCTCAAGGTAAATTCGCAGCCACGGCGTATAGTTCGCAGGGTTTTCCGACACATCCCTGACGAGATCGTGAAGCCGCATCCAGCGGGTTTCACTGACTTCTTCCGGGTTCGGACGCAGCGGAAGGGTCATCTCGGCGTCGGCGGTGTAAAGCTCGACCACTTCGTGCTCGACCAACCCGCCGCCTACATCGGCGCGATACTCGACCTGTCCGCGATGGGTCAGGGCCGGGGCGCGCAGACCCAGTTCCTCGTCCAGCCGCCGGATGGCGCAGGTGTGGGGGTCTTCGTCCCAGTCGGGATGGGTGCAGCAGGTGTTCGTCCACAGGCCCGGCGTGTGGTATTTCACCGACGCGCGTTTCTGCAGCAGCAGCGCATCCCCGGCCATCACGAAGACAGACACCGCCTTGTGGCGCAGCCCGCGTTTATGGGCTGTCAGCTTCTCGACGGGCTGAAGGCGCCCGTCGATCCAGGCGGGGATGGTGATGGTCATACGTGGGCTTCCGGGACAAGGCGCAGCAGGTGTGCCATGTTCTTCACGCCGATCTTCAGGTGCGCAAGGGGCCGACCGCCGACCAGCTTCTTGTTCATATAGGCCTCGAACGTCAGGCGCTGGACGTCCACGTCGTGACAGAGCGAGACGAAGCGTTCGCGGCGCTCGTCGGACTTGTAATAGGCATCCTGCATGGTGCGCAGGACCTTGAAGACGGTCTTGTGCTCTTTCATGAACAGCTTGCGCGCCAGTTGCAGGTCCTTCGCCTTGCCGCTGGCGAGGCAGGCCTGTGCTGCGGTGGCGGCAACCCGGCCGCCGACCATGGCGTAGTAGATGCCCTCGCCCGAGGACGGCGCCACGACACCCGCCGCGTCGCCCGCGAGGATGACGTCCTTGCCGTTGTCCCATGTATCCAACGGGCGCAGGGGGATTGGCGCACCTTCGCGGCGAAACGTCTCGCAGTCCGACAGGCCAGAGGCGGCGCGCAGGGCTTTGGTGGCTTCCTTCAGGTCGATGCCGTCGATGCCCGTGCCCATGCCAACGCTTGCCGAGTGGCCGTGCGGGAAGACCCAGCCGTAGAAGTCAGGGCTGACCTTGCCATCGTAGATCACGTCGCAACGGGTTGGGTCGTAGGCTTCGGTGGCCTGAGTGGGTGCGGCGATGATTTCGTGGTAGGCGATAACGTAGGGGATTTCCTTGCCGCCCGGCACCTCTGACTTGGCGACGCGGCTGCGCGCGCCGTCTGCACCGACGATCAGGCGCGTGGGCAGGTACTTTTCCTCGCCCGTGTCCTTGCAGCGGTAAGCCACCGCCGTCGTGTCGCCACGCTCGATCCGAAGGTACTGGCCCGTGATGCGGGTGGCCCCGGCATCGACGGCGCGCTGGCGCAGATATTCGTCGAACGGTCCGCGATCGACCATGCCGACGAAACCGTTCTCGATGGGAATATCCACCGCGCGCCCCGTTGGAGAGATCATCCGCGCGGTGTTCACCTTGGCGACAAGCTGGCTGTCGGGGATTTCGAAATCCGCGATCAGGCGGGGCGGGATGGCGCCGCCGCAGGGTTTGATGCGGCCGGCCTTGTCCAGCAGGGCAACTTTGCGACCGGCGCGGGCCAGATCTTCTGCGGCGATGGCACCCGAAGGTCCGCCCCCGATCACGACGACATCATACATGTGCTTCACCCCTGAATTGCGGGGCGGCAGTACGCCCCTCCATGATCCGCGCGGCCATGACGGCTGCTGCGACGAAAAGAACGGCCTCTGCCGCGAAAACGAGCCCGAAGGCCGTGGCGTCGGTCGTCAGCGTGCGCGCGATATCCACCGCCGCGGCGCCTGTCAGCCCGCCGAACCCTGCGGCGATGGCCTGCGCCGCACCCCACAGACCCATGCGCGTGCCTTCGCGCGCACCACGTCCTTCACCCGCCAAAGCCATCATCGACCCGATGGCGGCAACGGCGAACATGCCGTTGAAGACACCCAGTGCGACGGTGGCCGGGACCAGCAGGTTCGCGCCCGTCTGGCCCAGCAGGCCAATGGCACAAAGCGCCGCCGCAGAGCCGACGCAGCCCGCAACGACCCAATCGCGCAGGGCGCCGAAGCGGAAGCCGGTGGCCATGATGCCGACGATCAGCATACCGACGAAGACCCCGCCGTTCTGTGCGCCGGACAGCGAGGTCGATTGGCCCGGCGTGAAGGCGAAGACCAGACCGGCGTAGGGTTCCAGGATCAACTCTTGCATGAAGTAGGCGGTCATCGACAGGAAGACGAACAGGGTGAAGGCGCGCGCCTTGGGTTCTGCCCAGACTTCTGCCAGCCCTTCGCGGAACGGCATGGGGTCAGGCTCTGGCCGGGCGATCAACCCGCGCTCGATACGGAAGGTGGCCACGATGGTCAGGACCAGCGCGATGGCGCAGACGGCGGCGACGATGACCAGCAGGCGTGCGGGAGAGTAGGGATCGAGCAACCCGCCGACGACGCCGGCCGTCACGGCGATGCCGAATATCATCATCAGCCATGTGATCGTGGCGGCAGCGGCCCGGCGGTGCGGCGCAGTAGCGGTGGCCAGAAGCGCCAGAAGCGACGTGCCGGAGGCGCCGACGCCCAGACCGATCAGCGCATAGGCGAGTATCGAGATGCCAAGGCCAGCGGCGAAGTTCGTGTCCAATAGCGGAATGGCTGCGGCAGCGATCAGCGCGCCTGCGCCTAGAACCGCCATGCCGCCGATGATCCAGCGGGTGCGGTGGCCGCCTGTATCGGACAGAAAGCCCCAGTTGGGACGTGTGATCTGCACGCCGTAGTGCAACGCCACCAGCGCGCCCGGCAGGACGGCGGGCAGGGCCAGTTCGACGACCATCAGACGGTTCAGCGTGCTGGTCGTCAGCACGACGATGGCCCCAAGGCACATCTGGACCAGCCCCAGCCGCACGATGGACAGCCAAGACAGGGTCACAGCACCAGCCCCCGGATCGCGAAGGCGGCGACCATCATGCCCGCCACATAAAGCGGCACGCCGAAGCCCGAATACCACAGCGCACGCTGGGCCGGGGCTTGAAGGAAGCGGCGCATCATGGCGCCTTGGACGACGATCAGGCCAGTAATGGCGAGCGCGTAGATCGGCTGGCCCCAAATCAGCAGCATCGTCGCGACCAACATTTGCGGCAGGATCATCACGCAGCAGGCCAGCCGTGCGGCGATGGCGGGGCCCTTGGTGACGGGCAGCGAGCGGATGCCCATGGCCCGGTCGCCCTCGACCGCCTTGAAGTCGTTCAGGACCATGATGCCCTGTGCGCCGACGGCATAGAGGAACGCCACCAGCACCACGAAGAACGACGGTGCTGCGGCGCTGACGACGGCGGCGCCGGTGAACCACGGAAGCCCCTCGTAGGCAAAGCCCACCAACAGCGGCCCCCACCAGCCGTCACGCTTGAGGCGCAGGGGCTCTGCGGAATAGGCCCAGGCGGCGGCGACGGCGACGAGCGTCGCACCAAAGCCCCACGGCCCCAGCATCCAGCCGACGGCCAGCGACAGTACGGACATGGCCAGCGCCACCCACAGCCCCCAACGGCCCGGCACGCGGCCCGAAGGAATGGGCCGATCCGGTTCGTTGATGGCGTCCACACGGCGGTCGCACCAGTCATTCGCCGCCTGGCTCATCCCGCAGACGATGGGACCGGCCAGCACGACGCCCAAGACCACCAGCGCCCACTCTGAGGGCCAGACGCCGGCAGAGACGACGCCGCAAAGATAGGCCCACATCGGCGGGAACCACGTGATCGGCTTGATCAGGGTCAGCAGGGCGGCCGGTTCGGGTGTGCGCCGCTCGGGGTGTAAGGATAAGTTGACACTCATACACAGAGTGAACACTAAAGTTGACACTCTCGCAAGTAAGACGTGCGCTCGCGCATGCGTGATCCTTGATTTGTCGCGGTGGGCGACGGAAGGTGGCGCGGGCCGCGTATCAGGGGCGTCGTCGAGGCAGACGGCCAAAGAAACTCAGGAGAAACCCGATGATCCGCACCACCCTTCTTGCCCTGCTGGCAGGCACCACATTGACCACCACCGCCATCGCGCAGGACACCACGCCGCAGGCAGAGCGTCCGCACCCGATCCTGCGGCTTGATACGAATGGCGACGGTCAGGTCTCGCTGGAAGAAGCACAGGCTGCGCCCGCCAACCCGATGGCCATGGCTGATTCGAATGGCGATGGCACGCTTACCCGCGACGAGGTGATCGCCGCCGCAACCGAGCGCGCCACCCAGCGCGCGACTGACCGCGCGGGCCAGATGTTCGACCGCTTCGACGAGGACGGCGATGGCCAGATCGCCATCGACAACCTGCCCCAGCCGCGCGGCAACCGGGGCGACCGGATCGAGCGGATGTTCGAGCGGGCCGATGCCAATGATGATGGCGTGCTCGACGCCGAAGAGATCGCCGATCTGCCCGAGCACGGCAAGCGTGGTCACGATGGCAAACGCGGCCACGGCCATGATCGCGACCGTGGCTAAGGAAGCAGGGGGCGGGCGCGTGTCCGCCCCCATCTTGACCGCATGACCGAGCCTTCTGACGAATCCCTGCTCGCGGCCTATGCCGCCGGCGACATGTCCGCCGCCGCACCCCTCGCGCAGCGGCACGTGCCGCGCGTGCTGGCCGTGGCGCAGCGGATGTTGGGCGATGCGGCAGAGGCAGAGGATGTGGCGCAAGAGGCTCTGCTGCGCTTATGGAAGATCGCACCGGAGTGGCAGGCAGGGCGGGCCAAGGTCTCGACCTGGCTTTACCGTGTGGCGGCGAACCTGTGCACGGATCGGTTGCGTGCGCGGCGGCCTTCGGACCCGCTGGATGCAGCGAACGAACCTGCCGCGCCCGACCCCAGCGTTGCGGTGCGGATGCAGGACCGGCAGCGGAAGGTGGCGCTGGAAGAGGCGCTGGCCGCCCTGCCCGAACGCCAGCGTCTTGCCGTCATCCTGCGCCACATAGAGGAATTGCCGAACCCCGATGTCGCCGCCACCATGGGCATCAGCGTCGAGGCGGTGGAAAGCCTGACCGCACGGGGGCGCGCGTCGCTTGGGAAGATATTGGCCGGTCGCAAGGAGGCGCTGGGATATGTCGATGAATGATGACGATTTGATCGCAGGCCTGCGCGGGCTGAAGTCCGATGCCAGTGGCGACCTGATGGAACGTGTGCTGGCGGATGCTGCGCTAGAGGCCGGTCGCCGCGATCACCCCAAGCCGTCCGAGCTGCTGATGGCTCGCGTGATGCGCGACGCACGGACCACCGCAGGCGCCCGCCGCCGTCGCGATATCGCGGCGTGGGGCAGCCTTGCGGCGGCCTGCGTCATGGGGCTGGCCGTGGGGCTGGGCGATCCGGGCGGCTATATCGCCGGGGCGACCTTTGGGTCGGACTTTACCGATGTCGCCGGAGGCTACGGCTTTCAATATGCGGAGCTTTCGGAATGAGGTTCTCGACGCTTCCCCGTCTGTGGCGATTCGTGCTGATCGGCTCTCTGGCGCTAAACCTTGCGGTCGCTGGCGTCGTGCTGGGGCAGGTCTTTGACGGCCCCGACCGCGATCGCGGTCCGCGTATGGGCGGCCCGGCAGCGCCCCTTGTGCGCGCGCTGGACAAGCCGGATCGGCAGGCGCTGGTGGATGATCTGCGCGCAGGTCCGCGCGGACCGCGGGGTCGCGGCTTGGAGAGCGTGCTAGAGGCGCTGCGCGCCATCCCCTTCGACCCAGAGGCGCTGCAAATCGCGTTCGCAGAGGCTCGGCGCATCGGAGATGCCCGGGTCGCGCGGACGGAAGCCGCGTTGATCGACCGGCTGACGCAGATGTCGCCAGAAGCGCGGGACGCCTACGCGGACCGCTTGGCGAAAAGCTTTCGACGTCCCCGCTAAGATCGCCTCTTTCCACAGGGTCGGATCGGCGCTACGGAGGAAGGGCCCGGTGTCGTCGTCGCAAGCGACGGGACCAATAGGGAATTCGGTGAAACGCCGAAGCCGCCCCCGCGACTGTAAGCGGTTAGCGTGCATCCAGACAGCCACTCGGGGCCGATTCCCGGGGAAGGCGGATGTAACGTGTTGACCCGCAAGCCAGGAGACCTGCCGGGTTTGAGTTCAGCCAACCCGTCGGGGAGACGGTAAGGAAAGGAAGACCGATGAAGACGCAGACCGCGACCGCCGCCATCCAGACCCTGCCCAAGACGGGCGTTATGGCCCCCGCGCTTCTGGCGCTGACGATGGGCCTTGGCCTGATCGTTCTTGCAGGCCACGTGCAAGCCGATGCCTTGCACGACGCGGCGCATGACGTGCGCCACGCCACCGGCTTTCCCTGCCACTAATCCATGACCTACAGACTGCTGACCGGCGCGTTGATCGCCGGTTTTGCCGCGGGGCTTTTGGCTGCCGTGCTGCAATTCGCATTCGTGCAGCCCGTCCTTCTGGCTGCCGAGCTTTATGAAGGCGGCGCTCTGACGCACTTCGGGGAGGACGGATCTTCGGCCCCCGTCGCCTATAACTTCGACCCCATGCGCGATATTCTGAGCGTGCTGTTCTCGGCTGTCGTCTACATCGGTTACGCGCTGATCCTGACCGCATTCATGGCCGTCGCCGCCGATCGTGGCTGGGCCGATATTGACGGACGCACCGGAATCATCTGGGGCATTGCGGGTTTCGTAACGGTGCAACTGGCCCCGGCCATCGGCCTGCCGCCGGAACTGCCGGGGGTCGCCGCGGCCGATCTGGCGGCGCGTCAGGCGTGGTGGCTGGGTTGCGTGGTGTCATCGGGCATCGGCTGCCTGCTACTGGGCCTTGGACGCGGCTGGGTCTGGTGGGTCGGAGGTATCGTCCTGCTGGCCGCACCTCATGCAATCGGCGCGCCCCAGCCCGATGGCTTCACCGGTCCCGCACCGCCCGAATTGGGCGCCTTGTTCTCAGCCCGTGCGCTGGGCGTCGGGTTGGCGGTCTGGGCGGCGCTTGGTTCGCTCTGCGGCGCGCTTTGGGCGCGGGGAGACGCGTGATGCGGGCGCTGGCGCTTGGAGTCATCGGTTTGGTGATCGGGGTCGGCCTCGGCGTGTTTCTGGCTGTGTCGCAAGGGTGGGAGATGGCTGGCCACGACCACTCCGACCCGGCGCACCACGGCGCGGGCATGGACCACGCCCATGACATGCCGCTGGATGTGTCCGGTTCGGATGCGCCCTCGTTGACGGTCGAGGCCACGCCCGATCCGATGGCAGGCTGGAACCTGTATCTTGAGCCGACCAACTTCACCTTCGCGCCTGAGTCGGCAAGTGGCGATCACGTGGCAGGACAAGGCCACGCGCATGTCTACGTGGACGGCGTGAAACTAGGCCGGTTCTATGGGCCTTGGGTGCATGTGCCGACCGGAGGTTATGTTCAGGTGACGCTGACCTCGAACGACCATCGGCCCTTGGCGGTGGATGGTGAAGCGGTTGCCGTCGACCTGACGCTCGATTGACCGCCACGCCTTCGGCGGGCGTGGCGTCGTGAGTATTTTCGACAAGATGAAGAGGGCCGTCAGGCTGCCGGGATCTTGCCGATCAGGCAATGGCGTAGGCGTCCGCAGGGGCGGGCGTCATTGATGTTTCCGCTTGGGGCATTGGCATAGGTGCGGACGGTGGCGGCGATGTCGTCGGCGTCCGTCTCGGGATCGACATCTGCGAACAGATAGGCCGTCCCGTTGCCTTGGATCGACAGGGCTGTGGGGCGATTACAGACGTTCAGGCAGTCGTGCAGGCGCAGGTCTGCCGTGTCCCCAAGTGCCGCGCGCAGGGCACTGGTCTCCGTGTCTGGGCGGCAGGTGGCGCAAAGATGCAGGATGGGTTTCATGCCACGGCTCACCCCTTCCGCAGCAAGTATGTGTCCATGATCCACCCATGCCGTTCGCGTTCCGCGGCGCGTGTGGCGGTGATGCGGGGGCCCGCCTCCGGCAGCGGGCCGTGGTCCAGCACTTGCTCCGTCATTCCCAGATAAGCCCCCCACCAGATCGTCAGATTCTCGGACAAGGTCGCAAAGCTGCAGTCGCCGTCCAGCATCACGGCCACGGTTTCGGCCCCCTCTGGCCAGCCGGAGTCGCGCAGGCGGCGGCCCGTGGTGATGGTGACGGGGCCGTTCACGGTGTTGAACGGGATCGCGTGAGCGGCTGTCAGGGCCTGCAGCGCAGAGATGCCGGGGATCACGCGAGTGCGCGCGCCGGGCAGGCGGTCGGCAATGCGCAGGGTCGAATCGTAAAGGCCCGGATCGCCCCACACCAGTAGCGTGGCGGCCTTGGCATCGCCAATCGCGTCAGCCCAGCGGGCTGCGATTTCGTCGTGCCACTGGGCCACGCGCACCTGATAGGGCAGGCTGTCGTCACGCTCTGGGTAGTCGAAGGGCACGATGCGGGCGTTCGATCCGGCCGCCTCGATGATGGCGCGGCGCAGGTGGGCCAGATCGTCCTTTCCCGCCTTGCGCGGCAGAAGGATCAGCTGCGCGTCCCGGATCGCCTTTTGTCCCTGCAGGGTAACGTGGTCCGGGTGACCGGTGCCGATACCGACGAGCGTGATCTCAACCATCCGCGAGCGGCCCGTAGAGGATCAGTGCGGGCTGGTCGCCGCGCTCCTGGGCCAGCCGATCGGCAAGGTCGGTGACGGTGCTGCGCGTGATCTGCTGGTGCGGCGTCGACACCGCTTCCGCCAGAATTGCCGGCTGGTGGGGCGGCAGGCCGCGGTCCATCAGGGCGGAGGCCAGCGTCGGGAAGGTGCGCTTGCCCATGAAGACGACGGTGGAGGCCATCGGATCGGCCAGCGCATTCAGGTCGATGTCGGGCGGCAGCTCGCCTGACGCATCGTGGCCCGTAACGAATTGGACGCGGCGCGAGGTGAAGCGCCGGGTCAGCGGGATGCCCGCGGCGGCGGCGGCGGCGATGGCCGAAGGGACGCCGGGGATGATCTCGTACGGGATGCCGGCGTCGCGCAGGGCGACCAGTTCTTCCTCCAGCCGTCCGAAGATGCCTGAGTCACCCGATTTCAACCGCACGATACGACCGCCGCCCTGCGCGTAATCCACCAGCAGGCGGCTGACATGGTCCTGCTTGGGAGAGGGCCGCCCGGCGCGCTTGCCAACCGCGACCATGTCCGCCCCGGAGCGCGCGTGGCTAAGGATCGGGCCAGACGACAGGTCGTCGAACAGCACCGCATCCGCACGACGCAAACGGTCCACCGCCTTGAGCGTCAGCAACTCGGGGTCACCGGGGCCAGAGCCCACGAAGGAAACGAAGCCTGTCATGGGGGGCTTTTGGCACTGGTGTGGGGCGGGGGGAAGGGTGGTTTCGCGGTCGTCGTGACACGCTCTCTTGGCGAAGGTGAAGCGCGCTACCAGACGTCAGCTCGGTTCAGGGCTGGGACGCACGTGGGCCTGCCGCTCAGGATAGGCATGGGTTGGTCCGTCAGCGACTGCCCGATCCAGCCCTGAGGGTGGCTGAGAGGCAGAGGTGCGCAAGCCTGCTGTTCGGTGATCGGCGCGAACCCGACGCGCTTGTAGTAGTCCGGATCGCCATAGGTGAGCGCAACCTCGGCTCCTTCCGACCGGAGCGTTGCGAGGGCCTGGATGAGAAGAGCTTGGCCGACACCCTTGCCTTGCCGGTCGGTTGCGACCGCCATGGGAGAGAGCAGGACCACGCGGTTCGGTTCATCGGGGTAGGTGATCTGCGTGAAGATGGCCGCGCCGATCAGGGTGCTGTCGTCTTCGGCGCGAAAGACGTGGATATCGGACGCCGGTGTGGTCGTGAGCAGATCGTGAACCAGCCCGCCGATCAGCCTGCCCTCTTCCGCGCCTTCCGTGTCGGTGAATGTGGCGGTGAACAGGGCGATCAGTCGGTCTTCTTGTCCGTCAAAGCCTGTGGCGACGTCCATGACAGTCTCTTGAAGTTTTGGTGTGTGATTGACCTTAGGTGCCGAGTCCTGTGGCTCCAATCATCCTTCCTCCCCCGAGATCATGTGGAAGAACGTCCCCGTTACGTTGTCCTTTACCGATCCGGTTTCCGGGACCGGGTTGCCGTCGGCGTCGGTGACGGCGGCGAGGGGGGCGTCGGGTTCTTCGAGGATGGTGGAGTAGTGGAACTCGTGGCCCCTTAGGGCGGCTTTGGCGGGGTGGCCGGGGAGGGGAGCGTTCAGGACCGCGCGGCGATAGCCGAGGTGGAACTTGCGTTTCTCGTAGCTTGTGACGAGGCCGAGGAGGCCGGCCATTTTGTGTCGCGTGCCGTCCTTGTCGATCAGCGCCTGTCCCAGCGCCATGTAGCCGCCGCATTCGCCGTGGACGGGCTTGGTTTCGGCGTGGCGGCGGAGGGTGGCGCGGAAGGTGGTAGCGGCGGCGAGGGTTCCTGCGTGGAGTTCGGGGTAGCCTCCGGGCAGCCAGACGAGATCGGCGTCGGGCGGGGGCTGGTCGGAAAGGGGTGAGAAGGGCAGGATCTCTGCACCCGCCTGTCGCCAGCCTTCCAACAGGTGCGGGTAGGTGAAGGAGAAGGCGGCGTCCTGCGCTAGCGCGATGCGCTGGGCGGGGGGCTTTGGCAGAGCGGCCTTGGGCGGCATGGGGCCAGAGAGGGCGGCGGCGCGGATGGCTGCCAGATCGACGTTTTCGCGCAGGAATTGCGCGTAGCCGTCGATCGCAGCGTTCAGATCGGGGTGCTCAACCGCTTGGATCAACCCGAGGTGACGCTCTGGCAGGGCGAGGTCCCCGCGTCGGGGCAGGACGCCAAGCACGGGCAGGCCCGCCCGCTCCATCCCGACGCGGATCAGGCGTTCATGGCGGGGCGATGCGACGCGGTTCAGGATGACGCCCGCGAAGGGCAGATCGGGCGCATAGGCGGCGAAGCCCATTGCAGTGGCGGCTGCGGATTGTGCCTGACCGCTGGCGTCGATCACAAGGATCACGGGCCACCCCATGCGGCGCGCGGTCTCTGCCGAACTGCCGAATCCTGCGCGCCCCTTGGTGGCGACGCCGTCGTAGAGACCCATGGAGCCTTCGGCGACGCAGATGTCCGAGCCGATGGCCTGGGCCGCGATGGCGTTCAGCAGGTCATCGCCCATCGCCCAGGTGTCGAGGTTGAAGGACGGACGCCCGGCGGCGGCAAGGTGGAACGCCGGATCGATATAGTCGGGGCCGGACTTGAAGGGCTGCACCGTCAGACCGTCATCGGCCAGCGCGCGCAATAGGCCCAGCATGACGGTGGTCTTGCCGGTGCCCGATGCGGGGGCTGAGACGAGAAGTCCGGGAGGCAGGGTCATGGGGCTGGTCCTTTGGTCGGGCCGGGGATGAGTATTTGAGAAAACAAAGAAGGGAGGGTCAGTCTCCGGGGCCGTCGATCCACGGGCTGTCGGCAGTCTGGGGGCGATAGCGGCGGTCGTAGTCGGCGGCGTAAAGCTGGCTGGTCGTGGTATTCTGGCTCAGAGCGGGGCCGACGAGGATCAGGGCGGTGCGCGTGATGCCGTCAGGCAGCGTGGCTTCGGCGGTGGAGAGAGTGGCGCGGATGATCTTTTCGTCCGGCCAACTGGCGCGGAAGACGATGGCGACGGGGCAATCGGGCCCGTAGGCCGGGGTAAGGTCAGCGACCACGCTGGTGAGGTTCTGGATCGACAGATGGATCGCGAGGGTCGCCCCGGTGGCGGCGAAGTTCGTCAGCGATTCCGCAGGCGGCATGGTCGAGGCGCGGCCCGGAGTGCGCGTCAGGACAACCGATTGCGCGACCTCGGGCACAGTGAGTTCTGCGCCGATGGCGGCGGCGGCAGCGGCGAAGGCGGGCACGCCAGGAGTGATGGTGTAGGGGATGTTGCGCTCTGCCAGCAGGCGAAGTTGCTCGCCCATCGCGGACCAGACGGAGAGATCTCCGGAATGAAGGCGGGCAATGTCCTGTCCTGCCGCGTGGGCGGTTTCGATTTCGTTGATGATGGCGTCCAGATCCATGGGCGCGGTGTTCACGATGCGCGCGCCCGGCGGGCAGTGGGACAGGATCGCCTCTGGCACCAACGATCCGGCGTAAAGACAGACGGGGCTGGCGGCGATGCGGTCGCGGCCGCGCAGGGTCAGCAGATCGGGCGCGCCGGGGCCTGCGCCGATGAAGTGGACGGTCATGGATCGGTTCCTTCTGCGATGGCGCAAGTGGCCATGCGGTCGGTGGATATTGTGCGAAGTGTGATCAGCCGCGCGCCGGGGCCCGCGGCGGCCAGCGCGGTCGCTTCGGCGACCGATCCGGTCGCGCGGTGGGTCCGGGAGGCGGGGCTGTCGGTGGGGGTGTCGGCGGGTAGCTTTGCCTGCGGGATGGTGTGCAACGGCAGGTTCATGCGCGTGGCGAGGGAGGCGAGGGAATGTGCTTTGTCGGCGATGGTCGCCAGCGCATCGGGCTGCGCGCCCGTCTGCGCAAGCGCGTCGGCAAGGCTGTCCTGAGTCGCCTCTGCACGGAAGCCGAAGCCTGCGACGATCATAGCGTGACGCTCCATTGCAGAAGGGGGTAGCTCGACTGCCAGCCGTGGAAACCGCCCAAGGGTTCGGGGCGGGCCATCTGGACGCGAAGCAGCTCACCGCCGTATTTGGCGTGGTGCAAAAGGACGAGCGCCTCGGTTTCCAGTGTAACCGCGTTGACGACGAGGCGGGTGCCGGCAAAGGGGGCCAAGCGGTCCAGCAAAGCCTGGGACAGCCCACCGCCGACGAAGATGGCCTGCGGTTGCGGCAGGCCTGACAGGGCGTCGGGGGCGGTGCCTTCGATGACGGACAGGGACTGGCCGAGCGCATCGGCGTTCGCCCGGATACGGTCGGCGCGGTCGGGGCGGCGTTCGATGACCGTCGCACGGCAGGTGGGATGCGCCATGCACCACTCCAAGGCGACAGAGCCAGAGCCGCCTCCGATGTCCCACAGGTGTTCCCCCGGCTGCGGGGCCAGCGCTGACAGGGTCAGGGCACGGACGGGGCGCTTGGTGATCTGACCGTCGTGGGCGTAGATCGGGTCAGGGCGACCTGACGCAAGCGGGATCGCGGTGCCGCTGCCTGCGACCGTGATCGCGGCGGCGACGGGGGCGTCGAAGGGGCCGCTGATATCGGTGGTGATCCGTTCCGATGGGCCGCCAAGCCGTTCGAGGATCGTAATCTCGCTGTCACCGAAGCCCAGGTCTGCAACGTAGCCCGCAAGGTCAGCCACCGCCGCGACGTCGCGCAGGGTGACGATCAAACGCGCGCCGGGATGCAGCGCCGTGCGCATCTTCGACAGGGGGGCTGCATGCAGGCCAAGGCAGGTGGTCCGTTCCAGCGGCCAACCCATGCGGGCGGCGGCGAGGGAGAAGACGGACGGGCCGGGATGGGCGATCCATTCGTTCCGCTCCAGCCGCGCGGACAGCACCGATCCGGCGCCGAACCAGAACGGATCGCCGGATGCGAGGACTACGGTGTCGGTGCCGCGATGGTTCAGCAGCGTGTCGATCCCATCGGCGAAGGGAACAGGCCATTCGATCCGCTGCGGGCCGGTGTCTGGCACCATCGACAGATGACGGGGCGGGCCCATGACCACCTTTGCCGCATTCAGGGCAGAGCGCGCGGCAGGGGTCAGGTCGTCCACGCCGCCTTCCCCGATCCCGATGATTGTCAGCCAATGCGTCATGGAAGATGGCCTGCCACGCGGCGGTTGCAGCGGCAAGAGGCGGCGGGCAGGGTGCGCGCCATGAACAAGCCGAACCTTCTGATCCTTGGCGGCACGACCGGGGCGACCGCGCTGGCGCGCGCGGTGTCCGATGCGGGGCTGAGCGGTGTGGTGTCCTTCGCCGGACGGGTCGAGCGGCCCGTGCGACAGCCCCTGCCGCAACGCGTCGGCGGTTTTGGTGGGGTTGACGGGTTGGCGGCATACCTGCGTGAGAACGCGATCACCCACCTGATCGACGCCACACACCCTTTTGCCGCACAGATGAGCGGTAACGCCATCGCGGCTGCTGCGAGCGTAAGGGTGCCCTTAATCGCCCTCACGCGTGCGCCTTGGCAGGCCGCGCCGGGCGACGACTGGACCCATGTCCCCGACATTGCCGGGGCCGTTACTGCGCTGGATGGTCCGCGCAAACGGGTCATGCTGGCGGTGGGGCGGATGCATCTGGCAGAGTTCGCGCCGAACCCTCAGCACTTCTATCTGCTGCGACTGGTCGATCCGCCGCAGGGCGCACTGCCGCTGCCGGATTGCCAAGTAGAGGTTTCGCGCGGCCCGTTCACCGCTGCCGATGACCGCGCCCTGATGGAGCGGCACGGGATCGAGCTGATCGTGTCGAAGAACGCGGGCGGCACGGGCGCTGTGGCGAAGTTGCAGGCGGCGCGCGCGCTGGGCCTGCCGGTCGTGATGATCGACCGCCCCGCGATCCCGAAACGACGAGAGGCGGAGACGGTCGGAGATGTCATGGCGTGGATCGCCGAGACGTCCGCTTAGGCTTTCTTCGGCCCACGACGCCGGCGATTGCCGCCAGCGGGTTTGGCCGCCTGCGGACGCGCGCCGCCCGGCTTCGCGCCGCGACCCGCACCGGGACGACCGCCACCGCCGCCACCGCCACGGCGACGACCGCCGCCGGGCTTCGGTGGCGCGATGGGCGCCTCGTGGGCCCAGGACGCATCCTGCGCCACGGGAACGGTGATCTTCAGCAGCTTCTCGATATCGCGCAGATAGCCCAGTTCATCCGGCTGGCAGAAGCTGACCGACTTGCCATCGCGCCCCGCCCGCGCGGTGCGACCGATGCGGTGGACATAGGTCTCGGGGATGTTCGGAAGCTCGAAGTTGTAGACGAAATCGACCTCTGGGATGTCGATGCCGCGGGCGGCCACGTCGGTGGCGACCAGCACGTCGATCTCGCCGTTGGTAAAGGCCTTCAGCGCCCGGTCGCGCTGGTTCTGGCTGCGGTTGCCGTGCAGCGCGGCACCCGGAAAACCGGCGCGCTCCAGCTGCTTCATCAGCTTGTCGGCAGAGTGCTTCATCTTCACGAAGATCAGCGCCCGCTGGCCCTTGTGGGTGCCAAGCTGAGCGATAAGCTCGTCTACTTTCGCCTCTTTCGGCATGAAACGCACTTCCTGTGTCACCTTGTCGGCTGGCTTGCCCGGAGAGGCGACCTCGATCCGGATAGGGTTGCGCAGGAAGGTCTGGGCGATCTCGTTCATGTCCTTGGACATGGTGGCCGAGAACAGCAGCGTCTGGCGTGTCTCGGGCACATGCTGCGCGATCTTCCGCAGGTCATGGATGAAACCCATGTCGAGCATCTGGTCGGCCTCGTCCAGCACCAGGAAACGCGTGTCGGACAGGGTCAGGGCCTTCTGATTCAGAAGGTCCAGCAGGCGACCCGGCGTGGCGATCAAAATGTCGACGCCGCGCTCCAGCCGGCCCTTCTGACGGTTGGCCGACACACCGCCGGTGACGACGGCGATGCCGATCTGGCTGCCGCCGGACAACGGGCGCAGGTTGTCGGCGATCTGATTGGCCAGTTCGCGGGTGGGGGCAAGCACAAGGGCGCGTACGGATTTGGGCGCGGGACGGCTTCCGTCTTCGATCAGGCCCTGCAGTATGGGCAGGCCGAAGGCGATGGTCTTGCCGGTGCCGGTCTGTGCCAGACCCATGACGTCCCGGCCCTGCAGGCCGTGGGGAATGGCTTTGGCCTGAATGGGTGTGGGGGTATCAAGGCCACGCTCTGCAAGGCGGGAAAGAAGGGCGGGCGCAAGGCCCAGCATGTCGAAATCCACGAAGATTCTTCCTGTCGGATAAGGGTCGGCCCCGCGTCGGACATCGGTCGGACCCGCAGGGCGATGCGTTCAGAAGCGCGAACGGTCTGACGTTGCGGACCGGATGTCCGAAAGGCCGCCGTTCCCGGCGCCTCCCCCGCGTGATGTGGGATGCGTTGCACCGGTCCTGCGATGTGCTGACTTTCAGCACTGGCTCACGCGGCCTGGACCCGGCGTCTTGGGACGGCATCTATGCCCTGTACGGCGCCCGGTCAACGCCAGTGTTTTCATCGTTCCTCAAATACCTCCGCCGGAGGTATCCCGAAGTCGGCCACCTTTACGCACGGCCCGCCCCTGATTAGGTGTCGGATGCACGAAGGAGACATTGATGACCAAGCCGCCTCTCACGCTGTATATGGCCGCGCCGCGCGGGTTCTGCGCGGGCGTGGACCGCGCGATCAAGATCGTCGAGATGGCGATCGAGAAATGGGGCGCGCCAGTCTACGTGCGCCACGAGATTGTGCACAACAAGTTCGTCGTGGACGGTCTGCGCGAGAAGGGCGCGGTCTTCGTGGAAGAGCTGGACGAAGCGCCCACGGACCGCCCCGTGATCTTCTCGGCCCATGGTGTGCCCAAAGCCGTTCCCGCAGAGGCACGGGCGCGAGAGATGGTCTATGTGGACGCGACCTGTCCGCTGGTCAGCAAGGTGCATATCGAGGCCGAGCGCCACCACCAGAACGGCCTGCAGATGGTGATGATCGGCCACGCCGGCCACCCCGAGACGCTGGGCACCATGGGCCAACTGCCCGAAGGCGAAGTGCTGCTGGTCGAGGTGCCCGAGGATGTGGCCAAGCTGGATGTGCGCGATCCCGAAAAGCTGGCCTTCATCACGCAGACGACGCTGTCTGTTGATGACACGGCACAGGTCGTCGCGGCGCTGAAGGCGCGCTTCCCGGCCATCGTCGGGCCGCATAAGGAAGATATCTGCTACGCCACGACGAACCGACAAGAAGCGGTAAAGGCGATGGCGCCGAAGCTGGATGCGATGCTGGTCGTCGGCGCGCCGAATTCGTCGAACTCGAAGCGGCTGGTCGAAGTGGGCCGCCGTGCGGGCTGCGGCTATGCGCAACTGGTGCAGCGGGCCACAGACATCGACTGGCGGGCGCTGGAGGGGATCGGGTCCGTCGGCATCACCGCCGGTGCCAGTGCACCCGAAGTTCTGATCGACGAGGTGGTCGACGCCTTCCGCACGCGGTTCGACGTTACGGTCGAGCAGGTCGTGACGGCGGAAGAGAACATCGAGTTCAAGGTGCCTCGGGTGTTGCGCGAGCCTGCCTGACTGTCCGCACGCGACAGGCCGTGCGCCGTGAGTATTTGTGAAAACAAAGAGGCGGCATTGCCGCGCGCCGGGTTGCCCTGTGGCACGGGCGGTGCAAGATCGTTCCGTGTTGCGATCCGGCGAGGCCCGAAATGATCTCTCTTCCGTTCCTGCTGACCGCTTTGGTCGTTGTCCTGATCCCCGGCACCGGGGTGATCTATACCGTTGCGATCGGATTGGGGCGCGGGCGACGGGCGAGCCTTTGGGCGGCGCTGGGGTGCACCTTCGGGATCGTGCCCGCGCTTGTGGCGGCGACTTTGGGCTTGGCGGCGGTGATGCACACCAGTGCGTTGGCTTACCACGCGCTGCGTTGGGCTGGTGTCGCGTATCTGTTGTATCTGGCGTGGCAGGCGCTGCGGTCGGGCGGCGCGCTGCGGGTGGATCCGGATCAGGGATCCGAGCCCGGCTGGCGCACCGCGCTGCGCGGAGTGTTGATCAACGCTTTGAACCCCAAGCTGTCGATCTTCTTCTTAGCGCTTTTGCCGCCGTTTCTTTCAGGTGATCCGACTGCGGCATCGCGTGAGATGCTGGTGTTGGGCGCGGTCTTCATGGTGCTGACGTTCATCGTCTTCGCGGGCTACGGCGTGATGGCGGCCGTGGCGCGGGACCGTGTGCTGTCATCGCCGCGCGCCCTGCGGTGGCTGTCGCGCGGAATTGCGGCGCTCTTCGCCGGATTGGCGGGCAAGCTGGCGGTGGAGCGGGCATGACGAAGATACCTTTCGCTCCGCTCGCGCTGGGCCTTGCGGGGCTGCTTCCGTTCCTGTGGGGCGTGTCCACGATGGCATTCCCCAGCCTAGGCGTGTTCACCGCCGACATTCTGGGGCCGCGCTTCGTCGGCCCCTACGTGCAATTGGCCTACGGCACCGTCATCCTGTCTTTCATGTCCGGCGTGCTCTGGGGCTTTGCGACGCGGGCCGAGGGTGCGGAGGCGGCGTTCGGTTACGGTGTGTCGACGCTGCCCGCGCTATGGGCGTTCTTCTTCGTGGGCGGCGGGCCGGTCTCTGCCGCGATCTATCTGGCACTGGGCTTCGTGGGCATCCTTGGCTTGGACTGGATGTTCCAACGGCAGGGCCTTGCGCCGCCGTGGTGGGTGTCGCTGCGGCTGATCCTGACCTTCGTTGTCGTCGTGACGTTGCTGCCGATCATCATCGGATGAGTCCGGAGGCAGCGACATTGGCTTGCGAAACGGGGCGGGCGCTGGTCTGACCGTCAATGTCGATCCCTTTGTCATCCATCTAAGCCGGAAACCCGATGCCTGATCTCTTCGCCTATACCGACGGTGCCTGTTCGGGCAATCCAGGCCCCGGCGGCTGGGGCGCGCTGCTGATCGCGCGTGACGGTGAGGCAGAGGTGAAGCGGCTTGAGTTGAAGGGCGGGGAGGCTCCGACGACGAACAACCGGATGGAGCTGTTGGCGGCGATCAACGCGCTGGAGTCGTTGGCGCGTCCGTCTGGGATCACGATGGTGACGGACAGCCAGTACGTGAAGAACGGCGTGGAAAGCTGGATTCACGGGTGGAAGCGGAACGGCTGGAAGACCAGCGCCAAGAAGCCGGTGAAGAACGACGATCTGTGGAAGCGTCTGGATGCGGCGCAGGCGCGCCATCAGGTGACATGGACATGGGTGAAGGGCCATGCGGGCCACCCCGAGAACGAGCGCGCGGATGAATTGGCGCGCGCCGGGATGGCGCCGTTCAAATGACGCTGGTCGGGGTACTGGACCACGCGGCGGTGATCGTCTTCGCGCTGACCGGCGCGCTGACGGCCAGCCGCGCGCAGTTGGATATCGTGGGCTTCGGGTTTTTGGCGGTGCTGACCGGCGTGGGCGGCGGCACGTTGCGCGATGTTCTGCTGGACCGCACGATCTTCTGGATCGCAACGCCGTCTTACCTGGGCCTGTGCATCCTGTCGGCGGTGATCGTGTTCTTCACCGCGCATCTGTTGGAAAGCCGGGTGCGCGCGTTGTACTGGCTGGACGCGGCGGCGCTGGCCTCTGCCGTTGCGGCAGGGGTTGGCGTGGCGATGGCGGCGGGGATGTCCTGGCCCATCGTGCTGGTCATGGGCATGGCGACGGGCACATTCGGCGGGCTGATGCGAGACGTGGTCGCGAACGAAGTGCCGCTGGTTCTGAAGCAGGGTGAGATCTATGCGACGGCAACCTTGGCGGGGGCCGGGGTGGCGGTGTTGTCGGTAGCCTTCGTGGCGCAAAGCGTGGCGCTGATGCTGGCAGCGGCAACGGTCTTCGCGTTGCGCGCAGGCTCCATCGCGCTGGACTGGCGGTTGCCGGTTTATCGCGCGCAAGCGCCGCGAGATCCGCTATGACCGCGCGCCCGATCCTTCTTTGGCCCGACCGGCGATTGCGGAAGCCTGCCGCCCCGGTCGAGGCGATCACGGACGAGGTGCGCGCCGTCTGGGATGACATGATAGACACGATGGAGGCGATGCCGGGCGTCGGTTTGGCCGCACCGCAGATCGGTGTGATGCTGCGGCTGGCCGTGGTCGATGCGTCGTCCGAACGCGGGCAGGCGGTACGGATGGCGAACCCTCAGGTGATCCACGCCAGCGGGCAGGGGCGAGAGCATGAAGAGGCCTCTCCTTGCCTGCCGGGGGTGTCGGCCAAGATCACGCGGCCCCGCGCGGTGACGGTACAGTTCATGGACGAGACCGGCGCGACGGTAGAGCGCGATTTCGTGCACCTCTGGGCAACCAGCGTTCAGCATCAGATCGACCACTTGGGGGGCAGGCTCTATGTAGATCGGCTAAGCCGCACAAAGCGGGACATGCTGATCCGCAAATCGGGGAAGATGCGATGAAGGAAACGATGAAAGAGGCGCTCGATGCGCTGGAGGCCGGGCAGTGGGATCGCGCGCACGAACTCGCGCAGGCTGACCCCAGTGCAGAGGCTGCTTGGGTCCACGCGCATCTGCATCGGATCGAGGGCGACGAGTCGAATGCGCTTTACTGGTACGCGCGTGCCGGACGCGATCCGTTCACCGGGTCGCTGAAGGAAGAACGCGCAGCGTTGCGGTCCGCTTTGTAGCGTCGTCAAGGAGATCGCCATGCGTATCGTTTTCATGGGCACGCCCGAGTTTTCCGTAGCACCTTTGCGCGCGTTGATTGCTGCCGGGCACGATGTTGTCTGCGCCTACACCCAGCCGCCGCGACCGGCGGGGCGGGGGAAGAAGGACCGGCCGTCGCCGGTGCATCTGGTGGCGCAGGAAATGGGGATCGAGGTGCGGCATCCAGCGTCGTTGAGGGGCGCTGCCGAGAAGGGCGACTTTGCTGCGCTGAACGCGGACATCGCCATCGTCGTGGCCTACGGGCTGATCCTTCCGCAAGCGGTTCTGGATGCGCCGACGCATGGGTGCCTGAACATCCACGCCTCTCTTTTGCCCCGGTGGCGCGGGGCCGCGCCGATCCATCGCGCGGTGATGGCGGGCGATGAAGAGACCGGCGTTTGCATCATGCGGATGGAGGCTGGGCTGGACACCGGGCCGGTGCTGCTGCGCGAAGTAACGGACATCGGGCCGGGTGACACCACGGGCGACCTGCATGACCGGCTGTCTACCATGGGCGCGGATGCTGTGGTCGCGGCGCTGGAGCGTCTGGGCGCGCTGCCCGACATGCCGCAGCCCGAGCTGGGCGTGACCTACGCCGACAAGATCGACAAGGCAGAGGCGCGGGTGGACTGGTCCCGCCCGGCGGATCAGGTCGCGCGGCACATCATGGGGCTGTCGCCCTTTCCCGGCGCATGGTGCGAGGTCGCGGGCGAGCGGGTGAAGCTGCTGCGCGCGCGGGTGGCGGAAGACGATGGAGCGCCCGGCACGGTGTTGCACGGTTTCACGGTCGCCTGTGGCAGCGGCGCAGTCGAGATCACAGAGGTGCAGCGTGCCGGCAAGCGGGCGCAATCGGTGGATGAAGTGTTGCGCGGGATGCGCCTGCCAGAGCGTCTGGACTGAAGCTGTCAACGCGAGAAGGTGGTCAGATGAGCGATAAGAACAAGCTGGCGCAAGATCGCACGGACTGGGCCGAGGACCGTACCCGCCTTGCGGCGGAACGCACCTATGCCGGTTGGGTGCGCACCGGTCTGACCACCGTGGTCGTTGCCTTGGCGTTGCAGGCGGTGTTCTCGGTCTATGAACCGAAGTGGGTGCCCAAGGCCATCGCGTCGGCCTTTCTGCTCGCGGCGCTCGTCATCTTCGTCGCGGGCTGGGACGAGGCGCGCCGCGCCTGTCGCGATCTGGATACCCACGACGCGACCGCGCAGCCCACATGGCGATTGTCTATCCTGTCGCTGCTACTCGCTTTCGGCACTGTCGGGATCGGTGTCGTTCTCTGGCAGCTCTGACCCCCTTTCCCCTGCCCGACGCGGTGCTAGGGTCATCGCCAGCACGCCAAGGGAGGAACCGCCGTGACCGTCTTCAAGAGCCCGCATCCCGATATCGACATCCCCGACATCTCTATCACCGAGCGGTTGTTCCAAGGTCTGGAGATGGACCCCGACGGGGTCGTTCTGACCGATGGCACCAGCGGCGCCGGGATGACCGCCGCCGCGTTGCAGGACCGGATCAAGCGATTGGCCGGTGGACTGACGCAGCGCGGTCTGGGCAAGGGCGGTGTGGTGGCGCTGATGGCGCCGAACATCCCGGATTACGTGACCGTCTTTCACGGCGTCGCTTGGGCCGGTGGCACGGTGACGACGATCAACCCGACCTACACCGCCTATGAAGTCCGTAAGCAGCTGCTGGACAGCAAGGCGAAAATCCTCGTTGTAGTGGCGGGCTTTGCAGACACCGCGCGCGAGGCGATCCAAGGCACCAGCGTCGAGACCATCGCGGTGATCGGCGCAGGAGAGACCACGCTGGAGGATCTGCTGGGCGACCCGTTGCAGGCGCAGGCCGATGTCGATCTGGAGAAGGACATCGTGGTGCTGCCCTATTCCTCGGGCACGACGGGGATGCCGAAGGGCGTGATGCTGTCCCACCGCAATCTGGTGGCGAACGTCGAGCAATGCGCCGCCTTCTTTGATCCGCAGGTGGGCGAGACGACCATCGCCTTTCTGCCGTTCTTCCATATCTACGGCATGACCGTTCTGATGAACCAGTATCTCGCCCGTGGTGCGCGACTGGTGACGATGCCGCGCTTCGATCTGGAACGCTTCCTGAGCCTGGTGGCCGAGCACAAGCCGAAGGTTCTGTATATCGTGCCGCCGGTCGCCTTGGCCTTGGCCAAGCATCCTATGGTGGATCAGTTCGACCATTCGTCCGTGGATCGCGTGATGTGTGGCGCTGCGCCGCTGGGTGGCGAGTTGGGCGATGCCTGCGCGGCGCGCATGGGCGGCGTGATGACGCAAGGCTACGGTATGACAGAACTGTCGCCGGTCAGCCATGTGACCCCTATCGACAACCCGCGTGCGGGAGCATCGGGTCTGACGGTGCCGAACTGCGAAAGCCGCGTGGTCGATCCTGACACGCTGGAGGATCGCGCGCCGGGCGAAGAGGGTGAACTGTGGGTCCGCGGGCCGAACGTGATGCAGGGCTATCTGGGCAATGATGCCGCGACCAAGGAAACGATCACCGAAGACGGCTGGCTGCGCACCGGCGATTTGTGTGTGATCGACGAAGACGGATACATGTTCGTGCGCGAGCGGGTGAAGGAATTGATCAAGTACAAGGGCTTTCAGGTCGCGCCTGCGGAGCTGGAGGCTGAACTGGTCGGCCACGATGCGATCCAGGACGCCGCCGTCATGGGCAAGCCGGATGATGAAGCGGGCGAGGTGCCCATCGCTTTCATCGTGAAGTCTGGTGAGATCGACGAGGCGGGCGTGAAGGCCCATATTTCCGGGCGGCTATCGACCTACAAACAACTGCACGAGGTGCATTTCGTGGACGAGATCCCGAAGTCCGCCAGCGGCAAGATCCTGCGTCGGGTTCTGAAGGACCAGTATGTCGGATGACGACATCCGCGCGGTCCTGATGGACCTTGCGGAAGAGCGCGGGGCGGGCAGCACCTTTTGCCCGTCCGAGGCGGCGCGGCGGCTGTCGGATGACTGGCGGCCCTTGATGGATGACGTGCGCCGAGTGGCCGCCGGGGCCGATCTGGTGGCGACGCAGGGCGGCACGCCGGTCGATGCCGCAACCGCAAAGGGGCCGATCCGGTTGGGCCTGCGCGGGTGAGCATCGGCGTCTTTCTGGCGGCGATGGTCGTGGCCCTGCTGCACGCAGGCTGGAACGCCACAATCAAGCTGGGGACGAACAAAGATATTTCGATGCAGATCCTTGCATGTGTCGTGCTGACGCGACTTTAAAGCTGGCTGCGCTCTGTCGCCTGCTGCGCGATACCGGCGAAGATTAGGTAGATCGATGTGACGATCAGCGCCAATTCAACCGGACGCCAGGGCGCGAAATCCTGCCATGCGGCGGCAATGGCCAGAATGGTCCAGACCAGCGCGATCGGCAGCGTCAGAGCGCGCCAGCGTTTCGTGCGGACCGGGTGGACGAATTTCAGGGGCAGGAACATCGCGACGGCCAGCAGGGCGGTGATGACCAATATCGTGCCCCAAGCAGGCTCTACCGCGAAAAACACGAGGACGGCCATGTTCCAGCACCCCGGAAAGCCTTGAAACGAATTATCCTTTGTCTTCATGCGAGTGTCGGCGAAATAGACGACGCTGGCGAAGGTGATGACAATGATCGCGAACCAGCCGGTCCAGCCGGGCAACAGGCCACTGGAAAACAAGGCGTAGGCGGGGATGAACACGTAGGTCAGGTAGTCGATGATCAAGTCCATCAGCACGCCGTCGTAGCCGGGTGCATTTGCCTTCACGTCGTAGCGGCGGGCCAGCGGGCCGTCGATGCCGTCGACCACGAAGGCGACGACCAGCCACAGGTACATGATGCCCCATTCGTTCTGCACCGCGGCCAGAAGGGCCAGCATTGCGAAGACCGCTCCGGTCGCGGTCAGGAAGTGGACGGCCAAGGCCTTGCTACGGATATTCATCAGTCGTGTCTGTCACCCCTTCGGTGGAAGGGCAATGGCGCGCCGTCAGGTGGTTTCCAAACGCTTGCCGAACTGGTTCAGGCGCTTTGCGAACCGGCGGTCCAGCGTGCCTTTCGCCAGTTTTAGAGACTGAACAAGAAGACGCGCGCGCATCGAGGAAGGCTTCAGATCAACGGTGCAGAACATGCGGGTCTTGCCCGGATCATATTCCACAAGCTCTACATTGCCGAAGATCGACAGGCCCTCCAGCTCTCCGCGACCGGCGATCTGTTCGCCGGGCACGTAGGCGGCGATTGCTGCATCGCAGGATCGGCTGCGGCCCCGGTAGTCGAAATCGATCCGCCACCGTGCGTCCGAGGGGCCTTCAGAGCCGTCGTCCAGCCGTTCGACCTTGACGCCACGCTCGCGCGCCAAGGACTCTATCCGTTCGAAGTCGGACAGACGTTCGAACACGACCGTCGGTGGGGCGTCGATCTCGGTGCGGGAAGAGAACTTCAATGGAATGGCCTGTGTTGAAGGGGGCGATTGCGAACAAACCGTCAATCCAACGTGTCCGCAAGCCACCGCGTCAGAAGAAAATGCGCAATCGCACCTTTCCGGGCCGGCAGGATGCGATGCTTGCCCGCCATGGCTTGCATCGCGTCCTCGCGACTCAACCATAGGGCATCTTCGATTTCCTCTGGGTCGACGCGGATATCGGACGACACCGCCTCGGCCCGACAGCCGATCATCAGCGATGCGGGGAAGGGCCAGGGTTGGCTTGCAAGGTAGTCCACCTGACCGACGCGAATTCCGGTTTCCTCCCACGTCTCGCGGCGCACGGCGGCCTCTATGGTTTCGCCTGGCTCAACGAAGCCCGCCAGCAGTGAATACATCCCGTCTGGCCAGCCGGGAGAGCGACCAAGCAGCACGGAATTGCCGCGCGTGACCAGCATGATGACCACCGGATCGGTGCGCGGGAAATGGTGGCGCTCGCAAGAGGGGCAGGTGCGTTGCCAGCCGCATTGCGCGCTGTCGGTGGCGTGGCCGCAGTTGGCACAGAACCTGTGCAAGCGGTGCCATTCCAGGATGCCGCGAGCGGTGGCCGCCAGTTCCGCGTCCCGTGCGGTCAGTTGCAGCATCGTCGCGCGTAATTCGGCGAACTCCGCGGGGGCGAAGTCGGGATGCGCCTGCCGCGACGGGTCGTGGAAGGCGCCCAGCGTGTCGGGCATCTCTGCCGGTTCCCAAGCGCTGATATCAGCGGCGAAGCGCGGCGTGTCGCCCTCGACGCCTAGAAAGACCCATTGGCCCGAATCGCGCAGTGCCGCGTGATCCGTGGGAAGATGGGCCAGCGACAGCGCTCCGCTGTCAGGGTCGTCCTGGATCAGCGGCTTGCCGCGCCACAGCGGCGTAACCCGAGCCGCGGGGTCTGCGCGCAAGCTGCCCTCATCCCGGCGCTGCGCTGCCGAGCGATCCAATCCCGATCCACCAAAGGTGACTGTTTCCGCGTTGCGCATGAAGACCTCCGGTCATCGGTGTGCTGGGGCGGAGCCTGATTGACAAGTCAATACAGAGGATGATGAGAATACAACCTTGAGGCGAGTTTTCGCCTATTGCCGTCAGGAGGCTTCGTGACCCCGCCATTCGGCACACCCATCTTGCGACTGATCGCGACAAGCGACTTGCATGCGGAATTGCGCGATTTCGACTACGCGCGCCGCCGTCCAGACCCATTGAAGGGCTTTAGTCGGGCGGCGGGGATCATCGCGCGTCTGCGGGCGGAAGCGCCAGTCAACGTGTTGGTGGATGGTGGGGATTTTTTGCATGGGCGCCCTTACGCCGCCTTGCCGGATCAAGGTGTCGGCGCCGTCATGTCGACGATGGCGACCGCCGGCTACGACGCCGTGGCGCTGGGCAACCATGATTTTGACGGTGGGCTGTCGCTGCTCGAATTGGCGTTGGTAAATGACCCTGTGCCAATCGTCACGGGCAACATCATGCGGCTATCGGACGGTAAGGGGTTTCGACCGCGTTTCCGACTGGTCCAGCGTACTCTGACGGTGGATGGGGAATCGCACGACCTGATCATCGGCTTGACCGCGCTTTTGCCGCCCGCAACGCTGACGGGCGCAGAAAACATGCCGTGGGACCGGCTGGCGGTGCCTCCCGTGCCGCAGGTTGCGGATGATTTGGTGCGTGAGATGCGCGATGCCGGGGCGGATCTGGTCATTGCCATGTGTCACGACGGACCGGACAGCGCAGTGGCGCTGGCGCAGGCCGGCGTGGATGCGATCGCGATGGGGCACCTGCACGGTCTGTTTCCCGGACCGGGATGGCGCGCGTCGGATGGGGTCGACCCCGTTGAGGGCACCATCCTTGGTGTCCCTGCCGTCATGCCAGGGGCCTGGGGTCGCGCGGTTGGGGCGATCGACCTGTCGCTGAACTGGTCGAAGGCTGGCTGGACGGTCGCCGGTAGCCACGTCACGGTGCATGAGGTCGCGGCCCAGCGACCGCCAGTGGCGTCGGCGCCCGATGTTCTGGCGGCCAGCAGGGCCGTCCATGCAGCGGCCCTTCTGGATGCGCAGCGAACGGTGGCCGAGGTGAACATCCCCCTTCACACCTATTTTGCGCGCTTGGGCCTGTGCCGCGCCACACGTCTTGTCGCGGCGGCTTCGGCACAAGCCGTGCGCGAGGCGGTCACAGACGGGCCACTGGCGGACAGGCCCATCATCGGACTGGCCGCGCCGGTGTTTGCGGGCGGTCTTGGCGGCGCGCGCAACTATGTCGATCTACCCTCAGGAGTGATCACGAAGGGCGATCTGCGCGATCTGGTGCCCCATGGCGATCCGATCTGGGGCATTCCGGCGACCGTCGCCGATCTGACACTGTGGCTAGAGCGGTCGGTCTCGGCCTTGCGTCAGGTCATCCCCGGTGAGGTCGTGCCCGAACTGACAGACAGCCAGTTTCCGTCGGCCGCCTACGATCTGCCGGACAGCGCCACCTTCGATCTGGACCTGTCACAGCCAGCCGCCTTTTGCGCCGACGGCGCGCCGTCAGGGCATCCCCCGCGCCGCGTGTGCAACCTAAAGATCGAAGGTATGCGTCTGTCGCCTGAAGCACCGATCCTACTGGCCGTCACGGAGCACCGAATGCGCGGCGGAGGGGGCTTTCCGGTTCCGCAGGGTGTGCAGGAAATCAAAACCGGGACGCGCGGCGACCGGGCTTTGCTCGCCTACCTGGAGGCAGGTGATCCCCTGCCGCCACAACGTATTTTCAATTTCCTGCCGATTCCCTACGCCATCGCGATGCACCGGATCGGGCAGGGGGCCCGTGGGTATTCCACGGATGCCGGTGCAGTCGGGCTGGTCCGAACACGGGTTTCGAAGGACGGTTGGGACAGCTACCGCCTGTCTCTGGGCACCGATCCAGAGATGGTTGCGCCGACGTTGAGCAGGGGTTGAAACGCGAGGCACGCCCAGATACATGAGCATCGAGAGGTTGGCGCGGGCAGGCACCTCGCCAACCCGGTCAGATCCGGAAGGAAGCAGCCGTAACGAGCCTCGCTTGGGTCGTTGTCCAGCCTCTCACCTCCCTCCTCTTGTCGATCGAGCAATTGCTTTCGAAAAGAAGCGCGCGGAAACCTGTTTGATCACGGGATCACGAAGCTCACCAGATATGAGAATTGGTGGACGGCACGCCCGATTCGGTTCTGCGTATTGCACGGCTAGATTTTCCAAAGGCCCGTGGCGCGAGCACGATAGATGCCGTCACAAGGGCTACTTTGCTGATTTGCAAGAAATTCGGCGTTGTTGCGCGGCCCAGACTGAAGGCGAACTTCCCCGTTTCCCTACGATTTCATTCATCACAAACGATCTCAGCCATTCCGACGGCTGAGACGCGGTTCATGAGAGCAGTTCGGATGTGGATTTCGGCAGTGTGTCGATCTGTTCGTTTTCAGGGATCTGCTCCGGTAGCTTCAAACAGGGCCGTCGCCCTCCCGGCTGATCTCGACAAGCCCGGCGGGGGCTGCAACGGATACTTTACTGGCCAGGTCGGCCCCGGCCTTCCGCTCGACGACGGACTCCCACCTTTCTTACCGCCGTGCGCATGGCGACGCGTCGTAAAGGACGCTTTGCGCGACCTGACGTGGTTCGAGCGATCCTTTGCGCCGGGCCTGTGGTCTCCGGAGCGGCAAGACCGCCCTATAGGTCGTATTCCCGTTTTTAATCAAAGGTTTGCGTTTGCTCCGTGCGACACGTGAATGACGTCCTTAGACTGTAAACGGCCTATCTGCCCATGCGACGTGGGTTCCTCTACCTCGTGGCGATCTTGGATTGGCACATCCACAAGGAGCTGAATCGGCGCATCTCGAACAGGCTGGAGGCCGACTTCTGTGCCGAGGCGCTGACCGAGGCCATCCACACGTTCGGCTCGCCTGTGATGACGTGACAGTCGAAAGAGGCCACTGCAACGGCCGGTCCAATTATCCTGCCGAAATCGCACCGCGGAACCCCGCCACACTTCGTGCAAAATGGCCATCACAACACCTTACCGAGCGTGATGTTGAAAGCGCGTGGGCCATCCAACTCGCGCGTAAAGCCGAAAAATGCTTGCGTCAGAGGTGTTGGGTTCTCATCCTGTGCACACAGGACGCGCGGAAGCGGTTCTTCTGAGAGACCCCGAAAACGGGGCAGAGCAGTAACGAGGCAAAAGATGCAGACAAAAACCCCTTCCGAGGGCCGATTCGGTCGGCGCGAGATCCTGTTTGGCCTTGGAGCCAGTGCCGCGCTGCCTCTTCTGTCCGGCTGCGGCAGACGCGCCTACGAAGAGCTACCGCCTCCGACCCGTGCGGACACCCGGCTCGACAATGTCTTCCCGCATGTGGACAGCTACTTGAACATCAAGAACGCGCATACCGACGAGCGTGTCGCTGTCCAGTTCATGAAGAACGGTCGCGAGAGCAGGCGCGCGATCCGCAAGCTCGACTGGGTCTTCCGGGATTGGCGAGAGGACGAAGCGCCCGACATGGATCGCAGGATCTACTGGGGCCTTGCAACGCTTACGACGATCGCGCGCCAGAACGGGCACTCGGGCGAAATCACGCTGCTGTCGGGTTTCCGGACGCCCCGCACCACGCAACACCTGCGCAGCAAGGGAATCGGGGCCGCGACCAAAAGCTATCACATGCGGCGTCGCGCAGCCGATATCCGCTTGGACGGCGTTCCCCCGCAGCAGGTCGCGAACGTGGCCGAATGGCTGCAGATCGGTGGCGTCGGGCGCTACGGTGACTCGTTCACCCATATCGACACTGGTCCAATCCGGACGTGGGGCGCCTGACCAGAAGTCGGGGTATGAAGCCAGTAAGCGTTCTACGCCGATAGTCGCAGCTTGTTGGCGACTGGATAGCATTTCAAGCGACGCCGCACTGCACCAGTGGAGGACCCAGGCTTCGCTTGCATCGACGAGGACTCGAGGGGCACATGTTTACCACTATGAACAGCATGTGGGTGTCGGGTCCCCCAAAGCATAGCTAGGCCGTTCCGGCCGACAGTGCCCATTGATACGTCCAGAAAACGAACCGGCTGGGGCGGTTAAAGTTGTACTTCTGAATCTTGCGCCGGGCCTTGAGGGTAAGCTAATTGCCGCGGTGTGTCGCTTTTCGCGGTCAAAACCGGTCTTCTTTCTTAGCGAAAAGCTGGGAGTGATGTCGAAGCTCGACGATACGCCGACCCTGAGCAAACCTGTGCGCGCCCCGCACCGTGCTCTGCTAACCCGAACAATCAACATCGAAACGCTGGTACCCGCGCAGTTTCCCGCGCGATACTCTTCGAGAGGGAAGGCGTCAGCATGGTGCGCAGGATCTGGGTCATCTGGTCCTGAAGAAGTTCTTTCTGACACCAAGGCGTGCGCCGTGGCGCCCGCCAGATCGAACAGCGTTTCGATGGTGGAGGCAGGCTTGATCAGGCTCGGTATCCGCTTTGCAATCCCAGTCTCTCTTGGATCGCCAACGGGTACTCCAAGCTGTCATCGCACATGCCCGTGCAGTAGGGCATCCACGCGGTCGTGGTGAAGGCAAAGGGGCGGATGACTGCGTATCGGATGTGACTACGGCGCCGCTCTTACCGACCCCCTATCTGCGTTTGGCGGATCGAGTTTTCCCAAGCGTTTAGGAAGTTTCGTCGGTTGAGTCGGTCCAGATTGACCATCAGCCCCGGTCCCAGACGGATCGGACCGAAGCTTTGCGCGTCAGTGGCGGCATTGATGCCGTTCAGCGGTGGAAGAGGCCAGCTTCCAGGGATCGGTCGCAGGCCGATGCGGACCAGATGATCGATGAACATACCGGCAAGCTCGGGCGCCGCGGCCTGTTTCGGCACGATGGCGGTGCGGAGCATGACGTTGGCGAAATCCTGCATCTCGACGATAAGAAGGTCGTCCGCCCCCTCTGTCGCCAGCCGGTTGCGCGCGTAACTGCCAAGGACATTGTAGGCGAGCACGAGAGCGCCGCTGGACAGCTCATCGATCATCGCGCCAGAGCAGCAGTACAGCTTGGGGTTCAGACGGCCCATCACTTCTGACAATCGCCAGTAGGCTTCCGTCGCGCGAGCGTCCTGCGTGGCGAACAGATAGCCCAGACCGCTGTCGCGCACGTCATACGTGCCGATCCGCCCTCGGAACCGGTCCGGGTGGTCGCGCAACAAGGTAATCAGATCGCTGCGGGTCGTGGGGATCGGAAGGTCGCCCATCGCATCCTCGGAAATGACGATCACGGCGGGCTCGGCGGTGAAGGCGAATATCAGCTCGCGCCAGACGGCCCAGTCGGGAAGCTGCTTCGTCGCCTCGGATTGGTAGCGCAAGGCGTAGCCGTCGTTGGCAAGCTGGAACTGCAGGTCCATCGCCGAGGACAGCGCGAGATCGTAGGGCGCGCCGTCGCGGATCAGGCGTTCCAGATCGGCTGACGAGACGACGCTGTAGTCGATGCCGATTGCGGGGTTCCGGTCGTGAAATGCGGTCAGGTAGGGATCGAACACGTCGAGATCGGCGGTCGACAGGATGCGCAGCACACGATCGGAGGTTCCTTCGTAGACGTGCCGATCCTCCAGCATCGGCTGAGCGACTGCGCCGGACCAAAGCGACAGGATCAGCCCGAGGGCAAGATAAGCGATACGCATGCGCCGTTCCCTTCCATGCCGTTGCAATTCTCTAGAATGAGCCGACCCCCGTGGGCTTTCAGGACATCACGCGTGATGGTCAGGCCCAACCCAGAGCCGACGTGCTCGGCGGCCGTATCGCCGCGACGAAAGCGCTCTGTCAGGTCGTCGAACGCACCGCTGCCCAACCCCGGCCCCTGATCCCTGACGCGCACGAAGGCCTCGCCCTTCTCTTGCCCGGTGGCGATGTGGATATCCGTCGCTTCGGGCGAGTATTTGACGGCATTGTCGAGCACGTTGCGCAGCGCGGTGTCCAGTAGGACCGGATCGCCCAGTACGGGCGCGGGGTCGGTGCGAAGCGTGATTTCGATGTCGCGCATCGTTGCGGTCGGGCGGATCGATGCGACGGTGCGCAGGGCCAGTTGCGATAGATCGACGGGGTCGCGCACCAGATCCTCGGCCCGGAAGGCCACCGTTGCGTGATCCAGCAACTGACCGGCCGAGCGTGAGCTTTCGTCTACGGCGCGGATGATGCGGCGCAGGCGTTGGCGGTCCGGATCGGTCGTGGCTTCGCGCAACGCCAGTTCGGATTGCATCCTGACCGTGGCCAGCGGGGTGCGGATGCGGTGCGCGGCTTCGGTGATGAATTCCTCGGACCGGCTGACGGTCTCGGCCAGTCTTACAATCAGCCGGTCCAGCGCTTCGATCAAAGGTGCAAGCTCTGACGGGGCACGGCGGCGCAGGGGGCGCAGGTCGGACGGGCCGCGCCGCGCGACGGCATCCGTGACATCGGACAGGGGTCGCAGAGAAGCACGCGCGGCGATGGCCGACAGCAGGACCGCGATGCAGAAGAAGATCAGCGATATCAGCGCCGCACGACGCGACAGGTCCAACGCCACCTGCGTCACCCCGGCCCGCGTTTGGGCAACGGTCACCGACACCGGAACGGGATCGCCGCCGACCGCCACGATCCGCGTGGCGTTTGCAAGGCGCACCGTTTCTCCGGCGTAGCCGTCGGTCGCGAATGTCACGCGGGTCGGGTCCGCCTCGCCCGCGCCCACACTCGGCAGATCGTCGTAGCCGGTCAGCAGGGCTCCGTCGGCGGTCACGCGGTAAAACACGCGGTCTTCGCTGATCGCGCCCAGCATGGAGAAGGCGGAGTAGGGCAGTTCAAGCTGCACCTCGCCGTCTTCCGCGCGCAGCGTCTCCACGATGCTGGTCACCGATGCGGCCAGCACGTTGTCCTGCGCCTGACCCACCGCGCGACGCGCGAAGTCGGACACCGTAAGCCACGACAGGATCGACAGCACCGCCGCCACCCCGGCCAGCAGCAGGGTCAGGCGGCGAAGGATAGAACCCTGTGGCGTCATTCCGGCAGGTCGAGCCGGTAGCCCATGCCGCGCACCGTTTCTATCCGCGCGTGGGTGCCCTGAAGGCGGCGGCGCAGACGGCCGATGTAGACTTCGATGGCGTTCTCGGTGACATCCGCATCAAAGGAAAACAGGCTGTCGAGCAGGCGATCCTTCGACATGACCTGACCGGGATGGCGCACGAGCGTTTCCAGCAGGCGGGTTTCCCTGTTGCGAAGTTCGGTCGTCTCGTTGCCCATGCGCAGGCTGCCGGACGTGGGGTCGAATATCGCGGTTCCGATGGCGATCTCGTTTCGGGCAGAGCCACCGCGACGGCGCAGAACGGCGCGACATCGGGCTTCGAGTTCGGAAAAGTCGAAAGGCTTTGTGATGTAGTCGTCGGCCCCCTGATCCAGCATACTGACACGGTCTGAAATCTGCGACCGCGCGGTCAGCATGATGACGGGTGTGCCGTTGTCCCTGCGGGTCAGTCGCAGAAGGTCGCGCCCGTCGCCGTCGGGCAACATGACGTCCAGCAGGATCAGGTCATAGGACGCGGCGGCCAGCCAGTCGCGGGCCTGTGCCACAGAACCGGCATGGTCCACCGCATGACCATCAAGGACAAGACGGTTCATGATCGCGTCGGCCAGTTCAGAGTTATCCTCTACCAAGAGGTAGCGCATCTGCATCCTTCGATCTGCCGCCAGCGTGTCAGGTCCATGTCAGTTTGCTGTGGTGAACACAGGAATGGGCGGTCCACGACCGCCTGTCAAACGGGAGGAATACCAATGAAGACCACCTTTACACGCCGCGCCGCCATGCTGGCCGCGACGGCCACCTTCGCATTTGGCGGCATCGCCTTTGCCGAGCAGCACACGTCCGAGCAGGTCATGGAAGACTTGCACTTCATCATTCCGGGCGGCGCTGGCGGCGGCTGGGACGGCACCGCACGCGGCACCGGCGAAGCGCTGACCAACTCGGGCCTCGTCGGTTCGGCCAGCTATGAGAACATGTCCGGCGGCGGCGGCGGCACGGCGATCAACTACATGATCGAGAACGCCGAAAGCCTGAACAACACGGTGATGGTGAACTCTACCCCCATCGTGATCCGGTCCCTGACGGGAGTTTTCCCGCAGTCGTTCCGCGACCTGACGCTTGTTGCCGGCACAATCGGTGACTACGCTGCCATCGTCGTGCCAACCGATAGCGACATTCAGGACATGCAAGGCCTGCTGTCCGCTTACAACGAGCAGGGCGACGACTTCGCCGTCGGCGGCGGTTCGGTTCCCGGTGGCCTAGACCACCTTGTGGCCGCGCTTGTGATGCGTGCGGCGGGCGAAGACCCGACCATGCTGAACTACATCCCCTACGACGCGGGCGGTGAGGCGATGGCCGGTCTGCTTTCGGGCGAGATCGACGCGCTGTCCACTGGCCTGTCCGAGGCGATCGCACTGGCCGAGCAGGGCGAAGTTCGCATCCTTGGCATCACCGCGGCTGAGCGTGTGCCTGCCTACGACAGCGCGCCCACCTTCGTCGAGCAGGGCATCGACACCGAATTCGTGAACTGGCGCGGCTTCTTCGCGGCCCCCGGCCTGCCGGAAGAGCAGGTCACGGCCATGCAGCAGGCCTTCTCGCAGATGTACGAGACCGAAGCCTGGGAAGACGTTCGTTCGCGCAACGGCTGGGTGAACATCTACAATGAAGGCGACGATTTCCGCACCTTCCTGGAAGAGCAGGAACAGGAAATCGGCGACCTGATGCGGGAACTCGGTTTCCTCTGATCGACAGTTCTTGATCTGTGGGCGGCCGGGATCAGTCCGGCCGTCCGCTTTACATAGTGACCCAAAGATATTCTCAGGGAGGAGAACGTCATGGCTCTTGATCGCTGGATCGCGCTCGTCTTCGTGGCATTCTGCTGCGTCTACGGATACGCGGCATTCTTCACGATGGACCAACTGCTACCGCCTTTCATGCAGCGCAACCCCGTCTGGCCCTCGACCTTCCCCAAAATCCTGAGCGTCTTCGGCGTGATCGTCGGCTTGGTCGTCCTGTTCGGACTCGAGGCGACTGAGGGCTCCGAGCCTTCGCCCACCGATATCAACTGGCGGCGGTTGCACGAATACAAGCTTGGTCAAGCCTTGGCCTTGCTCGGCTTGATGGTGCTGTATGCTATTGCGCTGCGCCCGGCGGGTTTCCTGCTGTCCACGACCGTATTCATCGCGGGCGGAGCATTGATCCTTGGGGAGCGCCGCTGGATCGCCATCCTCGTCTCTGCCGTTGCCGCTGCCGGCATCGTTTGGTGGCTGGTCGATCAGGTGCTTGGCATCTTTCTACGCCCCCTGCCCAATTTCCTGTGAAAGGCTGACCCATGCTTGAAGGCATCCTTCTTGGCCTGTCGGCCGCCCTGTCGTTCCAGAACCTTGCGATGGTTGTCGCGGGCTGCCTGATCGGCACATTCATCGGCATGCTGCCGGGCCTTGGCCCGATGTCGATCATCGCCATCATGATCCCCATCGCCATCACGCTGGGCGATCCGACGGCTGCGCTGATCTTGTTGGCGGGCGTTTACTACGGCGCGATCTTCGGCGGTTCGACCTCTTCCATCCTTCTCAACGCGCCGGGGGTGGCAGGCACCGTTGCCACCAGTTTCGACGGCTACCCGATGGCCCGAAAAGGACAGGCGGGCAAGGCACTAACCATCGCCGCCGTATCCAGTTTCGCAGGCGGCACGATCGGGGCGATCCTGCTGGCGATCTTTGCGCCCGCGCTGTCGTCCGTCGCGCTGCTGTTTCATTCGGCGGAATACTTCGCGCTGATGGTCGTCGGTCTGTCGGCCATCGCGGCCTTCGCTGGAACAGGCCAAGTCGCAAAGGCGCTACTGATGACGGTTCTGGGCCTGATCCTTGCAACCGTCGGCGAGGGCGCGCTGTTCAACATGCCGCGGTTCACGATGGGGATGATGGACCTGCAATCAGGCATCAGCTTCATCACGCTCGCCATGGCGATGTTCGCCCTGCCCGAAGCGATCTACCTTGTCCTTGATCCAAAGCGGTCGGAAACCGAAGGCGGCTCTGGCAAGATCGAGAACCTGCGCTTCAGCCGCGCCGAGGGGCGCGCCATGCTGCCGGTGATCGGGCGGCAATCGGTGCAGGGCTTCTTCATCGGCGTGCTGCCGGGGGCTGGCGCGACCATCGCGTCGTTCCTGGGCTACGCGGTCGAGCGTAACATCGCGTCGGAAGAAGAGCAGAAGGAGTTCGGCAAGGGCTCGGTCAAGGGCCTCGCAGCGCCGGAGACGGCAAACAACGCGGCCTGCACCGGTTCGTTCGTGCCGTTGCTGACGCTGGGTATCCCCGGATCGGGCACAACAGCGATCCTTCTGGGCGCGCTCATCGCGCTGAACGTCCAGCCCGGCCCGCGCCTGATGATCGATGAGCCGGACATCTTCTGGGCCGTCATCATCTCGATGTATATCGGCAACCTCGTGCTGCTGATTCTGAACCTGCCGCTGATCCCCTACATCGCCAAGATCCTGACGATTCCGCGCACGTTCCTGATCCCGTTCATCCTGTTCTTCACACTCATGGGCGCCTACATCGGCCAAAACAACGCGACAGAGCTGTTGATGCTGGTGGGGCTTGGCGTATTGGCGACTATCTTCAAGTTCGCCGACTATCCGCTGGCACCGCTGCTGATCGGCTTCATCCTTGGCACGATGCTGGAAGACAACTTCGCGCGGTCGATGCAGTTGTATCGCGGGTTGGGCTTCATTCTGGAGCGTCCGATGACGCTGGGTCTTCTGATCCTGGCAGCCGTTCTGGTCCTTTTGCCCAGCTTTCGGGCCTACCGCGCCCGTCGCCGGGCACGCGGGGTGGCAGAGGGTGACTGACCCCACCAAACCGCTGGCGGGCACGCGGGTTCTTGACCTGACCAACGTGCTCGCCGGTCCCTTCGCCTGTCACCAACTGGTCCATCTGGGGGCGGAAGTGATCAAGGTCGAAGCGCCGGGCCGTGGCGATCTGGCCCGCAATCTGGGGTTGGACCCCACGCTTTCCGCGCGCGGCATGGGGATCAGCTTCCTGGCGCAGAACGCGGGGAAGCAATCCATTACGCTGAACCTGAAAATCCCGCGCGGCAAAGACGCGCTGAAGCGTCTGGTCGCGACCGCCGATGTGCTGATCGAAAACTTTCGCCCCGGCGTGATGGAGCGGCTGAATTTAGGGCCAGACGTCCTGCGGGCCGAAAATCCGGGTCTGATCTACTGCGCGATTTCCGGCTTCGGGCAGGATGGCCCATGGGCGAACAGGCCCGCTTACGATCAGATCGTGCAGGGCGTCTCGGGCGTCATGTCGATCACCGGAGATGCGGACAGCGCGCCGTTGCGCGTGGGCTATCCGCTCGCCGATACCGTGGGTGGGCTGACGGCGGCGATGGCGATCTGCGCCGCACTGCAGGCCGATCCGCGTGGGTGCGTCATCGACGTGTCGATGCTGGAATCGGTACTGGCAACGATGGGCTGGGTGGTCTCGAACCACCTGATCGGCGGCGTCACGCCCGCGCCGCATGGCAACGAGAACCCCACATCCGCCCCCTCTGGCGCGTTCCAGTGCGCCGACGGCCTGCTGAACATTGCCGCCAACCGCGACGAGCAGTGGGAGACGCTCGCGCGGCATCTGGGGCGCGCCGATCTGTTGGATCGCGCCGATTACGCCACGCGAGAGGATCGCAAGGCGAACCGTCTGACGCTGAAGGCAGAACTGGAAACGGTGCTGACCACGCGACCCGCCGAAGATTGGGCTGAGGAACTGAACGCCATTGGAGTGCCTGCCGGTGCGGTGATGAGCTTGCCCGACATCCTGTCCCACCCGCAGGTCGCCGATCGCGACTTTCTTGCCCGGTTCGAGGACGCTCCGGGCGTGGATCGCGCCATTGACCTGATGCGCATCGGTGCGCAGATCGACGGGCAGCGGCCGAAGGTGGACAGTCCGCCACCCGTTTTGGGAAAGGATACGCAAGCGATCCTCAAAGGCCTAGGCTACACACTCGACGAGATCGCGGACATGGCGAAGAAGGGCGTGACATGAGCGACGTTTCCGACTGGTGGCGCACCTCTATCATCGACATGGAGCCGGGCCGCATCGCCCTGCGCGGCACGCCTATCGAAGAGATCATCGGCGCGATGAGCTTCGCCGAAACGATCTGGTTTCTCGTCATGGGCAACCGCATCGAGGGCTCCCGTGCCGCGCTGTTCGAGGCCGCGCTTGTGGCCGCGGTGGATCACGGCCCGCAAGCACCCTCTATCGCGGCGGCGCGGATGGCGGCGACCTGCGGGATTGGGCTGCAATCGTCGATGGCAACGGGTCTGAACATGCTGGGCGATGTGCACGGAGGGGCCGGGGAACAGGCCATCGCGCTGTTCGATGCCTGTGCCGGCCTGGAAGGCGACGCGATGTCCGCTGCGCTGGATAGCTGGCGCGCGGAGTATGGCAAATACCTGCCCGGCTTCGGCCACCGCTTTCACAAACCCGTCGATCCCCGCGCGCCGCGATTGCTCGCGCTGGTGGATGAAGCGGCGGCACAGGGCGCTGTTGGCGGCACGTTGGCCGCGACCGCTCGGGCCATTGGGGCGCATCTGCAACGCGAACGGGGCGCGCCCTTGTCCCTGAACATCGACGGCGCGACAGCCGTGATCTACGGCGAACTCGGCTGCCCCGGCCCGTTGGCGCGCGGGTTCTTCGGGCTGTCGCGCAGCGTCGGCATCCTGGCCCACGCGTGGGAGCAGACCGAACAGGGCGGGCGCAACAAGGGCCCCACGCCGCCTAGCTACCGCTGGACCCACGACCCGACTTGAAGCGCGCGCAGCCTTCCTGCATCCATCGGGCGGGACAGGGTTCGAAAGGGGCCAGCATGACCGTGCAACTTCACCTTGGCCTGATCGGGGATCACATCACCCAGTCGAAGGCGCCGCGCCTGCACCGGCTTGCAGGACAGCAGACCGGCGTGGACGTGCGTTACGACAGTCTTATCCCCGCCGATCTGGGCCAAGACTTCGAGGCGGTATTCGCGGCCTGCGAGACGGGAGGCTTCCGCGGGATCAACGTGACGTACCCTTATAAAGAGCGCGCCGCCGCGATGGTGCGGATCGACGATCCGCTCGTTCGCTCCATGGGTGCCGTCAACACCGTGATTTTCGGACCGGGTGGCCCGCAGGGGCACAACACCGATCACACCGGGTTCAAGGCCGCCTACGCGCGTCAGCGTGGCGCTGCCGTTCCCGGCCCGGTCTTGCTGATCGGCGCGGGCGGTGTGGGTCGTGCGATTGCCTTCGCGCTGATCTCGTTGGGTGCGCGGGACATCCGGCTGGCCGACAGCGATCCCGACCGGGCCGAACGGCTTGCGCGCGACATGTCGAACGCGGCGTCCGGCCTGCGCCTGTCGGCGGGTGCGGTGGCCGAGGATATGGCAGACGGGGCGGAGGGTGTGATCAACTGCACGCCCCTTGGGATGGACGGCGACGGGCGCACCCCGCTCGAGCCCAGCGCTATGGCCAATGCAGGCTGGGCCTTCGACTCTGTCTACACGCCCCGCGACACGCCGTTTCTGAAGCATGCCGCGCGGGCTGGGCTGATGGCGATGTCCGGCTGGGACCTTTTCTTCTATCAGGGGGTCCACGCATGGGCGCATTTCTGCGACCGTCCCTTGGACGAGGCTCGCCTGCTGCGGGACCTATTGGCGAAGGAGCCGACATGACCCGAATCGATCACTCCGGCGCAAGGTCCCGCCCATGACCGACCGATACGACGCTGGCATGAGGGTGCGCCGCGCTGTTCTGGGGGACGCGCATGTGAACCGCGCGGAAGCCGCGAAGACCGACTTCGACGCGCCGTTCCAAGAGATGATAACCGAGGGCGCGTGGGGTACTGTCTGGGCATCGGACGCGATCACGGCGCGCGAACGATCGATGCTGACGATCGCCTTGCTCGCCGCAACCGGCAATTTCGACGAACTTGCGATGCACGTCCGCGCAACCGCACGCACGGGGGCCAGCGCCAGTGATATTCGCGAGGCCCTGATGCACGTAGCGATCTACGCTGGTGTCCCGCGCGCCAATCACGCGCTGAAGATCGCGCGCGAGACTTTTGCCGAAGAGGGCGCGCCATGAGTTGGGACTACTACCAGCGCGACCGGCGGTGGCATCCGCCCGCGCTGACGCCCGACTACAAGACCAGCGTTGCGCGCAGCCCGCGCCTGCCGCTTCTGTCGGTCGAGAGCTCGCTGTCCGAGATCACCGGACCGACGTTCAGCCACACCTCCCTTGGCGATTTGGACAATGATCTGATCCACAACTACACGGGCGAAGCGGCCATCGGTGAGCGCACTATCGTCCACGGACACGTGATGGATGAGAACGGACGCCCCGTGCGCGGTGCGCTGTTGGAGGTGTGGCAGGCCAACGCCGGGGGGCGGTATCGGCACGTGAAGGACGGCTACCTTGCCCCGCTTGATCCGAACTTCGGCGGCTGCGGTCGGTGCCTGACGGACGACGAAGGCGGTTATGTCTTTCGCACTGTAAAGCCGGGCGCCTACCCGTTCCGGAACTCCGCGAATTCTTGGCGGATGGCACATATCCACTTCTCGATCTTCGGGGCGGGACTGGCGCAGCGGCTGATTACCCAAATGTATTTCGAAGGCGATCCCCTGCGTGCACAAGACCCCATCGCCCAGACCATCCCCGATGCCGCTGCGCTGGATCGGCTGGTCGCGCCGCTGGACCTGAACGCCTCGATCCCGCTGGACAGCCTTGCCTACCGCTTCGACATCGTTCTGCGCGGCAGTCGCCAGACGCTGTTCGAGAACAAGATGGAAGGCGCGTGATGCCGCTGGAATACCCCAAGGAGTCGCCGTCCCAGACCGCCGGGCCGTTTGTCCATATCGGCACGGTGCCGTCGCTTGCGGGATTGTCACTGCATCCGATCGCGTTCGGGCAGACCATTGCCGGACCCGACGTTGTCGGGGACCGCATTGTCATTGAAGGCCACGTCTACGACGGCATGGGCGCACCGGTGCGCGACATGCTGATCGAGGTTTGGCAGGCCGATCCGAACGGCATCTATCCGCACCCCGCCGATACGCGCCACGCCGAGGTGGACTCCGGCTTCACAGGCTTCGGGCGGGTGGCGACCGACTTCGACACCGGGTCTTTTCGCATCGAGACGGTAAAACCCGGTTCCGTTCCGGGCCGCCACGATCGCCCTCAAGCGCCGCACCTGTCGCTGTGGATGGTCGCGCGCGGGATCAACGTCGGGCTGCAAACCCGTCTCTATTTCGGGGATGAGGCAGAGGCGAACGCCGCCGATCCGCTTCTGGCGTTGATCGACCCGGCCACCCGCCGCGACACCTTGATCGCGCGCGCCGAAGGCGATGGGCGATACACCTTCGATATCCGGCTGCAAGGCCCCAAGGAGACCGTGTTCCTAGATGTCTGATCCCGCCATCATCTGCGTCGCCATCACCGGGTCCGTCCCGACGAAGGCCGACAATCCCGCCGTTCCCACGACCCTGTCCGAGCAGATCGAAAGCACGCACGCCGCGTTCGAGGCCGGAGCCAGTATTTGCCACGCCCACGTCCGCAACGACGACGAGACGCCGTCGTCAGACCCCGACCGCTTCGCCGCTCTGAAAGAGGGGGTCGAAGCGCATTGCCCCGGCATGATCATGCAGCTCTCGACCGGGGGACGCTCTGGCGCTGGGAAGGCGCGCGGCGGGATGCTGCCCTTGCGACCCGACATGGCGTCGCTGTCCGTGGGCTCGAACAACTTCCCCACGCGCGTCTATGAGAACCCGCCCGATCTGGTGACATGGCTGGCGTCCGAGATGCGAACCTACGACGTGAAGCCTGAAATCGAAGCGTTCGACCTGTCTCACATCTATCAGGCCAAGACGATAAAGGACCGTGGGGAGTTGCTGGGCACGCCCTACGTACAATTCGTCATGGGTGTGCAGAACGCCATGCCCGCCGTGCGCCGCGTCTTCGATTTCTACGTGCAGACGGTGCATGAGCTGTTCGGCGCGGACGCGCCCTGGTGTGCTGCCGGGATCGGGCGGCATCAGGTGGAACTGAACCGCTGGGCCGCCGAAGCGGGCGGCCACCTGCGCGCCGGGCTGGAGGATAATATCCGACTTGACCGCGAGACGCTTGCGCCCTCGAACGCCGCGCTGGTGAAGCGGGCGGCGGATATCGTGGTCGAGGCTGGGCGCACGGTCGCGACGCCTGCGCAGGCGCGGGCGATCCTGGGCCTGCGGGCTGCGCCATGATGATCGTGGCCCGACATGCCTGAGTTTGCCCAGCTCAACGGGACGGTCATCCACTACGCCCATCGCCCCGGCGCCGGGCGGCCACTGGTCTTCCTGAACAGCCTCGGCACCGATTTCCGCATCTGGGATGCGGTGATCGACCGGCTGGCAGGCGACCATCCGATCTTGCGGATGGACAAGCGCGGCCACGGTCTCAGCCGGACCGACCCCGCCGATACGGCCACCTACGCCGCCGATGTTGCGGCTTTGATGGACGCGCGGGTCATCACAGACGCGCTGGTTTGCAGCGTGTCGGTCGGTGGGCTGATCGCGCAGCAGCTGACCCTGACGCGTCCCGATCTGGTCGCGGGGCTGATCCTGTCGAACACCGGGGCGAAGATCGGCGATCATGCGTTCTGGACGGCCCGGCTGGACACGCTTGCTGCGCAGGGGCTGGACGTCATGGCTGACGTGGTGATGGAGCGCTGGTTTTCGCACGCCTTCCGCACCGAGCGCCCGACCGAGCTTGCAGGCTACCACGCCATGCTGTCCCGCACGCCGACCGAGGGCTACGCCACCTGCTGCGCCGCCATTCGCGACACAGACCTGCGGAGCCGACTGGCCGAGATCACCAAGCCCGCGATCTGCATCGCGGGCAGTGATGACCTGTCGACGCCGCCCGAATTGCTCGCCGGGTTGGCAGATGCTTTGCCCGATGCAGAGTGCCGCCTTATCGACGGGGGCGGTCATCTTCCCTGCATCGAGGCGCCAGATGCCGTCGTCCGCGCAATCCATGATCTGCTGGCGCGGCTGGGATGATCTCTGTCTTCGATCACCCCTGGCTCGGCGGCTTGTTCGCCGATGAAGAGGCGCAAGCGATCTGGTCGCCAGAGCGGCAGCTGTCCCAAATGCTGGCGTTCGAGGCTGCCTGGTCCCGCGCGCTGGGTGCCACCGGGCGCGTCGACCCGGACACAGCCGAACGCGCCGCCAGGGTGATTGAGGGCTGGCCAGCGGACATGAACCTGCTGCGCGGCGGGACCGCGAATGACGGCCTTCCGGTACCTGCTTTGGTGCGCGCACTGAAGGCCGCAGCCGGTGACGCGGCAGAGGCGGTGCATGTCGGCGCGACCTCGCAAGACGTCATGGACAGCGCGCTGGCGATGACGCTGCAGCACACGCTCGACCTACTGGATACGCGGTTAAATCGATTGGAAAGTGCGCTCGCGCGGGCCGATGCGCGGTTCGGCCAAACCCGCATCATGGGCCGTACCCGGATGCAGGACGCGCTGCCCATCGACGCCGGAACCCGGTTCGTTGGCTGGGCATCTGCTTTGCCGCGCCATCGGGCACGGCTGGCGGCCCTGCGACCCCGTGTACAGGTCGTTCAGATCGGCGGCCCGGTGGGCGACAGAAGGGACATTCCGGAGGCGATGGTTGCGCATGTGGCCGGTGCGCTCGGCCTTTCCGCCGGACCCTGCTGGCACACGACGCGGGACGGTCTGGTCGAATGCGCTGGGCTGATGTCGATGATCGCGGGCAGCTGCGGCAAGATCGGGCAGGACATCGCGCTTATGGCGCAGATGCAGGAGATTGGAATTGCCGGGGGTGGTGGGTCATCTGCGATGCCGCACAAGCAGAACCCGATCCGCGCGGAATTGTTGGTCACGCTCGCACGGTACACCGCCACGCAGCTATCCGCGATACACCATGCGCAGGTTCACGAACAGGAGCGCTCCGGCGCTGCGTGGGCGTTGGAGTGGATGATCCTGCCGGGGCTGGGCGTGGCTGCGGCGCGTAGTCTGGATGTAGCGGCGGCGGTCATAGAGGATATCGAATGGGTCGGTGGAATGCCTGGCCCGCAATAGAAATGGGCCGATCCGAAGACCGGCCCATCCCTGACTGTTCAGTCGATCACGAGCCGTCGACGCAGGCCTGCAGTTCTTCTACGGACGGGCCATCGGGCGAGCGGCCGAGGTTGTAGGGTGCCGATGCCTCACGCCATTGGGCGTAGTTGTCGAGGTATTCGGCCATCGACAGGTAGACCGCACCTGCGGACGGGCTCTCGCAAGAGACCTCCACGATCACCTCGTTCGCGATGTTCTGAACTTCTGCCAGTGCTTCGTCGGTGTAGCGCTCGACGGTCACTTCCTCGTCCCACTTGGCGTAGGCCTCGGTGGCGCGCTTCTCGGTGAAGGCCAGCGACCACAGCATCGTCGCATCGGCCGCGATGCGCAGCTTTTCCTGCGTGTCCTCGTCGAGCGCGTCCCACGCGGCTTGGTTGATCGACACGCCGAAGACGGAAGCCGATTGGTGCCAGCCGGGGGTCGACCAGTGCGTCGTGACCTGCTGGAAGCCTGCCGAATAGTCGACGTTCGGTGTTGAGAACTCGCCACCGTCGATCACGCCACGTTCCAGTGCCTGATAGACTTCGCCACCGGCCATCGAGACCTGGCTGCCGCCAAGGCGTTCCAAGATGCGGCCCTGTTCGTTGCCGGACACACGCAGGCGCATGCCCTGAAGGTCTTCTAGCGTGGTCATCGACTTGTTGGTGTGGAAACCGGATTCGTTGTTGGTCACGCCATAGGGCAGATAGACCATGCCGTATTCGCCGTAGGTCTGGTCATAGAACTCACGTCCGCCCCACTGTTGGATCCAGTTGACGTAATCCACCGCGTTGAACAGCGCCGGCGTAGTGGCCAGCGGGGTGAAGGCGGCGTCGCGGCCTGCCCAGTAGCCCGGCCAGTCGGCGCCGGCCTGAACGGTGCCCGACTGCACAGCGCCGAACACCTCGCCAGCTGGCACCAGCGAACCACCCTCGAAGAACTCGATGGTCAGGGCGTCGCCCGTCAACTGGTTGGCCAATTCGACGAAGTGGCGGTCGAACTCGATCAGTTCAAGCGAGGACGGCCACGTCGTCGTCATCGTCCAGCTTTCCTGAGCGGCGACGGGCGCGGCAAGCGTCAGCGTCATGGCGGTGGCGGCAAGCGCCTTGGAACGGATAGTCATGGTTACTCTCCCTAATGGTTTTCTTGGTCTCAACGGTACAGCGTGGCTGGAAGCCAGGTCACAAGACCCGGAAACAGCGCCACGGCCACGCACATCATCACGATCAGGCCGATGAACGGCAGGACCCCCTTGATGATGTCCGTGGTCTTCACCTCCTTCGGCGCAATGGCGCGCAGATAGAACAACGCATAGCCGAAGGGGGGTGTCAGAAAGCTGGTTTGCAGAACGATAGACATCAGAACGACGAACCACAGCAGGTCGACCGATGGCATTTCCTGCACGATGGGCAGGAAGATCGGGAAGGACAGCAGCACGATGCCGGTCCAATCGAGGAATGCGCCAAGGATGAAGACGATAAACATCATCACCGTCAGCAGCATCCAGGTTTCCATTTCCAATCCGCGGATGATCTCTTGCGTCGCGCGCAGCCCGCCGGTGATGTTGAACACGCCGGTAAAGGCGGTGGCGCCGACCACGATGAACAGGATCATCGCGCTGGTCTTCCCGGTCTCGCGCAGTGCGTCGTAGAAGCCGGACAGGCTGAAGCGCCCGCGCGCGATGACGATGACCAGTGCCAACGCGGCCCCGATGGCAGAGGCTTCCGTCGCCGTGGCGATGCCCGCCAGCAATGAGCCGAGGATGCCGAAGATCAGCAGTAGCGGTGGCACCGCTTCCTTCATCAGCATGAGGTAGAGTTCGCGGCGCGGCGGCATGTCGTCGGGCATGACGCTGGGGGCCATGTCGGGGCGCAAGGCGGCCAGAAGTGCGACCCAGCCTGCGTACAGAAGGCCAAGGATGACGCCGGGGATCATTGCGCCCGCGAACAGCTCTCCCACCGACAGTGGTGAGTAAGACGCCATGAGGATCAGCATGATCGACGGCGGGATCAGGATGCCCAGACAGCCCGACGCGGCGATCACGCCGGTCGTCAGCGTCGGCGCGTAGCCGTATTGCAGCATCGGCCGCAGCGCCATCACGCCCATGACGGTGATCGACGCACCGATGATGCCGGTCGTCGCCGCCAGCAGGATCGAGATGAAGACCACTGCCAGCGCCAGTCCGCCGCGCACGTTCGACATCAGCAATCGTAGGGATTCGAACATCTTGTCGGTCACGCCCGAATTACTGAGGAACTGGGCCATGAGCACGAACAGCGGGATCGCGATCAGCGTGTAATTGTCCAGCACATCCCCGAAGATGCGGTTGATGACGATGCCCAACACCATCGGCTTTCCGGCGATGAACGCGCCCAGAACGGCGGTGCCGCCCAGCACGAAGGCCAGCGGGTGGCCCATCATCAGACCCAGCACCAGCAAGCCGAACATAACGATGGCGATGGATTCGCCGCCCAGCCCGGTCATTGATGGATCTCCTGCTCTTCACGGTGGTCGAAGAGGATCTTCAAAACCTGTGACACACCTTGGATCAGTAGCAGACCTGACGCGACGCAAAGCGCTGCCTTCAGCGGGTAGATCGGCAGCGCAACGGCGCCGTAGGTCGTTTCACCCTGCGCCCATGACGTTGCCGCGAAGTCGTAAGAGCGGGTCAGGAAGATCCAGGTGAAGGGGAAGAAGAAGATGACGTAGCCCAGAACCTCGACGATGCGGGTCCAGCCGTCAGAGAAGCGTTCGATCAGCAGATCGACGCGGACGTGCGCATTGTTGCGCAACGCGTAGCCGCCGAGGAGGATGAAATAGAAGCCGTAAAGCTGCTTCGACAGATCGAACGCCCAGCGGGTCGGCGCGTTGAAGACGTAGCGCATGACAACATCGTAGATGATGATGGCGGCGAAGACGGCGGCCAGCACAACGACGATGCGCCCCACGATCTCGTTGACCGTATCGATGATCTTGATGATCGAACCCATGACACCTCCACATGGCACCGGGTTCTGCACGCCCCAATGTCTTGGGACGTAGTTGGTATCGGGATGTAGGGAAGGTGCAACCCGGTTGTTTCGGGTCCCTGCGTGCCCACTCAACTTGTTGGCGCGTTGCCTGGTAAATCAGTGATCCACCAGTTCGGTCGCAGCATCCACGATTGCCGCTTCGGTGATGCCGAAATGTGCGTAGAGTTCCGGGCCCTTGGCCGATGCGCCAAAGCCGGTCATCCCGATGAACCGATCCTGCGGGCGCAGCCAACGCTCCCACCCGAACTTCAGCGCGGCCTCTACGGCGATGCGTGGTGCGGTGCCAAGGACTTGCGCCTGATAGTCGGCGTTCTGCCCCTCGAACAGCTCCCAGCAGGGCATCGAGACGACGGTGGTCCGCAGGCCACGCGCCTCCAGCGTAGTCCAGGCACGCATGGCCAGACCGACCTCTGTTCCCGTGGCGATCAGGGTCACGTCGCGGTCCGTTTCGGGCCCGGCCAGCACGTAGGCACCTTTGCGCGACAGGATTTTGCTCGTATCGCGGCGCACTGGGTCCGCGTCCTGCCGGGACAGCGCGAACATCGACGGGCCGGTGCGGGTTTCCAATGCGATCTGCCATGCCTCGACGGTCTCTACCGCGTCGGCGGGGCGGAAGACGCGCATGTTCGGGATCGCGCGGTATGCGGCGAGGGTTTCGACGGGTTGGTGCGTCGGGCCGTTGCTGCCGGTGCCAATGGAGTCGTGGCTGAAGACGAAGATCGCAGGCAGTCCCATCAGGGCCGCCATCCGCATCGCGGGACGCTCGTAATCGGCGAAAGCAAGGTAAGTGACATTGATCGGGCGCAACCCGCCATGCGCCGCGATTCCGCAGGTCATCGCGCCCATCAGATGCTCGCGCACGCCGCAGTGGACATAGGTGCCAGCGCGGCTGTTGGGGGTGAAGGCAGCGCGGCTGCGCTTGTGGTTCGTGGGCGCTTCCAGATCGGCGCAAAGGACGATGGTTTCGGGCAAGGCTTCGGCCAGTGCATCGCAGACGTCGCCAGAGGATTGTATCGTAGGGCGCGGCGCATTGGTGCGGGGCAGGGCGTCGGTCCAGCCATCGAGCAGGGTGCCGCTGATCCAGCGGGTGTACTCGGCGGCGTCGGGATTGGCGGCCAACCGCGCGGACCAGCCCGCATGGGCCTGTGTGCCGGACGCCAGCGCGTTACGCCAGTCTCGGTAAACAGGCTGCGGCACCTGAAACGCCGGGTAGGGCCAATCGCGGTCGGAGCGTGCATCTTCGGCGTCCTGTGCGGTCAGCGGCGCGCTATGCCCACCGCGTTTCCCCTGCAGGCGCGGGATCCCGCGCGCGATGGTCGTGCGACAGGCCAGCAGCGACGGGCGCGGATCGGCTTTCGCCTTAGCCATCGCCGCGTCCAGCGCGTCGATATCGTGACCGTCCACCTCGATCACGTGCCACTGCGCCGCGCGGAAGCGGGCGGGGACGTCTTCAGAAATCGACAGCGCGGTATCGCCGTCGTCGGTGATCTGATTGTCGTCCCACAGAAACGTCAGGCGGCCCAGTTGCAGATGCCCGGCGAGCGAGATCGCCTCTTGCCCCATCCCTTCCTGCAAACAGCCGTCACCCACGAAGGCCCACGTCCGGTGATCCACCAGCTCGCGTCCGAAACGGGCGGCCAGCCGTTCTTCGGCCACCGCCATGCCGACGGCGCAAGCGATGCCCTGACCCAGCAGGCCGGACGTGATCTCTATCCCTGCGTCCTGCTCGATTTCGGGGTGGCCCGCGCAGACGGAGTGCAACTGGCGAAAGGACTTCAGCGCGTCCAGCGAGACCTTCTCATAGCCCGACAGATGCAACAGCGCGTAGAGCAGCATCGACCCGTGGCCGTTCGACAGCAGAACCCGGTCGCGATCGGGCCAAAGGGGATCGGTGGGATCGGCTTTCAGGTGGCGCGCATACAGCGTCGCCGCGATTTCGGCCATGCCCAGCGGCACGCCCTGATGGCCCTCGCCCGCGTTAAGGATAGCGTCGATCGCAAGGAAGCGGATGGCGTCGGCCATTTTCTGGACGTCTGCCATATCAGCTGTCCAGCAGGGCGTTCTGTTCATCGCGCAAGGCGTGGATATCCAGATCGTCGGCCACTTCCACATCGTCCAGCGTCACGATCTGGTCGCGCTTGATGTCACGCTTCAACTTAACATGATGCGCAAGGCCGATGGGCAGAGCGCGTTCCGCCACGGCGCGGCTGGCGGGGATCGCCTTGGCCCAGACCTTGAAGCCACCTTCGCCGTCCAGCATGTCGCCCGCTGCGAAATCGCCCTTGGCCGTGGCCACCGCATCGCCGCGGTAGCGGTTCGACGTACCCGTGGGTTCGCCCCGCAACGCCGCCGACAGGACCGAGACAGATGTTTCCAGCCCGATCAGGTGGAACGGTCGCCACATGCTGCCGTACCAGCCGGATGCGTCGGTCAGCAGTCCGTATTGGTCGAAGCACTGGCGGGTGTATTCGTTGGGCGCGCGGAAGGTGACGAACATGCCGTACTGGATGTTGTTCGGGACCAAGCGTCCGTCGGGCTCGCGGGAGGCCGCAATATCGACGATACCGTTCTTTTCCAGCCGCCCGCCTTCGCTTGCGGGTTTAAACACCTCGGCCAGATCATCCAGCGAAGAGGGTGGGAAGGCCAGACCGTCGAACGGACAGTCGAGTCCCGTTGCGTTTGCCACGGCGGCCATCTCGATGGCGGCCTTGGTTCCGTCGGTGAAGGAGTTGTACATCTTCGGATTGAAGTCTCCCGATTTCACCTGTTCTTCGCTGAAGTCGAAGTAATCCCAGACGGTATCGGGCGTGGAATAGCGGTAGCCGGGGCAGAAGTTCATGCCCTTGCCTGCCGATACCAGTTCGAACCCGCAGGAGTGGACCCAGTCCACCAACTCGCACATGGCGGCAGGCTGGTCGCCATAGGCCATGGAATAGACCACGCCCGCCTTGCGGGCCCGTTCCGCGATGATCGGGCCGCACATCACGTCGGCCTCGACGTTGACCATGATCACATGCTTGCCCGCGTCGATGGCCGCCATCGCGTGGCGCACACCGGCGATGGGGTGTCCGGTGGCCTCGATGATAACCTCGATCTGGTCGTTGGAGAACAGGGCGCCCACATCGTCGGTGACGTGGGTGGCCCCCGATGCGACGGCGTCCTGCAAGGACGTGGCGGCGTACTGTTCGGCGCTCCAATGGACGCGCGCCAGCGACGCCTTGGCCTTAGACGGATCCAGATCGGCGATGCCCACGATGTGATAGCCGTCGATGTGCTGCGCTTGAGCCAGGATCATGGAGCCAAACTTGCCCGCGCCGATCAGGCCGATGCGAACGGGGCGGCCTTCGGCGGTGCGTTTGGCGAGCATTGCGGACAGGTTCATGGCGTGCGCCTTCCAGTGGGGTCAAGCCACGATAACGGCGGGCGATGGCAGAGAACCATCATGTTTTCCAACGCAGTCGTTAAGCTGTGCTAAACAGTCCTTTACGATTTCCCGCTTGTCGCAGGCCGTAACTTGCAGCGACTGTTCCCCGATAGCGACGTGGGAGAGACCGTCTTGCCAGATCAACGCGACATTTCTGGATCCAACGTCAGCCTTGCGCGCCGTGCCTGGGCGATCCGGCGGTATGCCCTGCGTATGGCAGAGGTGCAGGGGCAGGGATATATCGGGCAGGCATTGGGCGTCGCGGATGTGCTTGCCACGTCCTACTTCCACGCGATGACCTACCGCGCCGATGATCCCGAATGGGAGGGGCGCGACCGCTTCTACCTGTCCATCGGCCACTACGCGATTGCCCTCTACGCGGCTCTGCTAGAGGCTGGCATCCTGCCCGAAGACGAGATCGAGACCTACGGGATGGACGACAGCCGTATGCCCATGTCCGGCATGGCGTCCTACACGCCGGGGATGGAGATCACGGGCGGCTCGTTGGGCCACGGTCTGGGCATCGCCGTAGGGGCCGCGCTGGGGCTAAAGCACAAGACGTCGGACGCCTTCGTCTACAACCTTCTGTCGGATGGCGAGCTGGGCGAAGGCTCCACCTGGGAGGCAGTCATGTCTGCCGTGCAGTGGAAGCTGGATAACCTGATCGCCATCGTCGATTTCAACAACCAGCAGGCGGACGGCCCCACGCTGGACGCACTGGCCACCGCGGAAGAGGCCCCGAAATGGGCCGCGTTCGGCTGGCACGCGCAAGAGGTTGACGGCAACGATCTGGACGCGCTGGTCGCCGCCTTCGACGCCGCGCGCAACCATCCGGGCGATCAGCCGCGCGTCATCATCTGCCGCACCAAGATGTGCAAGGGCGTGCCGTTCCTGGAAACCCGCGAGAGCACCCATTTCATTCGGGTCGAGGCCGACGAATGGGCCAAGGCCATTGCCCATCTGGATCAGGAGACGCCGCTGTGAACATCCCCGCCTCCTCTCGTCGCAAGTCGAAATACACGCCGCGTTCGGTCCCGGATGGAGAGCGCGTCGCCACCAGCGCGATGATCGCCTCGCTCGACGCGGAAGGACGCGACACGGTGGCGGCGCCGTTCGGTCACGCGCTGGTCGATCTGGCGAAGACGCGCGACGATATCGTCGGGCTGTCCGCCGATCTGTCGAAATACACCGATCTGCACATCTTTGCCGAGGCGCATCCAGACCGTTTCTACCAGATGGGCATGGCAGAGGCGCTGTTGATGTCCGCCGCCGCCGGTCTGGCGCGCGAGGGTTTCGTGCCGTTCGCCACCACCTACGCCGTCTTCGCGGCGCGCCGCGCCTATGATTTCATCGCCATGGCGATTGCCGAGGAAAACCTGCCGGTCAAGATTTGCTGTGCTTTGCCCGGTCTGTCGACCGGCTACGGCCCCAGCCACCAAGCGACCGAGGATCTGGCGATCATGCGCGGGATGCCGGGCCTGACGGTGCTGGACCCCTGCGACGCGGTGGACATTGACCAAGCGACCCGCGCCATCGCCGACACGCCCGGCCCGGTCTACATGCGCCTTCTGCGGGGCAAGGTGCCGAACGTGCTGGGCGAATACGGCTATCGGTTCAAACTGGGGAAGGCACAGATGATCGTCGACGGGACGGACGTGCTGATCGTCTCGTCCGGGTTCATGACGATGCGCGCTTTGGATGCGGCGAAGGCGCTGGCCAACGACGGCATATCCTGCGCGGTGCTGCACTCGCCCACGATCAAACCGCTGGACGCCGAAACCATCTGCGCCGAGGCCGCCAAGGGCGGGCGGCTGGTCGTCGCGGCAGAGAACCACTCAATCACCGGGGGGCTGGGAGAGGCCGTCGCGGGTGCGTTGATGCGCGCGCAGGTGCATGTGCCCTTCCGCCAGATCGCCCTGCCGGACGCGTTTCTTGACGCGGGCGCGCTGCCGACGCTGCACGATCAGTACGGGATCACCGTTCCGCGCATCTGCGCGTCGATCAAGTCATGGTTGAACGCTTAGAATGACCGGGACCGCGATGATCGGGCTGGGCGCGATGGGTCAGGGCATGGCCCGCAACATCATGGCGGCGGGCATTCCATTGGCCGGGTTCGACCTGTCCGAGGGTGCGCGCGCCCGCTTCGCACAGGAGGGCGGCTCGACCGGAGAGGACGCTGCCCACGTCGTCGCAGACTGCGATCTGCTGCTGGTCATGGTCGCCACCGCCGCGCAGGCCGAAGCGGCGCTGTTCGCCGGCGTCACCGACGCTTTGGCACCGGGTGCGGTCGTTATCTTGTCTTCTACCGTGGCGCCTTCAGAGGCGCGGGCGATTGCTGCAAGGCTGGCCGAGCAGGGTCACACGATGCTCGACGCGCCCGTTTCCGGCGGTCAGGTCGGGGCCGATGATGGGAGGCTGACAATCATGGCGTCCGGCCCGCAAGTGGCATTCGACCGGGCCGATACGGTGCTGGCTGCAATCTCGAAAAAGGTTCACCGGCTGGGGGATGAGGCCGGGTTGGGCGCGACTTACAAGGTCGTTCACCAGCTTGCCGCCGGGGTGCATCTTGTCGCCGCTGCCGAGCTGATGGCCTTCGGCGCGAAAGCCGGGTGCGATCCGCAGACGCTGTTCGACATCGTGTCCAGTTCTGCCGGGCAAAGCTGGATGATGGATGATCGCGCGCCGCGTATGATGACGACCGGCGCGACAGCGACGTCAACCGTCGATATCTTCATCAAGGATCTGGGTCTTGTGGTGCAAACTGCGCGGGATAGCGGCGCGCCGGTGCCGCTGGCCGCTGCCGCTTACCAGATGATGATCGGCGCAAGCGGCATGGGCCTGGGCCGCGAAGACGACAGCGCCGTGATCCGCGCCTATGAGGCGCTGACCGGCCATCCCGTTCACAAGGATTAGGATACCGACAATGAAGCTTCTGGACGGACAGACCGCCATCATCACAGGGGCCGCCAGCCCGCGGGGCCTGGGCAAGGCGACCGCGCAACTCTTCGCGGCCCACGGCGCACGCATCGCGATCCTTGATCTAGATGCTGCGAAGGCCGAAGATGCCGCCGCCGATATCGGGGACGAGCACATCGGTCTGGCCTGCGATGTCACCCGCAAGGAAGACTGCGACGTCGCCGTCGCTGCCGCGCTGGAGGCGTTCGGCCAGATCGACATTCTGGTCAACAACGCAGGCATCACCCAGCCGCTGAAGATTATGGACATCAGCCACGAGAACTACGACGCGGTGCTGGACGTGAACCTGCTGGGCACCCTGCACATGAGCCAGGCCGTCATCCCGCACATGCGGGAGCGTAAGTCGGGCAAGCTGGTGCAGATGTCATCCGTGTCGGCGCAGCGCGGTGGCGGCATCTTCGGCGGGCCGCATTATTCGGCGGCCAAGGCCGGTGTGCTGGGGCTGACGAAGGCCATGGCGCGGGAATTGGCGCCCGATGGCATCCGCTCGAACGCGATCTGTCCGGGGTTCATCGCGACGGATATCACCGGCGGAATGTTGACCGACGAGATGATGGAGCAGATCAAGGCCGGCATCCCCATGGGGCGCGCCGGGGAAGCGTCTGACGTTGCGGGTTGTGCGCTGTTCCTGGCCTCGGACCTGTCGGCCTATGTAACCGGCTCGGAAATCGACGTGAACGGCGGGTCGCTGATCCACTAGGGCGCGATCAACTGACTACCGTCGAAGCCAAGCGTCTGAACCGTTAGCCCGTGACGCCTGAGCACTGCGTCCACCTGCGTCGCGTGCTCGGCCACGGCGTCGTCCAGCCAACCCAAAAACTGCCGTACAGCACGGCGGTTCAGGTTCCGGGCAGGGCAGATGGCGCGGTAGGAGGGGAAGCTGAGCACCGGCACATCGGACAGCACAGGGACCAGTCGCCCCTCGGTCACTTCCGGCAGCGCCAGCGCCAGTGATTCCAGCACGATCCCCGCCCCGTCCAGCGCCAATTGCAGCGCCATGGATGAGCGGTCCATGAGGATCGACTTGCGGTTGGCCTGCGTCTGAATGCCGTTTTGCAGAAGCCAGAAGTCCCACTGGCAAACGGCCCGCGCGCTGTCGATCAGGCGGGCCTGATCCAGCATCATGGCGGGACCTGCATCGCTCTTCAGTTCTGCCAGATAATCCGGGCTGCACAGCGGTAGCACATGGTCAGGCACCACGTCCTGCGCGTGCAGTCCCTGCCAGTCGCCCGCGCCGTAGCGAATATCCAGATCCATGATCTCACGCTCGAAATCAGTGGGATCGGGGGCGGCGTCGATGCGCAGATCCCAATCGGGATGGCGCGCCACGAAATCAGCCAGACGCGGCCCCAGCCAGCGCACCCCGAAACTGGGCGTCACGCGCAGGTTCAGGCGATGCGTCTCGCGCGTCTTGCCAAGGTGCCGCCCGGCGTCGCGAAGTAAGCGCAAGGCGGTGGTCGAGGATTGGTAAAGCTGCTCGCCCTCCAACGTCAGCGACAGGGCGCGGCCCTCGCGGCGGAACAGCTTGATGCCCAGACGTTGCTCCAGCAGCTTGACCTGCTGGCTGACGGCGGACGGCGAGACCGAAAGCTCCTCGGCGGCGCGGGTGATGGTCCCGCGCCGCGCGACGGCCTCGAAGTAGAGATAGGCGTTGAGGTTCGGGGTCACTCTGCGGCGACGGTTTCCTGCCGCTGACGGCCCAGCCCGTGAACCTCGATCTCCATCACGTCGCCAGGCTTCAGGAAGCGCTGCGGCGACATGCCGAGGCCGACGCCCGACGGCGTGCCGGTGGCGATGATGTCACCGGGCATCAGCTGCATGAACTGGCTCATGTAGCTTACGATCTGGCGCACGCTGAAGATCATGTCGCTGGTGTTGGAGTCCTGAACGGTCTCTCCGTTCAGGTCGAGAGATACGCGCAGGTTCTGCGGATCGCCAACCTCGTCCGCCGTCACCAGATAGGGGCCGACGGGACCGAAGGTGGGGGCTGACTTGCCCTTGATCCATTGGCCCAGACGCTCGATCTGGAAGGCGCGCTCGGACACGTCGTTGATGGTGCAGTAGCCCGCGATGTGATCCAGCGCGTCATCCTCGCTGACATACAGGGTCGGCTTGCCGATCACGACACCCAGCTCGACTTCCCAGTCGCTCTTCTCGGAGGTGCGCGGGATGACGACCGGATCGAACGGTCCGGACAGCGCCGATGTCGCCTTGGAAAAGACGATGGGTTCCGATGGCGCGTCCGCGCCGCTTTCCTTCGCGTGCAGGGCGTAGTTCAGGCCGATGCAGAAGAAGTTCGGAACAGACGCCAGCGGGCTGCCGATGCGGCCCGGTTCCGCGACGACCGGCAGGCGGTCCACGTCCAGCGCGCGGATCGCATCCAAGGCGTCCAGCGACACGCCGTCACCCGCGAATTCAGCAACCTTGCCGGACAGATCGCGGACGTTGCCGTCAGCGTCCAGCATGCCCGGTTTTTCCTGTCCCTTCGGTCCGAATCGCAAAAGCTTCATCGTTGTCTTCCCTATATTCGTGTGCGGTTGCTTCGTGCTCCATGGCGGCGCGTATATCGTCCGCAAGGTGCCACAGGTGGTTGTCGATCGCGTCCCGGACGGCGCTTGCATCCCGTGCGCGCAAGGCATTCAGGATCAACGTGTGCTCGTTGACCACCCGGTCGCGATTGCGGCGCTTGCTGGCAGCAAGATAGCGCGCGCGCCACAGGCGGCGCAGGAATGTCCCGTGAGTTTCGGCCAGCGCATGATTGCCAGAGGCGACCGCGATGGCGGTATGGAAGGACATGTCGGTTTCGAACATGTCCAGTGGATCGGCAGTGTCGAAGTTGTCGGACATATTGGCTGTGATCTTGGCCAACTGTTCGATCTGACGGTCGGTGGCATTGTTACAGGCCAGCTCGCCAGACAGCTTTTCCAGCGCGATCAGCACCTCTGTCTGGTCCGAGATTTCGGTGAAATCAGAGATCGCGACAATGGGACTGCGAGAGGGTCGCAGCTCGACCAGACCTTCCTTCGACAGGATGCGGATCGCTTCGCGGATGGGGGTGCGGCTGACGCCGATATCCGCCGCGATGTCGCGTTCCTTCACCGGCTTGCCGGGCGACAGCTTGCCCCGAAGGATGTCGCGCCGAAGTCCGTTGGCGATGTGTTCGGCAAGCGATTCTTTCGACATTCGGCCTGTTCTGACTGTTCAGCTACCTTCGTTTCGGCTGCTTAGAACAGAACAACGAAAGTTCAAATCTGGTATACCAAAAAACGTTGCGTGTCGAGATTTCGTTCGCTACGGTTTTGTCAGGATGGTATACCATTCGTCGCGATGCACTCGACTGCATCAATTTAAGACAGGTGGCCACGCAGAGCCGCTTAGGGAGGAATAACCATGAACTTGAAGTCAGCTTTGATGATGGCTGGTGCGACCGCATTGGTCGCAGGTGCCGCAGTGGCCGAGCCTGTGAACCTGCGCATCCAGACGCACTACGCAACCGAGCACCCGACCGGCAAGATGTTGGCCACGTGGATCGACGACGTCGAAACCATGTCCGGCGGCGATATCACCATCGAGATGTTCTACTCTTCCTCTGTCGTCGCAACGACCGAGACCTTCGACGCCGCGATCAACGGCATCGTGGATTGCGACGCGACGGGCGGTGCCTACCAGACCGGCAAGAACCCCGCGTTCCAGTTTGTCGGCGACATCATGGGCGGTTACGACACCCCGTGGCAGCAGTATAGCTGGCTGTATCACGGCGGTGGCTGGGAGGCTGCGCAAGAGCTTTACAACGCGCAGAACATGCAGCTGATCGGCTGGGCCATCTACGGTCAGGAATCGTTCTCGTCCTCCAAGCCGCTGGCCGGTCCCGAGGATCTGGAAGGCTGGAAGTTCCGTTCGCCCCCGGGCATGGAGACCGAGATCTTCGAGAAGCTGGGCGCCTCGCCCATCGTGATGGACTTCACCGAGATCTTCACCGCGCTGGAAACCGGCATCATCGACGGTGCCGACGCTTCGGGTCTGGCGAACAACGTGGGCCTTGGTCTGTATGACATCGTCAAGCACGCCACGTACCCCGGCTTCCACTCGATGCCGTCGGATCACCTGGCCTGTAACCTCGACGTGTGGAACGGCCTGACCGAGCAGCAGCGCCGCATCATGGAGACCGCGTGGCAGAAGCTGTCCTTCCAGATCGCCATGGCGAACGAAAAGGCCAACACCGAAGCCGCCGCTGAACTCCAAGAGCAGGGCGTGACGCTGTACGCCTGGTCGGACGAAGACCGCAAGGAATTCCGCGTTGCCGCTCAGGCCGCTTGGGATGACTGGGCCACCCGCAGCCCCGAAGCCGCGGCGCTGGTCGAAAGCCACAAAGCCTACCTCAGCCAGCTTGGTCTGATCGACTAAGGACGACGACGCGTGGCCTGATGGTCGTGCCTCTTCGCTCGTCTATCGCGGGCCCCCATTGCGGGGCCCGCGTTCTCCAGATGTGCCGTTACCTTGGGCCGCCAACGGGCCCGCTTTCTTCGGGGGATTGTCAGGATGAATCAGGAAAGCCTTTGGCTGGGTCCGATGCGCAAGCCGATACGCATGGCCGCAATCGGATTTTCCGCCGTCTTCGCCGTTCTGTACGTTTGGTTGATCGCCAACCGCCTGCTGACTGAAGACTCCATCGGAATGTACGAGATGATCCGCCCCGAGGGTCGCCCGATGGTTCAGCTGATGCTGTTCGTGATACTGGGCACCGTCCTGACCCTGTCGCTTTACCTGTCCGACAGCCGTGGCGCGATCGAGTATCATCCCGACGGCGTGTTCGACATCATATCCCTCGTCCTGTCGCGGGTCGCGATGATCCTTGTCGCCTTGACCGTTTTGGTCATGTTCTACGAGGTCGTCTCTCGCTACGTCTTCGCGCGCCCGACGCTTTGGGCGAACGAGCTGTCTCTCTTCATGGCCAGCTTCGTGTTCCTGCTTGCGGGCCTTTACGCCATGCAGCAGCGCAGCCACATTCGCATCTACGTGATCTACGACATGATGCCCCGCTTCTTTCAGAAGGTCTCGGACATCATCTCGCTGTTCCTGATCTGGTTCTTCACCTTTGCAATGGTCTGGGGCGGCTACGATGACGCCATGCGCCGCTTCCTGCGAATGGAGACCTTCGGCACCGCGTGGGATCCGCCCATTCCGGGCATCCTGAAGGGCGCCATCCTGATCATCATCTGTCTCGTTGCGCTGCAGGCGCTGTCGAACATCATCGCCGACTGGAACAAGGCCCCTGAGCATTTGTCCCTCGACGATATGGACGAAGTCGAGATCGAAAACATCCGCAAGACGCTGAGGTAAGTGACAATGGAATTCCTGAGCATGCTCTCGTGGATGAAGGTCCCCGACATCGGAACGCTGAGCATCATCCTGCTACTGGCGATGTTCTTCCTGCTGGCCATCGGCATGCCGCTTGGCTTTGCTTCGGCCTTTCTGGCGGTTGCCGTTCTTATCATGAAGTTCGGTCCGGAACTTCTATTCCGCGACTTCGGGGCAGGGCCGATGTCTGTGCTGGGCCAGGCGGTCTACAGGCAGATGACCAACTACGTCCTGATATCAATTCCATTGTTTATCTTCATGGCGGCCCTGCTGGAACGCTCCGGCATCGCCAAGGACATGTACTCTTCACTGAACGTGTGGCTGTCGGGCACGCGGGGCGGCATTGCTGTCGTGACCTCGATCATGGCCGTCATCATGGCCGCCATGTCGGGCATCATCGGCGGTGAAGTCGTGCTGCTGGGCCTGATCGCGCTGCCGCAGATGTTGCGGCTGGGCTATGATCAGAACCTTGCCATCGGCACGATCTGTGCGTCTGGTTCCTTGGGCACGATGATCCCGCCGTCCATCGTTCTGATCTTCTACGGCCTCGTCACCGAAACCTCGATCAAGGCGCTATTCACCGCGTCCTTCCTGCCGGGCTTCATGCTGGCGTCGTTCTTCATCGTCTACATCCTTATCCGCACGCGGGTGAACCCGTCGCTGGCCCCGCTGCCGCCCATCGACCCCGATGAGCCGCACGGACGTGAAAAGGGTCTGATGTTTCTGGGCTTCCTGACGAAGTTCGGCCTGTGGGTCACCGGCGTGCTGTTCCTGCGCGCACTGTTCTTCACCGTCACCGGACAGAACACCCTGCAACCGGGCGAAGACCCCATTGCGCTGGGCATGGTGTCCGACCTGCCCTGGATCGCGGGCTTCTTCGGCGCGCTGTTCGCCGCGATGTTCGCCATCGGCAAAGAGCGTGTCGCCACCGGCTGGGACATGGGCAAGGGCCTGATCGCGCCCGTCATCGTCATCGGCGTGGTTCTGGGATCCATCTACATGGGCATCACCGGCATTACGGAAGCCGCTGGCATGGGCGTCGTTGCCGTCTTCACCATCAGCCTTGTCCGCGGCGAGATGACGTTCGAGATCGTGTGGGACAGCTTGATCCGCACGCTGAAATCCACCGGCACGATCATCTGGGTGACCATCGGTGCGGCGGCGCTGGCAGCGGCCTACACCCTGTCCGGCGGTCCGACCTACGTGGCCAACCTGATCATCGCGGCGGAACTGCCCACCATGTCGATCATCCTGGTGATGATGCTGATCTTCCTGATCATGGGGATGTTCATGGACTGGGTCGGCATCGTGTTGCTGATCATGCCGGTGTTCCTGCCCATCGTGCTGAAACTTCCCGTAGCGGAAATCGGCATCTTCGGAGAGTTGGAGCCGCGTCACGTGGCAATCTGGTTCGGTGTGGTGTTCTGCATGAACATGCAGGTCAGCTTCCTGTCGCCACCCTTCGGCCCTGCGGCGTTCTACCTGAAGTCGGTCGCACCGCCGCACATCACGCTGACGGCGATCTTCCGGGGCTTCCTGCCGTTCATCGCGCTGCAACTTGTGGCACTGTCGGTCCTGCTGATCTGGCCGCCCATCGTGTCGATCTTCCTGTGATCGCAGGGCCGGCATTCTAGACATCCCAAGGGGGCGGGCGCGTTCCGCCCCTTTTGCAATTTGCGGACCGCGCCATGACCACTATCGCCAGCGTGAAGACCGACCACTACCTGATCCCGCTGCCAGTGGCGCTGGAAGACAGCATGCACGGCACGATGACCGCGTTCGAGGTCGTCACCGCCCGCGTGACCGACAGCGACGGGGCGACGGGCGTAGGCTATACCTTTACCTGCGGTGTGAACGGCGGGGCCATCGCCGACATTCTCGCCCGCGAGATGACCCCGCTGGTGCTCGGCCGCGATCCATCGCTGATCGAGGCGATCTGGAAGGACCTATGGTGGGCCTTCCACTACGGCGGACGTGGCGGGCCAACGGTGCTGGCGCTTTCGGCGCTGGATATGGCGCTGTGGGATCTGAAGGCGAAACGCGCGGATCTGCCCCTGTGGCGTCTGTTGGGTGGGTTCGACGCGCGGGTGCCCTGTTATGCTGGCGGGATCGACATTCACCTGACGCCGTCGGAGTTGGTCGAGCAGACGCATGAAAACCGCGCCAAGGGCCACCGCGCCATCAAGATGAAGGTGGGCCGGGATCTGCTGCGAGAGGATGTGGCCAAGCTTGCCGCCCTGCGCGATGCTTTTGGGCCAGACATGCCCTTGATGGCTGACGCGAACATGAAATTCACCGTCGACGGTGCCGTGCGCGCGGCCAAGGCCTACGCGGAATTCGACCTGACGTGGTTCGAGGAACCCATCCCGCCAGAGGACCCCGCCGGCCATCGTCGCATCCTGACAGAAGGCGGCATCCCAATCGCGGCGGGTGAGAACCTGCGCTCGTTGTGGGAATTCCGCACAGCCATCGAAGGCGGTGTGACCTTCCCAGAGCCGGACGTCACCAACTGCGGTGGCGTCACGCCCTTCATGAAGATCGCGCGGCTGGCAGAGGCGTTCCACCTGCCCGTCACCAGCCACGGCGCGCATGACATCACGGTGCACCTGCTCGCCGCCTGTCCGAACCGCTCGTATCTGGAGGCGCACGGCTTTGGGCTGGAAAACTATGTCGAGACGCCGCTGCAGATCGAAGACGGCCACGCCATTGCGCCCGATCGTCCCGGCCATGGGGTGGTGTTCGATTGGGACAAACTGGAATCCGTCAAAGTCTAGGGAGTTTCGCCATGCTGACGCAGCAACAGATCGACGACTTCAACACCAACGGCGTAATCGTCGTGCCTGACGTTCTGCCCATGCCGATCCTCAACAGTGTGAAGCGCGAGTACGAAGACCTGCTCGACACCTTGTATGACGGTTGGCACGCCGAAGGACGGGTGCCCCCGCCGGGCGACATGGACTTCTGGCAAAAGCTGCTGACCAGCTACGACGCGGGCTGCGACTGGTTCCAGCCTATGGATATCTCGTTGCCCGGCGGAGACATCGCGCCGGATACGCCGTTCCACTTCGGGCCTGCGGTGTTCGACATGATAACAGCGCCGCACTTGCTGGATCTGGTGGAGTCGCTGATCGGGCCGGAACTGACATCAAATCCCATCCAGCACGTCCGCCTCAAGCCCCCTGCGCCGACGCTGAACGGTTCTGAAAACCGCGCCCATGTCATGGCGACCGACTGGCATCAGGATCGTGCCGTCGCGCACGCAGACGGCGACGGCACGCAGATGGTCACGGTTTGGCTGGCGATCTCCAATGCGACTGTGGAGAATGGTTGCCTTCAGGTGATCCCCGGCAAGCCGCAGATGTATCCGCATTGCCCAAAGAAGCAGACGGCCATCGCGGACGGCTGCCTCGATCTGGAAAAAGCACAGCCGCTTCCGGTCAAGGCGGGTGGCGCGGTCATCTTCCATCCGCTGACGCCGCATGCCTCTTTGGACAATACATCGGACCGGTTCCGCTGGTCCTTCGATGTACGCTACAACGTCACCGGGCAACCCACGGGCCGGTCGCACTTCCCAGAGTTCGTCGCCCGCTCCCATGCGCATCCTGAACGTGTTTTGACCGATTGGCAGGTTTGGCGGGACATGTGGCGCGATGCGCGCCTGCGCTTGGGCGGTCAGCCACACATCCCGATCCACCGTTGGAAAAGCGACAGCCCCGCCTGCGCCTGATCCCCTGACCGAGTTGCCCACATGAACACTGTCCGCCTGTCCCCCGAAGACAACGTCGTCACTGCGATCACACCGCTGGAAGTGGGGCAGGAGGGGGCGACCCAACTGATCCCGCGCGGCCACAAGATGGCGACGGTGGATATCGCCAAGGGCCAACCCGTCCACAAATACGCGCAGGTCATCGGCTATGCAGCGGAAGACATCGCGAAAGGCGCACACGTTCACACACAGAACCTAGAGTTCCGCAATGTGGATACGGAGTACGAATTCTCGACCAACCTGCGCCCGGTCGTGCCTGCCACGCAGCGGGACACCTTCAAGGGCTATCGCCGGTCCAACGGACGGGTCGGTACGCGCAACTACATCGCCGTTCTGACCTCGGTAAATTGTTCGGCCACCGCCGCCCGGATGATCGCAGGACACTTCACGCCGGACAAGCTGGCGGATTATCCCAACGTCGACGGCGTCGCCGCATTCGTCCATGGCACCGGCTGCGCCATGGGCGGGGACGGCACGGGCTTCGAGCTGTTGCAACGCACCCTTTGGGGCTATGCGCGCAACCCGAACGTGGGCGGCGTGCTGATGGCGGGTCTGGGCTGCGAGATGATGCAGATCGACTGGCTGATCGAAGCCTACGGCCTGACCCCCGGCCCGCTGTTTCAGGCAATGAACATCCAGGACGTGGGCGGCCTGAGCACCACGGTTGAATTGGGAATCAAGAAGATCGAGGCGATGCTGCCGCTGGTTAATGATGTGCAGCGTGAGGAATGCCCAGCCTCTGAACTGATGGTCGCCCTGCAATGCGGCGGCTCTGACGCGTGGTCGGGCATCACCGCGAACCCGGCGGTCGGTCATGCCTGCGATCTGCTGGTGGCGCAGGGCGGCACCGGTGTGCTGGCCGAAACACCAGAGATCTACGGCGCCGAACACCTGCTGACCGCCCGCGCGACGGATCGCGCCGTGGGCGACAAACTGATCGGCCTGATCGAGTGGTGGCAGGACTACACCAGCCGCAATCGCGGCAACATGGACAACAACCCCAGCCCCGGAAACAAGGCGGGCGGGCTGACGACGATTCTTGAGAAGTCGCTTGGGGCTGCGGCCAAGGGCGGCACGACCCCCCTGACCGGCGTGTTCAAATACGCCGAACCCGTCACCACCCGTGGCTTCACCTTCATGGACAGCCCCGGCTACGACCCGGCCAGCGTCACCGGCCAGATCGCCAGTGGCTGCAATCTTGTCTGCTTCACCACCGGGCGGGGATCGGCCTTCGGCTCTAAGCCCGCGCCGACGATGAAGGTCGCCACCAACACGCAGATGTTCCAGCGCCTGACATCGGACATGGACGTGAACGCGGGCACCATCCTGTCGCACGGCGCCAGCGTCGAAGAGGTGGGCCGCGAGATCTACGAGATGTGGTTGCGCATGGCATCGGGCGAAGCCTCGAAGTCCGAAGCGCAAGGCCTTGGCGACTACGAATTCGTGCCGTGGCAGGTCGGGGCCGTGATGTGAGCCAACTGCCGGTCGTCATCATCGGCGCAGGTTCCATCGGGATGCGGCATGTGCAGGTGGCGCAGGAATGTGCGGCGACCCGCATCGCGGCGGTGGTCGAGCCGGTGGCTGCGCGGCGGGCCGAACTGCGGTCCATGGGGCTGAACGCGGTCGCGACGTTGGATGACGTACCCGACGAGACGCGCGCCGCGATCCTCGCCACGCCGACGCAGGACCACCATGCCTCTGCGTTGGCATGCATCGACCGGGGCTGGCCGGTGATCGTCGAAAAGCCTGTCGCCGGGACGATGGATCAGGCGACGGATATCGTGACTCGCGCCGCCGACAGGGGCGTCCCGCTATTCACCGGCCACCACCGCCGCTGCCATCCGTTTTCGCGCGCCACGCGCGAGGCCTTGACGCAGATCGGCGATGTCGTCGGCGTTCAGGGCATGTGGTCCCTGCGCAAACACGACACCTATTACGACGCACAATGGCGGCGCCTTCCCGGCGCTGGCCCACTGCTGACCAACCTGACGCATGAGTTGGACCTCCTGCGTTTCTTCCTTGGCGAAATCGATGAGATCACCGCGCTGACATCCAACGCGCGGCGCGGGCTGATGGTCGAGGATACTTCCGCCCTCGCCTTGCGGTTCGAAAGCGGCGCTTTGGGCTCGTTCCTGATTTCCGACGCGGGCGCGTCACCTTGGTCGTTTGAGTCCGCGACCGCCGAGAATCCGGCCATCGCGCCATCGGGGCAGGATTACCTGCGGTTCGTCGGCACGCTGGGCTCGCTGGAGTTTCCATCGCTGACCTTCTGGGGCCGCTCCGATCCCGGAGAGGTCGAGTGGTCCAAGCCGCTGACGCGCCGCGATGGCCCGCATTGCGACACGGTCGATCCGCTGCTGGAACAGATCACCCGTTTCGCCGGCGTGGTCGGTGGAGCAGAAGACGACGTGCTGTGTACGGGCGCGGATGGCATGAAGGCGTTGGAGATGACGCTGGCAGCCGCCTTGTCCGCACAACAGGGCAGGCCTGTGCGCGCGGGGCAGGTGCCCGGCGATTATACTGGCGTATGAAACGAAGGGGAAAACGATGACGACACCGACGATAGGCTTCATTGGCCTTGGCCTCATGGGCCGGGCGATGGTCGAATGCCTGCAGGGCGCAGGCTATGCTGTGACTGTTCTGGGCAACCGCGACCGTACGGGTGTGGAGGAAGCCATCTCGCGCGGCGGGACCGAGGCGGAAAGCGCCAAGGCGTTGGCCGAAAGCGCGGATATCGTGATGCTCTGCGTCGGCACCTCTGATCAGGTCGAAAGCCGCGTCTACGGTGACAACGGTGTACTGGCGGGCGCGAAACAGGGGCAGGTCGTGATCGACTTTGGCACCTCGCTGCCCGAGTCCACCAAGAAGATCGGCGCGGCGCTGGCAGAGAAGGGGGCAACGTACCTCGACGCGCCGCTGGGCCGCACGCCAGCGCACGCCAAGGACGGCCAGCTGAACATCATGTGCGCGGGAGATGCGGACGCCTACGCTCGGGTCAAACCGGTGCTCGACGTGTTGGGCGAAAACGTCTTCCACCTTGGTGCGCTGGGCAACGGCCACACGATCAAGTTGATCAACAACTACTTCGCCATGACCACCGCCTGCGCCATGGCAGAGGCGTTCGCGGTCGCCGACACGTCGGGCATCGAGCGGCAGGCGCTGTATGACGTCATGGCGGCGGGGCCGAACCATTCGGGCATGATGGGCTTCATCCGCAACTATGCGGTGGACGGTCAGGTCGATTTGGCCTTCTCGGTCGCGAACGCGGCGAAGGACGTGGGCTACTACCGCCAGATGGCGCAGGATCTTGGCCTGCAAAGCCGCATGTCCGGGGCCGCCGACGCCACCCTGCGCGAAGCGCGCGACGGCGGAGAGGGTAATATGATGGTGCCCGCGATGGTGGACTGGATGCAGGCCCATCTTGGGGAAAAGAAATGAGATTACAGGGCAAGACCGCCTTCATCACAGCCGCTGGGCAAGGCATCGGGCGCGCGACGGCAGAGGCGCTGATCCGTGAAGGGGCGTCGGTGACGGCGACCGACCTGAATGGTGATTTGCTGAAGGGGCTCAAGGCCGCCCATGCCTTCGCGCTTGACGTGACCGACAAGGTGGCGCTGACGCAGGCGGTGCACGACACCGCTCCCGATATTCTGGTGAACTGTTCCGGTATCGTCCATGCGGGCACGATCCTTGAGGCCACCGATCAGGACTTCGACACGGCAATGAACCTGAATGTCCGCCCCCATATGCAGGCGATTCAGGCGGCGCTGCCGGGGATGATAGACCGGGGGCATGGGGCCATCGTGAACATCGCATCGGTGTGTTCTTCCGTCATGGGCCTGCCGAACCGGTTCATCTACGGCACGTCAAAGGCCGCCACGATCGGGCTGACCAAGCAGGTCGCCGCCGATTTCGTGGGGCAGGGCATCCGCTGCAATGCCATCGCGCCGGGCACGGTGGACAGTCCTAGCCTGCATGAACGTCTGCGCGCGAGCGGAGACTACGATGCCGCAATGACCGCCTTCGTTGCCCGTCAGCCCATGGGCCGCATTGGTCAGGCGCAAGAGATCGCCGATCTGGTCGTCTACCTGTCCAGCGACGAAAGCCGCTACATGACCGGGCAGTGCGTCTGCATTGATGGCGGAATGACGATCTGATCGCGATACGCCCATGAGCACCCCCATTCCCAGAGAAGACCGCGCCAAGGCAGGCGTGCTGACCATGTTCTTCGCGGTCGTCTTCTTCACCTGTATCGACACCTCTGCCAAGTGGCTGGTGCTGGCGGGGCTACCCGTCATGCAGGTCGTTTTCGTGCGCTACTTCGGGCACTTCGCCTATGCGATGATCCTGTATCTGCCGCAGGAACGGCGCCTGATCTTCCATTCCGAAGCGCCGTTCCGGCAGGCCCTGCGGTCGCTGTTCCTGTTCGGATCGACAATCTGCAACTTCTTCGCGCTGCAATCGCTGCCGATCACCGTCACCACGACCATCATGTTCGCCGGTCCCATCGTGGTCACGCTGCTGGCCATCCCGATCTTGGGAGAGCGCGTGGGATTGCGTCGGATCGTGGCGGTCTGCGTGGGGTTCCTGGGTGTGCTCGTGGTGATCCAGCCGTGGGGGACAGAGTTCCACCCGGCGATGTTCTTCTCGCTAGCTGCGCTGATTATCGCGTCGCTTTATTTCATCATGACGCGGATGCTGGCTGGGATAGAGACTAACGCGACCCAGCAGGTGTGGTCGTCAGGGCTGGCGTCGGTCGCCCTGGCGCCGTTCGCGTGGGCTGTGTGGGTCTGGCCCGAAAACGGCCTGCAGTGGCTGATCATGTTTCTGATCGGCGGGTTCGGCATGATGGGGCATATCCTTGCCACCGTTGCACATCGCTGGGCCGATGCGTCGATCCTTGCGCCGATGGTCTACAGCCAGATCTTTCTTGCGGCGGTAGCGGGCATCCTTGTCTTTGCAACTTATCCAACGATCTGGACGCTGGCCGGCGGGCTGATCATCATCGCCTCTGGCCTGTATATCTGGAACCGCGAGCGCCAGAAGGCGCCCGCGTAACTCTGTTCAGCCGCGCCCGATATAGGGCATGTTGGTTGCCATCACGGTCATGAACTGCACGTTCGCGTCCAGTGGCAGGCTGGCCATGTGCAGGACCGAGTTCGCCACATGCGACACGTCCATCACAGGCTCGACCGCGATGGATCCGTCGGCCTGCGGCACGCCCTTGGTCATCTTGCGCGCCATGTCGGTCAGCGCGTTGCCGATGTCGATCTGGCCGCACGCGATAGAGAACGCGCGACCATCCAGACTGATCGACCGTGTGAGCCCCGTGATCGCGTGCTTGGACGCGGTGTAGGCCGCCGAACCCCAGCGCGGCACGTCGGACGAGATAGAGCCGTTGTTGATGATGCGCCCGCCCTGCGGGTTTTGCGCGCGCATGCATCCAAAAGCGACTTTCGCGCAGATGAAGCTGCCGGTGACGTTGATATCGATCAGGTTGCGCCATGCGTCCACGTCGATCTCGTCGATGGTCTCGGACGGCATCGACACGCCCGCGTTGTTGAAGATCGCGTCGATCCGGCCCCACTGGTTCTGCGCCTTGGTGAAGGCGTCCGACACCTCTGCCTCGTTCGTCACATCGCAGGGCAGGGGCAGCGCGCCATCGCGTCCGCCTGCCGCTTCTTCCACTTTTTCGGGCGTGCGTCCCACGAAGCCGACGCGCCAGCCTGCGTCTAGGAACGCGTCGGCGGTCGCCTTGCCGATGCCGCCGCCCGCGCCGGTGATGATGATGGTCTTGCTCATGCTGTCTCGCCTTCGTTCAATGATTGTCGCGCGGCAGGTCACGGCCGACCTTCTGGTAGGCGGTCGCCAGTTCCAGACAGCCGCCGGTGGACAGTTGTCCCACATGCGTGCGGTAGATCTCTTGCCACGGGGTCTGGTGGTGCAACACGGGCGGCTCCCACGCGTCGATGCGGGCCTGCCATTCGTCCTCTGGCACCAGCGCGTCCATCCGGCTGGCGTTCAGGTCCAGCCGCACGCGGTCGCCGGTGCGCAGATAGGCCAGCCCCCCGCCCACGACAGCTTCCGGCGAGGCGTTCAGGATCGACGGGCTTTCCGACGTACCCGATTGTCGCCCGTCGCCTACGGTGGGCAGGTGGTTCACGCCCGCCCGGATCAGCGCGTCGGGCGGCTGCATGTTCACCACCTCTGCACTGCCGGGGTAGCCGACGCAGCCCACGCCGCGGATGAACAGGATGGAGCGGTCGTCGATCTCCAACGCGGGATCGTTCAGGCGGTCGTGGTAGTCTTCCGGCCCCTCGAACACGATGGCGCGGGCCTCGTAGACGCCCTCGTTCCCCGGCTCTGACAGGAATCGCTTGCGGAAGTCGTCAGAGATCACGCTGGTTTTCATCAAGGCGCTATCGAACAGGTTTCCCGACAGCACCTTGAAGCCCGCATTGGGGCGCATGGGCGCGTCGTATGGCTTGATCACGTCCTCGTCCCGGCTGCGCCAGCCGGTCAGGTTTTCCAACACCCGCGCGCCGGTGGCGGTCATTGCGTCTTCGTGCAAGCGACCGGCCTTCAGGAGTTCCCCCATCAGCGCAGGTACACCACCCGCGCGGTAGAAGGATTCGCCCAAGTATTCGCCGGCGGGCTGCATGTTGACGAGAAGCGGCACGTCGAAGCCGATGGTTTCCCAATCCTTCACATCCAGCTCGACCCCGATGTGGCGCGCGACGGCCTGCAGATGCGGCGGTGCGTTGGTGGACCCGCCGATGGCAGCATTTACGACGATGGCGTTCTCGAAGGCTTCACGCGTCATGATGTCGGACGGCTTCAGATCGTCCAGGACCATCTGAACGATGCGCTGTCCTGTCTGGTAGGCCATTGCCATCCGCTCACGGAAAGGCGCGGGAATCGCGGCGTTGCCGGTCAGGGTCATACCCAAGGCCTCTGCCATTGCGTTCATCGTGCTGGCGGTGCCCATGGTGTTGCAATGACCCAGCGAGGGGGCCGACGAACACACGCGGCTCATGAATTCTTCGTAGTCGATCTTGCCTTCGGCCAGCAGGCGGCGGCTTTCCCAGACGATCGTGCCAGAGCCCGCGCGCTTGCCCTGCCACCAACCGTCCAGCATCGGCCCGCCGTTCAGCGCGATGGCGGGCAGGTCCACGGTGGCCGCGCCCATCAGCATGGCAGGGGTGGTCTTGTCACAGCCAGTGGTCAGCACGACGCCATCGATCGGATAGCCGTGCAGCACTTCGACGAGGCTCAGATAAGCCAGATTGCGGTCCAATGCGGCGGTGGGGCGCTTGCCGGTTTCTTGAATGGGATGAACCGGGAATTCCATCGGAACGCCGCCTGCCTCGCGGATGCCCGCCTTGATCCGGTCCATGAGGAAGACATGAATCTTATTACAGGGCGCCAGATCGCTGCCGGTCTGCGCGATGCCGATGATCGGGCGCCCGCCCTGCAACTCTTCGCGCGTGTATTCGCTGTTCTGATAGCGCTCGACATACAGGGCTGTCATGCCCGGATTGTTCGGGTTGTCGAACCACTCTTGCGAGCGGAAGCGTTTGTTGGCGCGCGTATCTGTCATCTGATCCCCTTTCGGCCAACGGACGGCCTTGGCACAGCTTCCTTAAATGGTATACCAAATGCAAGGGCCGAGATGGTCGTGCGTTCAGGGAGATCCTTCTGTGACAATCCGCCTGCTTCTCTCTGTTGCCTGTCTTGCAGTGGCCGCGCCAGCGATGGCGCAGGTCGATATCGCTGCGGTAGACGCCTGCATCGCCGAAAGCGAAACGCCCGGTGCCTGTATTACCGACGCACTGGCCACCTGCGATGCGACCGATCCGGAAACACCCGCCGTGGCCACGCTGTGCTTCACGAAGGAGGCAGCCACGTTCAACGCGGGTATCGCCGAGCGTATCGCCCGCCTGACCGAGGGCGCATCCGAAGAGATCGCGACCATCGCGCGGATCGAAACGAAGTACGATGTTCTATCGGCCTTGCTGCAATGCGACCGTCTTGAGGAGCTGTCGCGCGCCGTGGGCCGCGACACGGGTGAGGTCATCCAGCGGCAAGGTGCCCGGTGCAAGGCGAACGCCGCGGGTCTGACCTATGTGCGGTTGGTCCAGCGCGCAGCACAGGTGGAATGACCCAGGCCCGCGCTTTCTGGCAGGGCTACCGCGACTGCGCGCCGTTCACGCTGATCGTGGTGCCCTACTCGCTGCTGTTCGGCGTGGTGGCGCGGGATGCGGGGCTGGACGTCCTGCAGACGATGTCGATGTCGGTCCTGGTGATCGCGGGCGCATCTCAGTTCACCGCGCTGGCGCTGCTGCAGGACCAAGCGCCCGTCTTCATCGCGCTGCTGACGGCGCTGGCGGTGAACCTGCGCATGGCGATGTATTCCGCCGCTCTGGTTCCGCATATCGGTCACGCCCGCCTGAGCATTCGCGCGCTGATGGCCTACCTCATGGTCGATCAGGCCTTCGCCGTCGCCTACCGCACCTATGAGGATCGGCCAGAGATGACGCCCGCGTCCAAGGTCGCCTACTACTTCGGATGCATGATGCTGATCTGCCCGTTCTGGTACGGCTTCACGCTTGTCGGCGCGCTGGTGGGGCAGGCGATCCCGGCGTCCTTCGGCCTCGATTTCGCGGTGCCGATCTGCTTCATCGCGCTGACGGCGCCCCTTTTGCGGTCCGGCCCGCATATCGTCACGGCATTGGTGGCGGGCGTCTCTGCCCTGGCCTTTGCGTGGGTGCCGTGGTCGCTGGGCCTGATGGTCGCGGCATTGCTCGGCATTTTGGCAGGCGGGCAAGCCGAGTTGTTCGTGAAACGCCGCGCGAGGGCGAGCGCATGATCGACACGACCTCTTTCTGGGTGCTGACCCTGCTGCTGGGCCTTGGCACCTTCCTGATCCGATTTTCGTTCCTTGGCCTTCTGGGCGGACGCAGGCTGCCCGACTGGGCGCTGCTTTACCTGCGCTATGTCGGTGTCGCGGTCTTCCCGGCGCTTTTCGTGCCGCTGGTCGTGTGGCCAGAAGCGACGGGCGGCACCCCCGATCCCATCCGCATGATCGCCGCCGTCGCGGCCTTCGTGGCAGGTCTGCGCTTCGGCGTGATCTGGGCCATCGTGGCGGGGATGGGCGCGTTGTATCTGATGCAATTCCTCTTGACCTGAACCACGAAGGACACCCCATGATCAAAGAGCCGCCAAAGCTGCAAATCCGCGCCACCATCCGCCGCCCCAGTGCTGAACAGGTGGGCGCGTTCAAGGACATTCCCACCGGTTTCCTATGCGACGCGATGGGCGGACAAGGTGCGCTCGACGCGTCTATCCAGCCCATCGGCGGCGGCCTTGACCTGCCCACCCACGCCCACGGCCCCGCGCTGGTGGCCGACAACGGGCCGGCAGAGATCCTGGCCACCATGGGCGCGCTGCATATCGCAGAGCCGGGCGACATCATCGTCTCTGCCGTGCACGGCCACAAGAACTGCTCGGCCGCCGGAGACCGCTTCTGCGGGATGATGAAGAACAAGGGCGTCGCGGCCTTCGTGACCGACGGCCAGATGCGCGACTACCCCGGCATCGTCGCCGCCGGTCTGCCCGCGTGGTGCGCAGGCCTTAGCCCCAATTCCCCCTACTCCAACGGCCCCGGCAAGGTCGGCTTCGGCGCGGTCGTCGGCGGGCGGCAGGTCGAGACCGGAGACATCATCGTCGCCGACCGCGACGGCGTCGTCGTCGTCCCCTACGCCCAGATCGACGCGGTCATCGCGCAGCTGGCAGCCATTCAGGAACTGGAAGACACGCTGGACGCGAAGGTCCAAGACGGCTTCTGCGAGATGCCAGCGGTGGAAGCGATGCTGGCCGACGGAACGGCGAAGATCGTGGAGTAGGGGGGGGAGCGACAAAAGCCATGGCACGCGCATGGCACCAATACTGGCGAAATCCTGGAACCTGATGTCGCGGAAATGCCAAAAATTTCTTGCGGTCAATAGCTTCCTTCTAGCGGTTTATTTGCGAAAGTTCGGAACCGAAAACCGTTCCAGTGTGGACTTGAGTACCTTCCCCTGATCTTCCATGTCTCACCAACTTTTTCTTCAAGAACTGATCCAAACCAGCCGTAACGGATTTGATGCCTGCCGGATAGGATACCGTTAATACTCTCGGTAAAATCATTTAGCGCGTCCGGACATGGAAAGGCGCTTCCACCGAAAAATTTGCCTGCGCTATAAGAGATTTCATCAATATTGTTGAAGCACATCCATATGTCTTCGTCTAAACCAGCTTGCCGATCATAGAAGACGCAAATTGCACCGTCTTCATATATCTCTTGTTGGGCAAGAAGATTGAAGCGCTCGCCGAACTCCATAAAGGTTGCGATTGTACTTTCTGATAGTTCCATATAGCGTTCAATGCCTCGCACATGCCTTTATTAAACTGTTGCTCGGGCAAATAAGAGTTCGTGTCAAATACCGTTATCTTTCTTGGCTCTGCTAGAGAACTCAAAGCCGTCATTCCCGACACGGTGCGACCCAATCACGCCGCATCCCCACCAACCCCTCTAATCCCTACTCCTCCCCCTTCTTCACCGCCCTCGGCAGGTCGCAGCCGTTTAGCTCGGCGATGTGGTTGGCGATGGTCGGCACGTAGTCCTGTCCCTTGCCCGCCGCTTCCGCTTGGTCGAAGTAGTTGCGCACCGCCGCGCCCATCGGGTTCATCACGCCCGCCGCCATCGCCATGTTGGCCACGTAGCGTACGTCCTTCGCGGCATTCGCGATGGCGAACTTGTGGGCGTTCGGATCGCCGCCGACGGTTGCTGAAAAGAACGTGTCGAAGAAACCGCAACCCATGCGGGACGGGCCCATGACGTCGCGCACCGATTGGGGCGTCAGGTCGGACTTCACCGCGATGCTCAGCGCCTCGGAGTAGATCGCGGCATAGGACATCGACATGAAGTTCATGATCAGCTTCATCTTGTGGCCCGATCCTACCGGCCCAAGGTGGTTGATCGATCCGGTCCAGCATTCCAGCACCGGTTTCACCTTGGCGAAGGCCTCGTCCGACGCGCCGACCATGGCGTCCAGCTTGCCTTCCTCTGCCTCTTTCGGTGTCCGGCCCAGCGGTGCGTCTACCATGTGAACCCCCTTGGCGGCCATCTCTTTGGCCAGCGCCATGGTCGAGGTTGGATCGGCGGTCGTCGTGTCCACCACGATCAGCCCCTCGCGCGCGCCCGCAAGGATGCCGTCCGGGCCGCGAATGATGGCCTCGACTTGCGGCGAGTTCGACAGGCACAGGTGGATGATATCGCACCGCTCGGCCATCTCGCGCGCGGTCGTCACCTCTGTCGCGCCCATGCCCAGCAGGCTGTCCACCGGGCCGCGATTGCGGTTGCCCTTGATGACAAGGGCATAGCCGCCCTGCAGGATGTTCTTGGCCATCCCGTGCCCCATCAAGCCGACGCCGATGAACCCGATTGTTGGTTTATCGCTCATGGTAGTCCCCCCGTTTGTCGCCCTGCCGCGATGCCATCCGATCCGGCGCAGGCCATTGACATTGCCCGGTCAACCCGGCTTGATCGAAATGGTATACCATCCTGAGGGCAATGCAATCGTCGCTCTGGGGAAGGGAGGGAGGCTTGCCGTGACAGCGTCGTTCGACACCAGCACCGCGCGGGGCGCGTTCGCCCCATGCTGACCTTCGCCGCAGCCGTTTTCTTCCTGATTATCACGCCGGGACCGGGCGTGATGACGACCGCGGGCTTCGGCGCGGCCTACGGCTTCCGCCCGTCGCTGCGGTACGTTCTGGGCCTGTTCATCGGCACGAACCTTGTGATGCTGTCGGTGATGACAGGCCTTGCCGCGATCATCCTGTCGGTGCCGTGGCTGCGCACGTTGTTGCTGATCGGATCGGTTTGCTACTTGCTGTATCTGGCCGCGCGGATCGCCTTCGCAGGCGCGCAGATCTCGTTCATGGAGGCAAAGACAGCGCCCGGCGTGTTGGGCGGCCTGATGCTGCAGGCGATCAACCCGAAGGCTTACGCGGTGAACAGTTCTCTGATCCTGGGGTTCAACTATGCGCCCGACAGCTTTCTGTTCGAAATGATCACCAAGGCGCTGATCCTGAACGCGATCTGGATACCTTTGCATCTGGCGTGGCTTTGGGCGGGCGTGTCGCTGCACCGCCTGAACCTGCCGCCGCGCACGCAACGGGCGATCAATATAGCGATGGCGCTGTCGATGCTGGGTGTCGTGGCTTTGGCGCTGTGGTCGGCATCCGGGAACGCTGCATGACCATCGCGAATGCCATTATCCGCGTTGCCGATTTGCTGGGCGAGCGCCTGACGACCAGTCAGGCTATGTGCGACCAGCACGGCCAGAACGAGACCTACTATCCCGCGACCCCGCCCGACGCCGTGGCCTTCCCGCAAACGACACAGGAAATCTCGGCCATCCTGAAGATCTGTAATGAGGAACGCTGCCCCGTGGTCCCCTACGGCGCCGCGTCTTCGCTGGAAGGGCAGCACCTTTGCACGAAAGGCGGCATCAGCCTTGATATGGCGCGGATGGCTTCTGTTCTGCGCGTGAACCCCGAAGACCTGACCGCCACCGTCCAGCCGGGCATCACCCGCAAGCGGCTGAACGAAGACCTGCGCGCCACCGGCCTGTTCTTCCCCGTCGATCCCGGCGCGGATGCCAGCGTCGGTGGCATGGCGGCGACCCGCGCCAGCGGCACGACCGCCGTGCGCTATGGCACGATGCGCGAGAACGTCTTGGCGTTGGAAGCCGTGATGGCCGACGGCACGACCATTCGCACCGGCAGCGGGGCGCGCAAATCATCCACGGGCTATGACCTGACGCACTTGCTGATCGGCTCCGAAGGGACGCTGGGGATCATCACCGAACTGACCCTGCGCCTGCAGGGCACGCCAGAGGTGATCACCGCGGCCACCTGCCGCTTTCCTTCAGTGGAAGATGCGGTGAACTGCGTGATCCTGACGATCCAGTCCGGCTTGCCCATGGCGCGGATCGAGCTGGTAGACGAGATGATGGTGCGCGGCTTCAACGCCTACTCCGGCGTCAGCTTGCCGGAAGAACCGCATCTGTTCCTTGAATTTCACGGCACGCCCGACGGCGTCGCGGCGCAGGCGGTGACGTTCGAAGAGATCGCGGCAGACTTCGGCGCGAAAGGCTGGGCGACGGCGCAGACCACCGAAGAGCGCAACGCGCTCTGGGCCATGCGCCACGACTCGCATTACGCCAGCGCCGCGTTGGGCAAGGGCGGGCATATCTGGCCCACGGATGTCTGTGTCCCGATCTCTCGCCTTGCCGAAGCGGTGTTGCAGGCCCAACGGGACGCGGTACGGCTGGCGCTGACAAGCACCATCGTCGGCCACGTCGGCGACGGCAACTTTCACGCGGGCCTCAGCGTCGATCCGCAGGACGCGGACGAGATGGCCCGCGCCGAGAAGTTCACGACCGCTCTTGCCGAAACCGCCCTGCGCCTTGGAGGCACGGTCAGCGGAGAGCACGGGATCGGGCTGGGCAAACAGAAGTTCATGGCCGCCGAACACGGCGCCGCGCTGGCGTACATGCGCGCGATCAAGGCGGGCTTCGACCCGCATAACATCCTTAATCCGGGCAAGATGCTGCCCGCCGCAAACTAGGGGGAACGCCCATGCTGCCCGAAACCACGAACGCCACCCTCGTCGGTCGCATCTGGCGTCCCGGCATCGGCCCCGCGCTGGTCCGGATCGACGGCGACCGCGTGATCGACATCACCGGTAAAGCGCACCCGACGATGGCTGACCTGCTGGCCACCGACGACCCGGCCAATGCCGCGCGCGCCGCAACTGGCGAAGACGTCTGCGCCGTCACCGACCTGCACGACGCATCCACCCCCGACGCCACCGGTGACGCGCTGCGCTGGCTGTCCCCCAACGATCTGCAGGCGATCAAGGCCTGCGGTGTCACATTCGCCGCCTCCATGGTGGAACGGGTGATCGAAGAGCAGGCCGCGGGCGACGCCGACCGCGCCACCGCCATCCGCGCCAAGGTGGGTCGCATCATCGGCGACAGCCTTGCGGGCCTGACCCCTGGCTCGGCGCAGGCCGACGAGGTCAAGCGCGTTCTGATGGCCGAAGGGCTATGGTCGCAATACCTGGAAGTCGGAATCGGCCCGGACGCAGAGGTCTTCACCAAGGGCCAGCCCATGTCCGCCGTGGGCTGGGGCGCGGCGGTGGGGCTGCATCCGGTGTCCACCTGGAACAACCCCGAGCCCGAGGTCGTGCTGGCCGTCAGCCCCGCCGGTCGCATCGTCGGCGCGACATTGGGTAACGACGTGAACCTGCGCGACGTGGAGGGGCGATCCGCCCTTCTGCTGGGCAAGGCCAAGGACAACAATGCCTCTGGCGCCATCGGTCCCGCGATCCGCCTGTTCGACGACGGCTTCTCGCTGGACGATGTGCGGCGCGCCGAACTGACGATGACGGTCACCGGCACCGACGGGTTCGAGATGACCGGCGCGTCGTCGATGACTCAGATCAGCCGCGATCCCGCCGATCTGGTCGCCCAGACCCTTGGCGCACACCACCAATACCCCGACGGCGTCATGCTGTTCTGCGGCACAATGTTCGCCCCAACGCAGGACCGCGACGGCCAAGGGCAGGGCTTTACCCACCATGTTGGAGACGTTGTGCGCATATCAGAGCCATCGCTCGGCACGCTGACCAACACCGTCCGCCTCTCGCCCGACTGCCCGCCGTGGACCTTCGGCACCTCTGCCCTGATGCGCAATCTGGCGGGGCGGGGGCTGCTGTGACGAAAGCCAGAGACACAAACGATAAGGAAGAACGCATATGAACATCCTCATCATCGGCGGCGGTGGCGTCATCGGTCAGAAGCTGGCCGCAAAGCTGGCCGAACGCGGCACCCTTCGCGGCCAGCCCATCACCAAGCTGACGCTGGCCGACATCAATGACCCCACGCCGGTCGATGCCTCTTTCGAGGTGCAGACCACCACCTGCAACATCGCCGACCCCGCATCGGTCGAGCAGACCGTCACCGCAGAGGCGGACGTGATCTACCTGCTGGCCGCCATCGTTTCGGCCCACGCGGAAGAGGATTTCGACGCGGGCTGGCAGATCAACATGGTCGGCACGCTTCACGTTCTGGAACGCCTGCGCACGCTGGGCAGCAAACCAGTGTTGGTCTTCACGTCGTCGATGGCCGTCTACGGCGGAGAGGTCCCGGACCCGATCACCGATCACACGTTCCTGAACCCCCAAGGCTCTTACGGCGCGCAGAAGGCGGTGGGTGAACTTCTGATCAACGACTATTCGCGCAAGGGCTACATCGACGGGCGCGGCTTCCGCCTGCCCACGATCTCTGTCCGTCCGGGCGCGCCCAACCGCGCGGCGTCCAGCTTCATGTCATCCATCCTGCGAGAACCTCTGAACGGCCAGCCCGCAAACTGCCCGGTCGAGGACGACTTCCTGCACTACTACCTGTCCCCCCGCAAATGCGTGGAGAACCTGATCAAGGGGGCCGAGCTGAGGGCCGAAGATCTGGGCCAGAACCGATGCATGATCATGCCCGGCAAGATGTGGTCCGTCCGCCAGCTGATCGACGCCATGACCGCCGTTGCAGGTCCGGAACCGGCGGAGCGCATCACATGGGACGCCCAGCCCGACATTCAGGCCATTGTCAAAGGATGGCGCTTCGATCTACGCGCCGACAAGGCGCTGTCGCTGGGGCTGGAGGCGGATGAGACCTTCGAGGACAACATCCGCTATTATCTTGAAGACGACAAACCGGCGGCGTAATGGCTGACAGGCTCTTCGGTTGAAAGTCGGGCAGGGGCGGCCGAAGCAGGACGATGCCCGGCCGCGCTACCGAAGAATTACCGGCCGCCCACGGCGCAGCAAACGGCAGTTCAGAACCCTATTCGCCCACCTCAAGCGCATCCTCGGCCTCGGAGAGCTCCGATTGCAAGGGCCTTGCGGCGCAAACGCCGAATTCCTCCTTTCCGCAAGCGCACAGAACCTTCGGAAATTGGCGACGATCCTTTCCGCCCCTACATCGGCAGGATCAAG